>JABSRQ010000294.1 GCA_013215055.1 Pseudomonadales bacterium | reverse complement strand
CCCATGTCATCGTCAGGAAAGCAGACAAAGACGAACAGAAAGAAGATGACAAGAAGAATATCTATTTCAAGGCAGAAGCTTCAATAATATTAAAAGTTGAAGGCACCATCGATGTAGAATATCAATGGAAAAAACTCTATGGCCAACAGCCCAAAGAAGAACCTATCGTCAGTAATTGTACCGGTAATACCGAACCGGTAGCGCCACCTGAAGACTCCCCGCATAACTTCAAAAACAGCGCCTCAGTCAAGTTGCTGCTCAAAGGCGATGCCAAGATGGAGGGTAAGTGTTATGCCGTTAAATTTGCCATGGCCGTTGGCTTCCAAGTAGGTGCCCTTAAAGGCACAGGCCCCGCAGCGATAACTACCAGCTTAATCCCCGACATGGCTGGTGATGATCCCGTTCTAGGAGGACGTATCGATTTCACTGGTTTGGCGCTTTATTATATGAGCATTGCAGAGGTTCAGGTAAAAAAGAAAGTCAATCAGAAAAAAGTAAAATCGAAAGGTCAAATGGATGGTATGGACAACGATGAAGAAGCCAATACATCAACCAAAGTTGAGGCCAACGATGGTAACTCTTCTATCAGCAAAGATGGCGCCAAAGTTGAAGAAAAAAACTGTGCTTGGGTGATTTTAGAGGCATCCTCATTCCCTGAGGATGCCACCGAGACAAAAACCGTATTAAACCTGAGAAATTATGACTTATTTTAAATACTGCTTTCTATTTGTTTGCAGCTTTATATTGAACAACCATGTTTGTGGAGAAACTATGCAAGATCAAGAAATTTATTACACACTCGAAATCAACGCCTCGGGTATGAAATACTATGCTCATGTTAATGGCATAAGGGTTCAGGAAGAAACAAAAGGTCACGTTTTAAATATCGATATCCCTATCAATGGATTAGTTCGCAGCGGTGAAAATGTCATTGACTTTGAGCTATATCCTTGGAAAAAAACGGGTACTCTAACTCAAAGGTCAGATGCGGAGATTACTCTTCGTTTAAAAATGGTTAATAAAAGCAGTGAGGAAAAGGAAGAATTTTCTCTCGGTGAGCTAGTCTATAAATCCCCTGAAATTGGAATGCTAGGTACTGAGACAACAACAAAATCTGGTGAATTTAATTTTCCCGATTCATTGAGTCTACCAAAAAACTCTGTATACAAAATCTCTGAACTTGATATAGATAAAGATCTTGAATACCCAGGAGCCAAACGCTTTTCACTGTCCATTAATATGCCTACACCCTTTCCTGAATGGAAATTCTTCAAAAGTGAAGATATTACAGATCCACGGCCATTAACAGAAGAACAGCGTTTGCAAAAGATATCTACTGGCCCTTATAAGGTATTAGAAAAAATCCACGCAGGGTTATTGAAAAATGATGTTGATTCAATATTACCTTACTTTAAGGAACGTAACGATGAAATGGATATTGCAATGTACCTTCCATCCGGCTCTTATGAGGATAAGTTAAGTCTTTCATTTCAAGAGAGTATTGATGATAAAGATATATTTGATGAACTTGAACTTGAATACTCATTCCCAAATGTTACAAGCAATAAAAAGCTGGTCTGGCTTGGTGGAAGGCCGGTAATATATTGTTGGGATGAAGAAGAAACTACTTTTACTGAGTATGAAACGATCTTTAGAAAGGAGGGGGGTAACTGGATTATTTCAAGATAACTCCCTCCTTACATCTGGGGCGGTTCACGCCCCAGTTTACTTTCCTACCTCCTGAGATCTTGATAATAAACCCTGCCTCTCAAGTCGACAATCGTGTTGAGGGAAATCAGCACTGCCCCGTTTTTAACGGTACGCGGCCCAACGGATAGAAACTTTGATATCTGCCTTCCAGGGCCAAAATCCAACCCGCTAAAGTTTCGAGCATTAAGCCCAAGCCATGATGTGGATCTGGCTAACATCAGCTACATGGAGTTCTTTGAAAACATTTTCATCCCAAAAGATGCAGATTCCGATGCTGATGTAAGCATATACACCATAGAAGCTAAATGCTGCGATGGCCCCAATGGCGAGCTTACAACCCAGGTTCATGCCCATACTCAAGTGGAATACAAGGGGAAAATTTCCGTTGGCGATGCCCCTAAGAAGGAAGAGAAAATAAAAGGGTCAGGTCTCACATTTTACATTCGATATTTCTGTAGTCAGTATGACATCATAAAATTCTATTGGGGCATGTGATCTTAATGGTTTGTCCCTGCGGCTCACGTAAGTAGCTATGTGAAATGTGAGACTTGACCCCGGGAAGTTGTAGATAAAGCAGCAGCCTTATTAAACTTGAGAACCTATGAACTATTTTAGTCACTTTTTATTATTGGTTATTAGTTTTATATATATACCCACGACTTTTGGAGCAAGCATGCTTGATCAAGAACTGTATTATAAATTAGAAATTAGTGCGTCAGGAATTAGATGTTATGTCAATATAAATGGTGTGCAACTTCAGGAGGAAACTGAGGGGGATGTACTTAATGTTGATATTCCTGTGAATGCATTGGTCCGTAGCGGTAGTAATGTCATTGACTTCGAGTTATATCCATGGAAAGAAACTGGAAGCTTTACAAGAAAAGGAGGGGATAAGCTTTCAATAGCTTTGAAAGTAGTTAATGCATCTACTGTTAATAAAGAAGAAGTCACTTTAGCCAAATTAATATACAAAGCACCTGGTGTTGCTGAAACAGGGTTTGAAGCATCTACTAAACCGGGGGAATATAACTTTCCTACATCTCTCAACCTTTCAACTAAACAGAAATATTTGGTGTCCGATATAAAAATTAATGAGGATATTGGCTATGATGGAGCAAAGCGCTTCCTCCTGACTGTTGATATGCCGACACCTTTTCCTGAATGGAAGTTTTTTTCCAGTGATGTCATAACAGACCCAGAGACTCTTTCAGAGGAAGAAGCTCTAAGCAAGCTAGCATTGAAACCATTCAAAATTTTAGAAGATATTCATTCCTCGATTTTAAAAAATGACTTAGCTTCTATTTTACCTTATTTTAAAGAACGAAATAATGAGCTTGATATTGCTATGTATCAGCCCAAAGGGACATATGAGGATAAATTACGATTATCTCTACAAGAAAGTATTGATGAGCACAGAGTCTTTGATGATTTAGATCTTGAATATTCCTATCCAAACGTTAATCATACAAAGAAATTATTGTGGCTAGGGGCAAGGCCTGTAATATATTGCTGGGATAAAGATGAGGTCATGTTTACTGGCTATGAAACAATTTTTAGGAAAGATGGTGATAACTGGATTATCACCAGATGATGACTCGAGACTTATTCTGAGAGTAGCCGCTAAATAGTTTTAGCGGCTTTTTTTGCTTGGTAAATTCTTTCTGCGATATGATTAGCAGTGGAGATTGCTTGTTGAAAATAATCCTGGTTTTTATAAATATGTGTTTGTTTTTAACCAAACGACAGCAGCAATAAAGTTTGAGCTGAAAGGCGATGCCAAGATGGAAGGCAAATGCTATAAGGTGAAGTTTTCTACATCTGTTGGTTTTAAAGCCGGGAATCTAGATGGCACTGGACCTACTGCCATTACTACCAGTATTAAACCTGATATTGAAAATAACGAGCCAGTGTTAGGTGGGCGAGTTGATTTTACAGGATTGGCGCTTCACTTTTTAGAAAAGAAGGTGAAAACTGGATTGTCACCAGGTAAGAAACTATTTCTGCAGTGCCTACAAGAAAGCCGTTAGTTTTAACTAACGGCTTTTTATATGGCTAGTTGTAAGCATTTTATTTATTGAAGCCCTACATAATAAAGTGAATGCATGCTGTTGATATCTAATCTTTAACACAGCATTTCCTTATGGATTAGAAACGCACCAGAATACCGGTGAAGTTATCCTTGGCCAGTCCAGCAGAAATTCTGTTCTGAAAACGTGTGCCTGCGGCTTCCAGTGATTCACTCTGTGCCATGATCTGTTGCATGGTGATATGTGTAAGCTCGCCATATACACCATCGGAACACAGCATAAATTGATCGCCCACTTGTAGATTGTGGTAGCAGAAGTCTACGGCCAGTATGTCATCGCCGCCTACGGCTCGGGTGATCAGATTTTTACCGCTGAAGTTTTCATCGTTGGCTGAGATGATGCCCTGATCGATCTGCTCCTGCTCCAGGCTGTGGTCTTTACTGAGCTGATGCAGCTGATTGTGTCGGTATAGGTATAAACGGCTGTCGCCGGCCCAGAAGAAGGCGCATTGATTGTCGCGTATGATCATGCCTACCACGGTGCTGCCACAGATGCCGCTTTCTGATTGATTATTGGCAAAATCCAGCAGCTCTTGATTGACCTGATCCAGGGCAATTTTTATGCGCTCAAGTATTTGTTCCATGGAGCCTGCCAGATCGACACGGGCCAATGCTTCTACCACCGCTTGACTGGCGTGAGCGCCGTCATGGTGTCCGCCCATGCCATCGGCAACGACCCATAGGCCAGCCGAAGGGTTTAGCAGCATGGCATCTTCGTTATGCTCGCGGCAATTACCTGCATCGGTGAAGCCATAGCTATGGCTATCACTGCGGTTGTAATTCGGTGCCGTGCTATCCGATTTTTCTTCATCGAGAAGCGGTGTCCAGGTGATATCTCTATCATCCTGTTCATCTTCATCAATACTGGCAGGGCCTGATGCAGCTGGGGTTTTCCTGGTTTGATAGCCGGGTTGT
>JABSRQ010000293.1 GCA_013215055.1 Pseudomonadales bacterium | reverse complement strand
GCCAGTTGCTGACCACCACCGGCCTGACGACCATTACATACCGCAGCGACGATAACCTCGGCCTGTACCGACATATCCGGCAGATGCAGTTTCCCCTGATAAGGCGAAAAGTTTAATGATTGTGTCAGCCCCGATAGAGTATAAGCCCCTCCGCCCAGAAAATTCTTTAACTGCACAGGAGTATTGTTGGTCACCTGCGCACCAAAACCACCACTGGCTACATTGATGAAATATTCGTCATTGGCCTGTACACAATCCACCGCATAGGCCTGTCCCGATTGCGCCAAAGTTAATGCCGCCACCGGTTCAGCAGGGATGGTGCAGGCTGTAGCAAAGTCATTGGCCGTACCTAAGGGCAGCATCGCTAACTCCGGCCTTACATCTGCAGGCTGTTGCATTAAAGCATCAACAGCCTGCTTCAGCGAACCATCTCCACCACCGATGATCAGACGACGACAACCATCTTTGCAAGCTTCGTTAACCAATCTTGACATATCACCCGCTTCCCAGGTGACTCTTACTTCTATATGGCTATGTGTTCTTGCTTGATCAATAGCTTCTCTAATCGATGTAAGTTCGGCCTTTTTCCCATTTAGTATCAGACGATAAGCCATGGTGTATTTTGTTCCTTATCTTGAAGATAACTATTTTCAAACGTTAGATATACTGACGAAAATCCGTTTATCCCGAAACGCCATGCCTGAGACTCATACAAATAGCTGCGAAACAACGCATCAATGAATGGGGTTCTCATCAACTTTTCGGCCAACCTTGCCTGGTCTGAGAAAGTGATCATTCATGAACCTGCAGCAATGACACTCTCTGAAAGAATAAACCCAGCTACAGTACAAGAGACGTTAATTTCCGCCAAGAATGTTAAACCGGTACAGGAATATTCCTCATCCTTCGACTTGGCATCAGTAAGTAGGTTTATAGTCTGCCATGTCTGCTGTGGCTTATATGTGTCTCTGTTGCGGATCTATGTGTGATTTTTTCGATACAGCTTTGATTGATATTCATGGGAGAATCACCCATTTTTTTGAAAATATGTTTTGAATAAATGCCTGCCTGGATTTACTGACAGTGAATGTTCATGAAGAGCAGAGATTGATCGAAGGCCGGGCTAGACGATTGAACTTGAGCAGATACCAAGAGACATATACAGCGCCGATTGTTCCAAGCGTTATATATATGTCCCTGCTTTGAGTGATGTTATACTATGTATTTACACGACTATTACCAGTTAAAGTTTGCGGCAAATACAGGGCCTTCATAACGCACATCATAGCTGAAGTAGTCATCACCTTCTCCCTTGTCATAATCATAATCCAACCAACGATAACCGGTTAGCAGTGAGATATTGTCATGTACACGGTAATCAAACAGTATGGAGCTATTCCACACCAGGTTTGATTCACCGGCGCCTACATCACCCCGGAACATAAACTTGCCATTTTTACTGACATTCCAGATATATCTCGCCCCAAGATAAGCATCAAACCAGCTATCATCAACCAGCGTGTTTTTTCCCTCGCCCATATCGACACCTTGTTTAAAATCCAGCCAGCGACCACCAAATAACAGCTCCAAGTCTTCTTGTTCACCGGGTCTATATATGCCCGCCACTTCATAAATATTATTGGTCACATCGATGGCGACACTTTGACCATCCATCTCAGCTTCAGGTGCCAGGCCTATATGCATATAATCCGCTAATATGCCCCACTTGCCCTTGTTGGCCTCGAAGTGAATCGTAAATGCGGAGTCCATATTATCCAGTGCATCTTTAAACTCAATATTGATAGGTGACGTTTTATCCCCCATCGTAGAGGACCCTGACATGCCTGTTGACCAGAGGTAAAGAGGCGCCAAAGCAAAATCCCATTTCTCTTCGGAGGCCCCACTATCCGCTTGAGCCATGACTGCACTGGTGGATAAAAGACTGGATAATGCGACGTTTTTCAGTATTGATTTCATTGATTTAACTCCATGTTAAGCTAATGGTCACGGCATGAAAATAAACCATTGATAAGTTTCTCTTGCCGAATAATTTACACATTAATTATCAAACAGCCGGTAAAAAATTGATGTGTGGAAAAATAGTATCAATGTGTTTTCTGGGTTCGTTGACTGCAGAAAAATGGGTAGCAGCAGGAAAGATAGTCGCATTGATCTTGCACGATTTTTATAGGCAAGATTCCGAAGTGCATAGACCGGGGATCTGATCAATTTATAAGCACTTAAAACGGCATAAGAAAAATCATCGAACGGAAATTCCGATCTTATAAGGCTGGAACAGGGATTTAAAAGCCAAAGAGAAGCTCTGCACAACGATACAGACGTAACAAACGATTTAACAACCCCCTCAGGGAATTAACAGCGTTGGAATCTCGGTGAAGGTGACCACAACCTCATCTCCCGTAGATGCATTATTTAGATGAAAAGGATTTTCAGCTATAAATTCTCTCACCTTTGCATCGCTGTCTTTTAAGCTAAAGCTTCCGTTGTTTCTATCGATAGATTCAATGGTATATATCAGCCGCTTTTTTTGCAGCCGGCTCGATTTATCGGATGCAGATTTCTCCTGCCATTCAGGATTTTTTACAAATGCATGATCTGCAATTAATTCCGTATACATAATCAATTCAACCGATAACGTTTGTAATATCTCGATGTCAATCTCATCCCCTGCATTCAACTGTTGCAGAATAGTCGACTCATCAGTGATAGTCATACCGTATACCTTTCCGTCGTCGTCGTCCTCGATGATGACCTGATCAGCCTGATGATCAACCGCCACGAGATGATGCTTTTCTATACTTAGCGTCGATGATGCATAGAGTTGTATTAACTCTATTTCGTTCCCCCTGACTTCTGCTCTATTTTTCTGAAGAATAAATGCTGTATCTTGATCTTCAAGCCTGCTTTCAATACAGGCTGTGATGATAAATAACAGAATCAATAGACTCACGGATTTTTTTATCGGCATATCACTTCCTTTTTACAATATCGATAAACTTGATCAAGGCGACTTATGCCAATCATTCGCAGTGATTCCATTGTTTGTTTTCTTCAGTTGGTTTCAGTAACAAAGCCTTGAGCCAGGCATTTTCCGGCCATCGAAAACACTTTAATATCGGTATGCTGAAACACTGTATTCAATGAGTTATACATTTTTTGTAAGCAGAGTTTATCTGTCACAAGCACAATGGCTGAGAGAGTTTCACAACCAAACTTAAATAAAAACTTCATAGCTTCTATATTGCTATCGATAGCCGAACCTCCAAACCCTTCTACTTCCATATACAGCTGTACCTTGCCTGTACGCTGTCGGGTTATATTGATCAAACCCAGAAGATACGACATATCGTCTATATCTATTGAGCCATCGATAGACATGGAATAGTACTTCCAGGCTGATTTTTCAGAGTCATAAATCCCATGATATCGCCTATAACCATCCAAGATGTCCTGATTCCTGCTATCAGAGTGCTATTTGAGTGCATAAATGTCTGTGTGCAAGCCACACAACAATGTGTGATTTTTTTGACTTCGGTTATGGACGTTTTTTAATGAATAGGGCGAGGTCTGAATATACGGGGCTGGCCTTGAATCGAATATTTATAACTGGTAATTCAGCTCAACCCTGTGTCCACCCGTCAAAAAATCCCCATGATTATCCCAGTTAGCAAAGTAGCGAACATTGCAGCGTAGATTGATTTGATAACCCACAGCGACCTCATGAGACAGAGTATTGTCTGAATTTTTGTAAATTTCGGCACCGGCAACAGGTGCTCGCCACATGGGATTGTAATTAAACCAGAGCTTTTCATTGATATTGTAAATGCTATACATGCCTATCACGACATAGACACCGGGAATTGAAAAGCCCTCATGCACATCTGCAATCATGCCTGTGCCACTGTAATCCATATCATTAGCAAAGCTTATGCCTCCGCCTGCCAACGGAAACAGGCTAAAAGCCCCCATGGGTGCCAGGATCTGAGTTAAACTGTAAGACACAGCCCCCAACTGCTGATTTAAGTCATATTCAATATCCAGTTGCCTGCCACGCCCATCGATCAAGCTCTGTTGAAAATTTCGGAAGCGGATAGAATCAATGCTATCCGAGCCATCACTACCCACAGCCATGGCATCACCCAGAAGACCATTGATCTCCAACACATTCATGGCTATGGAAGTATTGCTGCCGGTATCACTTATTTGGCCGAATTTGAAATTAAAACCCTTGTCGTCCACTCCCACGCCAGCTTGGCTGTAAATGGCCAACGGGTTGGACATATCCACCGGCTCTGCGTTGGTTTTATTGGCGCTAATAAGCCCCACACCCAAAAAACAACAGACCTTAATAACGTTGTTAGGCACCTTTATCATTCTCCCCGCTAAAATATCTATCCGTATTGATTTTCATCAATGGCTAATTGGCATTTTGACGTGACAGGCATCAATACGCTGTGTAGATCTATAACGGGAATGTGTGTATTCAAGTTGTTAATGTGTTGAACTTCAATTGCATAGCCCTCGTCAGCCCTTTAAACTAGGATCATAGGGGTTAACTACGGAAGAAACTGACATGAACCACCAAGAAGCCAAAGACTTACTGGCCACCATGCTGGAAGCTGAATCCTTGAGTCTGATCAAGGTAGAGGTGTTTCGCCTGTCCTGGCAGGGCAAGGGCTACAATATTATCGCCGATGAATCCGGCTACGA
>JABSRQ010000292.1 GCA_013215055.1 Pseudomonadales bacterium | reverse complement strand
GCTATTTCCGAGGGGATTAATGCTTTCATAGATTTTCTGCCTCATCTCAAATGAGTCATCAACGGTATTAGTTTTCCCTCTATGTAAAGATTCCATATAACGATTTTTGTCTATTCCCTATAAACAATTGCGCAATCGTATATTCGCAGATGAGCTATTTTTTTTATTTCTTATAATTATTTAGTATATAGTATGCCGCGATTGATACACCTGTTACATAGCATTATGAAACTAAGTCTTCGAAGGAATGCCTAGTCACAAATCATCTAATTTCAGAACATTGCACTCAAAGAGCTTAACATTTAAACGTGCTATATTGATTTGATGGCTTTGCAGCCAAACTATCGATACGTGTTAAGCGATCATAATAATAAATGCACAGACAGTGAGCCCGTATGTCTTTTTGTTTTTATCTACAAGAAAAGCGTAAACAGCTTAATTTGACACAGGCGCAATTGGCTGAGAAATTACAGGTTTTTTCCAGCGAATTAAATGCGGTTGATGCCGTAACCATCAGCCGTTGGGAAAGGAAAAAAACCACGCCCTCTACCTATAAACAAGGCCTGATCATTCACTTTATGGGCGATAATCTGATACAGCAAAACGCCGTATTTGAAATCAACCATGTGCCGACAACTATCTTTGATATTAATAATGGCCTAGAAAACCGCTATACCGTCGGCAGCCCCTATGCCGACTCCCCCTATATTGATCCTACGGCCGAAATACAGCTACATAAAGCCAAAGAAGATGACATTCCAGAAGCCTTTTTAGAAGACATAAGCTCGTTTGACAACCGTCTCTATCATAATGTCTTTTCGGTTGATATCAGCACTATTTACCAACGTGCTCAAACACAAGCCTGTATCGATTTTTATGCCTATTCCATCAAACAGCAATTGCAGGGGCATGTGATCTTTATGTTTTTCCCCGATAGTCTATTGGATGATTTTCGTCACCGGCCTAAATCCGACATTAGCCTAGAGCATTTGTTAGATCCAAGAGAAACATCCAGCATTGCCTATATAGGCAGCATGTATAGCGGCACCAAATCCATTGGCAAACACATGTATGCCAGCCTGCTGTATTATTTAGAAGTGTATCCCAAGGTACGTTATTTCATTTTAGAGATTCACAACCAGCCTATGCTGCAATTTTGCCAGTCTTTGGGTTTTGAAATCATGTTCCATGGCCAGCAGTCTGACCAGGGAGCCATTAAAATTGATTGCATTCATTATCGTAGTGTCAGAACCTGCATCAGTGTTGAAAAATTTTTGTCCCACCCACATATCATTGAACTGATACGCCTTAAATTACATCATTTTGCGCTGCTTCAAACCTTCACGGTAAATACTTAAATAAACCCTAGACACTGAAACCCGGGAAGTGATAACCGTAACAAGTTATCACTTTCTGGCAATGCGGCTATATATAAACAGGGAAAAGTAAAATTATTTACCGTAAGCCTATAAAAATAAAAAAGAGTCCCTTTATGCGCATTATTTTACGCCTTCTGCCATTTATACTTTTCAGTGCCATCTCTGTTCACGGGTCTACCGATATTTACCGCTGTAAAGATAAACAAGGCAACCTCGTTTTCCAACAAAAAGCCTGTAATGACGGCCAGGTAACTGGCACAGGTTCTGAACACCGGGCTTGGCGTGAATTAAGAGCTTTAACCGCCGATGGCATCAGTGTGCATAAGGAACTGCGAGCCGATGTTGCGTCGATCAAACAATGCAAAACCGATATGCGCCTGATTAACGGTAAACTCGATGGCATGAGACAACGTATGCAACGTCTATCGGGTAGCAGCCCCTTGCTGTATAAATCTTATCAAGATCTCTATCAGTGTATGCACTGTAAAACCTCGGCCGAATCTTTTTGCCATACATCCGATAAAATCTTAAACGAGGCGATGAAAAGCCTGATTCAAACTTAATGCTCTCAGCCAAAACGGCATTTTAAAGATTAAATTGATAATAAACCCGGCTCTTATCAATTAACTTGATGATTCATATCAAAACTTCGCAAGCGTAATTGCTGTAGATTGATCGCTGTCCTCGTTATTATCCCCCTCTGCTTTAAGCATGTTAACTGGCGTTAGGCGCATTTAGCCCACAAGTTTCTAAAGATTCTTTAGGTTCAATTGTTTTACAAGGCCATTGTTTATTGAATAACTGGCTGTAATTCTTTAGAATTACGCTTTTGTCGTACGCTTGTTCGGGTGATTTTTATGGTACAAGAGCTTGGATACTTGTTTGTCAGCGCGGTACTGGTAAACAACTTTGTTTTAGTCCAATTCCTTGGGCTATGTCCTTTTATGGGCGTTTCCTCAAAGCTGGAGACCGCCATAGGCATGTCTGCAGCAACAACGTTTGTATTAACCCTCGCCTCCGTCTGCTCCTATTTAACCAATACGTTTATTCTTGAGCCGCTTGGGCTGGAATACTTACAAACGATTTCTTTTATCCTGGTTATCGCCGTGGTGGTACAATTCACCGAAATGGTGGTACATAAAACCAGCCCATTATTACATAGGGTACTCGGAGTCTTCCTGCCGCTGATCACCACCAACTGTGCGGTATTGGGTGTGGCGTTATTAAACGTAAATAAAGATCATAACTTTCTTGAATCTCTGGTATTTGGTTTTGGGGCCGCCGCTGGTTTTGCGCTGGTTTTAATTTTATTTGCCGCAATGCGTGAACGACTCACCGTTGCCGATGTACCCAAACCGTTTCAGGGCGCATCCATAGGCATGATCACCGCCGGTTTAATGGCCTTAGCCTTTATGGGTTTTGCAGGTTTGGTTCAGTTATAAGCTGAGCGAGCCACTAAAAAAATAACAACAGTTTTACCGCTTTTAATCAGCACTAACATTGTTTCAGGTTTCATATGATTGAATTTCTTTTATCCAACCCCCTGCTAGCAGCACTTGTTGCCCTGGGTGGTTTGGCGTTGGTTTTTGGTGCCGTTCTCGGCTACGCGTCAATCAAATTTAAAGTTGAGGGCAATCCCATTGTTGATCAAATCAACGAGTTATTACCCCAAACACAATGTGGTCAATGTGGATTCCCCGGTTGTAAACCGTATGCCGAGGCGATTGCCAATGGTGAAGAAATCAACCGCTGCCCACCTGGCGGGGAAGCCACCGTGCAAACCCTGGCCGATTTATTAGATGTGGAAGCCACACCTTTGGATGCGGTAGAGCGCCCACCGTCTTATGCCTATATACGTGAAGATGAATGCATCGGCTGTACCAAATGCATACAGGCCTGCCCCATGGATGCCATTTTAGGTGCCGCTAAACAAATGCACACCGTTATCACCGATGAGTGTACCGGCTGTGATTTATGTGTTGAACCCTGCCCGGTAGATTGCATAGATATGATCCCTATTCCTACCACCATGCAGAGCTGGAGCTGGGATTTACCCCAAACACCCGGCCAAAAGCACAATGACGAGGATTTAATTGCTACCGATCTGAAAGGAGAAGTCGCATGAGCGCTCATCCCAAAATAAGCAATGCCGCAGGACGTAAAACCTTTGATATTCCAGGCGGCATTCATCCGCTTGAGAATAAACAACAATCACTGCAATCACCGATCAAAACCTCGGCCATTCCTGAGATTTTAACCTTTCCTTTATCCCAGCATATAGGCGCACCGGCATCTGCCATCGTCGCCGTAGGCGATAAAGTATTAAAAGGTCAGCAAATCGCCAAGGCCACCGGTTTTGTATCGGTACCGGTACACGCCTCTACCTCGGGTGTAGTAATCGCGATAGAAAATCATTTAGTGGTACATTCCTCCGGTATGTCAGCCCCTACGATTGTGATTAAATCAGATGGCAAAGATGAATGGCTAGATCACCAAGGCCACGCCGATTATAAAACCCTGAATAAAGCTGAACTGATTAATATTATCAGAGAAGCCGGCATTGCCGGCATGGGAGGCGCGGGTTTCCCGTCAGCCGTAAAGCTTAATACACGCCCAGATCAAGAGATTAAAAGCCTGATCATCAATGGCACCGAGTGTGAACCTTATATCACCGCCGATGATATTTTAATGCAAGAACGCGCCGATGAAATCATTCAAGGAGTGCTGATTTTAAAACATATTGTCGCCCCTACCGTTGAAGCGATTATCGGCGTAGAAAACAATAAACCCGAAGGCATTGCCGCATTACGCAAAGCCGCCGAAGGCACCGATATTGAAATCGTCACCTTCCCTACCAAATATCCATCGGGGGGTGAAAAACAACTGATTCAAATCTTAACCGGTAAACAAGTGCCCAGCGGTAAGTTACCTGCAGATATCGGTGTGGTCTGTCAAAACATCGGTACTACCGTCGCCATTTATAAAGCGGTGGTACATGGTGAACCTTTAATCTCTCGTATTACCACGGTGACCGGTGGTGCGGTAGATGCACAGAATTTTGAAGTCTTATTAGGTACATCCTTTCAATTTTTATTAGATCAGGCCAACTATCAAGCTAATAAAGCAGCCCGCTTAATTGCTGGTGGCCCGATGATGGGATTTGCGATTGAAACCGGCGATGTGCCCATCGTTAAAGCATCTAACTGTGTGTTAGCACCTACTAGCAAAGAATTTCCCGATCCAACACCGGCCCAGGCCTGTATTCGCTGCGGCATGTGTGCCGAAGCTTGCCCGGTAAGTTTATTACCCCAGCAAATGTTTTGGTTTGCGCAGGCCAAGGATCATGACGGTTTAAAAGACCAGCATTTAATGGACTGCATAGAATGTGGTGCCTGCTCCTTC
>JABSRQ010000291.1 GCA_013215055.1 Pseudomonadales bacterium | reverse complement strand
CGCAAGCGGCACCCGATATCGATGCCGACGGTATTACCGTTATCGATATTTTTGTCGGTTACTCCGAAAAATCCCTGCCCTATGTACAGGACAAAGACGCCTATGCGTTGATGCAGATCGCTACCGTTAACAATGCACTGAAAAACTCCCGTATCGACAATGTCAGGGTACGCCTGGTCGGCACCGGTGTCACCAACCAGCATATGGGCATGGCTTCAGAGCAGTTACCCAGACTCAAGGACTGGTTCGCCGCTGACATCGCAAAATACTCCCCCGATGTGGTCGCCGCCTTTATGATTCCGGATGCTCGCTTTCAAAATGAGGCCACCGGCTGGGGTTATGTTAACGGTTATTACAATGTTAACGATGTACGAAGCCCCAACGCCTTCCGCCATGAACTGGGCCATAACATAGGCGGTGTGCACTGTAACGACGGCGCCGGTTATAACTTCGGTTATAACAATGGCATGAGCCGAACCCACCAATGTGGCAACGATATCAATTATTATTCCACTCCCAATGTTACCGACAAATATGGCCTCGCTATCGGCGATGCTAACACCGCCAATATGGCAAAAATATGGCGCGATAACGCCGCACGGCATTCAAGCCACCGCCCGGCGGTTGTACCCTTTGAAGACGAGGCGCGTGCACTACTAAGCCATAAAACCGGTATCAACGTCAGTCGCGGCCAGTGGAGCTATGTCAACGTGCAGATACCCGAAGGCACAAGCCGTATCGTCGTCATTCTCAATGATGGCGAGCAAAGCCTGCGTGGCGCCACACGTTTATACATTCAACAAGGCCCTAACCCTACCGCTAGCAGTTTTCATACAGCCTCAAGGGCCACGGCTCCGTTTAATGTGAATAACCACGCGCTGGCGGTGAATAATGCCACCGCCGGAAACTGGGTTGTGGGAATCAACGGCATCAAAGATTCGGCCAAAGACCTGCAAGTTAAAGTCTATGGCTACGATAGCAGCGGCAATATTATCGATGCAGACAATAACAATCAGGGCAATTCAAACCAAGGCAATACAAATCAGGAGAGCGGTAGCAACATGCCGCTGGCTGCAATAAGCTCTCCCGCCAATGATAGTCAGCTGAATGGCACGACGGTCACCTTTGAACACAGTGAAGAATCAAGCATGTGGCTGTATGTAGGCAGCCGCGAAGGGGCAAGTGATTTATACAATCAGCAGATTTCCGGCAGCTCAACCCGCATCAGTGATTTACCCGAAGATGGCTCGCCCGTCTATGTCACACTATGGACCTTGATTGAGGGTGATTGGCAGCCTCAAAACTACCGTTATACCAGTGTGAATAACACCGCAACTGAAACTGAGTCACAGCCAGAGACCGTCAGCAATACCCGACCACAAGCCAGCTTAACAGCCCTACAGTCGGTACAAACACCAGCAAGCTCTGTGACGCTGGATGGCAGCGCCTCTACCGATGCGGATGGTGATAATCTAAAGTATATTTGGTTCCAGGTTTCAGGCCCAACGGTTGACCTGAATACCAACGACTCGGCAATAACCAGCTTCTCAGTAGATGCCTTAGACCGCGATAGCACTGTCCAATTTCGCCTGACCGTATTTGATGGAAAAGATACACATAGCAGTGACGTTAGCATCTTGCTTAAGGCGAGCAGCAGCAACAATAATAATCTCGGCGATGGTAATAACAACGGCAGCAGCGAGACTGATAATAGTTCCAGCAATGATGCTACGGATCAAGGCGGAAACAGCTCGGTTAATACCGATGTTAATCAAGGCAGCGAGAGCAATGAATCCATAGGCGATAGCGTCAACGACTTCGTTGATGATGTACAAAACAATATTGACGATGAATCCACTGTAGGTAGTACAAGCTGGTTGATGTTGGGCTTACTGGGGCTATTCGCTCAACTGTCTCGCAGAAAGCGTTAATACTCAGGCAAACAGAGTATAGGGGGTATTCCCCTATACTCTGATAAACCTTAAAGTACAAAATGTCGATGTGGTTTAGTCATAAACAGGCGATCAGGGAATAGCTTCAGCCCTGCCCTTACTGTTTACGACTGCTGCTCTAATAGCTTTTTTGTCGTTATGTCCGTATATGTGGCGCTATAGGCAATAATCTCTGTTGTGACATCAGCATAGATGGGCATGATATGCATCTCGCCCCAGAATACGTGCTGATCCTTAGCTACAAACATGATTTCGCCCTCCCAGGTGTAGCCCTGTTGTAAGGTAGGCCAAACTTCTTGCTGAAAAACCTCCCCCATTTCAATATGAATTAAGTCTTGTAAATTCATTCCTTTTAACTCATTGGCACAATAACCACTGAGTTTACAAAAGGCCTGAGAAACCTCAGTCAATGTCCCTTGAAGATCGGAGCGTGAGGTAATGATATGCTGATCAATCACAAATAATTGACGTTTTAGCTCATTGTTGGCTTTTTTCAGTTCATAGGTGCTTTTTGCAATTTTACGCTTCAGACCAACATTAACTGCCCATAAGATAATGGCTAATAGTATCGCTATAATGGCAAGTATCATGGTTGTCTTAGCCAATGTTTTTGACATCACGAAATCAGAGCTTAGATAGGACTCTAAAAATAGTCCCTCAAAATTACTGCCCTCAGGGGCCATGCCCAGTTGAATGTAAATTTGAGCAATACGTTCAAAACGCTCTTTAAAAATGGTGCCCAAAGCAACAAAATCAGGCGCAATCACTTGACGTGTCGCCTCAGCCTCATACAGCAGGGCTTCGCGATTTTTTTTATCTGCATAACGCGATTGAATTAAGTCCACCACTTTTCCAGGGTTATCCAATGCATAACGCCAGCCTTCTAAGCTTGCGTTTGCAAAATCCTGAGCACGTTGCGGATTCATCTGAACATAGTCTTGATGAGCAAATAACAAATCCCCATAAAAGTCGATGCCATAGTTCCTAGGATCGATGATGCGAACAGGCACATTTTTCTGCTGGTACAAAAACGGCTGGGCAGTACTATAAGCCGACATCGCATCGATATCCTGCGTATTCATCAAGGCGTAATCATCAAAGTTATTTTTCACGAAGGTATAATCTTTATGACTGATTCCCACGGCCATCAACATAGCCACCAATGAGGCATCATCGATAGTACGCTGAAACATTAATGTTTTTCCTACCAACTCATATGGGCTGAACAACTCATCTTCAGTACGTGTTAAAAATACTAGCGGGCTATGTTGAAAAACGGTGGTTAACAGGACAACGGGTTCACCTAACATACGACGTAATACAATGCTGGCATCGGCAACACCAAACGTCGCTTTACCACTCACAACCTCTTCAAACACCGTTACATTGGGGTCTCTCTCTCGAATCTCGACATTAAAGCCGGCAGCCTCGTAATAGCCCATTTCCTGAGCGGCATAAAAACCGGCAAACTGGTATTGATGTATCCATTTAAGCTGTAATGACACCGGTTCTAAAGGCTGAGAAGATTTGCAGTGCAAGCTTAGCAATAGGCAGGCAACAAAAATGAAAAAGCGCATGGGATGATTAAGCCTATTCTTGAACAAAATCACAGGGCCAGAAATATTTGCCCTAACAAAGGTAAAGCTATAATTTCCAGTCTAGCTCAACTGAATAATGATTCGCGTTTTTTGCCCATGGCATGTTCCGGCTCCCGCCTGGCTTTCAGCTGTCTGAGGCCCAAGCACCGCCAGCAGAGAGTTTTTTTTAGCCTAAACCAATGACATGCAGTACAGATCAAACTCTGTAGAGAATACTTTAGCTGGTTCCCCCCGTTAGACCCAACCTGAATAACAGGCTTTTTTGATAGGCTTACTTAGCATTCCACGCGACTCATTTCAGGCATATCCTTAATCCACATCGCAATTTTCACCATCAACGATTAATCGAATGAGTAGAAGGGTTCTTCCCCCAATTCTCATAAACTTTGAAGAACAAGATGTCGATGTGGTCTAGTCATAAGGCGGAATTCAGTAGCCGTTTACACAGTATTATTTTCTTGTCTCTATATGCAATCGACCAGGCAAGCCGTTTACTGCTACCTTTAATGAGTGGCTTGCTATTACTCGCAATAGACTTCTAAGCAATAAGTCATGCCAGCGGTTAGTAAATTTAACAGCTGAAGTCAAGGCGGATGAAGATGGTATTTACTCCCTTAAATTTCGGTAAATAAGACCACTGCATGATGATGCGCACGCTAGATTTTTTTACCCCGCCAGATAGGCATAAAAATTCTAATGCATTAATGCGCAGCTATGTCTTGATAGGGATAATACTGACTAACATCCTGACTTGCATCGCTGTTCTCATCGCTCTCCATAGCATTTTTCGGCTCCCCCCTGGCAATCACGTTATCGCCGTACTGCTGAATGGTGCCTTGCTAGTGAGTTATAGCCTCATCTTAATCCTCTATCGCAAGGGGCTGAGCTACCGAAGAGCTGCCTATGCAACAATTTTGATTCTGGCT
>JABSRQ010000290.1 GCA_013215055.1 Pseudomonadales bacterium | reverse complement strand
CATAGGCATCACATATGCATTTGAACAGGCAAGTAAGGCTTGTAAAAGTTAAAGAAATTTTCGTTAGAGGGGCTTCTCTGTGAGGGTTGATTTATATTTCTTTACAGATTGTTCATGAATTATTGCCTGAGTTTTCTCTATATTTCTTAGGCATCTAATCTGTTCCTCTACACGTTAAACATAAGCCTGTGACCTCCATACCTTTAAAGTTATTCTCGTGCTCTAAAAAAAGAAAGGCATAGGTGTCGCATATATTTCAAATATATGCCTTTCTATAAAGTCTGCACAGGGAGCTATTGCTGGATTTTTGATTGCTCCATCATGCCTTCGTAGCTTGCTATACTGTTTTTTATCAGTGAAAGCCATTGCTCGAGAATGATACTTTCGCTGAAGTGATTACAATAAATTTCGCGCGATTTTCCCCCCATAGATATTAAGGCCTTCTTATCGAGAGAGGTTATTTTCTCTAGCGCCTCTGTAAGGGCTTCATTAGTTTCAACAAGATAACCATTGATGCCATCATCAATCATGTCGGATGGGCCGTAATTACAGTTTCTGCTAATGATGGGTAGTCCCATCGAGAGGGCTTCGACGATGGAATTTGGAAAACCTTCAAATAAGGAGTTGAAGACAAAAACACCCCCTTGCTGCAGTATGGTCTCGACCGAATTATTAGGCCCCTCCAGGGTTACGATATGTTGCAGATTAAGTGAAGATATCATTTGTTTCAGGCTTTCAAGGGCAGGCCCTTCGCCGATGATGCGTAAGGGCCATGGGCTGTCTTTTTTTGAGGCATAGCTGTGATATGCCTCTAGCAGACCATGTAAATTTTTCCTATGGATTAAACGCCCAATGTAGATGAAATGATTATTGTATTGGCTACATCTATAGTGCTGCTCGATAGCGCTGGTATTTGCTACGACGTTTAGATTGTTAAAACCCGGATACAGGGCTTTGATTTCATTTGTTTGAAGAACCAGATGAGTTGAGTGTTTGTATACAAAGTTGATGATTCGCAGCCAAAGGCGGCTTTCTTCCTCAAGTGTAGGGTTACAGCGCTCGCTACTGATGATGCAGTCAATGTTTAATAGCTTGGCAGTAATAAAGCTATAGACGGATGATCTTCCCGTGAATGTTATAATGATATTTGCTTGGAATTGTCTAAGAGTTTTTTGAAGAGTAGTTAAGAGATGGATATTCCTGCTAATAAATCCCTTTTCAGGGGTTGATACCGCCGGCGCTAAATAGACGTTATCAAAGATAGGATAAGCAGTTTCTGTATGGTTGATTGGAATGATGGCTACATCATAGAAACGGGAAAGTTTATTGGCCAGATTGACCCCAGCTCGTTCCGAACCTCCTTGGTTCAATCCTGGAACAACAATGACGATATCTTTCTTCATGGGGTTGGTCATATGTTAAGCCTAAAGCTGTAGATAAAAATTTCCCTATGTAAGGTATTACTCTTCGGGCGGCATGGGCTTTCATGTTCTAACGCAGTACTGCTTATTCTAATACAACTGAATAGAATCCGCCTGAAAGATTTAATGTGGAGTATTAATTCCGAAAGATTAATCGAATGTGGGAGAAATGCTGATTCTCCTACTTTAGACGGGGCAATATACTGTAGTCATGCCATGAAAAATTATTCCAATAGACTTGAAGGAGCATAGTGTTTTTACGATCTGGATTTAATGTTGTCAAAAATAGATATGTTGGCTGATAAAAGTTGACAAAAATATTCAAGAAACCATCTATACGGATGTATTGCTGATAAAGGAGGCAATTAAATTGCATGCAGGGCATATGTTAACGAGTCTAAGACACGAATGGTTAACGGATACTATTTATCTGGTAATAGGGGCAGTGTTTAATAACGTCCTTTCCTGTATCGATTTATGTAATCGCTTAAGGCCAGATACAAGCTTAACTCTAGGTGAATAGCTAAAAGGCTTTTAATGAAGTGTACAGTTTAACTTGGTGTTTATATTCTCGTTGAATAATAGGCTAAGCATATAAAGAATTTTATTCCGATTAAAAATAAGGAATTACCAGAATATATCCTACAATTGATAGTCATTGCGACAGTAAACCTCACTTGTTTCATAAAGCGACATCAAAGAGCGACAGTATGAAAGAAGCAATTGTGTTGTCAGGACACACAATGGCATTAGGCGTGGCCCGTTCACTAGGAGAAATGGGCGTCGACGTAGTCATGGTACGATATAACAAGAAAGACATGGGCCATACCTCAAAATATATTGTTGAGAGCATCCTCGCTCCCAACCCGGACAGCCATGAAAAAGAGTTTATCGAGCTAATCCATAGCCTGGCATCAAAATATCCGGGTGCAGTTATATTTCCAGTCTCTGACGAGACTGTTCTCGCCATATCCAAACATAAAAAAGCACTGGAAAAAAACTTCCTTATTGCTTGCCCTGAGTGGCACATTGCGCAAACGTATATTGATAAGAAACTGACCTCTGAACTCGCTAAATCTTCAGGCGTGGCTGCACCAAATACCATCATTCCGGAACATAAAGACGATGTCATTAACTACGCCAGAAAAGCAACATTCCCCTGTCTCATAAAGCCAATATATAGCCATAAGTTCCAGGAAAAATTTAAATGTAAAATGTTTCCCGTTAACAATGAAGATGAGTTACTGGAAAGCTATACAAAGGCTAAATCAGCAGGCCTAGGCATTATGATACAGGAAGTCATTCCAGGGAATGATAATGCGGTAGTCAATTACAATGCCTACTTCATCAATGGCAATCCAATTGTTGAATTCACCTCAGAACACATCAGAAATGCCCCTCCGCTATGGGGCTCACCGCGTGTAGCCCGCAGCAAATATATTCCTGAAGTCATAGAGCCAGGAAGAAAAATCCTTAAGGCGATGAATTTTGATGGCTACGCATGCACTGAATTCAAGAGAGATGATCGTGACGGTAGCTATAAGCTAATGGAGGTTAATTGTCGTCATAATCTTTCTACATTACTCGCCGTTCGCTGCGGTGTAAATTTCCCCTGGATTCAATATGCACACCTTACTAACAATGAGCTCCCTTACATCAATAAATACAAGACTGGAGTTTACTGGATAGACATAACGAGAGACGTAGGTTACAGCCTTAGATATTTACAGCAAGAGCGTTATTCCATAAGTCAATATATATCCCCGTATCTAAACTCTCCGGTATTTGCAATATTCGATAGCTCTGATATAAGGCCGTTTATTCAACGCTGCATATATCTGTTTAGAGAAGCTATCAATTTTATTAATCCCTTACGTAAGGAAAGTTCATAATATATAAGAGCTTGAATCTTTCAGCGTTAGTATTAACGTATAGGTATAAATAAATAAATAAATAAATAAATAAATAAATAAATAAATAAATAAATAAATAAATAATATTAATATGTATGAAAATAAAATTTAGAGTTAATTAGCCTTTTTCAGTGAGTCTATGAAATTTTATAAAGATAAAATTCACACAGGAAGCTTATAAAAAACATTGATGAATACGTCGTTTTTTTTAACAATGGTTTATCAGAGTGATACTAATGTAACGTCAGTATCGATCAATAGCATTTATTTGTCGTATCGATACCTGTAACCAAGGGGAGAATAAGTCATGGTATTTAAAACCTTTCTTTACGGTTTACATGAGTTTTTATTCTTATATATTTTATAAAAATATCTATCTCTATCTTCATGGAAGAGATATGTGTTTAAGGGCAGCCCTTTCAAGGTGCCTTTTTAGCCTGATTTAGCAACCGCGCGGTGGAAACATGCGGCTGGCTTTTGGATACCTTGGGTTTAACCTTCTTTTTCTTCGGACCGCGCCGGATTTTTTTGTACTTTTACAAAACCAGATTACGTGACATTCTTAATAACGATTCTACAAAACCCTCATCACTTAGCGTTTGAAAAACTGCCCACTCTTCTTCCTCGATCGCAATGGCCATTCCTTCCTGCGTGCGCGCCAACTCACCGGCAATAGAATAGCCAGACACTTCATTCGCGATCTTCTCTTCGCCGTGCACACTACGCATCGCAGCCTTTACCACCGCGAGAATATTGTAGTTAATCAACGCAACACAAAATCCGAACAGCGCCGCCTTTGGATAACCCAACGTATTAATCTCTGAATGCTGGTGTGCTTCAAGCTCTTGGAACATTGTCTCTATCGACCAGCGCTTGCGATACAGATCGGCGATAGCAGATGCATCCGCAGCATACTTGGGTAAATTCGTCAGTACTTGAATTTCAGATTCACCATCGCGAGTATTCGCGTTGAGCTTGATTCTTATACAACGCCAGCGCACTATTTTCTCTTTCTCAAGTTCTACCTCAACCCATTACTCAAACACTTGACCTGTTTCAGTCTCGCCCAGCAACCTCTCTTCACCTTGCGCTGTCATTGGACATTGCTGATGATGATGATGATGGCGACAGATTAAATAGCCTTTAAGCGAAGCGATATTCGCCAAAAATTTGCGTACGAAAAAATTTCTATCCATGACAAAAACATCACCAGACTCTACCGTGTATAAGACTCGATCCAACAACGATCGTTCTTGAGCATGACCATCTTCACAAGGGAATACGTCGACTGCCATTTCCAACGTGGGGTCGTAAACGACCAAGGATTTTCCCAGTAGCGCACCTGCCGCAGTATCACGCAAAAACAGCCAACCGATCTTCAGATGCTTCGATACAATTTCCGTCCAGCATCTTCATGCGGTAGCCCGGCAACAAGGGCGTTCGTTCGCCTTGTA
>JABSRQ010000289.1 GCA_013215055.1 Pseudomonadales bacterium | reverse complement strand
AAACTACTTGGGCATAAGGATCCTAAGACAACGATGATCTATTTACATGTTATGGAACGTAATGGCCATGCGATTAGTTCGCCATTAAAATATTATACGGATGATTGAGTCATCATTCTCTAAGCCCTTATCTGGGCTTTATCCAGCGGGATGTTGTTTGTAATACATAACGGTGCGAGCGACATTACCTTCTACAAAAATTTTCTGATCAAATTTAACAACTCGGGTTTCTGCGCCCAGACTATCTAAATCCTCTGCACTAAAGCACGCTTTTATGTCCTGATCGGCAAACATTTTTTGCTCCCCACCACACGCTGCAATCATATCCTCATCTGCGAAGGCTTCGTTCTCGAAGGGATCTAACTCAACAACAAAGTTGCTGGGAATTTCACAGACCAACAATGCACTAATTTCATCGTCTACAGCGTCATACCCCATCTCTGATGCAAAGTATTGCATGGCATGCATCGGCTTTTCTGCCGCAACAAACCAGTCTTCTCCATGATCAAAACTTTCAACCCAATATAGCTTCATAGCCCCGCCTTAGTAACTGCATTACGCTATATAAACATAGCGTAACTTCTCTGCCTTATCTTTGATTTATGTGGCAAGATTTCAGGTGCTATTATCATGCAGGTTTTAAGCTATAGGATTTTCCTATGCGCAATGCTAGCCTGTTATAAATGGCATGCTTAACAGAGTAAGTTGTGAGTTTGATTGGTGCTGTGCTCTTCTCGCTCAAACTGTCTATAAATACTCAGTTTGTAGGCTGTACATACAAAGACGTAGCAATGGGACTACTCTGCCAGCTTTAGCCTCTTAGCAGTGCTTGTTACATGTCTGCCAGCCCCTTGAGCTTAACCTCATACAATCAGGGCCAATTGCTGGCCCAGTTTGTTATTCGGAAAACCCTGACCATAAAACCAGACCAGATACGGCGCTGGTAACTCTAGTCTATTCGACGGGCAATCCTCCCTGGTTAGCTTTAATCAAGAAGGGGTCTCTTTATTTAAACCATTTATACCAATGAAAGGCGGAGACTACACATAGAGATTAACCATTTACCCGTTAATGCTTCTTATACCTAAAGACCCATTAGCAGCATGTAAATAAATACCACAAAATTAATTTTCAGCGAATGAGCCTTTCTCAGTCGTGCAACGATAAGAGTCATTTAAGGGAGAATCAGATATACTCACGCTTTATCGTGACTAGTCACGATAGCTAAATTTATGTCTATTACACTTAAAAAATAATTAAAATAATATCAAAGGGTTATGAAAAATGGGGAACATATCTTTACAACACATTAAAGCAGCACTGTTAACCACTACACTGTGTTTGAGTACTCTCGCTGCGGTCTCGCATGCCGACGGTATAAAACCAACCAGCTTGTTTATTTTTAATGGTTCAGCCGGCATAGGCAGTATAATAAGCGAGTTAACTTCTGGCCCCTCTAATCAAAGCTTCATTGGTGGAGGCGCTAATGATCTTTGTAACCCATCTTGTAGCGTTGATAACAGTTGGAGCTTAACCCAGGATAACGCCTGGTTTAGCTATGATGTTTCCGCTTGGGCATCAGATATAGCAGGCAGTCATCACGCCAGTTCGGCAACATTAACGCTGTATGCAGAGTATCAGGTTCAGGCCGCAGCCCCTTCTAATCAGATCATCATAAATGTTGATACCTTTGCTGAAATTGCCGATTTAAATGCCTTGCAGGTCAGTGATGAAGCGCAGAAATTTTCTAGCGAATCTCAGTCCTACGACACACCATTCACCGCGGGTATGCATACAGACACAATCACTATCGATATTACCGATGCCTTCAATGCAGTTATTAACGCAGGGGGTGCGGGTCATCTGGCTCTGCGATTAAGCCTGGCAGAAACCTATCCGCAGCTACTCAGCTTTTTTAATGTGGGTTATTGGGATGTTGATGCAATCATTGTTGAACACGATGGTGATGAGGATGGTTTATTTGGCCTGGCCGATAATTGCCCGCTAGTAGCCAATGTGAATCAGGAAGACCTTGATGCGGATGGCATGGGCGATGCTTGTGACACTGACATTGATGGTGATGGGCTCAGTAATGATGATGAAACCAACATCTATTCAACGGACCCTCTGCTTAAAGATAGCGATGGCGATTTATGGGTAGATGGAGATGAGGTGCTATGTGGATCTTCTCCTTCGCTTAATACCTCGGTGCCAGCGACAGGTGATGGCTGCTTAATTCTAAGCGATGATACTGATCACGATGGCTGGTCAGATGTTGATGAAAATTTTATGGGCGGCATCAGTGATTACCTGGACCCTACTAGCGTGCCATCAGATAACGATAATGACGGCATTGCTGATGAAAAAGATGAAGACGATGACAATGATGGATTAACCGATGCTGAGGAAATTACCCTTTATAAAACCTTGCCTACCGTAGCCGATACCGATGGTGATCTATGGCTGGATGGTGATGAGGTACTTTGCTTCTCTGATCCAAAAAGTGATGCTTCAGTTCCTGCGACGGGCATTGGCTGCCTGCTTGTAGATGACGACACCGATAATGATGGCTGGAACGATACGGATGAAGACAGCTTTGGCAGCAATGCTTTTGACCCGACTGATATCCCCTCAGATATTGACCAAGATGGCCTGCATGATTTACAAGATGATGATATTGACGGTGATGGCATTATCAATGCCGATGATAATTGTGAATATGATTACGACTTGAACAATGTAAACACCAACGCTGATGCTTTTTGTGACGAGGAGACAGCAACGGAAAACACAGAGAATACAGATGCACCAAAATTCGGTGCTATTAACAGTACTGATATCATGCTACTACTACTGATGGCCACTGCTCTTTACTTTGGCCGCCTCTCTCGCAAGACAATGACCTAATCTATTACCCTGATGCGGCCGGTGTATTAGGCTGCATCAGGGAAAATAGTTTTCATGGCAGATAGTGTTATTAACGCCCGTTCAGCAAATCTGCGTAGGAATGAAACCATTCGCTATATCCTGTATGGGTATTTATAAAAACAGACAGCGTCTCGCTGGCATTAGAGCGCATCAATTCAATAACGTATTTCTTCTTAAGCCATGCAGCAATCGTTAACTCCACTCATGGCCCATACCCGATTATGACACTACAGCGCCCCTCCAAGATTCCCAGTCAAGAAAGAGACTTCTTGTTAGGCAAGAAGCCTGTTAGGTCTCAATAACTGCCTCTTTCTTTCCTAAAAATTATGTATTTGATGCTTAAGTCCACTTGGAATAGACTCTAGCCAAAAGAATTTTGGTGAAGTCTCTATGAAGTTACAGAATAAGGTCGTGCTGTTAACGGGTGCGGGTTCAGGTATTGGCCGTTGTCTAGCGAATGAATTAGCAGCTCATGGCGCGCAGTTGATTTTAACCGATATGAATCAAGAAGCCCTTGATGAAACGATTCGGCTATATGGCATAGAAAGCCAAATTTTAGGCACCGTTATCAGTAATTTTTTAGATGATAACGGTGTAGAAAAGCTTGTAGAAGAAGCCCTCTTATTATCTCCAACAATTGATGTGCTCTACAACAATGCTGGCATGATGGCGATGGGACAGGTACGTAATATGCAATGGTCTGATTACGAGCGTATGCAGAAGGTTAATCAAAATGCTCCCATTAAGCTTACTTATCTTTTATTGCCCCAGTTAATAGACAATGGCGGCGGTTATATTGCTTTTACTTGTTCAGCCTCTGCTCTCACAACCCCTCCAGGTGCTGCTTTTTATGGCATGACTAAAGCTGCCGTAAATGCTTTCGCTGAAGGTTTACGTGCCGAGGTGCATAATAAAAACATCAGTGTCACATCAATATGTCCAGGCTTTGTTCACACCCCCTTGGCTCAAAATATTGATTACCGTGACAAAAAAAGTGAAGAACAAACGAAAGCTGTGCCCGCCTTTATAGGTTCATCCCCTGAAAGAGTTGCTCGCTTATCGGTGAATGCCATGCTCGGAAAAAAGGCAATCGTTGTTATAGGTTGGGATGAAAAAGTAAAACGATTTATCAAAAACTCCTGCTCTTATTTATACGGTAAAATAAATTTGATCATGGCAAAGTTCTTATTAGATGATTAATACCGTCGTTAGCCATTAAAAATCGATTGCTTGCACACAGTCAGCCCACAGAACCTATTAGCCCAAAAGCATAAAGCCAGCAATCATGCTGGCTTTATGCATATTGTATTTTTCTACAAGGCTTTAAGCGGGCATGGCATCCGTAGCGTTTTTACGGCCATGTAGCTCATCATGCTGCGGTTCTTTAACGGCTTGCTCTATCGCCTTAAGTTCCAACGCAACTCGACAAGCCGACTCCAGCGAGCCTTCTACCCACGCATGTTTCAATGAAGTATGCTCACCGGCAAAATGCAAAGGCCCTTCTATCGTTTGAGTTGCCAGATGCAAGCGAGTCATCTGCCCGGCATTAAATACCGCTGCCTCACCAAAGGCATAAGGGCTTTCGGCCCAACTCTGAGTCGCACCACGGCCTGTGTAGAACAGTTTAATACGCTCGCCATGCAGCAGACACATGCCACGTAAAGCAAACGCGTAGCGATCAGTATCACTCATAGAATCCCAGCGCCTTGCATCATCGGCCCAGGTATAACTGGACAGAATAACTCCACCCGTTGAACCTTCGACCGGGTGTGACGGGTAGTACATAAACCGGTTGGGGTTATCACTGATGGAGCCACCACCACGGGTACTATCTTTGGGGCTGGGTAGAGCGCTATATTTTTCAAACTCGGCC
>JABSRQ010000028.1:39047-56123 GCA_013215055.1 Pseudomonadales bacterium | reverse complement strand
GCTCAACGCCGTACATATCATGACTGGCATAGACGCGGAAATAGGAACAATGCAGTAGCTTTTGAACTTTGGCGACCAGCTCATCGGACTCACTGGCAATCACTGTCGCGGTTAATTGTTTTTCTGCAATTTCTTTAGCCAGATTAGGCCCGGACATAACACCTATAGGGAAACCCGGAAGTTCCTCGGCAAGCACCTGAGACATCAACTTATAGCTATCCGCCTCAATGCCCTTGGTTAAACTAATCAGAACTGAATCTTTATCGATGGTTTTATTCAACAATGCGGCGACTTGGCGAATGGACTTACTGGGCACGGCAACAAAGATATATTCTGCCCCCTTTACCGCTTCGGCCAATTCAGTAGAGGCACTGACACGCTCATTTAATACCAAGTCAGGTAAATATTGGCTATTAACCCGCTGCAGATTGATCTCTGCGGCACGCTCTTCATTTCTTAGCCATAGTCGAACATCATGTTCATTCTCAGCAATCAGGTTGGCAATGGCCGTACCAAAACTACCACCACCTAACACGGCAACTCGACTGGGAGATTGCATGGAATTTCTCTTCATTAAAGTGAATATGTTTATATAAAAAACATCAATATACGCAAGCCTGAATCACTAGGCCAGTGAATTCAGGTAAATGCATCAATAATTCTAACACCACAAACCATCAGGCAAAAAAAATGGGTGTTAATACACCCATTTAATCACTATTTTCTAAAACAAAGGGCTTAAGCGGTTAATTCCAAAAGCAATTTGTTTAATTTATGTACATACGATGCAGGATCTTCCAATTGACCACCTTCGGCCAAATGCGCCTGATCAAACAGAATTTGAGAAAGATCTTTAAATCTATCTTCATCCGGCTCGTTATCCAGCTTTTGTACCAAGGCATGGGCAGGATTTAACTCCATAATAGGTTTACCCTCTGGCACGTCTTGACCGGCCTGCTCCATTAAGCGGCGCATTTGCGCACCCATATCAAAATCATCAACCACTAAACAGGCTGGAGAATCGGTTAAACGTGAAGTGACTCGCACCTCTTTAACTGCATCACCTAAAGCCTCCGCTACACGCTTGGTTAAATCTTCATTATTTTCAGTCAGCGTTTCCTGTTCTTTTTTATCATCTTCCGTTTCCAACTCACCCAAGTCTAACTGGCCTCTACCGATATCCTGGAACGATTTACCGTCAAACTCTTGTAAATGGCTCATCAACCAGTCATCAACCTTATCGGTTAATAACAAGACTTCGATGCCTTTTTTCTTGAAGACTTCTAAATGTGGGCTGTTTTTAGCGGTGGTCAGGTTTTCTGCGGCAATATAATAAATCTTATCCTGGCCTTCCTGCATACGCTCGATATAACCTGCCAGGCTTTGATCTTGCTTATCACCTTCGGTTTTAGTGGTTGTGAAACGCAGTAATTTAGATATTTTTTCTTTATTGGCGAAATCTTCAGCCGGACCTTCTTTAATCACCTGGCCAAACTGCTGCCAGAATGTCGCATACTTCTCTTCATCCTTTTTCGCCATCTTGGCCAGAATATCCAATACACGCTTGGTTAATGCCGACTTCATGCTCTCAACGGCTGGATCTTGTTGTAAAATTTCACGTGATACATTCAAGGATAAATCGTTAGAATCGACGATACCTTTAACAAAACGTAGATACATAGGCAAGAATTGTTCGGCTTCATCCATGATGAATGTACGCTGAACGTAGAGTTTTAAGCCTTTAACCGCATCGCGGTTCCACATATCAAAAGGGGCATTTTCAGGGATATATAAAAGCGAAGTATATTCTAATTTACCTTCAACACGGTTATGGCTCCAGCTCATGGGCTCGGCAAAATCGTGAGATACATGTTTGTAGAATTCCGTATATTCCTCATCGGAAATATCTGTTTTAGAACGTGTCCACAACGCAGTCGCTGTATTTACCGCCTCATAAGCCGGTTCTTTTTCAGGTGCCTCATCAACCGTACCGTCTTCATTTGGCATAACCGGTGCAGGCTCTTCTTTCATCATCACAGGAATGGCGATGTGATCAGAGTATTTTTTCACAACCGACTTAACCCGGAAGCTTTCGGCAAACTCTAATTGCTCGTCGGTTAAATGCAGAATAATGGTGGTACCACGATCGGCTTTTTCAACCGCATCAATGCTGAAGTCAGCTTCACCTTTAGAAATCCAATGTACACCTTCCGATGCAGCTTCACCGGCTTTACGGCTTAAGACTTCAACTTCTTCAGCGACAATAAACGCAGAGTAGAAGCCAACACCAAATTGGCCAATCAACTGTGAGTCTTTTTTATCGTCACCGGATAATTCTTGCAAAAATTGTGCAGTACCTGATTTAGCGATGGTACCTAAATTTTGAATCACTTCGTCGCGATTCATACCGATACCGTTATCGGCGATGGTGATGGTTTTAGCGTCTTTATCTAAATCGATGGTAATTTTCAGATCCGGTTGATCTTCAAGCAAGGCACCATTGGATACCGCTTCGAAACGTAATTTCTCACAGGCATCCGAGGCATTGGAAATCAGTTCACGCAGGAAAATCTCTTTATTGGAATATAAAGAGTGAATCATCAGTTGTAATAATTGCTTGGCTTCGGTTTGAAACCCCATGGTTTCTTTTGTTGTTGCGCCCATTTAATCTAGCTCCTGGTAAGAGAAATATTATTCAATGGGACATATATGGGGGTAGATAAAACGCTTTCAAGGGTTTGTATTCATCAAAGCCGTTTTATTTGAAGGAATCAACGCCGCATCTTGCGACACAAGATTTTGGTTTGGCGAGAGGGTCTGCAAGTAAGGTAAATCATAACGTTCAATCAGTTGATTGTATTGCATCACCACGCGCAGCTCATCCACATAGGCCTGACCTCGCTGGGAATACGCCAGCAGAAACTCAACCACATCCTCACCGGTTACCGTATCACCCTGCACTCGGCGTAAGAAACGCTGCTCACGTAACTCACTGTAGCGCACATGGGTATTGAGATTAAATAAATACGAACGCACAGATAAACGCGGAGAGTCGAATAAACGCACCTCATGCACAGCATGCTTATCGCGCTTTAGAGGCACCAAACCACAGTCTTCCTGATAACACCACTGACCAAAAAAATTATAGCCCTTGCGGGCAAAACGTGAGGTGCCCCAACCCGATTCCATAGCCGCCTGCGCCAAGACTAAAGCAGGTGGAATAATATCCACCTGCACCAACAGGGCCAAACGTTTATGATCATCAATAACCTGACAATCACGGCTATAACGCTGACAAATCTCACGTAATAACAGTTCATCAGTCTCATGCGATAACAAAGCTTGCCTATGCATCAGCACCTGTTGATTTTCGGCCAAAATAAGCGGATAAAAGTAACTGAAAAACTGCTGTTTTTTATCATTCACATCCTCATAACTGGAAAAATCAGGCACATAAATAGGCTGCTGAACCGGTATCACCGGCAACTGAAAACAACTGGGCAGCCAGGCAATAATAAGCACGGGCAAAGAAAAGTAGAGTGTGATTAACAAGGCCGCAAAAGAGGCGGTTTTATCGGATTTATTCACTTTTATTATTCTGCAAAAAGGATGCGCAATTCTAGCAGTAAAACGCCTTATAAATCTGCTTTTACAAAAACCAGATTCATGCTATCAACACAGCGCTTTGCAATGATAAAATAGGCATTTAATTCACAAGGAAGTCGTATGCCTCGCCTTCAAGCACGCTCACGAAACTTTTTCACTTGCCTGACGTTATGCAGCACCAGTCTACTTCTGGCAAGCCCACAGAGTCATGCCCAAATGTATCGACTGGCAGAAGATCGAGCCGGGAAGTGGGAAACCTCATTGATGTGGAAATATCAGGACGCCGCCGATATAAGCCATAAAAACGGCAACCGTGTTGAATTCTCCAGCGCCGACCGCTGGGGCTTTACCCTGGGTTATAACCCCAGCAATCACTTCAATGTTCACTGGGCATTCAGCTATTTAAAACCAGGTTACACGGCAAATATTGCCCAAGAAAACCTCCCCCCTCTTAAGCCTGGTGAAGACCCTTACCCACACCCTGCCACCATTGATCACACAGCCTCAGTCGTCAGCAATCAATTAAACTTTGCTTATAATATTTTAAAGGGGAAATTTACCCCCTATATTTCAGCGGGTTTAGGCTGGACCAATATTGATTCCAATATAGTCTCCGGCGGCGGCATCATTTGCTCACCTTACTACCCGTATTGGTGTAGCACCTACACCAATACCTTTAACGATACAAACTTCTCTTACAATGTAGGTGCCGGTATTCGCTGGGACATTGACCGCGACACGTTTATTCGTGCCGGCATCAGTCAGGAATATGTTGATATGAGTGGCATTTCAGGTAGCACACCCACCTTTAACACCGGCCAGTTTGAATTCGGTTTCCGCTTATAACACAATAGGGCAATGCTTAAAAAAGTATTGCCCTATCTCCTTCCTGCCATTGTGTATATTTAAACATTACCGCCGTAAACAACGCGCTTTCCAAACACCTCTGCAGCCATGTCTGCAAATGAATAAGCTCATTAGCAAAAAACCAGTCTTTATCAACATGAGCAAACTGGCGCACAAACGGGAATATGGCTAAATCGGCCAAGCTCAAAACATCACCCAATAAATACGTTTGCTGCGATAAACGTCGATTCCAATCTTGCAAAAAACACACGGCCCTATCTCGATGCTGCTGCTGACTTAATTCCGGATGGCGCTGGAAATATTTATAATTATCCAACAAGGGCTTAAATTGCTCATCGCAGTTTTTTATCAATAACAAGGCCTCATCACTCACTGATAATTCACAGGATTCAGAGCTTGCAATAGCCCAGCACATGACATCAAAACTTTCATCAATCACCTCACCACAGGGTAAAACCAAAACCGGCACCGTCGCCTTAGGAGAAGCTGCCAACAACTGTGTCGGTTTATCGCGCAATATAACTTCTCGCAGCTCAACCTTGCAACCACAATAGAGCAAGGCCAATCTTGCGCGCATCGCATAAGGGCAACGCCGAAATGAATACAATATGGGTAACAAATCACAATCCCCTTAAACAGAAAAGGCGCTACTGCAACGCAGTAACGCCTTCAATATACAGCCAATAATTTAGTTATTATTCACTTTATTGATTTCTTCCAATACACCACGTGCAGCAACAGGAATTTTAGTACCTGGACCAAAAATAGCTGCAACACCTGCCTCATACAGGAAGTCGTAATCCTGCTGAGGAATAACACCACCGGCTACCACGATAATATCATCGGCACCTAACTTCTTCAGCTCTGCAATCAATTCAGGAATCAAGGTTTTATGCCCTGCAGCTTGCGATGAACAACCCACAACATGCACGTCATTTTCAACCGCTTGCTTGGCTATTTCCTCAGGGATGGAGAACATAGGCGACAAATCGATATCAAAACCGACATCGGCAAACGCCGTTGCAATAACCTTGGCACCACGGTCATGGCCGTCCTGGCCCATTTTTGCCACCAACATACGTGGACGTCTACCGTGAGACTCTACAAACGTTTCAATATCCGCCTGAATACCCTGCCACTCGCCGTCATTTTGGTAAGCGGAACCATAAACACCTGAAATGGTTTGTGCTTGAGCGTTAAAACGTCCAAATTCACGTTCCATCGCGTAAGAGATTTCACCCACGCTACAACGTAAACGGGTTGCCTTGATAGACAGGTCCAGCAAATTACCACCATTGCCACAGGCACATTGGTAAATCGCTTCAAGCGCATCTTCAGCGGCTGCTTCATCACGGCTGTCACGAATTTCACCCAGGCGTTTAATCTGCGATTCACGTACCGCATCGTTATCAATCTCAAGAATATCAACCGGATCTTCTTTCTCCAGCTGGTATTTATTGACACCCACAATCACGTCTTCGCCGCGATCAATACGTGCCTGCTTCTTCGCGGCAGATTCTTCGATCTTCATCTTTGGCAAACCGGTTTCAATCGCTTTCGCCATACCACCAGCGGCTTCTACTTCTTCGATCAAGCCCCAAGCTTTATCGGCCATATCCTGAGTCAAATTTTCCATCATGTAAGAACCTGCCCAAGGATCAACCACCTTGGTGATACCGGTTTCTTCTTGAATGATTAACTGGGTGTTACGTGCGATACGCGAGGAAAACTCGGTAGGCAGCGCAATCGCTTCATCCAAGGCGTTGGTATGCAAGGATTGAGTACCACCAAACACTGCAGCCATCGCTTCAACGGTAGTACGTACCACATTGTTGTATGGGTCTTGTTCGGTCAAACTCCAGCCAGAGGTCTGTGAGTGGGTACGTAACATCGACGATTTTTCGTTTTTAGGATTATATTCAGAAACGATTCTGGCCCACAATAAACGTGCCGCACGCATCTTGGCGATCTCCATATAGAAGTTCATCGACACACCCCAGAAGAACGATAAACGTGGAGCAAATTCATCGATACCTAAACCTGCTGCCATTGCCGTTCTGATATATTCCTTACCATCGGCCAGCGTATATGCCAACTCTAACGCAGCATCGGCACCGGCCTCTTGAATATGGTAACCGGAGATAGAAATGGTATTGAACTTAGGCATATGTTTAGTCGCATAAGCGATAACATCACCGATGATTTTCATCGAAGGTGCTGGCGGGTAAATATAGGTATTACGCACCATAAATTCTTTTAATACATCGTTCTGAATCGTACCAGCGAGCTTATCCTGAGATACACCCTGCTCTTCAGCGGCAACAATATAACCGGCAAGAACCGGCAAAACCGCACCATTCATGGTCATGGATACCGATACTTTATCTAATGGAATCTCATCAAATAAAATTTTCATGTCTTCAATAGAATCAATTGCCACACCGGCTTTACCGACATCACCCGATACACGTGGATGATCTGAATCGTAACCGCGATGAGTGGCCAAATCGAAAGCAACCGATACACCCTGACCACCTGCAGCTAAGGCTTTGCGGTAGAACGCATTAGATTCTTCAGCGGTTGAGAAACCGGCATATTGGCGAATAGTCCAAGGGCGACCCGCATACATGGTTGTTTGTGGGCCACGAATATACGGTGCCATACCCGGCATCGTATCGGTATATTCCAGACCTTTTAAATCTTCGGCTGAGTACATAGCCTTGATGTCGATACCTTCGGCCGTATGCCAAACCAGGTCATCCACGGTTTTATTCATGCGAGAAAGCTGTTTGTTGGCTTTTTCTTTCCACTGCGCGGCGGTGGCTACTTCAGGTTTATAATCACTCATGATTCTTCCTTCTCTACTTCACTACAGAGGTTAATGGCCGTCTTCAGAGGGCTGGTTTAATTCGATCAATACACCATCACAAGATTTTGGATGAATAAAAATCACCCTACAATTATGTGCACCGATTTTAGGCTCACCTAAAAACACATAACCTTTCTCGGTTAAACGAGCAATATCGGCGTCTAAATCGTCACTGCGAAAACACAAATGATGTAAGCCCGGACCTTTCTTTTCCAGAAAAGCGGCAATCGGACCTTCACCGTTTAAAGGATGAACCAATTCAATACTGGTTTGCTCTAAAGGGAAAAAAGCGGTGGAGGTCTTGGCAGCGACTACATCTTCACTACCTTCGTATTTCAGACCAAAATCGTCCATAAAGCGTTTAATGGATTTTTCTAAATCGGGTACCGCAATAGCGATATGATCCAAAGCAACGATCATGTTAACTCTCTCAAAGTGGCTCTTTATTATAATTTCAGACGTATTTTCAATCACTTAGCGAAAATACAGATGAAACAGTGACAAATAAAACGGCCGAATTCTAGCATAAACACAGCAATGGATGTAGTTATCGGGTGATATTAACGTATTTTTTAGCGTCGAAGGTCTATTCAAAACAAGAGAAAGGCGAAGTAGGTCTTTAAGGTAGCCGGTGCACTAATTTATAAAAATAGCGCATATTAGAAAACAGAAGGGCTGTAAACACCGCCGCCAAGAAAACCAGGCCCAATAAATAAACACTAAAAATAAAACCCTGCACCGACACATGCAAAACAACCGCCGTAAGTGTAGAGGATAAAAAAGCGACCACAAAAAAAGTGCCCAGCAAATACAAAATAGCCTCAACAATCGATTCACCCAAACCCTGAATCCGAATAAAAGTCGCTATGATTTTATGTTTTGACAGCAAAGGCCCCAACCAACGTCTTAAAATCGTATTATAAAATGCAGATTCTACCGCAGGTTTTATCAGCCATGTTGCCAGTGTTTGTACTCGCCCCATCACCCCAATAGCAATAACCACGACCAATAAAGTCAGCAGCCACATACCTGAATTTGATTGTAAGAAAAAGTGCTTAAGCGCCTCGTCATCGAATATTTGCATAAAATTCCTAAGCGGGATTGCTTGCGTTATCACCACAGCTAAAGGCAATTATTTGACTCACTTCCTGTAAGGACAAACCACTTTGATCACACAGCCTATTAAAAAACATCTGAATTGCCGCCAGGGATTTTTTTGTTTGCAATCCACCGTCGATGATTTTATGGGCACGCAAATACGCTTCTACATCATGGGATAATAAAAAGGTATCTTTACCCATAGCCCTCAACGTATAAGGGCCGGTATTTCCACCTAATCGTGCACCGTGTTTTTTTAACCAGGCCCAAAGTCCAACAATATCATGCGCTGGCCAATCAGCAATCAACGTAGCAAAACTTTCACTGCTCTCTTTTGCGCTAAAATGAATCATCGCCGCATTAACAGGAATGGTTTTGACTTTTTTATAGTTACGCACAATGCGCTCATCGGTCGATTTTTCTTCTAACAACTCTGGCGGCATCATCAATAATTTTGAAATATTAAAATCCCAGAAAACATCTTGGAAACCCGGCCATTTCTTATTGATAACCGCCCAGTAGAAGCCGCTTTGAAAAATTTTTCGCGTGAATTCTTCTAACCACCGATCATCCGAAATAGCGAGAAGTTGCTCGCGATTTAATGGCTGAGAAAGTAATGAAAGCAGCTGCGCCTCATCACCTTTACGATCCAGTGCGCGCTGATAAATAGAGCTGAATTTTTCCATGCATGGATGCTATCACAACAAGATAAAAAAACAGCATAATGCATTTTAGTTTGAATCTACGAGTTGAAATTAATGAAAAGCGTTATGGGCTAATCGCTACAACGGTATTCCTGCCATTTTCTTTGGCCTGATAGACAGCATCATCCGCCCGTTTAAGAAAATCTTCAAAACCTGAATCAGTATCAGCAAGCTCGGTAACACCAAAGCTTGCGGTTACATGTAAGCCTGCGGGTTTTAATTTTTCCAGGCCTTGGCGCAGCAGCTCGGCCTTATCCATAGCTCCTCTTAAATCACACATCTCCAGTAATAAAACAAACTCCTCGCCGCCAAATCTGGCCAACACATCTTCCTGGCGAGTGCCAGCCTGCAATAAGGCTGCAATAGCTTTTAACACCGCATCACCCACTGGGTGACCATGATGATCATTAACCGCTTTAAAAAAATCCACATCAATCATAATCAGACTCAAAGGATGTTGATGGCGCCGTGAAGAAAATATTTTTTTCTTTGCCGCATCAATAAGGTAATGACGATTATAAATCGCAGTCAACTGATCCGTTAAAGCCATCTGTGTTAATTTATCACGCTGTTGCTTAATCGTGATATGGGTTCTAACCCTGGCCCACACAACGGCAGGACGTAGCGGTTTAGTTATATAATCCACGGCCCCCATCTCAAGTCCTAATTCCTCCCCCTCTTCAATATCTTTCCCGGTGACAAAAATAACCGGAATATCCCTAAGCCGGGCATTTGACTTCAATCGATTACAGACTTCAAAACCATTCATATCCGGCATTAAAATATCCAAAAGAATTAAATCGGGCATAGGCTCAGTAACGGCTAACTCCAACGCTCTTTCACCACTGGTTGCCACCTTCAATGTATAATCATCCTTTAAAATATCCGCCAACATCTGGACATTCGCAGGCGCATCATCCACCAACAATATCACGGCCTTATCCATCATGAATCTCCCGAACCGATGACACACTCTCTATTCAAACGCTGAGTCAAACCCTCTATCGTGTTAAGAGCCGTTGGAAAATCAAAACGGCTGATGTCTGCAACCATATTATCTAATCCACATTGCACATCTTTATTGGCATGGCGATAATATTGTAGTTTTTCTGAATCAACGTAGTCGCCACGATCCAACTGCTCAGATAACGACGTTAAAATCTGCATCAGCTCCTGGCTAGACAAACATCCACTGCCTCCTGCCTCAGCACACGTTTCATCACCGCCATCATCAAGATAATCGTTAATCAGTGAACACAGCTGATGATGCGCATCACGCATAAGTGGCCACAGTGTTTTAATCTTTTGCCGGTCATCTGCCGATACCGACTCCTGCGCCGTCAACGTCTCTAATAACCCGGCAATCGCTGCCAGATAATCGGCACTTATTTGCTGCGCAACACCTTTTATTTTATGTGATAGTTGATTAATTTCATTAAAACAGGCGTCATCAACCGCCTTTTGCATATTCTGAATATCATTTTTTGCCTCTGGTTCGTACATGGATAATATTCGATTTAAGCGCTTTTGCTTACCCGCCATACGTTTTAAGGCGCGGCCTTCATGCCAGGGGGATAATTCAGAAAAATCAGAGAAATCAGAGAAATCACTTATCAAATCTGAAGGAGGTTTTTCAACTTCGCTTACTACGTGCATTTCCACATCGATAGCAGATACTGTGCTACCTTGTGGCAATAACCTTTTTATCAATATGGCGGTTAATTTATCGCCATCTAACGGCTTACTTAAATAGTCATTCATACCCGCCTGCAGGCACTTTTCCTTATCACCGGCTAACGCATTTGCCGTCATCGCTACGATAAAAACATCTTTATTCGCTGCCCCGGCCTCTGAAGCCCTAATCGCTCGGGTAGCAGAATAACCATCCATCACCGGCATCTGGCAATCCATAAAGACCACGTCATAAGGCTGAGCCTCGCTAGCGAGAAGACATTCCAATGCCTGTTTGCCATCATGGGCAATATCGGCAGTTAAACCCAATTCCTCCAACATACCCAGCGCCACCTCTTGATTGACCCGGTTATCATCAACCAATAAAAATCTAAACTGCCCGGCTTTAGATTGTAATAATTTTTTCGTAGCGCATGATTGTTCAGTCTCTTTAATATATTCAGACGTTGCTAATGACAATGCTATATTCGTAACCGTAGGCAAAGCATTGCCACCTTCAGCAACAGCCAACAAGGCATCAAACAATGCGACTGTTGTAATAGGTTTAGGAAAAAACGCATAAAATCCTAAATCAGCAAAAAAACCCGCGCCTCCCTGATACGCCATAGGCGTCATCATAATAAGTTTCATCAGATGCATTCGGCTATCCATTCGCAACTGTTTTGACAATTCGACGCCATCCATGACTGGCATTTGCATATCGATAAAAGCCAGATCAAATAAACCGTCATCCGATTGATTTAATCGTGCCTGACATAAAGCGATAGCCTCCTCACCACTTGCCGCCTGCTGAACCTTAGCCCCCCATGTTTTTAATTGCTCAGTTATCACCCTTCGGTTAGTGGCATTGTCATCAACCAGCAAAATTTCAAGTTTAGAAATATCCACAGCTGGTAAAACATGCTGCGATGCGGTACTTAAGCGCAAAGGAATACTGAACTCAAATGAACTGCCCGCTCCCACCTCACTGGCAACACTAATCCCGCCCTCCATTAAATCACAAAGCTGCTTAACAATAGATAAACCTAAACCCGAACCACCAAATTTACGTGTTATTGAAGCGTCAACCTGGGTAAAAGAATCAAATAACGCCGCTTGTTTTTCAGCAGGAATACCTATACCCGTATCTTTAATTTCACCATAAAAGATCAATTGATCCCCTGCAACTTCACGCAAACCTGCTCGAATAACAATTTCACCGTGCTCGGTAAATTTAATCGCATTACCTACAAGGTTTGTGAGTATTTGTCTAAGCCTGCTTGGATCTCCAACAACCATAGAGTGCTGTACACCTTTTAGGTCTAACACCAGCTCTAAACCTTTTTCTTGCACCCGTAAGGCCATGGCGCTGGAAAATTCACCCAATAACGTACGTAAATTAAAATCCAACATTTCAATTTCTAGTTTACCGGCCTCTATTTTTGAAAAGTCCAATATATCGTTGATCAACATCAGCAAAGATTCTGCACTATTTAAAGCAACATCAACCTTATGGGTCTGACTCTGCGTTAACGAATCTCTTAATAAAAGTTTTAACATACCTAACACGCCATTGATCGGTGTACGAATTTCATGACTCATACTGGCCAGGAATTCACTTTTAACCCGCGCTGCCGATTCAGCACTGTCCCTAGCTTCAATTAAGGCCTCTTCATAGAGCTTGGTTTCGGTAATATCGGTACGAATTGCGATATAACTTTTAGGTTTCCCCGTTTCACCGATAAACGGCACAATAGTGGTGTCCAGCCAGTAGATGTCGCCATTTTTTTTGCGATTACATAATTCACCTTGCCAGACATTACCGGCAGCGATGGTGCGATACATATTTTTCCACAATGCATCGTCATGACGCCCCGAATTAAGCATCCTGTGATTCTGTCCTAAAAGTTCCTCTTGACTATAACCACTGACCTGGGAAAAAAGTTCGTTAACAAAGGTAATAGTACCTTTAACATCGGTCATTGCGACGATAGCATGCTGATCAAGCGCAAATTTTTGCTCGGCTAACTCATTATCTTTACTCTGTTTTAACACCAACATATTATGAAAACTTCGAGCTAATACCCCCACTTCATCTTTGGCATTAGTAGGCAATTCGGATAACGAGCCAAACTTTTCATAATCATCTATCACATTGATCATATTCAGCAACGGTAAAAGCAAACGCCTGGAGAAAAGTACGGCTAGCCCCAACGCGATAAGCGCCAAACTAATGCCTAATAATAAACTTTGATTTCTAAAATTTTGCAGCTGCGAAAAAGTATGTTCCTCGGCAAAAGTCACCAGTAAACGCAGAGGCCTAACGGCACCAAACTCATGCATATAAATCGTCTGATAAAAGCCCACCAGGCTGTCCCTGGTCATTTTACTGAGCACCGTGCTGGACAAATATGCACTCTCTTTATTATCCTCAATGACCTCTTTTAACTCAGGAAAATCCTGCTGCATTAAATAACGCCCGCCTAAATCAAAGCCAAAGCTTTTTTCCTTATCAGGGTGATAGATAAAATCACCTTCGGCATTAGCCAAGAAAATCTCCACATCATCCATGCTGTTTTTTGTAAGCACATCAATAAACACCGTAAAATCAACACTCACCACAATCAGGCCATACACATCACCCGAGATCATATCAAACACAGGTGTAGCCACACGCAATATAGGCCGATGCGGCCAAATCACCTTGTCATCTCTTAAACTCAACTCGATTTTTGAAAAGAACAACTCCCCCTGATGTAATGTTATCGTTTGGGTAAAATAGTTTCTTTCCTCCTCATCACTGAGACGTGATTGCGGCACAATGTGCACCCCGGCGGTATTACGGGTCACCCCCACCAAAACACGCCCCGCATTTTCTAACCCTATATAACGAATTTCCACATAATCACTTAATGCCATTAACTTCTGAGAAAAAATTGTTTCCAGGCTCTTGCGCCAGAGATTTTCATTCTGTGTATCCTCTTTATTAATAGCGCTAATCAAGCCCTGAATAGGCGCCGCTTGACTAAGAAACAGCACATCACTGGCAGTACGCCGGTAAATACTGCTAAGCAAAGGTTTAAGTAATTTACTTTCAGAGGCCAGTTGCGCGCGTTCTTGGCTTAATAATAAGCGGCCACTTTCAAGATAAAAGGTCCAACTCACAATCAGCGTAATCGTAATAGCCAACGTAAAAGCCATTAAGGGAATCAATACCAGCTGCGGTCTACTCGCCCTTCCTACAAATAATTGCTTATCCAGTTTAGCGAGCTTTCGTGGTATAGATGCTCTGCGTTCAACAAAAGAAGCAGACCCTGTTGACGCGGTTGAATCCAGCAAGATCCCCAATAAAATGCAGCTATATGCAACAATCTTCAAAAAATGGGCAATATTAAAATGATTATCAAACAGCGCCGTTGAGCCAAAAGCCATATGCAACTGTGTACTGACTTCAGGCATCAAACTCAATAACAACGCAAACTTTATGATTGACTCTTTCTGCTTATACCACGTCCACATCAAGGTGCCACCAACAAGAAACAAAGCCAAAGGCAGAACATCATAAGGCCGAGTAATTAATGCATCGGGGAACATGGTTTGAGGAAGCTGATCACTGCTTGCCGCCCAAGCAACCACGGCATAAGAAAGAATACAAAATAACACAGCAACCGAGGTTAATACTGGCCAACCACCGGTTTTCACTGATTTACCCAGCAACATTTGACGCCGCCCAAACCACAGACTTATGGATAAACCCAGGATCATGATCGCAGCATTAAATACCCGCGATAAGGCCCAGGTAAAGGGGATAAACTCGGTATTAGGTGCCGAAGCTGAAATAACCCTCGTTGCCGCCAGCGTATGAAAACTATCCACTAAACCTGCGCAAAATAGCGCTAAACCAATAATAGGCACGGTTACATCTTCACGCCGACGATAATGTAAAAAAGAGGCCAGCATAACGATAAACGCAATACTTACAGCACTCCATTCTAATAGAGCATGATGCAAGGCCCCTGCCATAGCAGCAAAAAGTTGATCAGGGTTGACACCAGCAGCAAGCGTAGCCGGATCGATAGAAATTGAACGTGAACTAAAATCAACACCCAAGAGATTAAGTGTAAAAGGAAAGGCACATATAAATAACACGACCAGCGTCGCGACGGCCTTATTTGAAATACGCTTTTGCATTAATAAATCCCGTTATTACATACAATCGCTACTTCAAGCCTGCAAAAAGCAAAGCTTTATCGAAATTAATTGGCTGTCTAACGCTATACAACATATAAAATCAGACTCCCTTAAAGGTAGCTCAAAAGCCAATTTTGTATAGATATTCCCCGTTAATCACCACTAAATACTTGCAACGATGATCGACATAAATTAAAGCCCTCATGTTTAAATATTCGAAAGAGTCTTTCTCATCACCCTTGTACCTCTACTCAGATCATGTACTACATCAATGATCTGCCGGTAACACTTCTCAGCCTGATACCGCTGCGCATACTGCATGATATTTTTACCCATTTGCGTTCTTTTTTTCTCATTAAGATATAAATAACAAAGTTTCTGGGCCAAATCATTTGCATCATCAGGGCTATATTTTAGACAATGCACCCCATCCTCCAAGACTTGATCCCAATAAGCTCCATCTCTTGGAATGACAATCACTAAACCTGCAGCCATCGCCTCTAAAACGGACAAACCAAAAGGCTCATTTTTACTGCTGGATACAAAAATACTGCATTGCGCTCTAATATCATCAAGATTGGCAGGTGATTCATACCAGCTAACATTGAACAAAGACAAATCGCGCTGGCAGATGCCAAGCTGTGTCTGCCTTGGTTTGATATAACAAATATGGGCTGGAATATTCACCCCCGTATCCAGGTTTTTTAGCGCTAGCTGAAATAACGATAAGCATTTCCACTTCAGCAGCGAAGCCGCCCAGAAGACAACCGCCTCACTTTGTTGAGTGGGCTTGGGCCAATGCTCAGCCACGATACCATTTACAAACGTGTGCAAATGCTTTAATTCCTGTGTTTGAACCGTACTATTAAAACGATGAATAGCGGCATATATCGATTCTAGCGTTGACTGTAAATAAAAGACTCTATCGGCTAATAATAAACATTGACCAATCGTTTTAGATTCAGCCACTGGCCCATGAATCATTTGAATCAAAGGTATTTTGAATATTTTTTTAAACCAATACAGATTTAAATCGACTCCTGGGCCTGATGCTGCAAACAATATATGTATAGGTCCAACTCGAATAATCAAAAAAATAATATTAATCAATAAAACCAGATGATGTATGAAAAATGGCAGCCCCTGCGTTTGTTTAGATAAACGCTCAGGCTCCCAGATTCGATGGCAATGATAACGATCATTTAACCATGACGAAGCGTCTGTCGTAAGCACATGTAACTCCACATTGTCATAGGGCAATAAAGATAACATCGACTCGGTCGCTATTTTTGAGCCACCACGAAAGGCAATAGGATCCACTATCAATAAACGAACAGATACTTTGCTAAAATTTATCATGATGTTTTACCTAACATAAAAAATCGTATAACAACTTTAATTTGAAGCCCGGCATAAGCGTATAAACATCGTTTCATTGACTGAAGCTGTGTTCTTGCACCACCTGCAGGTTTTTTATTTTCCTGCTCAAATAATTGCTGATAACAAGATTCTAATGCCGCCGCATTTCGCTGAATACTAAATGCCTGTTGAACATGCTGATGGGCTCTTTGCCCCATCTCTTGGCAAAGAGGTTTATCGTTTATTAACACTCGCAGGCAACGCAGTAAATCCGCTATATTTTCCGACTCAAATAACAAGCCCGTATCGCCATCTTTAACCACTTCAGGTATACCGCCAACACAACTTGCAACAACCGGTAATTTGGCTAATCCAGCTTCGGTCAATACCAAACCAAAGACTTCCTCCCTAGCCGCAGAAACAAACACATCCACGCCGCCTTTCAACCAAGCCATAACGTTATTCTGCTCACCTGCAAAGATCACTCTATCGGCGATTTTCAATTCATTCACTAACTCAGATAACGCCTCCTTCTCAGGCCCGTGCCCAATGATAATCAACCTTACAAGCTGCTGTTTACTTAACGTTGCAACGGCCTTAATTAATACATCAAAGCCTTTTCTATGAATCAGTGACCCCACAGACACCAGTACAAATTCATTTTCAGCAATATGATAGAGTGACCTGACATCTATACGACCTTGCTTCAAT
>JABSRQ010000028.1:0-39037 GCA_013215055.1 Pseudomonadales bacterium | reverse complement strand
TGTAAATAACCGCCAATTGATCAACCGCTATTCCGTCTTTAATCAATGGCCGCACAACGGCCTGACTCACACCTATAATTTTATTCGCCCAATACAGGCCAAGGCTACAGCGATCACGGCCACTATAACGACAGTGTAATTGCGCTAGAACAGGCTTATTTGTGATCTTCGCGGCTATCGTCATCCATTGGCAAGGTGCGGCACTATTGGTATGAATAACACAAACATGATGCCTTTTAATTAATTGGCAAGCCCGTGTAATTAATTGTATATATCGAAAAACATTAAAGCGTGGAGCTTGCCAGCCAAAGAGCAACGAAAACTCATCAAGATATACCGTACAATTTAATTGCTTCGCGGCAGCAGCCATCACCGGAGTGTTACACCATAGAATAGGTGTATATTGCTGCCGGTTTAACTGGCTCAAAAAATCTAAAAGACAACGTTCACTGCCCCGTATCCAGTTCTCACCATAGTGCACAAACAACACAGGAATAGGCACTACCGTTAGATCAACATGCCTACCGCCCATCACATAAACCTCCTAAGAATTCATCGTTAAATAACGTATTTAGTATTTTCTTCTGCGCATGACAGGGGCGTTGCTTATGTTTATTACGATTAACGACCTGACAAAGCAGCAATTTATCATCAACATTTTTGCATTCCGGCAACCCAGTGAACTGCATGATGTTATTGACTACATTTTCTGCATTTTCAATAAAATCCTCGTAGGCGATCGTTAAAGCGGGTACACATTCCTCTTCAGTTTCTTGCTGCGTCGTTTCTAACACCTTCGCTAACTGCATTGCAGTCACCCAATAAGGGTCTGACTTCCTCAACATAAAAGCGGCAATTTCATTTTCATCATAAGCCCCCGTCCACCACAGATTTTTCATACCTTGCTGCTGCCAAAAAGGTACGTTGATCATCGACGTAATTGTCTCATGTGCAGAACGCACAACATTGATGAATTGAGCATCAGGAAACAGACTTTTTAAATAGGCTATACGCCCAGGTCCGGTAATTTTCATCGCAAAACGCTGGCGCCCCTGAGCGACAACTATTTTAGCAATTTGTTGGCGAATAAAGCGTTTTTCATCGGGCGTGGCCCGTTGATTAAGCATAAAATCACGAGAGAAATCTCGATGATGGCCCGTTAAGTATTCCCAAAAGGGGTAAGCTTCCGCCGGCCTTGGTATCAGCTCATTCAACAGTTTGGTTTTATTAAGCTGTGACCTTTCTCCGTGTACTTGCCATAAACGGTTATCAAAGACGTTACGAAAATGATTAAAGATTTGACGATTAGGAAACCACTCATGATATTGTGTCAACCAAGCTAAATGCTCATGCACAAAAACAAACTCGGAAACAATCGTCGAGCCAGATCGTCCCGGACCAATAAATATAATCGGTTCTTTCAAAACAGATTCATTATATCTACATCTGTGATTATTCTGATCAATCATCGCTAAGCCCAATTTTTTTTGTGTTGACTTAACATGAGCAAAGCTCGTACCAAAAAAACTAAATAGTGACGCTATCGACTTCTGCCTTAGGATTTTTCATTATGAGATTGTTTTAATTGCACAATGCGATGCAGTAACCGATTATGCATGTTTATCCAGATTTTCTGTTGTAGATGCCAGCAGCAAGAAATATACAAATGAGGAACAAACCCGCCGATAACAGCAAGCAATAATCAGATAACAAACTCATTACAACTGTTTTCTCATCGGTTGTCAGCGTTAACAGCTAAGGGGACCTACCCACTAACATTAAGCATACAACGACTGCCCTAGCACAATCATCAAAACCATAATGACAACCCCGGGTAATAAGCGCCGTAGAGGATACGGCAACCATATTAAACGCTGACTAAAACCATAAAACACACACATTTTTAACACCGCAGCCAAAAGGCAGGCAGCGATAGCACCAATAATACCGAACATGGGAATAAGCACCACTAGCGCAGTAAAACCCAATGCAGAAACCGCCATATTAAGACACATCTGCAAACGGCTATCCGTCTGCGTAAAACAACCAATATTCAACAAGTCAGCAACACTTCGAAACGCAACGGCCAGCAACAAACCCGGTAGAAACTTCACGGCTTCGTGATAAATTTCTGGCGTCATTTCTATGATTAACAAAGGGCCTACTACTCCAACTAAAGCAATCATTAAAAACCACAAAAGCAGGCCGTTTACTGCGATATTTGCGTGCTTTTTTAAAGCCTGCGGCGAACCTAATAACGTAAAACGTCTTGCATACCACCACAGCGAAAATGGCTGCATCAATAAACTCGGAATTAATGAAAATTTTAACGCTATCGCAAAAATGGCTACCGCTTGTGTGCCAAGCTCTGCAGCGATTAACCAACGATCGGCACCGGATAAAAGAAACCCTGCGATGCCACTAATAACAAAAGGTCCACCGTAAAAAAGTAACGGTTTCACTTGCTGCCACCTTCCCCACCAACCGACCTGCCTTACGTGCCAGCAAATCAATATGGTCGCTAAAAAAACTGAACTAATCGCTGAAGCTTGGCAAATTGCGGTTACCGCAAAACCCGATTTTAGCCCCCACCAGCTAAACAACGTTTGAACAATTGTCTTCCCTACGGTTACATAAAAAAACAGTTTGGCCTGATCGGTTAATCGCAACCAGGCTAGTGCAACAGCAATCGGGGATTCCAACACAATAGAAATTAATAAATAGTGAAGATCGATCAACGCTAATTCACCAGGTAATAAAACATGTATAAAGGGTAGAATCAGGGTTAAAAAAACATAGAATATCAACGAAAAAATAATACTGACCGACATTAACTGAGCAACAAGCTGTTTTTTCTCAGCCATAGACGCCGCCAAACCACAAAACCGATACATCGCCTCAACCAATCCCAACGATAATATCAAACTGGCAATACTGACAAAGGCTAATAAAACCTCAAGCTGGCCATATTGCAACGGGTCTAAATAATGGGTAAACACCGGCAACATGAATAATGAAATACCCCGCATGCATAATAAACCTGCACCGTAATACATCGCCTGCTGTATATGTTGCGAGGCAAGCAACGTGCTTGCTTTAACGATTGCACATTTCACTCGGCTGTCGTGGGTATAATCTTTGATTAACACCGGATTCATATTGCAGCCTTGGACAACGCATATCGATAAACACTCATGACTCTCGGTAATAACCGTTCAGTACTATAACGCTGTTGAATATGATGACGTGCTTGTCGACGTATACGTTGTAATTGCTGCTCAGAACATGACATAAGCCGTATTAGCATCTGCGCCATTGCGTTTGTATCTGCAGGAGAAATTAGGTAACCATTTTTTCCATGTTGAATCAGGTGGGCTAAACCGCCGACAGAGAATGCGATGACTATAACCCCATTTGCCATCGCCTCTAGAGCAACCAAAGGTAAACCTTCATGCCGGGAGGTGATGCAAAGATAGTCAATATCCTGCCAATACGACTGCATCTGCGATACGTTACCCTGGAAATGCACATTGGCTGTAGATGTTCTCTGCAATGTCTCACGCATAGGCCCATCACCAAAAACCGAGAATTGAAGCGTCGTTAACTGGCTTGCAAGATCCATAAAACAGTCAGGACCTTTTTCATGGCTTAAACGTCCAACAAAAGCGATATGCCCAGACTTAGAGACCATTTGTTTTTTCGGAAGTTGAGCCGGACAGGCGACAAAGTTGGCTATCACGGCGGCTTTTGCGGGTAACTGGCAAGCCACGGTTTTACTTACTGCAATATTAACCGCCCATGAAAACAATAACCTATCCAGATACGTATAAAACTGTATACGCCCAGGTCCTGGTTCTCCAGCATGATGAGTTGATACAACGGCAATGGATAAAATCTTTGCCAATACTCGGCCAATAATAGAAGACTTATAACCATGGGTGTGCAAGATATGGGGCTTATGTTGGTTTAATAATCGATATAAACTAGAAAGTCTGCCGTCAAGTTTTACCAGCGCAATGCCCTCTTGTCTAGCCTTCTCTGCCAGGTCATGTGACCCATGACATTGATAAAAAACGATACACACAGGTTGATAGGCGCGCTTTAATCCTCTAGCCAAATTCAATACATGGCTCTCAATACCGCCAAAACCCGAGCTATCTAACAAGATGAAAATTTCGTTGTTAATCGTGTGCATATGCCCTCCGCAAAAACCTTTAACGTAAGAAGAGCAAAATTCACACCATGAGAAAATAATAAAATAAGTTCAATAACTTAATGCTAGAAGTCAAAAAAGTTATCAACAAAGCACAACCATTCGCGTTGCAAACTGCAATACAATTATCAATGGTGCAACATCCCCCTAGCCCATAAAACCATCAACAGGCCAGTTGTAGGCATTCAAGCTTTTTGGCAAGAGAATTGCTGGAGACTTTCTATTCTTCACTCACAGGTCTGAACACATTATGGCAAATGTTCTTATAACAGGTGGCGCAGGCTTTATCGCTTCTCATTTGACCCAGGCGCTATTAGCCCGAGGTGACCAGGTCACTTTATTCGATATTAAAAATACGCAATCAACAGCGCAGCTTCAGCAATGTAAGATGATCATTGCCGATGTTCAAAACCTGAAACAGATACAAAAGGCAATGCAATCTATCGATGTCTGTTTTCATCTTGCTAACAGCCCTAGGGTCTTTAAAAATCTACATCAATGGCCCAATTACTGCAGTCCCTACCTGTCAGGTTTAATCAATATCATGAAAGCTGCACAATCACAGAACCGCCATGCATCGGTAAAAGTGGTGTATACCTCTTCATCGAGTGTCTATGGTGATAATGCCACACCAAAACTGAAAGAGACTGACGAACTCAGGCCTCTATGTCTTGATGGTGCTGATAATCTCGCTTGTGAATTGCATGCTCGAATTGCCGGGCAGCGGCACAGCATCAATACCTGTGGCTTTCGTTTGTTTAATATTTATGGTGCCCCCACTAAGGACAGCAACGATGTTGTATCACGTTTCATTCACGACATTAAACAACTACAAAGAGTTATACTTTATGGTGACGGTAAACAATGCAGAGATTTTGTTTACATCGATGATGTTATTCGTTATTTATTAAGCGGAATAAAAAAGGCCTGTCCCTCTGCACCGATATACAATATATGCAGTGGTCAAGCGACTGATATTCGTACCCTGGCTAAAAGCCTGTTTTCTTTAATGAATATTAAAGAAAACATCAAGCTGTTACCTCGATTACAAGGAGATGTTCACACCGCAATCGGCGATCCTCAATTAGCCTATGAACATTTACAGCTTAAGACAATAACCCCCCTCACTGAAGGTTTACTCCTGTCTATTCATGGTACACGTTTTCAACATAAAAAAACTACCGGCACAAGATCATCGCAGCAAGTTAAAACTACGCACCATCCCAGGCTTGTTTTTTTCGATAAATCGTTGAGGGGCTAACCTCTAACAAAGCCGCAGCCCTGGGGATATTGCCATCGCAAAAGGCAATGGCCTGCTCTATAGCCTGTCTCTCAACTTCTAAAAGAGGTTGAATATCAATATTCAAGATGGCGGCATTATCAACCACATGCTGAACAGAATTTTGAGACACCATTGACGATGAAGAGTGCAATGGCGTACTTTCGTGTGCCACAGTCGATACAATTCGTTGGGCTAATTGTTGATTTAACGGTGGCGGTAAAATATCCGTGCTGACGACCTCAACATCATTAAGTACCACCAGGTTACGAATAACATTTTGCAATTGGCGAATATTACCCGGCCAATCATATTGTAATATTTGTTGTTTACAGCCGGCATCAAACTTTTTGAATGCCTTATTCTCTTCCTTGCTGTATTGGTCTAAAAAACGCTGCGCGATAATAAGAATATCATTATCACGCTGGCGTAATGGCGGTAGTGTAATAGGAATTACGTGTAGACGATAATACAGGTCCTCTCTAAAACGCCCCTGTTCCACCTCTTTTAACGGATCGCGATTAGTTGCACAAACAAAACGAACATCAACCTTTTCAGGTTTGCTGGAACCCACTTTATTAAAAGTCCCCGTTTGAATAAAACGCAAAATTTTACTTTGTAAATCCAGATCCATTTCGCAAAGTTCATCAAGAAATAATGTGCCGCCATCAGCCAGGCTAGCGGCCCCATCACGTTGATTAAGTGCACCGGTAAATGCGCCCTTCACATGACCAAATATCTCACTCTCCATTAAATCTTTAGGGATTGCGGCACAATTTAACGCGATAAAGGCTTTATTTTTACGTGGGCTTTGTTTATGGATAGCTTCGGCACATAACTCTTTACCGGTACCACTTTCACCCGTTATAAAAACCGTTGCAGTGCTGGGGGCTGCACTTTCAATAATGCGATAAACCCCCTGCATGGGAAGGGATGCACCAATAAACCCGTGGAAATCTTCCCGATCATAATGTTCTCGGTAATTATCCACCAATGCATGTAACTGCGCTTGTTTTAATGCATTGCGTACCGTGACTAATAAGCGCTTAGCATCAAACGGCTTAGTCAGGAAATCAAAAACACCAAAACGCATCGCATCCACGGCAATATCAACCGATCCGTGGGCCGTCATAATCACAACTTGTACCTCGATGCCCTGCTTCTGCATATAGGCCAAAATATCTAAACCATGCATATCCGGTAAATTTAAATCCAACAAAACCAAATCAAAAGCAGATGTGGATAATTGTTTCAGCGCATCAGATCCAGACTCAACCGCAGTGATGTTCATCATCTCATCACTGAGGTACTCCTGATAAACCGTTGCTAATGTCAAACTGTCTTCAATCAATAAGACTTTCGAATCAGACATAAAATGACTCCATTCAAATGTAATGCCTTGTAATAAGATCTGCTTAAAGAGTAGATCACCCAGCGCAACACCGATAGTTTTCTTAGTTTAGCTCTAATAATATAAAACTGGCATCATCAGGTGCATTCATCGCATTACGTTTATCAAACGCTGCCATCAGATGATCGGCAAATAAATCCAACGGGAGCTGCCATCCGGCCTTTGAACATTGCATTAGCGTGGCATGAGCTTGTGATTCAACATACGCTGTTGGCGAGCAAAACCCCTCAATAAAACCATCGGTGAAGATCAATAAACGGGTATTATTCTCTAAAGAAAATACCCGCTGTGAATAAGCCATGGTTTGAGGTAACGCCAACAAGGCGCCATCAATCTCAATCACCTGTAACTGATCCTGCTGTAATAGAATAGGCGCGGGATGGGCCGCTGCGGCAACCGTACATTCAACGCCATTAATGGACAGGATCAAGCAGGTTAATAAACTTTGGTTTAGAAAGTCATCATCCTGTAAGGTTTTTGAGAAAAGTGTTAGCAATTCTGATGGCGACAGCGCTTCTGGTGACGGTAAATGGCTTAACGCGCATACGGTACCACGCATATAGGCGGCATAGGCATGCGCAAAAAACTTGGCGGTTTCGTCATGGCCCATCACATCAGCCAAAATCAATAAATCGCGTTTATCATCGTGATGATGATAAACAAAGTCCCCTCCTCCTCGCTGAGCATTACGGCTTCTAACCGTAACGTTAAGTGAACCTAGATTTTCAGGCAGCTGCATTTGCAAGCTTTGTGTGATCGCCGAATCAATCTGCGCACCTAAAGCCTGCTTGATATGCGCATTATTTTTCAAAACCCTTTGCACCACAGCCAACAATTGCGCTTTACACAAAGGTTTATACAAATAGTCATTCACCCCAAGCGTCGCGGCCCGCGATAAATCGGCCACATGTTCTCTGGCCGAGATATAGACAAAGGGAATAGCCTTCGCCTGCTGTTTAACCCAATTTCCGGCCCTATCCTGTACTTTCATCGAATCCATAGCCAATATCTGCTCTCTAAACTCAAAGCCATCCATCGCCTGCATGGTTATATCAGATAAGATCAAATCAACACTGTGTTGCTTTAAATACACCAGCGCGTCACCGGCTAGATCAAAGGCTTCAACGTGATAATTTTCATTAAGATATTGTGTCAAAACCTGTAATTGCACCGGTTCATCATCAATTAACAACACACGCATTTTTTTAGCGTGTGCCTGATGCGATAAAGGAAAAACAAATCGATGTACTAACTGCCCGGATTGATAAAAGCTTTGGGGGAAAAGCATCGCAATAAGCTTCAGCCCCATACCCGATTCCAATAGTTGTGATGAGTCAAATGGAGAGACCATGGTATCGCTCGCCAGGTTCTGTATTTCCTGATTAAACTGATCAAACGCCTGCCCATCATGCTCAATCACCAAAAGATGTTTTTCTGAGCGCTGCAATACGTTTAATTGAATAAACGTCGCCGCAGGTTGGCTGTGTCGGATAATATTACTGCAGACCTCAGAAGCACCCAATAACAGCTGCCCTATTTCCTTATCGGCCAAAGACAAGTGGTTAAAAAACAGCGTTAATTGGCGCCGCATATCCGACAACTCAGAAAGATCTGCACGTAAAAGGCAATGAAATAAACAACGATCATCCAATTGTCTAGCCATATACAAAAACCTTCAGTGTAAAGATACGCCAAAACGTGTTGATAATGCCTGCATACTCGCCTGCCCAAGAGCATCAACCTGCTGATACAAATGTTTTAACTCATCATCTGTCATCTCATCGGCCAACAATTCTAATTCCCTGGCCATATCCTGTAAGACCACTGCGCCCAACGTGCCCGAACTACTCTTCAGCGCATGGGATTCATTTTTTATAACCTCTCTGCCATCACTGTCTAAAGCTTTTTGCATACGCTGCAAACGTTGATGGGTTTCTACAAAATAGCGCTCTACAATAATCGGTAATACCTCGGGGCTTGTATCGGCAATGAGCTGATCAAGGATGCCCAGGTTCAATAACGGCTGGTTAGCTGCAGGGGTTTGAATAACCACCAATGGCTTAGAAATCTGCGTTGTATCCCGTTTCATCTTCTTATCTAACGCTAGAAAATGCTCGGCAATAACGCTTAACATGACCTGTTTATCGACCGGTTTAACAATATAATCATCCATACCCGCATCAAAACAATGTTGCAAGTCGGCCTTCATCACATTCGCGGTCATTGCAAATATCGCCAACCCCGCCCTTGAAGGCATTTTTTTGATCAACCGTGTTGCCTGTGCACCATCCATCACCGGCATCGATAAATCCATTAACACCAAATCATATTCAAAATGCTCTACAGCTATTACCGCCTCCTGCCCATTGGCGACCGTATGTACAATTAACCCCGCATGCTCCAACATCGTTTGGGCAACAATTTGATTAGCCTGACTGTCTTCTGCTAATAAAATATAGCGCCCTTTAAACAGGCTACGATGCAATTCATTGAGGTCCTGTTTTAAACTGACTGTATCGACCTGAGCAATCTCTGACAATGCTGCGAACAACACATTAAAGCTTATCGGCTTTTGCAAGAAGGCGTGATCTTTACACTCATCTGGCGTATCAACCAAATAATGGCACTGCTCACCGGTCTCGCTCTGCCAGCGCATCATTGCCATCGCATCATCAGCAGCAGAAACTTCCTCAACCTTTACATCAATATGCATTAACTGTTTTTTTAAGGCCGAAAAAAGTATCTCATTAGGTTCATAAAGCTGAATTTTTTCCGGTAAAGCCCCTTTATTCAACGCAACATTCTCCCCTTTAGGTCTTAACAAACAAGTAAACCAAAAAGTACTGCCCTGCCCCAGCTGACTATCAACACCAATTTCACCCTGCATCGCTTCACTGAGTCGACTCGAAATGGCCAAACCCAGCCCCGTCCCACAAAACTCTCGGGTGTAGGCTGTGTCTGCTTGCACAAATTTGCTAAATAAATAAGGGCTTGCAGCCAGATCTATGCCAATGCCCGTATCACAGATCGAAAAATGCGTTAAGCCGGTGGGTAAAATATTAACCGTTATCGTTACGCCACCTGTTCGGGTAAATTTAATCGCATTGGAAATAAGATTGAGTAATATTTGTCTTAACCTGACATTGTCCCCCATCACGCTTTTGGGCATAGGGAAAACAAAAATACAGGCGATAACAAGTCCAGCTTCAATCGCCTTATCTTGCATTAAGCTGATTGATTCTTCGACTAACTGAATCAAATCAAACTCAATGCAATGCAAAACAAGTTTGCCCGCATCGATTTTTGAATAATCCAAAATATCGTTGATCAAACACAGCATAGCCTTGCCTGATTTATCCGCATTATTGAGATGACGCTGCTGTTCGGCATCCATCGATGTATCCGATAAAATGGATAATGAGCCTAAAATCGCATTCATCGGTGTACGAATTTCATGACTCATCACCGCTAAAAATTCGCTTTTAGCTTGCGAGGCATTTTCGGCGGTTACTTTTGCAGCTTTTAATTGTTGCTCATGCTTTTTACGCTGACTGATATCACGTATATACGCAGTAAAGAGACAGATGCCGTCGACCTCTATTGCCGTCACGGCGATTTCAACAGGAAACGTATGCCCATCGTTATGCCTAGCCAAAAGCTCCTGACGCTGTCCTAATAATGACGATTTTTCACTTTGTCGAGATAATTTTAGTTTATGTAAATACTGGGTATTTAAGACTTCTGGAATCAGTGTTTCGCACCGTGTTGTACCAATAATGCTTTGAGCCGATACACCAAAAATCATTTCGGCACTCGGGTTGAATTCCTGCACAACACCACGAATATCGAGAATAATAATACCATCCAACGCCGTGTTATAAATGGCATCCTTAAGAGTCTCACTGAGCTTGATACGTTTTTCAGCCTGCCTTGAATGAGATAAGTCATGCATCACCACGACCCACTTCAGCTGAGAACGAAATTGCATACTGTTAATCGTCAACTGCACAGGGAAAAACACCCCGTCCTGGCGCCTGGCAGTAAACTCATTCACCAAACCTAATTGATCGTGCGTGGAATCAATATCAGTAATACTTAATATATCGTTAAGAAGGCCGCTATGCTGTTGGTTGCATGACTCGGGAATAAGATCCCCAAGTCTCAATTCAGGTAACAAGGGAGCAGGTAAAAGAAACATATGCAAACCACGTTGATTCATGCTTTCTAATTTACCTTCGTGATTAATCGTTATAATGGCCTCCCCAACGGAGTCCATCACAGCCTGAAGTTCACGTTTATCCTCTTGAATTTGTACATACAAATGGTGCATACGTTCAGATAACAAACGTAAGGTATGCTGGGCCTGCTCCAGGGTTTGAATAAACTGCAGGTTATGCCAGGGTTTATTAATGAAACCCCATATACGCCCTTCATTCACAGCTTTTAATATCAAATCCTGCTCAGAAGACGCCGTTAGCATTATGCGAATAATTTCCGGATATTGATTTGCGATCTGCATAAAAAACGACACGCCATCGGTTTCAGGCATATACATATCAGAAACAATAATATCAATTTTTTGTACCGCTAAAATACCTTTTGCCTTTGAAACATTGGGACTAAAAAAGCACTTAGGTTTATAAGCCCGCATCAAGCGTGTTAACGCCGAAAGCACATGGGGATCATCATCTATAAACAAGATGCTTAAGCTTTCATCCAATAAACTGGCTGTATTTATCATCAATATGTCATCTGAGCTTTATTTTTAAATCTAGGACATTCACTCAGTTTGTCGAACTTAAGATCTTATTTTCGACGTTAAAACTTAATATGGCCTGCTATTTGCTGATAAGGAAATAAAGCATCGTTATATTCTCTACCCCATCAAACAGACCTAGGTGATATATGAATCTACAGACTGCGACTACTTTAGACACCCAGCCCAAAGTGTTATTTGTAGATGATGAGCCGTTTATTCTTGCGACATTAAAACGCCTGTTTAGAAACAGCCAGCTCGATGTTACTGTCGCTAACAATGGTGAAGAAGCGATAAAACTTATCGAGGAGCAACATTTTGATTTGGTGATGTCAGATATGCGTATGCCGGGGAAAAGTGGCACCGAGGTATTAAAATCTGCCGCCGAGTTACAGCCACAGAGTCAACGTATATTGCTCACGGGTTATAGCGACTTAAACACCACGATTGAAGCCATTAATCTGGGGCATGTTCATCAATATGTGAGTAAACCCTGGAATGACCAAGCACTAAAAGATGTGCTTGAAGCTTGTTTACAGACCATCGCCACACAAAAGTTACAACAATTACATACCCGCCAGCTTAATCGCTGTTTGCGTAGACAGATGCATATCAATAAAGACATTGAAATAAATCAATTTTCAGCCATCCAAAAGTCGCGTCAAACCCTGCAAACCAATCTGGGTATTTGCGTGCAGTTTTTTTCTCAAATCACACAGATGCGCCTGCCAGCTCGACGCGATGAAGTGCCAAACCCTGCAGATATTGTTAATCAAGTCGGCATATCACTGGGCTTAAATGATACACAGCGCCAACATTTATATATGGCGGCATTATTTCGCCATATCGGTAAATCAGCCTTTCCAGATGCATTAATAAAAACTCCGTTTGAAAAGCTCACAGCAACACAGAAAAAAGCCTATCAACAACACCCCAATATTGGCGCCAAATATTTTGCCTCACACACACAGTTTGAACAGGTTGCATTAATCGTGCAGCAACACAGAGAGTTCTGTAATGGCACAGGTTTCCCCAAGGGCTTAAAAAGTGAATCCATTTGTATGGAAGCCAAAATTTTATGTGCCGTTTGTGATTATTGTGACTGGCAAACCACCGAACTGAAAAGCCACTCCAAAACAGCCAAGGAAGCGATTAATGCGTTAAAAAAACAAAGCCATAAACACTATGATTCACGTGTTGTTGAAGCAATAACCTATTTAATGGAGACACAAATAGACCAAAGTATCGAGGTTTCAGAGCAACGAATGGACTGTCACGAATTACTACCGGGCATGATGACCTCGGCCAATATCGTCAACAAGCTGGGGCACTTATTACTGGCCCAAGGCACAGTGCTCGATCAAGGGGTTATCGATAAGCTTATCGATATTGAAACCTCATTGGGCGACCCATTATTTGTTTCCGTCATTGATTGAGTGATGCCCTAAAAACATCATTTTCTGAGTCGTCAGTGGAGATAAACATAATGAACAGCCGTTTTATTTAAAAAAATAATTGCCATATGTTTATCAACTTTCTTGACGCTCATGTACTTAATTTGAAAATAGCCTGCTAAGGAGTGCATAAATGCAATTAATTCCCTCACAGATGGGCATACAAAATACAGTGCCTCAAAAAATGCATAACGACAGCGAAATCGTTCAACAATTAAATGCCTTACTTAAAAATGAAATTGATAATCGAGTGACGTTAACTCGCCGTTTAACCAAGATGCAGGCGATGACCGATGCGACGGTCAACTCCGTGCCCTGGATTGTTGTCTGGATTAGCGCCGACTGTCGTTATATTGAAGTTAACAACTTTTTTTCATGCCTATTAAATAATCACGCCGAAGCGCTTGTAGGCGAAAAAATGGGACAAACGGCCATCGAAAAAACATTGACGGCTTTTATCCATGATTTTTTTAAACGCCCTCAGTCATTAACGGAAACCTTTGAGTTGTCATTTATCCAAGATGATGAGCCACAGTATTATATTATCACCGCACATAAATATGATGATCAACATGCGTTGTCATTAGTTGGGCAAAACATCAATACTCAAAAACATTATCAACATGGTTTAGAGAAGTTAAATCATCGACTCGATTCACAGGTACAAACGCGCACAAATGAGCTTAGTGCTAATGATGAAAAGCTGAAACAAACCCAAAGTCAGTTAATGCAATCTGAAAAACTGGCTTCCATCGGTACAATGGCTGCGGGTATCGCACATGAACTGAATAACCCCATTGGTTTCATTCAAAGTAATTTAAACCTGTTAAATGATTATTTCGAAAAATTGCAGCCTATTTTAGCGCTTATTCGCAGCGATCAATGGACCGCGGAGCAACTCAGTCACGTTAAAAACAGCATTCAGGATTTAAACTGGGAGTATCTATTACCCGATATAGAAGCCATTCTGCATGAAAGTTGCGTAGGCACGGAGCGTGTGACCGAAATTGTGAATAATATGAAAAACTTTTCGCGCAGTGAAGATGGCACTCAAAAAACCTGCGTTGCAAAATCCTGTATACGCGACACGTTAAAACTCTGCCATAACGATATTAAGTATCACTGCCATGTCAGACAAAAGATCACCGCGAAACGCGACATTCAATGCCCTCCCGGTGAACTTAACCAAATATTACTGAACCTGCTTACCAATGCGGCCCATGCAATTCAAGCAGAAGGAGAGATTTCCATTCACGCTTTTGAGCGCAACGGTTTTTGCTATATTGAAATACGGGACAATGGCCACGGTATTCCCTCAGATAAAATTGACTGTATTTTCGACCCCTTTTTCACCACCAAACCCGTGGGAGAAGGTACCGGTTTAGGATTATTTGTATCCCACGGCATCGTGCAAAAACACGGTGGAGAGCTCAGCGTAAAAAGTCAGCCGGGCAAAGGCAGCTGCTTCACATTATCCCTTCCATTGGCGAACTAAAAAATCGCATCATTGACATTATATTTTTGCATTTAAAAAGCTACTGCCAGAAACCCAATCGCGTATTTTTGCCATCTTAGCGGGAAACATAGATTCGAATCTAAAGGTTTCTCTAATTAACTCGGTACTGAGACTGGGATTATACATATCGTTTAAGATAACGCCGGTCAAATAGACGCCTGCGTTTTTTAAACACTTATAAGCATGAGATATTGCGATTTCTGAGGTAACACCCGCTAAAACTACCAGTAAACAAGCATCACAGGCGGCGGCAACATATTGGCCCGGGATATTGTTACGATTCACTTGATTTAACGGGGTTGTATCAAATATCACTGCATCGTAGCGGGTTAACCAAATCTCACACAGCTGACGTAACTCATCCGGTTCTCTAAAGACGTTTAATGCTTGCTCCTGCGTAGGGGCAGCTAAAAAAGTCACCAGATCGTTGCTACCAGGTAAGGCTAATGTCACCGGGACCAGCTCATGTTTTTCAGCACCAGAGTCAGGCATTGCCGAAGACTCAGCTTCAAGTGTACATTCCTGCAGACTTGCCTCATCATCACCCGACATTTGTGCTTGTTTTTTTTGAGCAAGGGCTGACATCTGTTGTTGGTAGTTCATATCAAACGTATTGGCTTGTACCAATAAAACCTTGCGTCCATTTTGAGCAATACGCAGTGCTAGAGCCTGAGATACCGCACTAACCCCCTCTCCACTATTGGCCGCACATAACGCAATACTACGATGACCCGCCGCAAAACTTTTGGCGTAAATGGCTTCTATCTCAACAAAATGACAGGGAAAAGTGCTCATTATAATGTACCTAAAATGGCGACTACAGAGACAATTTTAAAAATATCCGTGATAGCGTCCATAAATATAGACCAATGACTGGTTGAAATATCAGGCACATAAACCGTGTCCCCAACCCGTACAATCGGCAACTGGCTAAAATCTGGATTTTTAACAAACCCCTCTAAATTAAAGCTCCGGCTTTGATCACCACCAGCCTCTACCTGCGATAAATTAACCACTACAATACGTTTTAAGTAGGCCGTTTCTGTCGGCCCTCCGGCCTCCGCCAGTAAGTCCAGCAAGGTCATGGAATCATCAAAACGATAACGCCCCGGTTTATTAATTGCGCCTAAAACCCGAACCGTATTTTCTTTCTTTTGATCCAGCCAGGGCTGCTCACGCTCGGGCAGATAAATCGTATCCCCGGCTTTAACCGTCGGTAATAACGTCTCATCACCGGTTTTAAAATACAGCCCCAAATCAAACGTTTCGGCATGGGCCTTTAAACCGTTTCTATGGGTGATATGTACATGGTGTATATCCGCTGCAACCGTAGGCCCATCTGCCGCAGACAAAATATCTAAGAACCCCAACTTGTTATTAAACGCATAACGCCCGGGTGTACCCACCTGACCAAATACGTAAATGGAATTTTCTGCACTTTGGCGTATCCAACGGGATTTATTATCGGTTAAATCATGTGGAAGCTCGGGAACCATGATGGTAGAACCTGCGGTAATTTTGGGCAGTGTATTAAAGTCACCCCCTTCATAAATAAATTGTTGTAAATTAAAGGTGATTGTTGAATCGGGTGCATGATCATTAAGAATCTTGATCTGAGTGATATCGCCATTGGAAGAAGGCCCACCAGCATGGGCGATAAGATCCAGTAATGACATTTCATCCGACCACTCATACCGCCCTGGGCGAATAACCGCACCTAGGACTCTGACCGCACGATTAGGGGATACTTTTAACCACGATTTTTCATTAAGATCAGATTTCTCCGGGATAAAAATCGCATCACCAGGGTTTATCAATGGCGGTTGTGCGGATGTCAAACCTTCGGTATAAGCCAATAAATCAAATTCATCCACCCGCCCATTGGATCGAATTATTCTTACTTGGCGACTCTCAGAAAACCGAGTAGGACCACCTGCATTGGCAAGAACATCAAAAAAACTCATACCCTCCTGACTTTCATAAGCACCGGGTTTAAACACCTCCCCCATCACATAAACCGTACTAGCACCGGTTTTGATATTATCCTCCTGCTTAGGCACAAATACGGTTGCTCCGGCTTTTAACTTAGGCAGGAGATCCACATTACCGGAATCCAGATAAGCCTTTAAATCAAATATCACAGGTTGGCTTTTATTGATGATACGAATATGTTCCACACCGGCATAACGAGTGACGCCCCCTGCTCGCATCAATACATCCACCACGGTATTACCATTTTTATAGGAAAAAATTCCCGGGTTATTGACCTCACCAAACACCTTAATCGCTAAAGATGCCTCGGCAGCATCACCTCCACTAGACAGTGTTGCCGCATCAAAATCCATTTGTACATTACCCAATAACGGGGATACGGGTACAAATAAAACATCCAGTGATTTTAATTCTGGCAAGGCTGCAAGATCCCCAGAATCCAAATAGGCTTTATAATCAAACACAATCAACTTGCCCGCTCTACGCACCTGCAGCTTATCCAGCTGAGCACCTGAAGCTAAGCCACCGGCTAATTGTAAGGCCATTTGAATATTGCCTTCTGCCGGTAACACAATGGGGCCTGGGTTATTAACATAACCTAAAATAGTAATCGGTAATCGTCTCTCCACCAACGATAAAGAAAAGTCGATGCCAATGACATAACCCACACTTAAAGCAGTTTTAACTTTTTCCTTGGCCTCTGGCAGAGTAAGCCCAGCCAGGGTAATACTACCCACTTCCGGTAATAAAACGCGCCCTTTTCTATTTAATGCAAGCGGCTTTAAAAATACCTCCTCATCCCCTAAAACAACTTGAATAACATCGCCAGCTTGTAATCTTAACGTGTCTTCTAGTGGTAAAGATTGCTCGGAAAAGGCACTACTACTTAACAAACAGAAAACCAGGCAGAAAAAACTCACGAGACAAATACATTTCCTGTGCAACAAACAGCCTGCTAAATACGATACTTGTCTGATATAAATCATGGCAGGGTCTCCCCTTTTAAGCTTTGCTCACGCTGGGCCATGCTACCGGCCGAGGTAGCATCTTCTATACCTCCATGCAAAATCGTCATATTGACACGACGATTTAACTGTCGCCCTTCTATATCGGCGTTATTCTGGCGAGGTTCAGATTCCCCAAAGGCTTCTAATTGCAACTGACTATTTTTAACACCTCTATTCGTTAAAAAATTAACAACCGTCTCGGCTCGATGTTGCGATAAAAGCCGATTACTATCAATGGAACCCACATCATCGGCATGAGCTGCGATATAAAGTGCATCTTGTCTATGGTTTAATAGATATTCAGCCATACGCTGCAAGGCTAATTGATAGATGGGTTTAAGCTTAAACTCACCAAAATCAAAAATAATTTCAACAATTAACCCCGAAGCCTCCGTTCTTTCTCGCACCACCGCATCTCGGCGCGTTATAGTCACCGAGGATGAAAGCAGCGCCTGACAGACTTTTAACCCAGGTATTGTCTGCCAATTTTTTTGTAGCATTGCCGTTTGCACTAACGTCAGCTCAGGCTCCGCGTTTACAATGATGCCCGGATCATAATGCGCCGTTGAGGTATATTGCCGCAGATTGCCAAAGAATTCCGACCCTGCTCTTAGCGGTAAATCCTCCCAGGTTTTATGCTGATCAGCCGTATCATTTACACCGCAGGCGGTGTGGTAATGCAGCGTATCCAGAGCACACACCGTATATAATAATTGCCGATTGACAAAGCGTAATTGTGCATCTGCATCATAAATCAAACCGGCATGTAACTCTCTCTGTGCTCTAGTGAGAGCCAGATAAAGCGTATTTTCAGCCGCTGGCAGACACGCATTAAGCCCCTGTGACTGAAGATCCTGCAGCGTCGATTGATAGACCGAGATTTTATGCTGTAACTGCTGCACTAGCCGCCTATCCTCCAGCCTGGTAGGACGAAGTTCTGCCATGCCTCCCTGTCCGGACGTTGGCCATGGAGAACAGGCAGTCGACACGACCGAAACAAGACCTATTAAAATACATCGATGCATATTCATAAGCTCACACTCACAAATTCTGAGCCGAAATCACGTCTTGCTGTGGCGTCTGTTCATCGCTGGAAAGGTGATAAACCTCAAACTCACCGGCCTCTTTTTCAACGGTCTCGTTCGTCGGTATCACCGATAACAAATAGGCATCCAAATCATCAAAACACGTTAAGGTTTTATCCAGATGCAACATGCGAAACAACTCCAGAGGCTGTCCAGATAAACCGACAATACAAAGGCTGCCGCCTTTAGCAACCAAACGCTTATACAAAAAAACCAAGACACCAATACCAGAGGAGTCAATAAAATGTACGGCCGAGATATCCACGACCACATCTTTGTTTTCCACTGCCAGGCTTTCAAATTCTGCGCGTTGCTCTGCAACGACATGGGCATCAAATTCACCTTTGATTTTAATCGCCAATACATTGTTAATTTTAAAGCTCATTCTATTCATGGGTTATATCCATTTATTAAGGGGATAAATGAATAAAAGCAAAAAATGAGCCCACTTTACAAAACCAACAAAAAATCAAATAAAACCCTTTACTTCAACCACTTAAAATTACTAGTACACAGAGCTGACAGTGAGGGAATATTTTTTTAAAAGGATAATTGCAATGCAATATGAAAAGACATAAAAAAAGACGAGATGACACCTCGCCCCGCATAACAAAATAGTGAAGATAGCACTATTTTAAACGACAGGCTTTATTGGCCCCTGCCCGTTACCATGATCCAAACCGTTTTAAAAACGATGCCCAATTCCATTTTAAGCCAACAATGTGCATGAGAAAAACTCATGGAATAGGCCAAATCGTAAGCTAATTTAGATCGTACATCATCGAGACTCTCATCATAACCCTGGTTAACTTGTGCCAGACCGGTAATACCTGGGCGTAAACCTTTTGTGCGTTCAAGATAAAATGGAATCGCATCTTCTAATTTTTTTGCAATACAGGGCCTTTCTGGTCTAGGGCCTATCAAAGACATCTCACCTTTCAAGACATTAATAAACTGCGGTAATTCATCCAAACGGGTTTTTCTTAAAAAACAGCCTACCGTGGTTAACCGTGGGTCATCTTTACTAGCCCATACTGCACCGGTTTTAGCTTCTGCCTCTTGGCACATGGTACGGAACTTAATCATGGAAAATGTCGCTATCTGCTCCCTTTCAATATGACCAACACGTTCCTGGCAAAAGAATACAGACCCAGGGCTACTGACTTTAATAGCCAGTGCGATCAAAGGAAACAGGGGCAGGCTCAGCGCTAAGCCAAATCCAGCGCCAGCAATATCCATCAGGCGTTTCATCTTGCTAATATGAGGCTGAATAAATACTAATGAATCAACTTTATCTTCTGGTTGCAGAATAAACATATCAACTTCCATCATTGCCGTTTTCATAAATACTCTCTTATTGATTCAAATAGAAATTTTTTTCCACGGCATACGGTAACGTCCACACAAGTACGCGACACTACCAACCAAGGCGCTACCATGGCCCATCACCAAATAATAAATACTGGGAAACATAGGCAGCCGTAATGCGAAGTCATTAAACAAGGTTAATAACACCAACAAATAAACACCGCACTGGGCGATAAATAAACAGGCCCATAACACATGTTCCTGAACCAGCAATGCACAGCCCAAAAAGAACACAATCAGACATAACGGCATAAATACCCGCAGCGCCTTACCGGATGCAAAGTTAAAAGCCAGCATGCCCTGCTTTGGATTTAAGCAATTAAGTAACATCATCAGCTGCTGCAGATTGCCTGCTGCAATACGTTGACGGCGCTTAAAGTCCATCTGTAAACTGGCTACCTCCTGCTCAAGAGCAGCCACTTCAGGTGCATAAATAACCCGGTAGCCCCGTGCTGCGATTTGCATAGGTATGACAAAGTCATCGTTTATTATGTCGCTATCAAGAGCTTGAAAGAGCCTTGCTCTGAATATATAAAAAGCACCATGGCATCCCAACACCGAGCCACAGCGTGATTCGGACTGTTTAATTTTTCGCTGATAATGCCAATAACGACTTTCACCTTCACTGCCACCTTTTAAAAGCTGATAGCCGCCTGCAACAGCACCCACATCCGCGGCCATAAACAATTGACTCGCATTAAATAATGCATCACAAGCCAGCAAAGCAGAGACATCGGTAAAGGCCATCAAGTCGTAACTGACGCGATGAGCAAGCCGATTTAATACCGTGACCTTGCCGCAATTTTGATCAAACACCCACATATGTACCGACAACTGCCTGCACTCTGGCTCCCTAAGGGTTTGACGAATAATCGCAGCGGTATCATCCGTGCATCCGTCACAGCCTATATAGACTTGCAATTTATCTTGCGGATAATCTAACTGCGCTAGATTACGAATTTTATCGGCAATATATGCGGCTTCGTTAAACGCCGGCATGATGATGCATATGCTGGGCAACTGTTCATCCTCTGCACATGCTTGATAAGCACGCGCGGTGAAGTCTAATGAGGGGTGACCGGGTAAATAGTTTTTCAATTTTTTAAAACCTAAAACGGTTTCTATTCGGCTACTTTCGGTGCGCGTTAACATCACCAATAAAAGGGGATAAAGTGCATGATGATAAACAATCAAAACACCCGATATCAACGTCATAAGATATAAACTAAGCATGGCTATTCTCCTGAAAAAAATGCCCGGAAAGCGCACCGGAATGAGACAATTTCTGATAGCAGTTCATCATTTCAACCAGGGTTTTGCCTTTTTTAACAAACTGGCGAGGTGATGGGCGCGACGTTTGAGCTGCCGACGCCTTACCTCGGGTTAATATCGTATTAATCGCTAACCCCAATGCATCAACATCCCCTTTGGGAACCAGCAACCCGGTCTGCGGACAAATCGCTTCACGACAAGCCCCAACATCCGAACAAACCACCGGCACATTGCATGACTGAGCTTCCAATGGAGACAATGGAAACCCTTCATTTAAAGAAGGCAGACTAAAAACATGCAACATTTGATAGAAACTCGGCATATCTTCAATTTGCCCCAGAAAATGTACTCTGTGCTTCAAGCCTAACGCCAGTGCCAGTTGCTGCAATGTTTTTAAATCTGGACCACTGCCAGCAATTAATAGATGGCTATTATTGGGTAAATCTAACATGGCATGAATTAAATAAGCTTGCCCCTTAACGGCCTGTAATCGCCCAGCCGTGCCAATAAAAATCTGCTGTTCAATATCTCTTTCAATATATAATAACGTTGTAAACCCTAATCGTTGACTGGCTAAATAACGCTGACCAGGCACAAACCGGTCGCTATCAATACCGTTATACACGACATAGACCGTTTGTTTTTTGACCAGCTCTTGTAGAGGGCTTGCCACAGACCTGGCATCGGCAACCAGCAAAGGTTTACTGCAAGCTAATAAACTGCGCTGCAGCGCTCTACGCTTTGCAGACTGTAAGTGCCAGGCATCATGTTCGGTATGAATATGCCGGCGCTTGCTCAGTAAACGATTAATACAGCCCGCGTAAACTAAAGGACCTATATGATGGGTATGAATCACATCTGCCTGTAACCTTTTTAATAGACGATGCAACTTAAAAACAGTGACCAGACTGAGGCCTTCGGGTTTATCTAAAAAATAAATCGATGAACCGTATGACGATAAGACAGGCCATGCTTGCATAGCATCTTGTCTGCGCCCTTCTAGCGCGACAATCAAAGTCCTATCCTTTGCACCTGCATTTTTCATCATGGCTAAGACCAAACATTCAATGCCCCCAGGGCGTAAATGCTGCACGATATGCACAATACACACACCTTCATGGCACCGCCTATCGATGTAATCATCGGCATAACTATCAGCACTTTCTTGATAAAGGTGAATATTTTGATGTTTAAACATGACTTAACTCCACAATCAATTCACAGGTTGAATATCTATAGGTTGAGCAATAAAATGTATCGCGGGAATTCGGGTTAAAACCGGTGTACCCAGAAGCTCTTCCAGCTTATCTCTGCGTCTAACCGAGCTATCTAAAAGCTCTGCAATTAATGCCATAGCGGCTCCTAATGCTATACCACCAAAAAAACCGCCTAAAACAAAAATAAGTACTGCGGGGTTAATAGGACGACTGGGCTTATAAGGTTTATCAATGATTTTGATGCGTTCCGGCTGCTCAAATAATCCCAGCGCGCCTGTCACTTTAGCCTTTTCAAAACGCGCTAATAAATCATCATATAACGCACGTTTAACATTCAAGTCGCGGCTCAATTCGGCCAACGTTCGCTCCATTTCTCCATGGTCGGCAACCTCGACCTGCATTGTTTCAACTTGAGCTTGTACTGAATTCAATTCAATCTGTAACTGCTGTATGTCTAAATCAGCCTGTTGCAATAACTTAAGCTGACTGACCAATAACGCGCCATGTACGGAGTCGTCTGAACCGCCCTTAACACTGCTGGCAAACGCCCAAATATGCTGCATTTCATTTTCTTTAACCGATAAGGAGCGCAGTGCCAACTTTTCCTTTTCCTTTTCTAACAAAACCAGAGCCTTTAACACGGAGGCAACTTTGCTATGTTTATCGGTGTAACGACTACGAAGAACCGTTAGTTTCCCTTTTAATGTCATAATTTTATCTTCCAGGCGACCAATTAAAGGATCCACCTTGGCCAATTGCGCTTGCAAATGCGCCTTTGCAACATCTGCACTTTTAAGTGCGATACGCTTCTCTTCAAGTAAACTGCGTAGACCTGCTAAACGTGTTGCATTCGCGCTATGAAGATTAGGTAACTTAGCCGCATTTTCTCGTTTAAACACGGCTAAACGTTGCTCAGCCGAACGAAGCACCTCACGCCTTTCATTTATTTGTTGCAATAAAAAGGCTTCTGAAGCAACCATGGATGTCAGTTCTGGCGCCAATAAATTTTCCAAAAAACGATTTGAAATTGCCTGTAAGGTGATATCAATATCTTCGACGGTATCCGTGGTATAGGTCAGTTTCACTAAATCTTTACCGACCAATTGCATGGTTAAAGAGGCGGCTAATTTAGCGACCCAGAGATCACGTTCGCTATCGGTAGACTGCTTATTTAATTTACCTAGATCTTCTGCCACGCCCAATAAAACATGGCGACTGTGTGAAAGTGTTTTTAATGTGGCAATACGCCCTTCAAGATCGGTCGCTACGGATAAATCCTCCAAAAATGGGTTTAACTTGGCACTTTCTTGTACCAAAATGGTGGTGTGGGCTTGCCATTTCAACGGGCTAAACTTACCAATTAAAAAGCCACATATAGGCAACAATAAACACGGCATAACCACTAGATAACGTCTGCGCCATGTGGCTCCTGCGATATGATGTAAATTAATAAATACCGAATCAGCCATCCTTACGCCCCCAAACAATCGTGACACTGTCCTGTGGCATAAGCGGCAAATAATGGGTTTCAACGCTTAGCCCGGTGACCGATAACATCTCTTGTAATATGCGCGCACGAGAATTAGCAAAAATAATTTGCTGCAGAAGCCCGTTATTCTCTTTTGCAGCAGGCCCAACACAAACCCTAATTAAAGACGATCGGGGATCTAACTGTTGATAAAGTTCCTGCTGTTGATGTATATCCGGGCTAGATTGACGATCAATATAAACCCATTGCAAAGATGATAAATGCGCCGTGAAAAAGGTTTCAGAGACCAATGTTTGGCAGGCTGGCGGGGTATCTGAGTGAGCGAATATTTCACCTTGCTTAACGTTGCGCTGCACAGTAAAAACATCGGCTCTCACCTGCTGATTTTTCAACTGCAAAGCTCTTAAATTCTCGATTAACCTAAGACCTGGGCTAGCGTTTTTTTGGCCATCATCCCATGCCTGCACTTGTTGCAATAACGTGCTTTTCTGGCTACATGCACTTAATAGCAATAACAGATAAATGGCCCCGGCTTTGTACATATTAAATTTTCACCTATACAGAATAAAAACATCTCGCAATAATATTGCTGACAACATGAATAGAGCAATCACCGTGCCATTCATTTGAACATGAAAATAAAACTTTAATATCAACAGCTTAAAATAGATCAGTGATTTATCATCATGCCCTATTCAAAAATAATAAGTGTTAACAGCAAATGGCGTTGCAAATTGCGATGGTAAATTCAGGGGGAGGGATATCAATACGCAGAGCATCATCAGGCTCGAGTAAACCTTGTAAATACACATATGCTTAAGCTTGAGGTTAAAAAACAGGCAGGTGCTCGAATGCCCTATTCTCTCTACACTTAAGCATCAAACACACAGCCTTGTGCAGCATTACCCACACAGTTATTCACAGATTCTGTGAATAACTTGTCGGTGAATCAGTTCGCGGAGAATAAGGTTTTTATTGTTTGACTATGATGATGCCAACTTTCATCAGCGACGCTGGCTCTGCGATCCTTAAATCGTTTAAGAACAATTTCAAACTCATAAAGCCCCTCATCATCAACCATCAGTTTTTCAACACAAAGCGAACTTAAATCGGCGGCGGCACACTGCAATGTGTGTTTAAAGTGATCGGCATTACATTGTTTTGGTAATACATGAATAAATTCACGAAAAGCATGTAATGCAGGAAATTCAGTGCTGACAATCGGCTTACCTACAGCGAGATACTCCCTTAACTTAAGCGGGTTACAGGCTTGAATTTGTCGATTCCTCTTAAAAGGGAGCATCGATACCTGCCAATGCTGCACATAGGCTGACAATTCATGATGTTTTTTTGGCCCTAGAAAAAACACATTTTTTAACGCTTTTAAGGCAATAATATCGGTACTTACAGGACCAATAAAAACGAAGTTCCAGTCAGGCATTATTTTTGCTGTCTCAACCATCAGCTCAAGATCCAGCCATTGCGAGATAGAACCATAAAAACCAGCAATAGGTTTACCTTTAGGCAGATCCTCAGGTCTTTTATTTATCACCGTAAACTTTTCAAAATCGACACCATGAGGTATCACATGTGTTTTATGCGCGGGGAATTTTTTGGCTAACTCATCACTGGCAGCTATAATGACATCAACACGCTCTACTAACTCACATTCAAGAGCTGTCACCGCCTTATGATCAACGCCGGCTAATGCTGAAAAATCATCTCCACAATAATAAACACTCAATACCTCTGAAAATTGCCCAATCATATCTACGGCTGTTGGTAATGAAATCCATAAGATGTTCGCCGTGATATCTTGCTCCTGCATCGCCTTGTTAACCATCGATGTTAAGCTTAAGCGATTCACCCAACGGGCCAAAGAGTTACCCGGAAAAGGCAATATTTTAGGCGCTAATACCGTAGGTGAGTCTGACCTCTCCATTACATCCGTCTCAGATGGCAACGCACGGCGGCCGAACATTGCAGTGACTTTATGTTTAGCCCTGCGGAAATCATTTAGGCTTATTTTAGGTCGTCGAAGTCCCAAAGAATCAACCCAAATAATTTTTCTATCCTTCATCAACTGCCTAATAAGGTGCTGAGTACTGCTAGGGTGGCCTCCCCAATCTTCTCCAAAAACAATAATATCGGTATGCATTTTAACAGTCGGCATAAACCATCTCCTGCTCGAAATCATCGCAACTTCCTGTCTCCAGCAATTTTATAACTTTCGCAGGATTACCTGCGGCCAATACACCTGCGGGTAAATCATTAACAACCACACTACCTGCGGCAACTATGGTGCCTCGGCCAATCGTGACGCCTTGATTAACCGTCACGCCTGTGGCTAACCAAACATGCTTCTCGAGGATGATGGCTCCACGTTTATGTTCTTCCTCAGGTAAACCCAGAGCCCGATTTTTCGCATTCATGGGGTGACCTGAAAAACCCGCTAAAAAAACCCTTGGCGCCAAACGAACATGGTCCCCTATATCAATATAACTGCCTACGGCAATCGAATTCTGCCAACCAATATCAACATTTTCTCCCACCCTTATACATGCAGCCTGCCCTGCCTTTTCGTTAATTCTGCCATTAAACGTCGACATACCGGCGACACGGCAATTTTTTCCAAAATGCATCTCTAAATTACCTAAAACACAGGGCATGCCACCATAGAGATATAAATTATTAACCGGGGAAGATAAGCGGCTTTTAAACAAAGGCGTCCAATAAAAAATACGCATAAAATTCTTCACACCATTAACCAGCAATAAATGCAGACTTAATAAGGGTTTATGAATAAAAGGAATACATGGAATGCTAAAGCTTCGAATACGTCGATAAAGCCGATAAATTTTTGCTGCCCATTCGCTGTCGCTATATTTTATCCATTGTTTCATATCACTCGATGAAGAAATCATTTTCTAGCCTTAGAAGAGTTAGCTCATCACAGTAACTATCAATAATCAGCCCACTTTGCACATTCCTCCATTTATCAAAAGCTTAAGCTCAAGCCTAAGATCAGCTTTATGTTTATTTATTTATTGTGAATGCAAAAATGCAATTTGCGATGCAATTATGTGTTTTGAATGATATCGCGTTAGATATAGCAATAAAAAATGCTCGACATGCAGCTAACTCAGACCTCTAACACAGCGACTTCGGGAATTACATAATTTGGCATACAACATGCTCAAGTATTCTTTAGACAACTCATAAAATCCTGACTCTAGTAGCCTATATATGCAAAAATCAGCCTTTATTATCTCGACCTTTGCACTGTTATTCATACACAGTGTTAGCCATGGTGCTAGTGCATTTAATGGATGCCCATCAAACGCCTATTTAATCCAAACACCCTCCTCCAGCCCGATGACTTATAGTGTCGATTTAGCCACAGGCAGTTATTCCATAAAAAGCAACAATATGGGCACGGCTAAAGTCAACGGCGTAGGCTTCAACTTATTCGACAGTTATATGTATGGCTGGGATTACTCGGCGGGTACACTCGCACTAATTGGGAGCGACTATCAGACCGTGCCCTTAAACGTCAATGGTTTAATCGGCAAACCCTTTTTTGTGGGTGATACGGCTTTAGTTGAAAATGCCTGGTACGGATACAGACCTAATTATGGTTTATATCGCATCGCCCTTGACTCTCCCTTTTCGCAATTAACCTTAGAGCACATTGCAACACATACCTTTATGGGCAGCCCCAGCATAACCGATTTTGCCTTTCGTCCTGGAGATGGCATGTTATGGGCGGTAGATAATAACGGCTACCTTATACGCATCACCCCAAGCACGGGGAAAACAGAAGTCATCACACAGGTACTCAGTGAGGCAGAAGAAGGGTTTAATTTCACCTTTGGGGCTCAGTATTTCGATATTTTTGGCAATCTGTATATCAGCAATAACGGAAATGGCTATATCTATCGCATTGGCATAAACGGTGTAAATTCAAAGGCATATTTTTTCACATACGGCCCATCAAGTAGCTCTAATGATGGCGCTAGGTGTGCGATGGCTGAGATCGAAATCAGTGAAGAAATTGATTTTGGTGATGCCCCAGAAAGCTACGGCACAAGCATGGCCTCTTCCGGCGCTAGACATGCGCTATCAAGCCTCTACTTGGGTAGTAAGGTAGACGGGGAATCAACTGCATATGTCCACCCTCTATCCGATGATAACAGCGACGGCAGTGACGATGATGATGGCATCATTTTTATAAGCGGCTTCGCGGTAGAAGAAACCAGTTTCATTCAAATTCAGGCCAGTGCTACGGGTGGTTATCTCAACGCATGGATTGACTGGGATGCCGATGGCTCTTTCGATGCCGATGAGAAGATTGCATCAGCCATTCCATTAACAGATGGATATAACATGCTCAACGTTACTGTTCCCGTTTGGGCGAATATTGGCGATACCTGGGCCAGGTTTCGTATCAGCACAAAAGCAGATATTTTGCCGATTGGCGGGGTCGGCAATGGCGAAGTAGAAGACTATCTGGTTAATATCACTGAAAATGGTGTAGGCACCATTCATTACCCTAGCCAAACCAGCTTTACCACCTTCGCATTTGAAGACCTATATCCGGCCACCGGTGATTTTGATATGAATGATGTATTAATGAATGTAAGAATCACCGAATACATCAAAGACAATCGTGTTATTCGCATTCGACTGGATGGTCAATTAGCCGCCATGGGAGCCAGCTACCGTAATGGTTTTGCCATGCAGCTGCCGGGTATAAGCCCTAACAATATTAAAGGAGATTCCATTGCACTTTGGGTAGATGGTACTCGCTCTGAGAATGAGATTTTGGAGCAAGGTCAAAGTGATGCCGTCCTGATTGTCAGTGACGATTTATGGGCATGGGTTGAAGCAGGAGAATCAGGCTGTAAATACTTTAGATCTGAAACCGGCTGTGGCACCAGTTACCGTACACAATGGACAATGATCATCCCCTTTATTAATCCTGTTGCGCCTGCAAGCATGCCCGCCAGACCCTACGACCCTTTTATTTTTGCAAGACCTGGCTCCTATCATGGAGATACTGTCTCAGCCATCATCGGCAACCACCCAGGGCGAGCATTTGAAGTACATTTAAAAAACCATGCGCCTACCGATACCTTTAATACTTTATTATTTGGCAAGATAGATGATGCCTCCTCTGCTGGAAGTTTACTCTATTTTCTCACCACCAATGGCATGCCATGGGCATTGGAACTGCCGATGAATTGGCAACACCCCAAAGAAGGCAGAAGCATTCTAGAAACCTACCCACAATTTTCAGGTTTTGCCGGTGATAGCAGTGGCCAAACCAACCCCAACTGGTATTTAAATGACAATGCCAATACAGAAAATATTTTTATTGATTGAGGAAAAAACGATGAAAACATCCACCTTAAACAGCTGTATTTTAAGTATAAGTGTATTATTTTTAGCCGCCTGCAATGCTGAAGACGAAACCACTAACGATCCCTCCTTGAGTTCGATAACCGGCACAGCAACTGATAGCCAGACAGAAACCCACACTGACACCAGCACCCATATGAGTATGGATATGCTAACGATTGCAGCTGATCATCCATTATCGTCCACCTCAACCCTGGAAGTTTTGATTAGCCCCAACTCAAAGAGTATCACTAAAGCCGTTATCTTAATTTGCCTTCCCGATGCAGACAACAACAGCATCCCGGACTATCAGAATTGCCTTAGCCGCAGTCACCTTTCAGAGCATTCACAAAGCATAGCTCTAACCCTTCCCAATCATGTAGATCGCTTATTTACCAGTATTTGGGAAACCGGAAAAAACCAGGCAAGCCAAATAGAAATATGGCAACGAGATTCATCAGACGCTTCCACATGGAAAATTAATATATAAATATAGGCATAAAAAAATGCCAGCTAAAAAGCTGGCCTTTACATCACTCAAATAAACTTGAGTTTATAAAGTTGCTAAGAACTCATCGGTGAAGGCAGCTTTACGCGCCTTGATCACTTCAGGTGCTATCACTTCAACAATCTCATCAGGTGTAATCTTGAATAAAGGCTGGCCTTTCTTGATGATCGCGCCATCAGTTTCAACCAATACTTCTTCAATAGTACCCGAGAATGTTGCATATACCTTGTTGAACATTTTCATCACTTCAACAATGTATAACGTATCACCTATATTGAAGTGTGAACCTTTAGTCACAAACACGTCATGCTCAGGTGTCTCACGTGGGTAGAACATACCGCCAGAGATAGACACGATTTCATCCGAGTTTGCCACTGGTGGTGGTACTAATACCTTGGCCATCTTCTCTTGAAGCTCAACTTCTTCCAAACGCTCTGGGATATTGATGCTTAAGTCATCATTAACGGCCAGATCGTAGTAACCGGTCTTAACCGCCAAGAAAGGCAGAATATCAAATACGTCAGTACCTAATACAAAACCTGCGTGTGCAGATTGAACTGCCGCCCAACGCTCGTCATCAAAGCCTTTAGGAGCAGAACCTTCAATGGCTTTAACAAGTTCTGCGTAATCACAGATATCTAAAGTCGCTTCAAGTTGTGCGTAGAAAGACATCGCTTCATCAAGAATCACCTGATCGTGATTCCAGATAACGTAAGCTGCAGGCGCTTTGTCACTGGCTTCCATATTTAAGTAGTGGTAGGTATCTGCCAATACTTTAATCGGATTTTCCAACCACTCGAAGTGGCCATCATTTAATGCAAAGTGATTTTTATGCAAGCTTAACCAACCGGCTAAGATGTGCGGTTCTGCAAATAACTTCTCGATAGGACGCAATAATAAGCTACGTTTACGTTCGATGGCCGCTTGAGTCGCTTTCGCCACATCAGCATCATCACCAGCCGCTTTTACCGCAGTTTTTAAGATGGTGTTAAACGCGTAGTTCATGTCTACTTTGTTGATCTGCTCTTTTAACTCACCGATGGCGGTTAAATAAGGCACGATAAAACGCGTCGTAGGACGTGCATTGATGTTATTACCAATAAACCAATTCACTAGGCCGTAATGAAACTCAAGATTGGTCTGTAAATCCACACCTTTAAGAATGGTTTTACGAATCACTTCAGCCATGTTTTCGTAGGTAGACAAACGATCTGTGCCTACGGTTAACAATAACGCTACATTTGAATCATAGGCACCGGCCAAGCGGTACTGCATAAACATATCGGTATCAGGGTTGTGCATGCTGATACCTTGATCATCTCGTATCTCACCATCAATCGGGTTTGACCATTTCTTGATGATACCACCAGCATGTGGCTGTAACGCCTGGTTAGTCGCATTTAAACGTGCTTCTAACGAGTTTTTGTTACGCAAGAAACGCGTAGGCTTAGGCAGTTTAGGGCCGTGAGCGGCAAGGATTGCCATGGTTTGAACCAGAGACTCAACTTCGAAGAAATCGTTTTCATCGGCTGGATTAGTGAAACGCAGGCCGTAACATAATTCAGTGACTCTGTGCTCTACCTGAATACGGGTATTCATTTCCATGAAGTAATGAGAATCGCCTTCAACGATACACTCAAACGTACCTACCGAATCCAATTTAACCGCTTCACCAAATACAGCACCTTCATGCTCCATTTTGCCCAGGGTTACGATATCAGCCTGTAAAACTTTGGCTTCTGCATCTTTACCGGCTGCGATAGCTACAGCTTTAGCTTCTTCAAGTTCTTCAACGGTTACTGCAACTTCCAGTAATTTTTGCTCATGCATCTGCAAAGAACAATCACGGCCACCCATGGTGATACACCAGTCGCCATTACCCACAACCTGAATTTCCTGGTGACGTGTGGTATCGATGTTCATTTCGATCAATACGTTTTTATTGTCACCAACACCGTTAGTTTTAAGCTCGATCAAACATTCCAGAACCAGACCAGGAACATTCTCTACAGCCTTAGCCACTTTCTCTTCAACCGATGCACCCTCATAAGAGTTTGCAGAGCTTAAAATACGCTGACCTTTACCACCACCACCGGCGATACCCTTAAGGCGGAAACGATTATTAGGCTTTTCGGTTAACATGCGCGTCGCTTCAACTTTCAGCGCTTCACCAATATCGGCAGCCACAACCAGATCAATACCGGCAGCATAAGATGCGGCCAATAACGCTAAGCACTGCTCTTGTACATCACCTGAAAAATCAACATCCAAGTTGAATTCTTTAGCACAGGCTTCTAAACCGTTTTCGCCGTACTTGGCAATTAACGCTGAACTGGTTGCATTGTTGACACCCGGGGTTACCGATACACCCACTTCTAACGCAGTACGTTTAGCTGAGTCTTTCATACCCGCAGATTTTTGCGTATATGAACAAGGGCCCATGAAATTCAGCCCCGCTTTTTCCATGCCTTCAACCATATCGGCATCTTCAGACATAAAACCGTAACCACAGAAGATAGCGTTATAACCGTTCTCTGCGCAGATCTTAACGATTTGCTGAATACGTACACCACGCTCTTCTTTGGTTGCGCCTGAGTAGTCAGGTACCCTATGCACACGTGAATCATCGGTTAATTTACGTAACTCAGGGGCTAAGGCATTGGTATAAACGATAGAGTCTTTTTCAGACAATAAAATACCGTAGCCATGAATGCCCATTTCATCAAATACATCCATGGCTTCCTTACGGATAGGACCACGACAGATGATGAGTGGATTTAATTGTTTACTGCAATCGAATGAGCTAACCCACTCAGAAGCGTCAGCAGCAATACGACGATCCGCATGGATCAAAGGGTTGTTCAAATAATTATCGTTAATAGACACGATGTATCCTCTTAATCTTATTGCTAATTAGTGGAATTCACGCTGTACACTGGTCAAAGGCTCGGCTTTGTAGTGACGCATATGGAAATCAATTTGCGCAGACAAGGTCTTACGTAAATCCGCAGGCATAACAATTTGCGAGATAGAACCCAGGCTCAAGGCCTCATTAGGGTTCATCAACTGCTCTTCGTAACGCAGAGCTAATACCGCTTCTTCCTGCTTCTGCCATTCGGCGATTTCAGCGCTTGCTTGCGCAGCTGCATCATCATCAGAAAGACCTTCGGCTTGTTTCTCGGCAGTTAAAGTCGCGATACGTTGCTTAACAGAACCACGAATGGCACGTACTTCATCTTTAAATACATATTCCAGACCGGCAGGCCCCATTACTGCAGCACGAGTTGTTGGCAATGCACAAACAAAATCAGCACCGGTAGGATAGTTATTGTATGACGCATAAGCACCACCAAAGGCGTTACGAATCATCATCAATAAACGTGGAGTACGTAAATCGATGATTGCATCTAACATCGCACGGCCCGCTTGCACGATACCTTTTTGTTCTTGCTCAGTACCCGGCTTAAAGCCTGTGGTATCTTCCATAAAGATCATCGGGATGTTGTAGATATTACAAAAACGAATGAAACGTGCGTTTTTGTATGCTGCCTCAACATCTAACTGTCCTGAAGAGTCGGCAGAGTTATTAGCCACAAAGCCTACAACATGGCCATTTAAACGGCCCCATGCACAGATAGTGTTACGTGCGCGGTCTGGTTGAAATTCAAGGTAGTCACCGTGATCAACTAACTGCTGAATCATGATAGATACATCAAAAGGTGTATTGAAAGCGGTAGGTGAATTAATCGCCTTCTTCATCAGGATATCGATATCCCAGGTTTTACGGTCGCCTTTATCCGACGATGCACGGAACGGAGCATTTTGCTCGAAGTTATCCGGTAAATAATCTAACAGTTCAATTACTTTTTGTAATGCTGCGACTTCGTCTTCAACAACAAAATCGGTTACACCTGTTGCAGAATGAACACCTGGTCCACCCAGCTCATCAGCAGTAACATCTTCACCTAACACAGATTTAACAACACCTGGGCCAGTTAAACCAAAGAAGGTCTCTTTGGGTTGAATAAGGAAAGAACCCTGACGCGGTAAATAAGAACCACCGCCTGCGTTAAAACCAAACATACACATGATAGAAGGTACGATACCTGAGATTTTACGTAACGAGGTAAACGCTTTAGCGTAGCCATCAAGACCACCCACACCTGCTGGAATATAAGCACCGGCAGAATCATTTAAGCCAACCACTGGAATCTTGCGTTTGCCGGCAAGATCAAACAAGTTAGCGATTTTCTGACCGTTAGTTGCATCCATTGAACCCGCACGTACGGTGAAATCATGACCATAAAGTGCGATATCGCGACCTTTGATTTGTACAATCGCCGTTACTAAAGAAGCACCATCGAGGTTTGGACCCCAGTTTTGGTACAAAATAGTTGGCTCAACATCGTTATCACATAGGAACTTGATACGTTCCCAGATGGTCATACGTTTTTTAAGATGTTGGCGCTGTACGCTTTTTTCAGTCGCGGCATTGTAAGGACGTTGTTGAAGGTCGTAACCTTTTTTCATCGTCGCTTCGTACAAACCAGGCTCGTAAGTCGCTTGGCCTGGCACGGCAAATTCGACTTCTTGTTTCTCACTGAAAGGATTTTCAAGAGAAGGGATCACTTTTGCTTTAGTCATTAGATCACTGTCCAGAGGCTTAAGTTGTGCTGAGAGAACCCTTTCCCTTCCATTTCCACTGTAAATAGCAGACGGTCGGTCACGGTTTTCTCCATTCCAAAAAGGCCGTTAAACTAAAGGCTTAGCCAATAAAAGTCAATGGCAATAATAGCCACTGTCAGGAAAGCAAAAGCACTATTCGCCCCATTAATGCGCACACCTTATTGATTTATTGTTGGAAGTTTACGTTTTCTGGGCTAGTCGCTTACAAAACAAAACGCACCATTACAGCGCAGGGATAAAATATTCATTGATAGATAGTTAAGCCAGGCCTTATCCCGTAAAATAAAGCTTATTCATTTCATCCTATCTATCGAACTCTTGCGTGATTACAGAAAGCTTCCCTTACAACAGCAGTATCTGCCATTTTTTTAATGCCTTTGCCCATGCACCACAGGCCTTTTTGTTTGATTCTGGAAAACCCGATCAAGAACAAGGCCACATAGATATTTTCAGCGCCTGGCCCACAAAAACCATGCGCAGTGACGGGAAAGACCTCGCCAACATCAAACAAACACTTTCTAAGGACTGGCAAAGTCAACACATTGATTTACCCTTTTGCGGCGGCTGGATGGGATTTGCCAGCTATGAATTGGGATATGCCTTAGAAGAAAAATCGGGCGATGCGCTGCCCAATGCAAAACTGCCGTTATTTTTTGCCGGTTATTACCCCTGGGCATTTATTGTTGATCACGATTTACAAACCGCACAGCTTATCTATGAGCCCGATATCGATAAGGCATTACTCAGCAAAATACAGCAAGGTTTAAAAAAATCAGATGTATCATATCCGGATTTTTTATTATCACAGGCCTTTAAACCGCTGACCAGCTGGCAGCAATATCAATACGATTTTAATCAAATCCAACAATATTTAACCCAGGGTGACTGCTATCAGGTGAACTATGCTCAAGCCTATCAAGCCACCTTTAAAGGTTCTGCATATCTCGCGTATAAGAAGCTACGCCACACTGTGCCCTCACCTTTTATGGTGTATGCCAATATCCATCACAAGGGTGAAGAGCAAACTATATTAAGCATTTCGCCCGAACGTTTTTTAAAGGCGGTGAATCAGCAGCTGGAAACAAAACCCATCAAAGGCACTGCCGGGCGCTCTAGTGATAAAGCGCAGGATCAAAAAATTGCGTTATCTTTACAAGCCTCGGAAAAAAACCGGGCCGAGAATCTGATGATCGTCGATTTATTACGCAATGATTTTGGCCGGGATTGTGAGGTGGGTAGCATCAAAGTAGATCAACTTTTTGCGATAGAATCCTACGCCAATGTGCATCATTTAGTCAGCACGATTACAGGCATCATTAAAGAAGATAAAAACATCTGGGATGTGTTTTTTTCGGCGTTCCCGGGTGGATCGATCACCGGTGCACCCAAAATACGCGCCAGCCAAATCATCAACGAACTGGAGCAGCAACGCAGAGAGATCTACTGTGGCAGCCTATTTTATGCCAGTAATAACGGCCGCTTCGATTCCAGCATTGCTATTCGAACCTTATTAGCCGAAAAAAATCATATCACCGCCTGGGCTGGCGGCGGCATCGTTAAAGATTCTTGCGCGACAGATGAATTTCAAGAATGCCAACATAAAATTGGCACATTACTTAAAGCCTTGGAAAATCAATCCTGATTGCGGCTGCGCTCGGCCGGAACAAACAACTGTTCCAATAAATAACGTTTAAAGTCTTCATCAAAAGGCTGACTCTCTAGCGCCTTTTCCATACACAGCAACCAGGCATCACGCTCATCGGGCCCAATGGCTAAATGCCTATGCGCGACGGGGATACGGATAGAACCATATTTCTCACTAAAGAGCTTGGGTCCACCTAACCAGCCACAAAGAAAGCGCGCCAACTTATCAATGGTGGTATCCAGATCACTATTATGCATGGTGAAAATAGCCTCGGCTTCGGGTAATAAGGCCATCTGTCTATAGAATTCCTGCACCAGCTTACGAATACCTTCTTCGCCACCTGCCGCCTGAAAGGAGTCATCCCCCTCACCGTATGTCTTTTGCATATTACCCACCCCATGAACGATACAACACACTAACGCAACTATCATAACAATGATAAGATGCACATCAAACATGCTTCAGATAAATAAAAACATACACCTGTGCAAGCCAATCGTAAATCCCCGTTAGAATACACCGTCACCCGCAGCCGGCGTAAAACCGTTGCCTTATATATCCGCAATAACAGCGTAGAGGTACGTGCCCCTCACTTTGTCAGTAAAAGAGAGATTCATGACTGGGTACATACCAAGGCCGATTGGATAGAAAAACGCCTTAAACAACAGCAGCAAAAAAAATATGAACGCCCACTCATACAAGATGGCGAAAATCTGCTTTTCATGGGTAGCCCTAAAAAAATTACCGTCACCGAAGGTAAAAACCAGGTTGATGAATCCGGCTCACAGATCATTATCAGCAGCAAGAAACCCAATGATCACGAAATAAATCAAGCGCTTTTAGAAAAGTGGCTAAAACAAGAGGCCCAGCACTATATCGATGAACGCTGCCTAGAATTAGCCACATGCATGCAGGTACAAGATCAAATCAGCATGATTAAATACCGCAAAACCAAAACTAAATGGGGCCATTGCACCAGCACCGGTATATTACAGTTTAACTGGCTGATCATCATGGCACCGGTGGAGGTTATCGATTACTTACTCATCCATGAACTTTCCCATTTAAGCCATATGAATCATTCACATCAATTCTGGCACCGTGTTGCATCATTCTGCCCTGATTACCAACAACACCGGAAATGGCTTAATGAACAAGGCCACAAAATCTCGCTCTAGCACTCTTTATTGCTTAACTGCTGACAATAGCCACTAACTTGCTATAATCGCGCCTCTTATCTTATTTCCACCAACTCACTAATCGAGAATGTCATGAGTGATGTAAAACTAGAAAGCAATGAAGAGAAAGTCAGCTACGGCTTTGGGCTTCAGTTTGGTCAGCAATTATCACGTAATAACTTCGACGGTTTAAGTGTTGAAGCGGTTGCAGCTGGTATTAGCGACATTCTGAGCGAATCAGAAGTTCAAGTCAGTGAAGAAGACTTAAATGCGGCCTATAGCGTTGTTCAAGAAGCGATTCAAGCTAAAGAAGCTGAAAAGAACAAACAGATGGTTGAATTAAGCAAAACCTTCCTGGACGAAAATGCTAAACGTGATGGCGTGATCACGCTGGAATCCGGTTTACAATATGAGATCCTGGAAACCGGTGAAGGTGACAAACCCGGCACCGATGCCAGCGTAAAAACCCATTATCACGGCACATTTATCGACGGCAAGGTATTTGACAGCTCTGTAGATAGAGGCGAGCCAGCAACTTTTGGTGTCACACAAGTTATCGCCGGCTGGACTGAAGCCTTACAATTAATGCCTACAGGCTCAAAATGGCGTTTATTTATCCCCTCAGACCTGGCTTATGGTGATGCTGGTTCTCCACCTTCTATTCCTGGTGGCACCGCGTTAATTTTCGAAATTCACCTTATCGAAATCGTCTAAACCGCTACAGGCACTCGTTTTCTGCTAAAAAAAGCCAGGCATTCGCCTGGCTTTTTTGATTTCATCGTTAAATACCTGCTTTTATTAGAAAAACTTCGCTAATAAGCTTTTTAAATACTTCTTTTGCTATTTACATCTGTGTTACATTGGCTGCAACAATAATAACTATAATGTAAAGCAGGGAATTCGCATGTTAGATAAAAATATCATATATGCAATGATATGTTCCATCGCATTGGTAAGCTGCTCCACCTTCGATGAAGATACCCCCGCCGACGAAGTTAAAGCGGTGCAACAAGAAAAAGCAGCCAAAAGCAAAAAAATAAATACAGAGAAAGCCGCGAAGGCTGAAAAAGAGAAAACCGCAAAAACTGAAAGAGATAAAGCTAAAAAATCTGCCAAGGCCGAAAAAGATAAAGCTAAGATAGCGGCAATTGCCGAAAAAGATAAAGCCGAGAAAGCAGCAAGGGCCGAAAAAGATAAAGTCGAGAAAGCGGCTAAGGCCGAAAAAGATAAAGCCGAGAAAACAGTTAAGGCCGAAAAAGATAAAGCAGAGAAAGCGGCTCAAGCAAAAATAGCCGAACACAAAGCAGCCGATCTAGCCAAACAAGAAAAAGCCAAATCCGAAACTGCAGCAAGAGTGGCGCGCCTACAAGCTGCAAAAGCAGCAGCGGCAGCAGAACGTGCCGCTGCACCAACAAGCACCACAGCCATCAAAAAACATTCAGGGAAAACGACACCATTAGGTGCAGACGCCAGCAGCAACAGCGTAGGTACTATTCCATCCTGGTCAGGAAAAATGCTAGGTGTGCCTAAAGGACTACGCTACGGTGGCAGCGGCGACGTA
>JABSRQ010000288.1 GCA_013215055.1 Pseudomonadales bacterium | reverse complement strand
TATATCGAATAGAAAAAGCGTTAAAGGGTAAAACAGTTGATGAAAAATATCAGACCAGGCAAGCAGAAGCCCAGCCGATATTAACCGAATTCAAAACATGGCTGGACAATACCGCGCAACAAGTACCGCCCAAATCATTATTGGGCCGAGCCGACGACTATTGTTTGAGGCAATGGCCAAAGCTGATCCGCTATATTGAGCATGGTCATCTGAATATAGACAACAATCGCGCCGAAAGAGCGGTAAAATCGTACGTGATCGGGCGAAAAAATTGGTTGCTGAACAACACTCACAAAGGTGCCGAAGCCAGCGCCGCGCTATATAGTCTGGTCGAGACAGCCAAGGCTAATGGTTTAATACCCTTTGACTATCTGATGCACATTTTTAAAGAGCTACCAACATTAGGTGACGATGCAGATCTCGAACACCTGTTGCCTTGGAATGTTACTTTACCTCAGCGTTGATCTTGTTAATAGGTGTGGTTTATAAGACGCTTAGAACGCCAGGAAAGCTGGTGATTGAATATGGGGTGCAAGTCCCCTCTGGGTAAGAGCTAACCACTCGCTCAGTCCTCTAGCTATGCGCAGCAGCGGGTAACTTCTGGTGTGAAGTGTTAGCGGAGGCACTCGCAGGCTAGCTATTGAGCCACGTAATCTATAATTGAAGGCGGTGATGCTGTTAAGCGAAGCAGAAACCAATAATAAATTATGGCGGAATTGGTGAGCCATTATTTATGCTTTTCGGGGTCGTAGAACCTATGCATGCGAGGAAATTCATCATACGGAACCTGGGAGATCCTAAGCTACCGCCCACTGTTGAGCTAGTGGGTCGTTTCAACTAAAACCATCTGGTTCAGGTTGACTTGAGTTTAGGAAGTCGGACGAGATCATAGTATCGAGGAAGTAAATGAACAAAACATGTAACAATGCAGCGGAGTTTATGGAGAGAAGGGTCTCGACCAAGGGGAACAACCAACAATACGACCGTAGCCAGACTCAGAGCTGGGATGATGCGACGTCACGTTTGCTGGTTGTGCGAAATGCAGCGATGAAAGATAAGAAACAACAATTTACTAATCTTTTCCATCATATAGATGAAGACCTGCTTAGGCAGAGTTTTCTTCAACTTAAACGAAGGTCTGCACCTGGATGTGATGGTATAACGTGGGCAAATTACGCGTTACACTTGAATACTAATATCCAAGCGCTTCACCAACGTCTTCATCTAGGGAGTTATAGACCCAAGCCTGCAAAGCGAGTGTTTATCCCTAAAGAAGATGGAAGTGAAAGGCCATTGAGTATTATATGCTTGGAGGACAAAATCGTTCAACACGCAACAGTACAGGTGCTAAATCAAATATATGAAACAGATTTTCTTGGTTTCTCGTATGGTTTTAGACCTGGGCGCGGTCAGCATGACGCGTTAGATGCTTTACATGTGGCGATAATGACAAAAAAAGTAAATTGGGTGTTAGATTTGGATATCAGTAAGTTCTTCGATACTGTGGAACATGACTGGCTCATTAAATTCATCGAACACCGAATAGGAGATAAACGCATTATTCGGCTGATAAAGCAATGGATAAAAGTAGGTGTAGTGGATGAACATGGTCATAGACAACAATCGACTATTGGAACTCCGCAAGGTGCTGTTATTTCGCCATTATTGGCAAATATCTACCTTCATTATACTTTTGATCTTTGGCTTAATAAACATCGGAAATATGCGCGAGGAGAAGTTACTATTATTAGGTACGCTGACGATGCTGTGCTGGGCTTTCAAAAGCATCAAGACGCTATTGATTGCCAACTAGCATTAACGCAACGACTTATGTGCTTTGGTTTAAAAGTACATCCCGAGAAAACTAAACTGATACGGTTTGGCCGTTTTGCTCTTCAGCAATACCGCGAAAAGCCATCACGAGGTAAACCCGGGACTTTTGATTTCTTGGGTTTTACACATTACATAGGAAAGAAATTTTCCGGTGAAGTGATCGTAAAACGAAAGACGAAGCGCAAAAGACAGATCTCCCAATTAAAACGGATCAAACAAGAACTTCGAAAACGACTTCACGATAACCCGTGGGATACCGGACTCTGGCTACAGCGTGTGGTTCAAGGACATATCAATTATTATGGTGTGCCCTTTAATGCCCAAAAGATAGGTCAATTTGTTGAAGAAGTTAAAAAGCTCTGGTTGAAGAGCCTAAGACGAAGAAGTCAGCGGCACCGTATGACTTGGGTACGATTTAACTACCTTGTTAGATTTTGGCTTCCCAAACCTAAGATTGTTCATCCTTATCCGGAACAGCGCTTTTACGCCAAACACCCTAGGTAGGAGCCGGATGCGTTAGTAGCGCACGTCCGGATCTGTGCGGGGGGTGGTCAGTAATGACCATTCCTACCGCGACCTTTTAAAGGGTTAGGCGATAAATTGGTTTTTTAACGAGAATTAGTCACAGAGTCCTAGATATAAGGGTTGAGTTTAATTCCATTTGAAGGGACAACAATTATCTACAACAGAGCCTTTAAAGCTGATTAATCAGTTTTTAAAAAGTGGGGTAATGATTGGTGAACATTGGGAAGCTAGCAAGGTCGGTAGTCCTCAAGGGGGCGTGATCAGTCCATTGATCAGTAATATCTACCTAGATGCATTCGATCAAGAAATGAAAAAGCGAAATCACCGTATAGTGAGATACGCAGACGATATCTTGATATTGTGCTGTACAGAAAAAGCAGCACAGGATGCGTTAACGAAAGCAACTCAAATACTAGAGCAAGACTTGAAGTTAACAGTCAATACCAAGAAAACCCATATAGCGCATAGCAATAAGGGTGTTAAATTCTTGGGAGTAGAGATTGGTAGTCGTTATACACGGATACAATCATCTAAACTCAAAGGCTTTAAACGTAAAGTTAAGCAATTAACAAAACGCAATAGTGGCATAAATTTAGTTGAAATAATCAAGCGACTAAATCCAGTGATAAGGGGTTTTGTAAATTATTTTAGTATAGCCAATTGTAAAGGAGAACTAAAGGCCTTAGCAGGTTGGATAAGACGAAGATTAAGGGCAGTGCAGCTGAAATTGTGGAAGAAGCCGACAAGGCTACATCGAAGATTAAAGCAGCTAAACTTCAAACCGCCATTTGAGTTCATTAAGATGAACTCATGGCGTAATACGAATAGTCCATTATCTAAGTATGCCATGCCTAATCTATGGTTTGAGGAACTTGGATTATATTCAATAGAGCAGGTGAATACTGGATGGCTTGCTCCATCAGCGTTTAGGAAAACTAAATGATGGAATGTGAAGAATGCATGAGCCGTATACGAGGTCCGTACGTACGGTTCTGTGAGAGGGATGAGGCAAAAGCCTCACCCTACTCGATTTTTCAGTTCAGAGAAAATAAAAACAGGGTTTGTAGCGCAAATCCTTCAAGTAGAGTTCAAATCTCTATCTCACCGCAATATTTAGAAAAGCCGCTATGTTAAATAGCGGCTTTTTGCGTTTGCCCAGCGAAGCTGGCAAACCCGTCCACTTGAAAGAAAGTGGAGTCACCCTGACTAAGGGGAAGACAATCCGAATGGCAAGGGCGTTACTGGCTAACGGTAGGGTCTGAAGGAAGCCATAGGAAGTTAGAGGTACACAACTAACCGTAACCTATTTGGCGGCATTGGTGGGTAAGCGTCCGCAATAGCGCGAAGCCCTATACTTAGTCAGACCAATGCTGTGACTGAGGGTGGGATCTCTAATGGGGAGCTAGTGCAGTAACTGGGGAAGCCTGGCATTGTACCCAAGTAAAATTATTGGGCATATTATTTCAAGAGGTGACTCAAGAGTGGTATGAGTGTGAGGTGGCAGATGAACCCGTAGTAGTGAGTAAGGCTAGGCCGATGAAAGCCAGTAATGGTGTGGAGGATAAAACCAAGCCGATCTTTGCCAATATGTGCAAAGGAGCGAACCATAGCTAAAAGCATGGTGAGTTGCGAAGGGGGGAAGTATTCTTTAAAGCGTATGAACGACGTGGATTTTAATTTATAGGCTCACAAGTGTTTCGACGGAAACAGGCAAAAAATGACGGCTAAGCAGAAATGTGGACGCTGAGAATTGAAGGCTGAGCAACGGAGTAATTGATGACCGCTTAGGCAGATTGCCAACAGGCTAGCACACCTAATGTATCAATGAAGAATCGAGCTATAGAATAAACGAAACGAACCGATATACCGTAAGCAAAGGTGGAAGATGACAGTTTATTACAGCTTGTACGGACAATTATTAGATATTAATAACCTGTACAAGGGATTCAAAAAGGTAAAAAGTTCTAATGGGGCAGCCGGAATCGATGGGCAGTCCATAGGTGCGTTTGCCGAGAATTTAGAAATAAACCTGAAACAACTGCAACTTGAACTACAAACCAAACAATATCGGGCACAGCCAGTTAAACGGGTAGAAATACCTAAAGACGATGGTGGTGTTAGATTGTTAGGAATACCTACAGTTCGAGACCGAATAGTACAACAAGTGTTATTGAACATTCTCCAGCCAATCTTCGAACCGGACTTTCATCCATCAAGTTATGGATATCGACCGAAACGAAGTTGTCATGATGCCATCAGTAAAGCCACAGTATTCATCCGTAAATACCATCGGCAATGGGTGGTTGATATGGATCTGTCAAAGTGTTTTGATTTACTTGATCATGAACTCATTATCAATAGCATCAAACGCAAAGTAACAGATGGTAGTATTTTAAAGCTGATTAATCAGTTTTTAAAAAGTGGGGTAATGATTGGTGAACATTGGGAAGCTAGCAAGGTCGGTAGTC
>JABSRQ010000287.1 GCA_013215055.1 Pseudomonadales bacterium | reverse complement strand
GGCCTGATAAGGTTTGGAGAAATCGGCAAAGTGCTTTAAAGATTCTTCCAGGTTTTGATCATCCCTAAGGGCAAAGCTATTAAAGCCTACACGTTTCATGTAACTAAGCTGATCCTTTAACACATCACCTATGGCGCGTAATTCACCTTCAAATCCGTATTGCGCCCTTAATACATTGGCATAGCTATAACCACGGCCATCGGCAAACGCGGGGAAATTAATCGCAATAAGAGGCAGTGTTCTACATTGCTCTTTAATCGCTAGAGGGGCTTCGTCACTGTTAAGCCATACACCCATCGTTCTATCTGTTAGCTGTGGTGCCAGTGCTTGAAAGACGGCTAAGGGTAGAATTAAATCACCGGCAGGCAATGCTGCTACATCGGTGATTTCAGCATCTTCAACTAAAACCCAGCTATCGGCAGCAATGCTGCCATCTTTAATGATATTAGGCATATGCAGCCTCCTTAAACTTGTCTAAACCTAGGCGGCGATAAACTTCAAGGAAGGTTTCATCCCCGGAGCGTTCGCTTAAGTAGACGTTTAACAATTTTTCGATGATGTCAGGTACGTCTTCGGCAGAAAAAGAAGGGCCAAGAATCTTGGCTATTGTGGCATCTTTATCTTGTGAGCCACCTAAGGAAATCTGGAAGAACTCCTTACCTTTTTTATCAACACCTAAAATACCAATATGGCCAATATGATGATGGCCACAGGCATTCATACAACCTGAAATGTTCAGTTCTAGCGGGCCTAGATCATGCAGGTAGTCGATATCATCAAATTTACGTTGAATCGCATCGGCAACTGGCAAAGATTTTGCGTTAGCCAGTGCGCAGAAATCACCACCGGGGCAGCAAATCATATCGGTTAATGTACCTATGTTAGCGCAGGCTAAATCTAAGGCTTCAAGCTTCTGCCATAACTCATAAAGGTCCGGTTTTTTAACATCGGCCAATATCAGGTTTTGTAGATGGCTGGTGCGAATTTCACCAAAGGCGAAGGCATCGGCTAAGTCAGCGACAGCATCCATTTGTTCATCGGTGATATCGCCTGGGGCAACACCGGTTTTCTTTAGCGAAATGGTAATGGCCTTATAACCCGATTTTTTATGTGCATGGGTATTGTGGCTTAACCATTTAGCAAAGTTAGCATCGCTAGAGGCTTGTGCATTTAAGGCCAGAGTTGCGTCACCATCATCGATGCTTGCATAAGCGGGATCAACAAAGGCGGCTTTAACCCGGTTTAGCTCGGCATCGGTTAATGTAGATTCGCCGTCTTTCATAAAGGCCCATTCGGCTTCAACCATGTCGCGGAATTTATCGACACCCATGGCGCGTACCAAAATCTTGATGCGGGCCTTGTATTTGTTATCACGTCTGCCGTGTTGATTATAAACCCGTAAGATCGCTTCTAAATAAGTGATCAGGTGTTTTTCAGGTAAAAATTCATTGATCAGTGACGCAATGACCGGTGTGCGGCCAAGGCCTCCACCAACAAGAATTTTATAACCGATGTCACCGGCTTCATTAGTCGTCATTTCAACGCCGATATCGTGTACACGAATTGCGGCTCTGTCATTGGTTGAGCCACAAACTGCCATCTTGAATTTACGCGGTAAATAGGCAAATTCAGGGTGGAAGGTAGACCATTGACGAATCAGTTCGCAATAAGGGCGTGGGTCGATATATTCATCGGCCGCAACACCTGCCAGGTGATCGGATGTGGTACTACGGATGCAGTTGCCCGACGTTTGCACAGCGTGCATTTGTACGGAGGCTAGGTCGGCCAATATGTCGGGTGTGTCGGCCAGATCAGGCCAGTTGAACTGGACATTTTGACGGGTGCTGATGTGGGCATAGCCCTTATCGTAGTCACGGCTGATCTTGGCTAACATGCGCATTTGTTCGCTGTTCATCAAGCCGTAGGGTACGGCAACACGCAGCATCGGCGCTAAACGCTGTACATATAAACCATTTTGTAGGCGCAGAGGTAAGAATTCTGCTTCGGATAATTCACCGGCTAAGAAACGCTGGGTTTGATTACGATATTGATCTACACGCTCATTGATCAGCTGTTGATCGTATTCGTCATAAACGTACATGGGAGTACCTATAATTAGTATTTTGGTTGCGACGAGTTTATCGGAATCGTAGTCGCTTTATCACGAAGGCGAGATTACCTGAAAGAGGGGGGGAATTCGAGTTTTTTTACTATCAGAGCAATAAATATTAATGGATTTGCTTATCAATATAATTGAATATAAGGCTGTGGCTTATATTTCCTTTCTTATGGTAAAAACGATCAAACTGTGTCAAATAAGCTTTGATAAATTCTTTAATGATCATATCTGTCATGGAATTGTGGCAATTAAGCCACCATAATATTGATTGTCTTATTTATTCCGTTTTGGAGAACAGTATGAAGCTAGGTTTACATCAAGGTTACTGGCAAAAAGATCCTCTGCCTAATTTTATCGAAATGGCTAAAGATGCCGAGGCCATGGGTTTTGATAAGCTCTTTACAGCTGAAGCGTATGGTTCCGATTGTTTTACTCCGTTAGCAGCCATTGCTACACATACCAGTAAAATTCAGTTATGTACCGGTGTGATGCAGATTTCTGGACGTACACCGGTTAATGCGGCAATGACTGCATTAACATTGGATCATATCTCCAACGGTAGATTAAATGTTGGAGTAGGTGTGTCAGGTCCGCAGGTAGTAGAGGGCTGGTATGGACAGGCTTTTAATAAGCCGTTAGAACGTACCCGTGAGTGGCTGAATATTTTCCGTCAGGTGATTAGCCGTGAAGGGCCGGTTGAGCTGGATGGCAATCAATACCAATTACCACTACAAGGTGGCATGCATCTGGGTAAGCCTTTAAAGAGCATTACTCATCCTTTACGTAAAGAGATTCCGGTGTATTTGGGTGCCGAAGGGCCTAAGAATGTTGAGTTGGCTTGTACCGAATTTAATGGCTGGTTACCTATTTTTGTATCCCCTGAAAAAATGGATATTTATAAAGAGCCTTTATCTATGGTAAAAGATAAAGCTTCTTTTGAAGTCTGTGCCATGGTCAATATGAATGTGGATGACAATTTAGAAAATGCCTTGTTGCCGGTTAAATATATGTTGGCGCTTTATTTAGGTGGCATGGGTGCCAAGGGGAAAAACTTCCATAAAGACCTTATGGGTAGAATGGGGTGGGCTGAAGAAGCGCAGATGATTCAGGATATCTACTTAGATAAAGGGCAGCATGAAGCGGCTAAAGCTGTTCCTGATTATATGGCTGATGAGATTTCCTTGTGTGGACCTGCCGACAGGATTAAAGAAAGAATCCAGGAATGGAAAAAATCTGATGTCACCACGTTGATGATTGGTGTTAGCCCATTTGGTAATGATGTGACTAAGAAGAATATGGAAATTCTGGTTGATGCAATGTAGGTGATTTTTGCTTAGCTATTTTGAGGCGGCCTGTTAGGCCGTTTTTTTTCGCCTGTAGAAAGTCGTTAACTGCTTATTTCAAAGCGGGGCAGGCAAAGAAAAAGCCGCGTCCCTTACAGGAGGCGGCTTTTTAATGGCAGTGATTTGATTAGAATTGATATTTCATTGTGAAGCTGATGCTGTCTCTATCTTGCAGAAGCATCTGGAAAATATCGTCTTGATCACCAAACATGGTCATCAGACCAACGCCGGCCTCAAAGCCTGAAAGGTGACGGAAGGTTGCGCCGGTGGCGAATGTAACCTGGCCGTCTCTGTAGCCCGAGTTAAACATCGCACCTTGAATACCCCAGTTAACATACCAGGGAATAAAAACATCCCAACCGGTAAAGACGTTTGAGTATTCCCAAGACCAGAACATGCTGGCACCGATACCGTAGGGGGTGTTTTGCACGGCCAGGCGATCCGGGTTGGTGCTATCATCAGCATCAAACTCTAGGCGACCGGGTACATTCCACATCAAAACTTCTACAAGGAACGATGAGAAGTCCCAGAGCATGCTAGGTTCAAATACCATCAGGGTGTTGATGTGCCAGTTGATCAGCTGATTTCTGGTGGTGGTACGGGCAACATCGCCACCCATCAATGGGGTGTTGGGTCTGTAGGTCAGTTCGGTTGCAACGTTGGCATTGCCAACCACGGTAGAGAAGGTGGCACCAATTAAATGCACATCTTCATAGTAGTTGATGCGGTAGTTCAGCGCTTTGATGCGTGTATCGCCACTCCAGTCTTTATACGGGAAGGCCGCACCCATAAGTGGGTCAACGATCAAGTTGGTCACGCCAATAGTGGCAAGGTCGGTAAAGAAGCTGTATTCAGACGTGGGTGGTGCTATTGCATTCTGATTCAGCAAAGAAGGGTCCTTGACGATATTGGATGCAATTTGAGCGATGGTGGCACTTTCTTCGGGTAATACACCTAAAAACAGTAACATGCCGGTGATTTGTCTGGCGGATAGATTGTCACCTAAGTCATCGATACCATTAAACTCGGTGTATTCGGTGTTTTTAGCTTCATTTAACGCGGCTAACATTTTCACTGCCGTTTGTGCTGCATTATCGGAAGGCAGTGTCGAGGTGGAATAGTGTTCGGCGATTGCAGCGCCATTCATTAATATTTCCATAATAGGTGCAAATTCTTCGATGGCATCGATAGGTAGTTCGAAGTAGGGGATCTTTTCGTGGTAGTTGACGTAGTATAAGCCTGCCTCTGCACCCGAATCCAGGAAGAAGCTAAGCGCAAAACCAAACTGACCGGTGTCTTTGGCCATGTTGGTTTGTACCTTATAAGGTACCAGTCCGCGGCAGGAGTTATTGTGATCATCACCAGGTCTACAGTTTGTGGGTAGGTAATTCAGCAGTGTATCTGCAGGGTAATCCCAGGTGTCTGCATAAAGGGTGTCATCGCCAGAGGCTATATAGTCTGGGTTGTCCA
>JABSRQ010000286.1 GCA_013215055.1 Pseudomonadales bacterium | reverse complement strand
CATTGATGGTGCGTTACTAGTATATTTTGGTTTTGAAACTGATTGGCATGCCGCATGAACTTCAGTGATGCCATGAATTGATAAAATTTGTGAGACGTTCTCAGCGGTTATTCCCGCGCCAGGCATTATAATAATATTACTATTTTTCTTTAAGATTAATGCTTCAATTAATGCTAATCCATCGATGACAGATTCTTGCTGGCCCGATGTTAAAATTCTATTGATACCTAATTCTATGGCGAGTTCTAAGGCTTCAAGGGGGTCTGGGGTAACATCAAATGCCCGATGCAGCGTAATACCCAAGCCACTTGCATGATCGACTAAGCTTCTCAGCTTGTTTAAATGCAATTCTCCGTTTTCGTGGGTGACGCCAATAACAACACCCTCTAATCCATTTTCTCGACAAAAATCGATGTCTCTCTTCATAATATCCATTTCAAATTCATTAAAATTAAAATGGCCATCTTGTGGTCTAATCATGGCATATACCGGGATGTCCAGTTTAGACGCATAATGGATTAACCCGGCAGATGGCGTTAACCCACCCGCCGCTAATGAAGAACATAATTCTATTCTATTTGCACCGTTCTCAGCTGCAGATATTGCACCTGCTATGCTATCAACACAGACTTCTAATAAGACACTCATTAGCTTACCTTTTAATTTGTTCATACTAAAATTATCTAAGATATTATTCCAAGAAACGAAATAAATAACGAAAAAGAACACTCACTTTTCTATTGCATGAAAGCTAGTTTATTTAATGGTTTTTATCAACCACTATAGGTTCAGCTGAATTAGCCAGTGCATTCTTTTTACAATGAATTAGGCCCGTTATCAACGATTGCTTTAGCGACATTCAAAGCATCGTTATAGCACTACAAGGCCTTTGTATTGGCGTCGCAATGACTGGAGATTACGCAGGGCGAAGTTGTAGCAAAGATAAATTAGCGATCACCTTGGTGCTGATTCAGTAACTAGGGGGCTAAGGGAGCTAGATTGAGTGCGCTTTTTGTAGGTTTGGTGGGTAGAGGAAATTGTGCAGTGCATCGGCAGATAATGGCTTAGCAATGTAATATCCCTGCGCATAATCACAGCCCATTACCTCTAACATATCCAGCAGTACTTTTGTTTCAACACCTTCACCAACCACTTTCAGATCTAACGAATGTGCCAAATCAATCATCGCCTTTATCACTTTTTCGCTGTTTTTGCCTAAGTTCAGTAGGAAGCTTTTATCAATTTTTAGCTCTTTGACCGGTAGCATTACCAGATAAGAAAGCGATGAATAGCCAGTACCGAAATCATCGATAGAGATGGTGAAACCTTTAGCCGTTAATTGATTCATAATATCTATCGCCTGGTCGGGTTTTTCCATCGCTGTGGTTTCGGTGACCTCAAGATTTATATTAGAAGGTGACATATTCGATAGCTTACATATATTTTCCAGTAGTTGGGGGATTTCAGGCTGGCTAAATACTCGCCCAGATAGGTTGATAGAGATAGAAAGCGACTCATCAACGTCACAATAGGGTTTGCATTGGGTACAGGCTTGTTGAAAAACCCATTGGGTTAATTGATGAATGCTACCCGTTCGCTCGCAAATTGGGATAAATTCAACGGGTGAGATTAGTCCAAGGGTCGGATGTTGCCATCTTACCAACGCTTCTATCTTAGTAACTCGATTGGACTCTATATTCAATATTGGTTGGTACACTAAGAATAATTCATTGTTTTCTATCGCTATATTGAAATCTTTGGCCAATTGAGATTGTCGTCTTAACCTAATATCTTCTTCAGCGCTATAGTGTAAGTGATGAATGCCAGATTTTTTCGCATGGTACATTGCCATATCGGCATTTTTAATCAATGCTGCTGAATCTTCTCCATGTAGCGGGTAGATAGCTGTGCCAATATTTGCACTGATGAGGATACTCGGGATATTCTCTTCGTCGCAAAGGATGGGGCTTTCAAGCACCTTGATGAATTTCTGAACTAAGATCTCTCCATCACTACAATCATCACTCTCTAGAGCCAACAAAGCGTAAAACTCATCGCCTCCCATGCGAGCGACGGTATCGGTACTGCGAAAGACACTAGAGAGTCGCCTAGCAACTTCGATCAGTATCAAATCACCTATTTGGTGGCCATAATTATCGTTGATGCTCTTAAAACCACAGAGATCAATGCTCGCAACAATAAATCGAGTATTGTTACGCTGGCCAACTTTAATAAACTGCTCGAGGCGATCTTTAAAAAGTGTGCGGTTGGGCAGAGAAGTCAAAGCATCATGTAATGTTAAGTGTCTGAGTTCATCATTGGCTTTTGAGAGTGATTTTGTTCGATCTAGCACACGTTCTTCGAGCTGACTCTTCTGCGATTCAATGACTGCCAATTTATCCAGAATAGCGATGCGCATCTGATCAAAGTTAGTGGCGAGCAAATAGACCTCGTCGTTATGCTTGGTTTTCATTACATGGTCGAGTTCTTTGGAGCTATTGAGTGTCTCCAGCTTTTCTGGGTTTAAAGCCCCGGCGGCATTGGCCAGTGCCGCTAATGGTTTGGCAATGAACCTGTTAACAAAATACAAAAAGAACAGCCACAGGGCGGCAGTCTTTATTAGAGAGTTGATTATAATTAGTATAAAGCTGAATTTAACGCGCTCGATGATCGTATTAACATCGGTGTAAATATAACCGTAGCCAATTAACTTGAATGGATCGCTCATGCTCTCGCGGTGTTCTAAGGGAAACTTGTATTCAAAGAGCGTTTGACGTGCCGTAGAATCTGCTTGAACCAATACGATTTTTTTAATGCCCGGCGCTAACAGATCTGTGCTTGATATAATTTGGCTGTCTGTAGTGACCACATTTCCACTAGAGGCTAGAGGTTGGTTTTTTTCGGTCATAATTTTGATACCGGCTACGATATCAATTTTTGTTATGCCAGCCAGTATCACTTCGAGTTGAGGAGTATCGAATGACCACATTGAACTAATAAAACTATCTTTGAATGACGCTTCGAGCTCATAAGTTTGACTAAAGATATTGCTTTTTGCCTGGCTGTATTCAGATAGTAGCTGCACACCAGTCACTATTAAGGCAACCACTAAGTAACAGCCAAATACATAGCGCAGTAAGCGCAGCCCAATACCGTCTTTAAATTTATTCATACACAGCAGCTAGGCCGTATTTGGTTTGAAGTGCGGCTAAGGTACCATCCATCGATAACTCAGCCAAAGCCTGGCTAATCGTTTCAAGAATCTTTGTATCTGTTGAATTGTGGAAGGTATAGCCCATCGCTGAATACTTCAAAACATGGATGATTTCAAAATTATCAGGGTTAATCTGCGCCGTTTTAAATAACAGCAGGGTCGTAGCGTGTGCATAGCCCACCGCATCAATCCTACCAGAGGCGAGCTTCTTAACCATGCTTAAGCCAGAGTTTAATCTATCTAAAGATGCAGAGTTGACCCCCTGTTTAAGTAATAACTGTTCTCCTATATCTTCTCTAACGACACCTATTTTCAACCGATTTAATTCTTCAGCGGAGTTGATCGATAATTGGCTAGATTTGGGGGCTATAACGGCAATGATATTAGGGGCTATCGGCCCGATAAATTTCATCTTTTGGAGCCGATCTTCTGTATAAACGGTGGTAAATAGTGCCGTTCCAGGCTCGTTCATGACCTTGTGATAGCCACGTGCCCAAGGGTTGATGGTCACATCTAGGTCTTGGCTAGGAATCCCAATTTTAGCAAAAATTTGCAGTAAAAGTTCTACCGAGAAACCGGTGGTTTTGCCGGTATTGGGATCGAGGTAATTAAACGGCGGATACTCTTCTGTGATCCAGTTTAAATTTTTAATCTGCAGTTTTACCTGTCCTGGGTCAGTTAAGTGACCTCCAGCAACGACAGAAGTGCTAACGGTAAGGGCGAGTATCAACAGGGCAAAGAAAATTTTTATCGGGGATTTTTTGTGGTAAATAAAATTCACGATTAAAACCCTCTAGGTAAGGAAACACAGACTAAGATTTTCTTAAATACATAAATAACGAATTGATATAAAAGAAGTTAAAATAATCCTGCCATAAAAACTAGAAATTTACTATGGCTAGCATCAACTATTTATCAGTTATTTTTCAGTTAATAATAGCTATCGAAACACTCTGCGGAGCGTAGTGGTCACGATGATGTATCTTTTTAAGTGATACTGATGGGGGTAACGGCAGGGTAAAGCGTAAGTTATTAGTTAGCTTTAAATGAATGTCATAGGAAGTTGTACTGGGCAGGAAGTCATAAACCGTGCCCGTGAACAGCACATTTTCTGCCAAGATCCCCCCGTATTACCAATAGAGGATGTTCTGGTTAAATATTATGAGCTTGGCGGCTTGGGACTTGTTCGCTGCTTCCTTAGCACTGGTTAGAAATTAAGAGCCCATTGCCAATATTCAAATAAATGACAATGGGTATCTCGTTTATTAAGCAGGGCAGACTTATGCACCCTCTGGCATCAAAACCCCTTCATCATCTTCAATATTATCTTTATCCGTCAGTAAACGAGCATAAACGCCACCCATTGCCAGTAAGTCTTGATGATTACCTCGCTCGACAATCTTGCCACGGTTGAGCACCAAGATTTGATCCGAGTGCCGAATGGTACTCAGGCGGTGAGCAATCGCGATCACGGTCTTCTCCTCAAACAGACGGCCGATGGCTTTCTGGATTAAGTTTTCGGTAATGGAGTCCACTGAGCTGGTGGCTTCATCCAACATCATCACTTGCCCGCCCTGCGCCACTGATCGTGCGAAGGAGATCAGCTGCGCTTGGCCCGCTGATAAATTACTGCCATTGTTTTTTAGCTCAAATTGGTACTGATCCGCCAGCGTCAAAATAAAATCGTGGGCATACACGTATTCTGCTGCGTCAATCAATG
>JABSRQ010000285.1 GCA_013215055.1 Pseudomonadales bacterium | reverse complement strand
GTCTTTACCAACAACCTTGATTTGAAAGTCGAAGTCTGTGCGTTAGACGCCGAATCGCCAAAATTTGCGTGGGAAAGAGCCTCGCAGCTCACTTAACGCACCAACCAATTCAACCTCAATACCCGCACATTTAACGCTTTGTTTCCAGTAAAATATTGCCCCCTTGTGCCCATGCTTATAAACTGAATATAACAACACAGTTACAGGCTTAATAATGTTAAAAAAATATGCCTTAAAAAAAACAGCTCTATTTTTAACTGCAATCAGCTTTGGCTTTTCTGTAAGTACTCAACTTGTTGGGGAAGAAATCTATAAACAGGCCAGAATTGTGGGTGGTAAAGACACCGTTATTAGCGATATGCCCTGGCAAGTCGCCATCGTTAATGATGATCAAGATATTTATAATTCACAATATTGCGGTGGATCTATTATCCACGCGCAATGGATTGTCACCGCCGCCCACTGCGTTGATGGATTAACGGCCTTACAGGCAGGTTTTATCGCCGCCGGGGTCACCGACCTTAGCGCCCCAGCCGCCAACGCAGAAATCATCGCGATCAAAACAATCTATGTACATGAAAATTTTAACGTTACCAGCCTCGATAATGATATTGCATTAATAGAATTAAGCCGCGAAATTGATTTTTCTTTATGTGGTGAGGCCTGTAGCCCCATCACGCGGGTAGATCCAGATAATGAAGGCAATGTTATTCCTGCAGGCACCCCGGTTATTGTCAGTGGCTGGGGCAGCACAGCCAGTAGCCTGCCGGTATACCCCTCACTGCTGCAATCGGCTGAGATCAATACACTAGATTGTTTAAATTCTAATTATTCTTCTGCCGATATCAGCGACAATATGATCTGTGCCGCAGCCCCCGATACCGACAGCTGCACCGGCGACAGCGGAGGCCCATTAACCGCGGCTAATTCCACCGGCACCGGCCAGGTTTTAGTTGGGCTTACCAGCTGGGGGCCTTTAAATTGTGCCACCACTAATGAACCCGGTGTGTATACCCGCATGGCACAATATAGCTGCTGGATAAACGACACAAGCCAGCTAGATATAAGCTGTATCGACACGACGGACACCGGTACTGATACTGGAACGAATACTGATACAGGCACTGATACAGGCACTGATACGAGCAGTCAAAAAGGCTGGGAGAACCTGGGTAGCACGCATACCTTTTTATTCGCTTTTTTAATCCTGCTAAACATGATGAGATTCCGACCCAAAAAGCTTGGCAAGCCACGTTAAATAAGCCTATTAGCAAAAAGTTTAAACCTTAAATACAAAAGTCGGGACTATTGCTGATGCCTGCTGGTACTGGATAATAAAACGCCCGCTGCAATAAAAACGCTGCCGGTTAATTGATTAAAAAACCTAGCCCGCCCTTTTGCTAATAACCACGTACTGGAGCTATAACCCAGATAGGAATAAATCAATAACCACGATAGCTCCAACACCAAAAACGTAGCCGCAAAGATCAGATATTGTGACAACATGGAGACGGCAGGATCTATAAACTGAGGAAACAACGCGGTAAAAAATACAATCGCTTTAGGGTTGCTAGCACCCACCATAAATCCACTGAGATAATCACTGAGTAGACTTTTATCATTTTCATGTGCAGCCAAGGTATAAGATGTCTCTTTACAGATAAACGCCTGATAACCTAAATAAATCAGATAGGCAGCGCCCAACCACTTGATGACATTAAAGGCTAATTCCGAGCTGGCTATCACAACACCCAAGCCTGTGAATGACAGCGTTAGAATACCAACAATCGCCGTCAAACTGCCTAAGGCTGTCAACAAGGCTGCGCTAAACCCATGGTTTATGGCTTTTGTCATGCATAACAACACCGATGGGCCGGGTGATGCCGTTAAGATCAAAATCGCAACAACATAATAAAGCCAGGTTTCTATACTCATTTAATCTCCAGTGTAATGCCCTGCTAGGTTTTATCCCTATCAACATACAGCAGTAGAACCGGCAATAAAAAGAAATCCATCAACACTGCAGAAAACAAAATCAAACCGGTTAAAATCCCTAAGCCTGTATTGGATACCGATTGCGACAAAATCAATAAACTAAAACCGGTCACCAGCACCATGGTGGTGATGATAATCGCAGCACCCACGGTATTAAACGCATAATGTACCGCCTGCTCTGCCGTCTGCCCCAATACCTCGCTGGCATGTTTATATTTACTTAAGAAATGCACGGTATCATCCACGACAATGCCTATGGTGATAATCATCACCGAGGTTAATCCCATATTAATTTCGCCGTTAATCAAATACCAGATGCCAAAACCAATAGCCGTTGGGAAAACATTGGGCACCAGCGAGATGATGCCGTATTTAAACGATTTTAGTGCCAGGATCATAATCGCCGAAATTAACACCAGCGCCATCAGCGAACTCTTAATCGAGGATGCCAAAGAGTCATAACTTAAATGTGCCCACATCACCGCGATGGATGTCGGCGTGGCTCTATGGACCTCGGGTAAGTTTTCAGCCTGCCACTGTGTTAAACGGTCGGCAAACTCAAATACATCACGGGTATCCATGCTGGAGAATGTGATCATGATACGGCTTTCTTGTTTATCAAAGCTGATCTGATTATTTAGATCCAGGCCAAAAGGCAGAGACATTTCATATAATAATAAATACTGGGCGGCTAATTCCTGGCTTGCAGGAATCTTATAATAAGCCTCATCATTATTATGTAAGTTGACATTCAGGCGTTTAAAAATATCCGTTACCGCCGTCACACTTTTCACTTCCGGCTGCGTGCGCAACCAGCTAGACACCGCATCTACCGACGCTAGATATTCGGGGGATGTAATGCCGTTTGCAGTTCCGGAATCGATGCTAAGATTAATTTCATACAGCGCACCAAAGTGTTGATCCACTTTGTCATTGGCGGTACGAAAGGGGTGTGGTTTTTCAATCAGCTCACTGAAGCGGTCATTCAGAATATTTTGTAAACTCAGGACAATCATCAATGCGGCAAAAAGACAGCTGCCAATTAATATGGGGAATTTATTTTTAATCACAAAATCTGCAGTTTTTTCCATCATAGGATGGGCAACATCAGACGCTGTGGCCTTATGTCTAAATGGCAGCAATAACATCAACGCAGGTAATACCGTAAACGAGAATATCCAGCATAAAACCACACCTATCGCCGCCACATTACCCAGCGTCACCACCGGTGGAAGCTGGGAGAAATTTAAACTCAAAAAACCCATCAATGTCGTTACACTGGTTAAGGTCACTGGCAACGCATTGATATCCAGGCTGCCCTGCAGCGCCTCACGTTTGCTGTGATCAACCGATAATAACTGGAAATGTTTAATGATATGAATACAGTGGGCGATGGTAATCGTGATAATGATAATCACCGCATTAAACGTCATCATCGCAAAGGTAATGCCCGCCATGCTGGCAAAGGCAAACGCACCCAAAGTGGATAATACCGCAATAAACAATGCGATCAAGGTGCCCGAAACCGTCTTCATGATGATGCCTAACATGACAAACATTAATAAAAACATCAGCGGCACCATAACCCCAAAATCGTGTTTACCGATTTGGATATTATGGTAGATGCTGATCAAATTTCCGGTCATCGCAGTCTCTATCTGCTTGCCTGTTTGTGCTTTATAGTCCTTTTCAAATTCATCAATAAAGGCATAAAGAGCATCGGCGATTTCAACATTGGTTTCCTGGGCGCCACTGGGAAAGTGGAAATTCAACACAATAGCCACATGCTTGCCATCTTGGGAGATCAACTTATTCACTAAAGAAGGTTCATTCACCGCAATAGCCAAGGCTTTTTGAGCGAACTCTGCGCTTATGTCTTGATCTTGCGGCAATAAATCTTCAACAATCAACTCATCATCTGCAGCATAGGTATGCTGATAATTAGCAATGCTATTGACACGCCCTACATAAGGTAAGGTCCAGGCTTTCTGCGTTAAGACCATTAAATGCTGCAGGAATTCAGGCGATGCCACATCATCTCCAGGGCTTAACATGATCATCGCGACCTGCTCTTCGCCATAAAGCTCTTCAAATTCGATAAATTCTTTGTAATAGACATAATCGTCGGCAAAGAAGCTGCGCACAGATGCATCAAACTTAAAATTGGCAAAGCCTGTGACCGAAGTTGCTATCAGCAACAGCGATAAGATAAATAATACCCAGCGGTATTGAAGAGTCAGGCGAACAAGATTGGCCTTCATACTTCCCCCTAAAAATCATGAATAGAAAAACGACTATGATTTTAGCAAAACAGATAAGGCAAACCTATGACGAAGACGGTCAGATAATAGAAATAAGATAACAAATAGGTGCTCTGTAATGACCTAATTACTTAAGTTATTCTAAAATACAGTGTGAGTTTTTTTTTGTTTATCTTATCGCTAACACGTGCAGCTTGTAGACCAGCATGACAGGTAACCTTATGAGTATATCCATAGGCATTATGACCCTTAGATTTCACCTTGAAGGTTGCCACTCCCTAAAAGAAAAACGCAACCGATTAGTGCGCATTAGAGATCACTTTGGCAAAACCGCCAATATCGCTATTTGTGAAAGCAGCCTGCAGGAAAAGCTACAAAGTGCACAATGGTGTTATATCGTTACCGCGAGTAGTCGGACTATAGTGACCCAGTCGCTTAGCCAAATTGATGCGTATATTGTGCAGAATATTGACGCGGTGATTATTGATAACCAGATTGAATACTTGTAAGAACCTGCTGTCGAAAAGGCGAATGATACTGAAAATACCTGTAGTCGTTTACTCTGATGGCAGCCCTTGAGCCTCAAGCAGCTAACAGCATAGGCTTTTAAGTATTTATATCGATGGATCTACCGACTGATAGATTGTGCTTCTCATACCGGGTTAAAAATCGAGGGTAAAGGTGAGAGCCAAGGCGGCAGCTTCAGATTGGTAATGGCTGCTGCGTAGAAAGGTGT
>JABSRQ010000284.1 GCA_013215055.1 Pseudomonadales bacterium | reverse complement strand
CAGCATGGTAGGAATACAAAACGACAACACGCTGGGCATGGATATAGCAACTCCAGGACACCAACAAACACAAACTGAGAATTAATCGCATAGGAGGAGCGCCTGATAGGCAGTAACTCAGACTTTATAGTTAACAGCTTAGCCTATCAGCTCGATTACGAATTTAAAGTCGTCGGTAACCTGAAAAATTCACGATTTACACGAAATACAAAATTATCGAGGAAAAATCCAAGTCTTCGGTATGAGACTCTGGGAGGTCGTCTCAGACCTCCATTGTGTGGGGGGCTGTCTGATGATGCCTGAGCTAAGGCATTTTTTGGCATTAATTTTTAGATTCGACATATCTGAAGCAAGCGTCATGCCGGTGATGGTATAGAGTAAGGCTGCACAATATTGCAATTATATCATCCTCGTTGTTACCGATAGCGTTGATAAATCTCCTCTATTTTTCCTGAGTCTATCAATTGCCTCAACGCAGCATTGATACGCGGTACAATATAAGCTTTATCCGGATGAACGCGCATGGCGATATCTGCAATTTCAATCACATTGCCAAATTCAAGAATTTGTAAGATAGGTTGCTGTTTCATCCAGTATAAAGCTACATTTTGTTCAATAAAAATCTGATCAACCCGCCCCGCAGAGAGAAATTCCAGTAATTTTTTTTCATCGGGTAAATCGACTCGAATAATATTTTCACGGGAAAAATGATTACTATAATCTGTATAGTGGTAACCTCTAACCGTCCCTATTTGCTTATTCTTTAAGTCTTTAACGGTCTCTACATCAATTGCTTTCCTTGGTTGAAATAACAGCAAGACGACCGATTGAGAAAAATAAATACTGAAAATTCCGGGGGTCGAAGAATGCTTGCGCCATAAAGGATTGATGCCAGGCTCAATATCCAGTTTTCCCTGTTCAAACAGCACATGCAATCGTGCGACCGGGTAAAAATTCATTAAAAAAATATCACCGGTCAGATTTTCGATCTCCTGAAAAATATCTTTGTATACACCGCTGTGCTGATATCGAATCATCATAGGAGGAAAGTCATGAAATCCGACCTGAAACGTTTCGGCGCTCAGAGGCCGAAAGATCAGTAAGAGTAGGGCAATGGCTAATACGAGCTTCATGACATGAAAGGCCCATTGCAGAAGTATCAACAAGTCATTAAAAGCATAGGTCATTCTCTACGTGAGCGGCCTGTAATTCGACTTATTGTGAATCTGTGCAGTCTGTCAGTTCATGCTTCAATGCTATTGAGTTTTCCTGACCTCTGCTTCCGGAGCAAAAGCGAGCCCACAACAATATATGCATCAATTCACAGCAGTGCTTTGTTATGGTTAGTGGTTTAAATATGTCAGGTAAAAGCATGTTGCTACGTACGGTGGGGATAAATCTCGTTTTGGTATTGTGTGTGGCGCAGGTTAGTGCCAAAAACTTGCAAAGTTCACGATTTTTGATTGGCTCAGCAATGCAGGCCAATGATTCATTGCAACAAGGTGAATTACTCTTCTATTCAGTGATATCCCGACTCTCCAGTGTTGTAGTCTTATCAGACCCGCCATTGCCATTGCCATTGCCATGCCATTGTTACGCAGTTTTTTTTACACCCTCCTAGGAATCCCCTACCTACTGAACGGAGGGATCCCTTTTTAATCATACCTACAGACAATCATAATCAATCAATTAAAACGGTCTCGCGTAATTCGCAATATTCGAGATGGCCTAATTTTAAAGTGAGGCTGTTGTCTTAAGCTCAACACGACGATTCTTAACCATTAAATTCTCTTCAGAACCCTGCGTAACCGGATTCTCTTCACCATAGCTGATCACTTCGATTTGACTCGCCATAACACCTTGAGCGGTTAAGTAACGCTTAACCGAATTGGCACGACGCTCACCCAGGGCCATATTGTATTCACGTGTACCACGCTCATCGGCATGACCTTCAAGACGCACAGTAGCCGTAGTATTTTTCAGCGCGGTTGCAACAACATCCAGAGCATCACTTGTATCAGCATTGATAGACGACTGATCATATTCGAAGTAATACACATCATCTGTAATATCTTCAGCAGGATTTGGTATAGATTTATCCATATCAGAACCTGATAGAGCTGCATCTTCCCCCGAACCTGAAGCAGTTACAGTGGATGATTCAGTCTGAGAATTCTCATTTTTATAGGAAGAATCAACTTGAGAATCGGTAGAACCACAAGAAACTATAAATAGGGATATAATAAGAATGCTAGCAATCTTAATTTTTATAAACATTGGTTTATCTCGATATTTTTAATAATGAAGAAATTTATCACTTTTTACTAAAGTGATTTTGTGGCTATTGCATCTGATAATTAAAGTTTCACAGAACCTATTAATCTTTTTTTATCTACCGACTGTTTAGCTGCATCCATATCTACTGAACTTATTACCCCCTCTGGGTCTTTTTTTATTAAAGCCTCTTTAGCCTTTTCTTTGTCTAAAGACTGTCCTGCTTTATCCTTATCTACTGAACTTACGGCTTCTTTGTAGTCAATGTCAATTGCAAATAATTGCACCGGAATTAAAGCTAATAATATCGCTAGGAATAATGTTTTTTTCATATTTAGTTCATCACATAATTATTAAATTTACTGACTGTACAGTGCTTTAAGTATCACTGTTAATCAATAAGGTAATTATCCCATGATTATTAAAAAAATTCTCCTCGTTAGAAAATGGTTGAGGGATTAGTCGCTACTGGATGTCTACGATTAGAGCTGTAGATGACCAGATTTACAATACATTCATTTAAATATGAATGTGAAACAGTCATATAAATCATATAGTTTACTCACTTAACTAAGCATGAGCTTATATAAGGAATAAAGAAATGATACTTAAACATGTTGTAGAAAATATGTGGCCTAAATTCGTAAGATCGCTGTTACTCCTGACAGTAATTCTAAGCGCAGTAATCGCCGGAAACTGGGATTTCATCGCTTAAATACCACATATTTGGAGGCACATTAAACAACGTTCCTACCTTAGCTTGACCTTTATCGCCATGAAGACAGCATCTCGTATATTAAACGAGACATAAGCTGTTAAGGCATGAAGCCCTGAGCTGATTTTTAGAATCAGTGTTGATGAAATTTATATCCGATGCGCAGATCACCCTCTTCCTTAATAGATCCTCTAGTTTGTCTATAGAGATGTCCACTTGTACCCTTTTCTCTTTTTGTAATTCCATTACATTTCACTCCTGTGGGGCTATTAACTATATTGCTGCGTTACTCCACTAGGCAATTTAAGTAAGCCTCGGTGATTATTAACATGGCAGCTATAGGGTCTTCATCCTTGTCTTACTTCAGAAGATGACACCTTTTGTAAAACACTCCATAAATATAAATGAGAATCATTATCATTACAATGCATTGAATAAATTAAATATCACGACTTGTCTGCGCTTAAAAAGAAAATATCGGGTTCTTATAATCGGCTATCACTTGGGTAAGCTCTTTAACTGGTATAGATATAAGGGCGGCTGTTATTCCTAACTTTATTATTTTTCATGCCGCAAGTCCGTTAGTTCCTATAAAGAAGTAATACATATGTCATCCACAGAAATTGTTGATAAGTTAACCAATATCACTAATCTGACATACGCCATAAATATTTAAAGTACATGTATTTAAGTAATTATGGGAAACAATTCTTCTCTCTTTTCTAAGATCTCTTGCTTACAGATGTTCTTGAATATCCACATTTCGGCCAGCTCGCTTAAACCGTTATCTCCGAGCTTTACGATTTTTTTTATGTCTTTTCTCGCTGCTTTTAAGTCACCATCAAATCTGGCAACCTGGTATTCAAACAACTGCGCGTTGATACTCACAGTCGTTCTTTTCCCCTGGGAATTTTTGACCTCAATAATTACCGATGACATAAAAATCACTCCTTTAAATATTTATGGATAAATATTATCACCATAATATTTTATGGGGAAGTATTGTGTTTAAATATTTATGGTCTAGCCTTGCGATTCAAAGAACAGTCTCGGGGTCTGGTATCTTTGCAATACTTGAGTGAGTTCTTCAGCCGATGCGTCAATGCCATTAACTTAAGCATTTAGACGTTGGGTTTCAGGTGAGTCTATCTGTGCTGATAAGCGACCAGATACGATTAAACCAGAGCCTGCTAACAAGCTTAGTTCTGAAGAGAAAGAGGCCATTATTGCGGTGTGCAATCAGCCTAACTTTGCTTGCTTACCGCCTTCACAGGTAGTGCCGAAATTAACCGATTTAGGCATGTATATGGGCAGTGAATCGAGTTTCTATCGCGTGCTGCATGAGCATGCACAAGTTCAACATAGAGGTCGATCGCAAGAAGGTAAAAGCACCCAATCCCCAGTAGTTTTACCGCTACAGGGCCTAATCAGGTATGGAGCTGGGATATCACCTATTGCCCCTCAAAGGTAAGCGGGCTGTACTATTACCTGTATTTGATAGAGGATATTTCAGCCGTAAAATCGTCGGTTGGGAAGTCCATGAAAGGAGTGTGGCGAGTTAGCAGCAGAGCTTTTACAGCGCACAGTCCTGCGTGAACAATGTTTTAATCAACCGTTAGTTCTGCATTCAGATAATGGCGCGCCGATGAAGTCAGTGACGTTCAAGGCTAAAATGGAAGAGTTAGGTATAACAGGTTCACACAGCAGGCCACGTGTGAGCAATGATAATCCTTATTCTGAGTCACTGTTCAAAACCATGAAGTTCTGTCCTCAATGGCCAGCCAAAGGCTTCGAAGATTTGGAGGCCGTGAGAGTTTGGGTGAATGGATTTGTCAGCTGGTATAACGAAGAGCACTGTCATAGTGGTATTCGCTTTGTAACCCCTCACAGCGCCACCGAGGGGACGATCAGTTGATATTAGAAAAGCGCAGGAAAGTATATGCGGCTGCTAAGATGAAAAACCCTAGCCGCTGGTCAGGAGAGATACGCGACTGGACTTGGATT
>JABSRQ010000283.1 GCA_013215055.1 Pseudomonadales bacterium | reverse complement strand
TGTATTTAGCGGCCAAATCTAAGCACCCAGAGCGTTGGAGTGGAGATATACGAAACTGGGATCATGAGGGTGAAGTGTTGCTTAACCCCGAAAAATCGAAAACTGAAATCACACAAAATCAGGTGGCATAAAACTAATACTTTAGGCGACAACTAGCTTGAAAAATATCGCAAACAAGGTCAGGTAATTTATCGGCTAAAAACGCCCTACAACAACGGCACCACTCATGTGGTGTTCAGCCCCATGGACTTTATTGCAAGGCTAGCAGCCTTGATACCACCACCAAGGTTGAACTTAACTCGATATCACGGCGTCTTTGCCTCAAATAGCAAACTTAGGCCATTGATCACAAAACCGCAGATAAAAGCCGATAAATCATCTCTTAAAAAGCACAGCCACAGTACCCGCATAAGCTGGGCTGAACGCTTAAAGCGAGTATTTACCAAAAGTAGGCGCTTTAGGCGACATTGATATCGAGGTCTGCACTGAGTGCGGTGGCAAAGTTAAAATCATTGCCTCGATTAAAGATCCGTTGGTGACCGTTCCTGCGCTTCCTGCGCCCACGGCATTAGTGCGTCCATGCACGTCATTGATCAGATATTAACCCATTTGGATTTAATCGCTGAAAATATCCCACCCGCTTTTCAGCTGCCTGAGGCCCAAGCGCCGCCACCAGAGGTGTTCTTATAAGCTAAACATCCTAATCGCATCGTATAGGCATAGACTTGTAGGGCATACGCTACCTAGCTTTACCTGTTAAAACCACTGGGTATTTACAGCGTATGGCTTTATATTTTTTGCCATTATATTCTACTGAATTCATTCATATTACTAAACAACATCAAAATATTGTACTTCAAGGTTTAAGAGAATTAGGGGGTAATCCCCCTTATACACTGTCTTATTGGTACTTGCGGTGTTAAAGGCATTCTTGCGATAATAGTGCTGCTATCGTTACTCCACCAAAGACTACTCTCTATAGGGATATAATTATGACGAGCTATAAGCTGCGCAGCATCTTGGCCTTGGTATTTTTCTTTTTACTCTCCAACGGATCGTTGGCTGAACGCTGGGACAGGCATTATAGCTTTTTATCGATAGGTCTTGGCGAAGTAGGTTGGACAAATTCTGAGGTCTATCATGGTGATAAGCTATTATTGGATGGACGGTATGTTTTTTCACAGGAACAAGATAACAGTAATCCTTTATTTGAACGAACCGATTCCAAGCACCTTATTGAGGGGCATTTGCAATGGGGAGGGGAAGATACAAAACGTGAATACACTATGCTTACCTACACCGCTGCAGCCACTAAGTGGGACTATGCATTAAAGCCTGGCGACTTTCAAACAACTCGCGATACAGTGAGTTGGGGGGAAGTGATGCTCAGTGATGATAAGACTTTAGGTATTAATTATTATCGCGAAATCCTTATTGGTAAAGTGGGCCGCAGCTGGGCTTATGTTGCCAATAATGGCTTTCAGTATGGTTTTTCACTTCAAGGCGCTGGTGGTCTTGCCTGGTCGGAGTCCGATGATGCAAACTATGGTGAGGTGGTAAACCCCGTGATAGGAGCTTGGCAACATTTTTTCATGAAATTTAATAAGTACGGCATGATATATGGTGACCTTGAAACCGTTGCTGGCATAAGGTTTAAAGAGCCTAAAAGCACCAATTCTCGCAGAGCTCTGGCCCGTATGGGATACAGATTGAACTTCGGAAATACTTATACGATAGAAACCTTTTTAGAAAAGCGCACCTACTTATATGACTCCTTTTATACCGCTAATCTCTATACCAAGGCTAGACGCGTAGGCATTAATTTTTCTTATAAGCTTTAGGCGTATAGAACATTGAAGCATCAATAATGCCCGGATGTAATATCGAGACCAGCATAAAAATGAACCTGATTACCTACTGCTATACTGTAAATAATCGGCTGTGTTGTAGCTAGGTGTTGGTAATATTATAAGGCCGCTTTAATCCAGTCCTGCTCCACTTGAGCTGCATGCTGCTCCATAAATCTAAACCAACTCAGATAATTCTCCAGATAAGCCGTGCCAACCCCATGGAAACGATTTAACCATGTCTTCCATCTCATCATGTAATTATTCAACGTCTGGATATGATAAATACCATATATCACTCTTTGATTGTCGAGAGCTATAAGCCGCTTATGATCAATATCAAGATCCTTTACGATACTTTTGTAAGATAGATTCCCATCAGTACAAAGCACTGAGCTTGAAGCCAACAGTGGCTTTAGCGCTAGCTCAAGTTCTTCTTTGGTGTCTCGCTCTAGAACTTTGTGCGTAATATCACCTGACCGATCTAACGCCATAAATACGGGGACTTTATCTGTGTCACCACCACCTCTTTTTCTCGCTTTCCTCGCGATAACTTTTCTTCCTTTGAATGATTCAGGGATAAAAGTTTCATCAGCTTCAATTATGCCTGTTAACTTGTTACAGCCTGCTTTACTCGGTTTTTTTAGAAATACATGCCGCCATCGAAACGATGTTCTTAGATTGATATCTAATTCACTGGCTGCTTTTCTCAGGGGAACTCCTTGCCACATTAGCTGCGTATATTTCAACCATTTTTCTGGCTTCCTCATACGATATAAAGGAGTTCCAGATAAAGCATTGAAGGTTTTATTACATGACTTGCAGCGAAAGCGCTGAATACCCTGCTTAGTCATACCCCAACGATTCAATTTTTTAGAATCGCAGTGTGGACAGGCTGAAATGGTTTCTTCTCTATCAGAGATTGCCTGGCCAACAATATTGCTGGAGATCTGAGTGTCAGAGGAGTGTCTGAGTTGTTTGAGTTGAGAGTAATTAAGGGAGCTGATCTGCCGCAAGAAGGTCTGGAATTGCTTGTTATTCATAGCATTTCCTCATGTAAATGAGCCGTTGGTATTATAAGTATAGTTGACCAACACTCAGCTACAACACAGCCATATCCATACAGGCACACTGTAAAGAGAATTATAACGCTATGGCTACAAGTCATCAGTGTTAATAAGATGCCACAGCAGAGAGTTTGTTGAGCACGGGCTTTTATCCCGTGCTGGGAATGCATAACGAGTGAATACACTAAAGCAGCTTATAATAAAGTGGGAGTGATAGTAGAGACAGTTGTAATGATTTAGCATGCTTAGCGGCTGATACTATTAAACTTGCAGCCCTTATTATTCTTGTTTGAAATACAGTAGAAATTTAATAACACGACGCTCTGCTCTTACATAAGCAGACACGTTAAGCGCCTACTCCAAAGCATTTATCGCTCTGCTGATTTTCGCTCAGCCTGCTGCACCAAGGCATCACTCTCAGCCGTTAGCCCACGCTGCATAAAACCGCCAAATAACAGTTTCGCAAGACCTGCCGCAAACCCCGTCACCTGTAACTCCACCCGGTAATGGCAGCTGTGTTCATCAATCACCGTAATTTCTCTTTTACGGTTGCCGTCGGCAAATACAGTAAACCAGCCCACATCACACCAATGGAATATGTTAGGCGCGTCATTCACCAGCATCATATGTTGAAACACTTGGGTTCTAGGTTTGCTGATACCTATTTTACCCACATCCATATTGGCCGTTACCTGAAGAGAGTCACCCGCTTCAGTACCCCCCCTTGCATCGACAATCCACGGATTCCAATCCTTATAATGTTCTATATCGGCAAGTATCGCATGCACCTGCTCTGCTGATGCCTGAATCTGCCGCTCTTCAATGAAATGCAACATGCTTGAACATCACTGCTATTAATTTATGCTGAGATGGGCTTTTGGGCATTTTTTAACACCTGCACAAAAAGCGCAGGCTCTGGGCGCACGCGGTAATCATTGGTCTGATCCGCGTAAATCACACTCCCTTCACTATTAGTGATCACCACCGTGGGCATCACCGAATCTTCATCAAAATCACCGGGTAGCCCTACCGGTACTCCAGCAGTATGTTGTATACCTAAATCTTTAGCACCCTGCGCTTGATCATCCACCAGAAATTGCATAGGCACATTCAACTTGGCTGCAAGTTTCTGGCTCTGTTGCTGAGATTGCGGGCTGACCATAAACACCTCTGCCCCCAAATCAGCCAGTTCTTGATAGGCGGCGGCTAACTCTTTCACCTGTGCCACACAAAACGGGCACCAGTTTCCGCGGATAAACAGCCACAGCTGCGGTTTACCCGTGGATTGCGTGGTGACGGTGTTACCGTTGATATCCACAAAGCTGGCTGCGGGTAATACGCGACCTAATTCGATGCGAGATTCAGACCTATCCATAGGCACGAACCAGAATACATAGATAAAGCCCAACACCAGCCCAAGCCCCCAAGCCAGCACGGCCGCATAAAGCGTAAAATCAAAGGCCACCAGCACCGAGCCCAGCACTGCCGCGCCTAATTGCCACGGTGAATAACGGCGGCTTCTTGCTGTTAGCCCAGTCGCAATATAAGCAAATAACAGCATCATAGGCACAACTGCCACACTCGCCCCTATCCAGGCCAGTTGCCCGGCACTGGCAACCAGCTGATACAGACAATAAAAGCCGCCAATAAATAAGGCGGCCACATAGGGTATGGGGAAATAGCGTTTGATGGTGTTTTGCATAGCCGTGTTTCAATACCGTTTGAAATCAATGCCAGCCAGTGTAAAGGCAAAACAGCTGTGCGTAAATCACCGACAAAGACACAAGCGCGGTGCAATAAGCACAGTACATCCTCGGTATTGAATGAATCATGGCTAAGGCAAGCCATGCATCTGAAATATGCTACAGCTCAGGTATCCTACGTGTATAAATTGAATGTAATTATCGGTAATCTACCTTCCCCTACATTCAAGTGAGCAACCTAGTCGGAACTTATGCATAGCTCTTCTCTTAATCCCCTGTACTTCCACCCTATGAAATTAACAAGCTTATCGGTAAAGCCGTTATCCTAAGGCGCCATCGTTATTGCTATTGATTGAAGTGGTCTAATTAAACCGGACACCAACTTAGGTGGTAATATTGCCACCTGCAATGAGGTGTTCCATGACGAAAA
>JABSRQ010000282.1 GCA_013215055.1 Pseudomonadales bacterium | reverse complement strand
ATTGTCGATGATACAGGATTAATTGTTGTTAAATCAGCGGGTAACGATCGTGATGATGGCCATACCGTTGAAAGCAAAAATCAGCCCGCAGATGGAGGCGCGTCTGGATTTTACACTATTTCATCGTATGCTAACGCTAAAAATATCATCACTGTAGGCGCTGTTTATGACAGCGGCAGAATGACTCGGTTTAGCGGTTGGGGCCCCACTAACGATGGCAGAATAAAGCCAGATCTTATGGCTAACGGACAATGGTTGTGGTCTACGGGGATCAACAATAACTATAAAAGATTCACCGGGACCTCGATGGCTGCTCCTGTTGTCTCTGGTGCATCGGCGTTACTCGTTAGTCGTTTGAACGAGGTGTTAGGTCGCGCTCCCCAGGCCTCTCTAGTCAAGGCCGCGCTAATACATACTGCAAGTGATCAGGGAAACCCCGGGCCAGATTATGATACTGGCTGGGGATTACTCAACCTTGAGGCTGCGATAGCGTTGGTCGACCAGGGCTCCGCACAGCTCTTTAATCGCAATATCACTAGCGATGCGACAGAGAGCCTGTCATTTGTTGTTGAACCTCAGCAGGAAAAATTCAAGCTGACCATGGTATGGACCGACCCTAAAGGGGCCGCAGGGGCGGCGAATAACTTGATTAACGATTTAGACGTGGTGCTTGTTTCTCCATCGGGTAAGCAATTTTACCCCTGGGTAAAAGATGACAGCAGCCCTGCTAGTGCCGCGACACGGGGAATTAATAAGGTTGATAACATCGAGCAAATCCTTGTTAACGATCCGGAAGCAGGTAACTGGACCGCTAATATCTCGGGGACGGTTAATCAGGGCCTAGAGCAGCAAGTGAGTGTGGCATCGAATATTTCACTATAATAAAAATCATCTAGACATCCTCGTTAACCGTAAGCGGTTAATTAACTACACTCATCGCTATCTTGATTATGGGAAGGGTGCGGTCTAATTAGTCGGTTACTTTTTGTTCAGTGACTTTATATATTCTCCGGGGGTTATTCCTAGCTGCTCTTGAAACATAGAGATGAATGCTGAACTCGATTCATAGCCAAGAGCACTTGCAATTGTCGTGATTGAATATTTATTTGTTGCTAAACGTTGTATTGCAATTTGTAAACGCAGTTGTTGGCGCCAATGCCGAAAACTAAGTCCAGTTTCTTTCTGAAAAAGGCGCTGTAAGGTTCGACTGGATGCGCCAACATAACGTCCCCATTGCTCAAGGCTACGTTTGTCATCAGGTTGACTTTGTAACAGAAAACATATTTTTAAAAGACGAGGATCTTGGGGTAAAGGAAGATTTAAAGGTACTTCATTTGCAGAAGCTATTTGGTCGCGAAGCGTTCTAAATAAACGCCCTGTTTTACCTGACCAGTCATAATCATTTGGTTGCCGTAAAGCTTCTGCGATTAATTCCCGTAACAATGGGGAAACTTCAAGTACGTAACACTTATCGTCCAGGGATCTCGCCTCATCAATCGCTATATAAACGCTAGAAACTTCAGCGCCACATAGACTAGAAACCTCATGAGTCTCTTCGGGCGGAACCCAAACCGCACGATAGGGCGGTATTATATAATGCCCTTTAGACGTAATTATATTTAGCACTCCCTCATGGGCATATAGCAATTGGCCCCAGCTGTGGCTATGTGCTGATACGACTGTTTGTGGTGCGAGTGTGCGTCTAAGCATACTGATGGGGCGTGGTGGTTTATTTCCCGGAAGTTTTATTAATGGCATTCGTTGCCAATGTTGTCGTGTTTTCAACATGTATTGTCATATTAGCGAAAGTGTCCCATTAAAATTAAGGCTATCGTAATCTCTGATGTAAAAATAATGGGCAGGGATAATGATTAAAGCATTAGATAATGAGGCTGGAATGAAATTTATACTTTTATCGGGTAGTTTCCATAATAACAGCAGAAGCTTAGCAATCCTAAAAAATATGGAGGTTTTTTTTGGTGAGCATGAAGCTGAGGTTTTAAAATTAGACACGCTTCCATTTTTTTCAGAAGATTTAACTTTATACAAGCCGGAGCCAGTTAGAGAGTTTTTATCAAGAATAAATACAGCCGATGGAATACTGATTTGTTCGCCCGAATATAATCATAGTATTCCAGCTGTTCTAAAAAATGCTATTGATTGGGCATCAAGACCAGCATTTAATTCAATTTTAAAAGATATGCCTGTATCGATAATCACTCAAGCAGTTAGCCCTGTAGGTGGCTCTAGAGCGCAAGCACATTTAAAATTGGTTCTTGATTCTACACTTTCAAAAATGCATATGTGTCATGAAATGATGATTCCCCAAGTACATGAGCTATTTGATAATGAAATGAATTTAGTAAATATTAAAGCACGAGAAAGGCTGGAGAAACACGTAACTGATTTTGTTGAATTCACACACAAAAACAGAACTTATGACCTGAATGTAGAGCAGGTATAAGAAGCATTAATAGTCTAGGCCCCTCTAAGCATTACCAACTCTCTTTAATCCACCTTAGGGCATAACGCGTACAGAAGGCCATATTTTTAAGCAGTAGCTTCCAATCAATTATTGGAAGCAATAACTTATTCAGGCTGATTGAGTTTCCATCAATGTATCGGTTGCGCTTCGGTCAACTCAACAGCAATGCAATGTTATGGATGTGCAACTCCGGTGTCATAAGGTGCACCCTGTGACACCAATTAAAATTAAGCCTTTTTACTGCGTTTCAAGGGTATACAGGTGGTGTCACTTTGTGCAAAGTGACGCACATACTCAATGACACCAGTCAAAAATAATTATGACAGTTAGAGCATACCTAAAAGGGGGAATGGGGATTTCCCCGCCATAGATTGCAATTCACTCTGTAGGCCCCAGAATTTATAGCATGTAGAGGTATATTACTTTTCATCAATCGGTACATATTCCTCAATTGGTGCCATCAGATACTCAATATCTGGTGTTTCGCCCACCTACACCACAGTAATCTCATTACGGAAGCCCTGAGCGCCGAACGGCGGGGACGGAGTTGATCTTGTCGCGGCATATAACAGACTTGGCGGCCCAACGGTTAAAAAAGCTGCTGAATACGAAGGAGGCTCTCAATAGCTTGTCCGGGTATAAAGGTTCCGCTCGGGATTTCTCCCCCTCAGCACTTGACCATCTTCAGCCCCCCCCCTTATGCTGTTTTATCTAGATTAGATACTTCGATTGCCACCTTTATATATAGAGATATATCTCCTGGAGGTTCGCCGAATTCAGTAAAACTGACCTTATTATCCTTATATCGCGCTATACCTGACGCTCCACTGTCTAAGTTCATCACTCGATAATTAAGTTCGCCATTTGTAGGAGGATCAATTTTCCCTATAAACTTAGTTGATAAAACTGCATATTTTTCATCATCGCTTACATAGTCATAAATAGTACCAGGCGGCATTTCATCTGTTTCAGAGAGCAATATCTTATTCTGAGTCATTAATACCTGTATCGTATTCTTACAACCCTTAACCCTGCATTCTAATTCCTTTAACTTAAGTGCATATTTTTTCTTCTGTTGATCAGCTATTGTGATTTGTGTTTTAAGCTTTTTTTTAGTATCTGACAGCTGTGACTTTAACTGAGGTCCGTTATACTTTTGAGCGTCTATTTTTAAGATTTTATTTTCAGAATGTAAGTCTTTCAATTTTTGTTTAGTCTTTTTTAGCTCATTTTTTTGATCAACTTCTTTAAGCTCTAAATCAAATATCCTAGATAATAATTCTTTTATTTCTGATGCTGATAACACAGGTTTTTCATCCTGCGCTACAATTTCCTCTAAAACCTCTATTTCTTTTTACAAACTTGCAATCATTATTTACCTTTTCGTCGATATCACATGGGGACTATGAATTTTTTACTATTATAATGTAAGCGATCAATTAACCCCATCTAGACTTTAGGTAATTCTTCTAACTCAACTTGCCAAGGCAACAATCTCTCAAAATCTTCTATGCTTCCACAGCTGGGAAGTCGAATGAAAAGCGTACGCAAATAATGATAGGGTTCCAGCCCATTCGCCTTGGCTGTTTCTATCACGCTATACAACATCGCACTAGCTTTCGCACCAGATTGACTGTCACTAAACATCCAGTTTTTACGATTATGCGGATATGCACATAATCGTAAGGGCTGGTTATTCGCTGATACGCCAGCAGGTGCGAAAGCAAGTGCAGCGCATTACAGTTTGATTGAGACGGTCAAAGCCAATGGCCTAGAGCCGTTCGCATATTATCGGAAGATACTAGCGCAGCTTCCTTATGCGGAAACGGTGGAAGATTATGAAAAATTACTACCCTGGAATATTAAAAATTCAGATTAGGCTGAAAAGGGAGAGGTACGCCGATTAATGGGCGCTTACGTTAGAAGGTGGATGAGGATTTAACTGCTACAAATGTTGCAAGACTAATGGCAGAAGGGAAATGTGTCGCAGATTATTCGATGTTGAGCTGAATAATCTCTTCTAATTCTAGCTCGTAGATATTCAGCAGGCTATCAATTCCCCACTGAGACAGCTGACTTTTCCAGTCTTTATTCTGATTTATCTGCTGAATAAAAGGGTTGATGACAGTCAGTAGCGGCTGATTTCTCTGATTGACTAGAACATGTCGGGTAAACGCATCGTGAGGGGATTGAGCAATATACAGTAAATTTGAATCAACGTTGCTGGCGTACCAATAGTGTAAACTGGAACGGCTCATGACAAAGGCATCGATGTTACCCGCCTGCAGCTGCTGAAGGTTTTGATAATCGCTACTCTGATTAATCCTCGTTATTTTTTTAAGGTTAACCAGTTTATCAATGTCTTTGTAAAAGTAGCCATGTCTGGCACCTATTTTTAGACCGACAAGATTCTCTGGTTCTGAATAGACTATGGGCTTGACGGCTGTACTAACCCAGACGTCGGCATCCCATAAAAAAGGGTTGGACGCGAGTAAATCATCATCTCTGGCCTTAAACCAGATTGGGTTTGCCCAGAGGATGGCGTAATCCGAACCGGCTTCAACCAGAGCATTCAACACCGGCCGTTTGACTTGCTTT
>JABSRQ010000281.1 GCA_013215055.1 Pseudomonadales bacterium | reverse complement strand
GTTTAAACGGTGCGTTTCGTGTTTTTGGTATCGTTTAAACGTTTACAAAATTTTGTAAATGTGACAGCACTAGTTTTTAAACTATAATTTTAATTTTTCACGCATTTTCATGCTATATATGATTTTATGAAAAAAGAAATCCCGCTAAAGACCAACGATTTTTTCATTTTTTTCAATGTTTCCATATACATTCTAAATCAGTACTATGATATCGTTGGTGACATTACTGGATACCAGCCCTAACAATCGCAGGCAATCTGAAAAATTGGAGCGTCATCCGTTTTGCAAAACCGCAAAACGGCCGCCACACCATTTTTCAGTTGCTGCGGGCGTTCAGGCTGTAGGAAAACTCTGTAAGCCGCGCTATACCTGACTCAATATTGTAAAATAGCCATTCTTCCTGTTTTGGAACGGATCAGTGGCTAATTTCATCGATGATAATATCAATCAAACTGTTTTTCTCGATGTCAATTTTTTAGACACGCTCGGTGATAACACTTTCGAATATTGCTTATATAAACTGTTAACTGAAACACTCGACCTCTCCGACTCACCAATAAATACAAAAATAAAAAGGCAGGCAGAAAAGCCTACCCATCTGCATTATTGCTGCGGGTTATTTTCTACGCCTATTACCGTGGTATCACTTCTAGCCGCGTGATTGAACGCATGTGTAAAACAGATTTAAAGTTTATGGCGTTGGCTGCTGGGCGCACACCTCACTTTACAACCATCGCAGATTTTTCCAGTGGCAACTGCGATGAAATGACTTCGTTGTTTCATAAAGTTCTGATGATCTGCTGCCAAAGTGGTTTGGTGGGTAAAGAACACTTTGCAATTGATGGCTGCAAGTTGCCCTCTGATGCATCCAAAGAATGGAGCGGAAAGCACAAAGATCTAAAGAAAAAGTCTGACAAGATGAAAACCTCAGCTCAAAAAATTATCGATAAGCACCTTGCGAACGATAGCGATAAAGACCCAAACTCTGGCGATAAAAGGCGAGAGCTTCAAACTATAGATACCTTGCTGAAAAATGCAGATAAGATCGATGAGTTTTTAAAAAATAATGAAGTGAAAATGGGGAAAGGCAGGCGGCCCAGCGAAGTTAACAGTAATATTACTGATAACGACAGTACCAAGATGACGACCTCCAAAGGCACGATACAGGGCTATAACTGCCAAACGGCAGCGGATGAGTTGCATCAAGTTGTTATTTACGCTGAGGCAGTCGGTGTTGGTTCAGATCAATCTGCCTTGAAGCCAATGATCGAAGGCATACGAAAAAATTTATCTGCAGATGTTTTGGATGGAGGTGTTTTAGTGACTGCCGATACGGGTTATAGCAGCGTGATAAATATGGAGAATCTTTACGCTGAAGGAATTAATTCGGTGGTTCCTGATAATCAATTTAGGCAGCGGGATGAGCGTATCGCAGGTTCTGAAACCTATCAAAAACACAAAGAGCTACGAAAAAAAACGCGAAATGACAAACTTAAATCAGATGCGACAGCAATTCCTTCCAGCGAGTTCTTTGTTGATATAGATGCTAAAACGTGTGTATGCCCAAATGGAAAGCAGATGATGTTTCAGGGCGATCACTTTAAAGGTACCCGCGGAAATCATATTAGGTTTCGAGGTAAGATTTCTGATTGTCAATCATGCCCGATGCAATCAAGGTGCATGAAAAAACCGATTAAAGACCAAGGCCGCCAGGTCTCGTTTTATGCCGATTATATTGAAACGGACAGTTGCTTGAAACTGATAAACAAGCGTATAGACAGCGAGCAAGGTCGAAAGGATTATGGTCGTCGAATGTGGACGATCGAGCCTGTATTATGGAAACATAACCAGCAATAAAAGGTTGAACAGAATCAGCGTACGAGGCAAGGCCAAAGCGACGGCGCAGTGGCTAATGTATTGCATGGTGCACAATATGGAGAAGTATTGGCGTTATGCCTAGGAATGAGTTGAATGGTTAGATTTAGGGCAATATAGTGGTATATTCGATGATATATACAACAAATAAGACCTTGCTGTAAAGCGGCATGATTGAAGGTTTGATTCTAGGAAGATTGTAAATTTTTCCTGCGAGTAAAAAAACCTTCTCAAAAGCGAGTTTTTCTACAGCCTGGTTAGGCCTTTATTTACTATTCTCTAAAAATGATTGCTGAAAACTACAATTTCGTTACTTTTTGTTCATTAGTTCTAAGAAAGAATTTCAAAAGAGTGTTTTATCTTTAGTAGATGACTTTAACATTTGAGTTGAGATAGTATGGGAGCTTCACGGATGTTGTATTTATATATGGGAAGTATCAATGAGTAAAACCCAAATGGATTTGTCCTTTATCAGTAGCAAATCAGAAAAATCAAAATCATATACGCGACCAAATTCAAGAAAAGATAAACCTGCAGAGTCTGTACAAGAAGACGATGATGGTCACATGGTCAATCTATCTTCTGTTAAAGCGGGGACAACGATAAAACAGGGGAATTACGGTTATGCTGGTTATAAGTTTCTTAAAAATTTAACTGACAATGAATCTGCTGGTATTAGTGCTGATGCTTATGTTGAACGCAAATCTATTTACGAGAATTTCGAATTTGTTGATCGTGCTTACGAAAGTAATATAGCTGATTTAATAAAAACTAATTTTAAATTTGAAAGTGGCCCTGAGGGGAATTTTTGCTCATCTGCTAAAGGGGATGATGGGGCCTTGGCTGGGAAAAAATTCCCGTATAGATGGCAAGCACACCATATTTTACCTCAAGAAGTATACCGTGGTAAGAAAGCTAAAAATCGCGTTTTCAACGACGAACAAGCTGAACTAATAGAAGCTACTGGCTACAGTATAAATCATGGACATAATATAATCTTTCTTCCTGGTTCAGGGGCCGCTAAGTTTGTTGCTGTCCATGGACTTGCACAGCATGTCGGAAGTCATCCGAATTATTCAAAATTAGTATTTAAGACCGTTAATAAACTTAAAGGCCAGCTAGTCTCTGAATTTGATAAAATTAAGAAAGAGTTAAAAGAAGCTGAGAATAATGAACACAAAAGTGTAAAAACACCAATTTTAAAAGATCTTAGAGCTGCTGAACAAACAATGTGGGAAGAAATTGTAGATGCATCTTCCGAATCGATTGAATCCTTACTGGAAGGTGGGGGAGATATTTCAAAAATCATGACTAAAAGATCAAGCTGGTTTAAGTTAGGGTAAAATATGACAGTTAAAAAGAGTGACAAATACTGGATTCTTGGCACATGTGGAGAAAGTGATTCTGCTGTTATAATGGGAGTAGATGATGACACGCCAAATCTCTATCATTTAAGTGAGTGCAAGTCAGCTGAAGATATCTATAGCAAACCAATAAAACTTTTCTTCTCTGACCTTTATCAAGAGAATGTTAAGCTTTATGACTTTCTTGATAATGCTTTAGATGTATTAATCGTGTCGGCTAATGTGAAGGAGTTATTCGAAAAAGTAGGTGTTGAAAATGTAGAGTATATTTCGGCTGAAGTTTTTGATCACCAAGAAAATTTAGTAGATAAAGCATATTTCATTTTAAACCCATTAAAGTCTCTGCCCATTATTGATATGGAGAAATCTAAAGTTAGGATGTTTAACGTATCTCCAAGTAAAATATCTAAGATTAAAAAACTCGTTATTGATAAAAATGCGATGAAGGAGCATAACGATAGTTTATTCAGGGCCGATAAAGACCCATCAAATATTTATATAACAAAAGAGTTATTAGAAGAACTACAAACTGCCGAAATCAGTGGTCTTAAGGCTATTTGTGCAGATAATTGGAATGGTCGAGAACTTTCGTTACTTTAGAGCAAATATATTTTTATGCTTATAGAGGACTTTCACCTCATTAGTTCATGCCCATGCTTAACCTTAGGAATTTTCCTCAAATGCTAGTGACATCCATGCCTTCAGGCTATCTAATAGAACAACCTAGCCTAACAGGTTAAACTTGTATGCAGGTAAAGACTATAGCCTCAGGTTTCCCAAGCGTTTGGGGATGACTGTAGATAAACGATACTTCAGGAATCATACTGATATCAAGGTTGTATGACTTCGTATAGACGTCCCTATGTCCACTAAGCTGTACAGCTCGCAGCTGCCATAAAATCTGAGCATAGAACAGCGGCTTCGAGGCTAGGGAATAAAATGTATAAGCAGCCAATAGTATTGATTTTGTCGGTACTGCATAGCGATGTGGTCAACGATTGGCTGAAAAGCCAAGTTGTTATACAGCTAGTTGAGCGGACAAGCCCGCTAAAAATGCTTGTATAGCGTTGATGGCGCAAGCTTCGTCCAGCATAGGCGCATGCCCTCGACGGGGGATTTCTATGGCCGTCAGATCCGGTCTTTTTTGCTGCATCTTTTGCACGCAGGCTTTTGACAGAATATCCGAGCTTTCACCACGAATCAGTAATAGAGGAATATCCGCCAGCGCGTCAAAGCTGGGCCAAAGATTCATAGGCGCAGCTTCTGTGTCATCGACCTTAAAGGCATCGGCGATAGCCGGGTCATATGCCAGGATAAGTCCGCTCTGGCCCGATGCACTGTTATGCACTTCACGATACAGCTTCTTGCTAAAACGTAGCCAATCGCTATCACTGTAGTCCGGAAAAGCCAGGCCATTGATAGCCTTGCTGTTCGCCACGGCCTGCGGCCAATCACTGACGCTGCAACGCGTTGCGACATTGGATTTGATACGTTCCAGCCCTGCAGGATCGATTTGCGGGCCGATATCATTCAAGACGATTCCGGCAAAACGCCGGGCTTGCATGCTGCCCATTAACATCGCCATCAGTCCGCCTAAAGACGTGCCAATCAAGACCACATTGTTGATGGTGAGTTTATCCAGCAGGGTGAACATATCACGCACATACGTCGCGGGATGGTAATTGGCACTGTTGTCATCGTAGTCAGACCTGCCTCGACCTCGTTGATCGGCGACGATGATACGAAAGAGTGGAGCCAGTTCTGTACACAGCTCTGAAAAATCTGCGCAATTGCGGGTCAGCCCCGGCATGCAAAGCAGTGTAAGGCGGCTGCTGGCGCTATTGTAATCCCTGGCATAAAGCCTTAAGCCATCCTCGCTTTGATA
>JABSRQ010000280.1 GCA_013215055.1 Pseudomonadales bacterium | reverse complement strand
TGTTACCTACGTCCAGTCATTTCCACTGGCTGACTGGCTGACAACCCCACAGAATGAACGGAGCTGCCGTGATTTTTCATCTCGATTAGGCTCTAATTGTATTTCTGCACCTGCTCCAGCCAATATTTCTTGATCTGGATCCGGGTAAAAATGCATCGAGTTTTGCAGATTTGATAGTAGGTCTACTACGGTGGTGTTTTCGGTTTTTACCTGCCGATAAGCATTCAATATATTTTGACTACGACTCAAGGCAGACTTTCTATTTGTTAAATTTCTCATATATGAGTCCTTTGCCCAGTGCATCGCCAGCGTCAATGATGGTTTTTTGATTTGATCGAATTAAGAAATCTATTCTGCCTTAAACAGCCGTGATGTGATGTGTGATTTCAAAGCGGGAAAGTGCTCTAAAGGCATTGCTTAAAAAATGGAGACTATGGAAACGCTAGAGGGAATGGTATGGCAGCCAACAAAAGCATGCCTGCAGGATGACCACGGCCTAAGTTACCGCCGCCGACTCTAACTCAAATCTGACTATAATCAATCACGTTCGGGACGGTGTAACTATTAAACTTTTGATAAACGCCATTGCAGGGGTGTTAATTGGATAAATTAAAGCGGGCCCCGAGGACGATGAGATCTTTACCTTCACTGCCGTCGGCATCTCGGCCCTGATTGAATAAATACTCTATATACAGCTTATCCTGCAGGTTATTCCGGTTATAGCTGTATTGCCAAGACAGGTAATACTCCTGGATTTTATGTTTACCGATATAACTATCGTCATCAGGTTTCTGAATATTCCAACCAAATCGTCCCATCGTTCTAGGTGTAAACTTGCGGCTGCTATAAAATTCCCAGCCTCTGGCATCATAGTATTGTCCAGTAGGGTCTGTCACATGGTTGCTATTTTTACTGAATGTTGTTGACAAAAACCAGTCAGAATTATGCCATTCAGCACCTAACACCCGGGCATCTGAGCTACCATCCAGCCCCAGGTCCAGCATCTCATTGCTGTAACGTTCGGGCACCGCACGATTGAAAGCTAGACCCACGGCAAAACCATTGATAGATTTCCACTTGGTAGAAATCCCGGAATTTAACGCATATTTAACGTTTTCCTGTAAATTGCTGATATTGTTATTGGCCTGAATCTGGAAACTCCATTGCAAGTTACCGCGAGATGAACGCAGCTGAAAGGCATTTTCGGCACGGCCTGTACCCGTTGCACCACCATCAGAACCTGCATTATAGATACCAGAGGCCTTGCCCCCCACGGTGATAAAACGATCTGTCATCTCCGCGATAAAATGATAAGCCGACCAATTTTTTCCGATAACAGCATAATAATCATCACGCCCATAACGCAAATAACTTAAACGGCGATTAAACGTGGCTTTCTCATCTTCACTGCTAGAGGCATCTGAGTTAATCATCCAATCGACGTTATCCAGAACATTGGCACCCACCTCGACATGGGCGATAAATTGATCACCGTTTTCCAGTTTGTTGGCGTAAATTAATCCTCCGCGAGAGCCACCATCGGAAGCTTCCGTATCTGTGCCATTGTTTGAGACATTCAAACGCAGACTCAAATATGCCTTTATAGGCAACGTCTTTAAAAAAACGCCGGTCTGCTCGATAAAACCTTCCACTTTGATCTCGGTGATATCTATGGCTTCAACTTCAGGCTTCTTTGAGGGTTTATCTTTTTCAGGTGTTTCTTGAATCTCTGCTTGCGGGGATTTTTCGCTCCCGTATTTTTCCTTATCCGCCTGTTTCTTCAAGGCTTCGTCCTCAAGCTCAGCTGCCTTTTTTTGTTGCTTGGTGGTTTCCATCTCATCCAGTTTATCCAACTGATCGGCTGATAACTTGATGGTTTTATCTTCAGCCTGGTTGGATGCCTGTAATAAATTATCGATTAACTGATTGGTTTCTCCCTCACCACGTTGACTGCCCTTATTTTCACCCAGTGCATGATCCTGCGACCTGCATCGATAATTAACTTCGCCATCAACTTCTGTGGCGATGGTATCTTCCTTGGAACAAATTATTTCCTTACCGCTTTCATCCTTTACAATAAAATCGTTTACCGCATTGTTTACCAGTTCCTGTTGCTGATCAATCTTCTCTTTTTTTTGTTCTTTTTCAGCCTCTTTAAGCATCTTTACCAGCGCCTTTTCCTGATCAACAAATTGTTCATTTTTCGGTTGTTTGGCCGTGGATTCAGCAGTTTCGGCAAATGTCATAGAAGATAGAAAGACGATAAGTACAGGCAGCATGACTAACGCATTTAATCGAACTATAAGAGAATAAATTTTTAGTAAAGGCGATAAAAACATGGCTTCCCTTCATGGATGAAAAAATCATAGCCTAAGGATTGTTCTAGAAAATTGCAAAATAATTAAACAATAAAATTATAATAACGAGTTTTATACAGGGATAATTATTGACAAAAATACAGATGTAAAATATCTCTATTATTGTTTTTTATACTCAAAAAGGATGGCCAACCATCACCCAGGCAGAGATACCTTCCTCGGAACCGGCAACATCAAATCGAATGATGGAGCCTGCCATCAATGCCCGTATAGCAAGCCCCATATCGGTTTTAATATCAGAAAAAATATGGCTGGAGAATTCCGGGGCAACACGGCCAGCTTCGGCAAACACTACCAGCTGCGCCCAATCCATATTTAAAAATTGTAACCATTGCACACCTTCCAAAGGATTATATTCCAGCGTATAACGGTATTCGACACTGCCATAAATAGCAGCTTTGTCATGAAAGCGGTTTTGATCGAAACCGCGCATGCGGAAGAAACCACCCAGAGTGGCACCCTCCATAAAGGGGGCACTGTCCTTCACTCGACTATCATCATTGTCATCTGTTTCCAGTTGCCAGCTGGGTGAATAAGCCAGCCAGGCGTTTAATGCCAAAATACGTTGCCTGGCCCAATCTGTAGCCCCAAACGAGATATATTTACTGGCCTCAGCCTCGATAAAACTCCAGGAGGTACTTTCCCCCCACTTCCCAGGATCAATACTAACGGAAATATATTGGCTGCTGCCAAAGCTTGGGTTGACCGGGAAGTCCGTATTGTCATAGAGAAACCCCAATTCAAAAGCATGTACCTCCGCATCCAGCATCTGACCTTCAGATTCAAAGCTGAGATAACGGTTAAACTGCCTGAACAAGACAATGGATGAACCGCTTTTCAGTGGATTCCACTCCAGGCCACCGGAAGGTTCTGATACCAATAAACCTCGCTGTAGCCGGTAATCAATCATCCCCTTGTCTACCGTTGCACCTATTGGCAAGCTGTATTCCATCTGGATTTCCCACCAGTTACTGACACCTTCGGCCTCAATAAACTGATCACTGCTGGATTCATTGGAGCCGGGTCTGATGGTATTGGCAGGAATGCTCAGCTGCCCCGAGGTATAGGCCCTGTTACGTGGGAAATCGCCTAACATGCCCATGGAACTTAGATAAATATGTTCACTATTGGGGACTTTATAATCCCAGACACCCAGCACTAATCCTTTGCTTTCCTCCCCTGCAAAAGCCGTGGCTCCGGTGATCATCTGAGGCTGATGGAAACCCTTGCGCATGCCTCCAACACCCACAACCAGCCCCATACCTTCGGTAGAAAGCACATAGGGAAATATCAATGTCTCATGCAGCTGGTCACCCGTTTCTTCACGTAGCGTTGAACTTTTAACTCCAGCGGCCGGTTTAGCAAGGGCAAGAAAGCTGTGAAAAAGGCTGATAACAACAATTAATTTTATAAACAATGACAAGAATTTTTGTGCCTGTGGCTGGATCGGCGCTTAGTATACATAAAATGACTATCTGAACAATATTCTCTGCAGACAGTGATCAGGCAATCTAAAGTCTTAAAAAATTTATTTTCATCAAAACCGCTCCCAACTGTCTTCACACACATTCCTTCGCATTAATGACACATACTTTTATCCCTTTAAAGACCAGACTCAGCCTGAAATGATTACTTCTTTTACTAGAAATATAACGGATGGAGAATTCACCCAGTGAACAGACAGAAAAATTTCTTATTCACATTGCTGATGTTTGCTAGCAGCATGTCCGTCCTGGCTCAGGAAGTGAATGAAGGCGTAAACACCGAAGCCTCGTCTGAAAACCTTGTGGATGACAAAGCGGATATAAAAAAAGAATCTCCGTGGATATTCACCCCATTGATCAGCAGTGACCCGAAAATGAAAACCTCTATCGGTGTACTGGCAGCCTATATGCACAAGTTCGATGAAAACTCTCCGGTATCCATGTTTGGCATCAGCGCAAAATATTCCAGCAGTGCCTCCTATACCGGCGGCATCTTTGCCAGAACCTATTTTAACAACGATAAAAGCAGGCTGATTTTTGCCTCCTTTGGTGGAAAAATTAAAAACACTTACAGCTATGATATCGGTGCAGAAGATGATGTCGATGTTAAAACATCCGATGACCTGCAGATGACCTTTCTGAGATTTTCGGAACGGGTTTATGGCGACTGGTTTATCGGCATGCAGCTGATCAATAGTAATTACATTATCGAAGCTTACGATGATTTCAGTGATGAAATTTTAGCCGCCTCCGATCTCACCGGCTTCGATTCCAAGGCCGTTGGTTTGGTATTCAGCTTCGATAACCGCGACAATCAACATTCAGCCAGCTCTGGCAGTAATTTTATCGTACATAATTTATCCTATAAGGAACGCTTTGGCGGCGATGTCAGCTTCGATAGCTATATGCTTGAATACAGCAACTATATTGCCCACGGTGAGGCCCATGTTTTTTCATGGCGCGTAAAGGGCCGCTGGACAAAAGATGCACCCAATTCCGGTTTTTCATCGATGAAATTACGCGGTTATGTGCAAGGTCAATACCTGGCTGAACACTCCACGACATTAGAGTTTGACGAGCGTTATGCACTCAATGATCGCTGGGGTCTGACTGCTTTTGCAGGCATAGGCTGCCTCTACGGCAATGATTTATCCGGTAAAAGTACTGGCTGTGATAGCTCGGACAATCTCTATCCTTCTGCCGGAGCGGGTATGTCTTATATGTTAAAACCACAGGAGAAGATGGTTGTACGTGCTGAAATTGCTGTCGGAAAGGGTGATAATTACGGTTTCTATTTAAATTTCGGT
>JABSRQ010000279.1 GCA_013215055.1 Pseudomonadales bacterium | reverse complement strand
AGCGTGTCATATGAAACGAGTCGCCATGTATTTAAGCGTTTTATTGTTCACCGCATCAGCGCTGCAGGCCACCGAACTTTCCGACAGCTATCAATTACTGTGCGATAAGGTCAAGCGCTGTGCGTTGGAAGAAATGGCGGATATGCCGGCTGAAAGATCAGCATCATCACCTCTTTGATACTTGGCCAATATGTGTTCCATGCGTATTGCTAACTCTTATCGCTAGTCGCATAGAAATGGGGGATGAATTCGGCTTATCTTCCCTATTGAAAATATACATCATTATATAATGGATTTTATTTACATATTTAATATTGCAACCTAATCTATAACTCAGGCCTAGAAGCGTCGAATGGACGCGCGCTTCATAGCTCTATTTGAGCATGGTATGAACGTGGATATTAGCGGCGCTTTTCTGAACTGAGCACAATAAGTATTCAGCCAATACCGACAGCAGTCACTCTCTTCTCTCCATCTTAATGCACCAACCCTTTTAAGGTGAGTCAGCCTATTAATGCTGACTCCGCGGTCCTTATCATCTTCTAATTATACAACTCTCACTGGAGATTCAGATGCCCCGAATAAGTTACCGTTATATAACACAAATAATGTCGACGATGCTGATGGCAGCTTTAGTTAAAACTGCCATTGCAGCTACGCCGCTATTACCGCCTGCCAATACAGGAAATATGTATGCGCTGGAGAAAGATTGCGATTGCATACTAGAAATCGAGCCAGATAAAATGATTACGGTTCTGGTATCAAATGCTGAATTGCTTGCAGTAATGGGGCTGGGTGGCGATATCGATGATTATTTATCATTTAGTAATAATGGCCTTGTTATCCTCGATGATGGCTCGGCGTTTTTTACCGTCAATGCCGGAAATGACAATACAGGTACAAGACATGACGCGGTTATAAAGCGCGCAGAAGATGGTACCTTGTCGGTATTAACAAGCTTTGCTGATGTATTAACGGCCACCGGCAATGAAAGTGCTGATCTTGAGGGCGTTGTTGTAGGCAATGATGGCCAGCTCTATGTGGTGGATGACTATTCCAATTTTGACGGCGATGGAGAGCCATCGGAATTTTGTAGCCTGCTAAAAATAGACCCTATCACCGGCACGGTAAATCAGTTTCTCTCATGTACAGAATTTGATGCACTGGGGGCAAGTTATTATGCCAATTTAGGGCCTAGTATAGCTGCCGATGAAAACTATATTTATGTAGCCAGCGATGGCTCGCCCAACGTAGTCTTTAGGGTATCTTATGCTGCTGTGGCCGAAATTTTCACCGGTGGTCCTGAGGTAGATCCTCTGGATATTTACCCTAATGCGACTGTGTATTTAAGAGCATTCGACGCGCCATCCTTACCAGCAGGCAACTTTACCTTGTCATTTACACCCGATGGTGGTGGCATCGATGTTACAACAGCTGCCATTGCATGGGATGCTACAGCGGCAACCGTTGAAGCAGAAGTTGAAGCCGTGCTGCCTGAGGATGTTACTGTTGTGGGTGACGGTAGCATGTTTTCGCCATGGAGCTTCGAGATATCCAGTGCCTATGAAAATATGTATATAACCGATGTAGATCTTGTGGATCTATCTTGGACTGCTAATTTGATAAACTTTTCTTTCTTAGGTCGAGAAGCGGTTAATGCCGTCGATCATATCGAGGCCGTAGGCACCGACGGCGTATCCGGTGTAATAGAAGCAGACTTTGTGCTGAATGTTCAGGGTGGATTTAATGGCGAAAACTTGGCTGACATTAGCTGGAATGTCGGTGACAGTGCAGCCACAGTAAAAGCTGCATTAATCGCCGCTGGTCCGCTGGATGCAGCAGATGTTAATGTAACGGGTACGGGTACCCTGGCCGATCCATGGCTGTTTGAATTTGTGGGTAAAGCAGCCAAAAACCGCGTCGATATCAACAATACTGATAACAGTGTCATCGTCGGAGGCTTCCCGGTGCTAGTGGGTACTATACAAAACGCCCAGGCGTTTGATGACCCGGACGGATTTATGACGCGCCAGTCAAACGGCAACCTTATGATGGATGACGATTCCGGTGGGCATTTCCTCTTTGATATAACAGCAGCGGGGGATGTCTCGATCTATCTTTCTGAGTGGGACCTGGTACGGGCCAATGGCGGCGGTGTGAATATGGAAGGTGGCTTGGCTTACGATGGGGATGATAATCTTTATGTGGCGAGTAATGCTTATGATGAGGATACATTTAGCAATGCCACCATATTTAAAGTTGAGCCCGACAAAAGCCTGAGCCGATGGCTAACGGCTACCGATGTTATCGCCATCACTTTAGGTAATATCGAGGACGTTGGCTTTGAGGGCATTGCATTTGTTCCAGACTGCGATGATGACATACGCATTGATATCAACCCACCTCACAATGCGATTGCGTTATGGAGTTGGATCCCCTTTCCTGTTGTTATCTACGGCAGCGACAGCTTTGATGTAAAAGATATTAAGACTCGCTCGCTACGACTAGGCCCTAACGAGGCCAAAGCGAAGCGCTGGCCAAAATTCTATAAAGATATCGATCATGATGGCTACAAGGATTTAGTCACCTTCTATTATCCGAAGAGAACCGGCTTTAGTCTGGGAGATACAACAGCCTGTATTTCTGGCAAGGCAGATGGTGAGCAGTTTGAGGCCTGTCAGGATATTACGGTTAAACGTTACTGGTGGGAGTTGAAGCACTAGTTGTGCTAGCTTTGTGCTAACGTAACTTAGGGCTCTGGTGGTCGTGTGCTGCCAGAGCCTGTCAATTTTCAGGCTGTAAAAATTAGCCTGCATAACTGATCTAATTCCGTTTATTCAATAATAGCTTTTGTTGTTAGAATTATTAACTTTCTACTCTGCCCATTTCAGGCACATCCTTAATCCACATCGCCATTCTCAGCCTCTACGATTAAGTGACTAGGGGGCGACCTTCTATACTGATTTATTGTAATGGAAGCAATGGATTAGTGGGATAGCCAAAGATGTATCGAAATAGTAGCCCTAGCGGCAGAAATCAATATCTCTAAGGTATTGTTTTCATTTTGTTTCAAATGTTACTCTATTGCAGCAGAATTTTTATAACGGAGATACTCTAGGGAAAGCCACTATGAAAAAACTTATTTTACCCGGCATTATTGCCAGCTCATTCTTATTTTCAGCCTGTTTACCCAAAGATACCGCAGTATCAATACCTACTACAGAAGTGCGTAATATTCTTGCTGTTGATTATGAGGCGCCTGTACATAAAGCCGGGGGCTTACCAAAATTTGGTTTTTTTCCAGATAAAACCAATTATAGCTGGACCAATAAACAAAGCATTGCTGCTGCTTCTGCTGCGGCAATGCCAACGCAGAGTCTGGAGATGATCGCAGCTACTAGCACCCAGCATGCGCTGGGAGTGGCAGCTGATACTTACGCCATAGAGTTTGACCTGAAGCCGGTTGATTTAACATCGATGACACAGATTAAAGTGGGTTTGGATTACGGCGTAGGCAGCGATGCTATTCAACTCACTTATGACGGCGATATTCTTTTTAATGGACAACTTGTCGCTAGTTTTATCATGGAGGAGGTTATTCACTTCGCTTTATTGGTGAATATTAAAGATCAAACTATCTCTATTAAGATTAATGATGAAGCACCACAGGATCACATTATGGCTGCATCGTTAGAAGATTTGCACACGCTTCGATTCTATACCAGCGGCAGTGCTGGAAAACTGTATGTTGATAATGTCATTGTAAATGCTGAGTTCCCTATCAACCATAAAGCAGCTGATACTGATGATGGTTTCTATACGCTTGGCTTTGATACATTTGATCATTCCTGGGAAGCCTACAATACCCATGAAAAGGGCTTTTCCCTGACCTCTGGTATGAAACGTTCTCCCGGTGATAACAATGTGCCAGACAATGGCAGTAAACACTGTGGTTATACCGTATCTACCAAGCCAATGTTATTCCATCAGTTTGGTTACCCATTTAGCCTGCACGCTATTGATATAGCACAATACTCAAGTGTTTATAGCAGTTCTGAAATTAATATTACCGGTTATAAAATGGATGGCAGCTCTATAATAAAAACCATAGACGGTAGCGAATTAGCGATGACTTTTTCTACCTTTAATTTTGATGGCCAGTGGAATAACCTGAGATATGTTGCTTTCACCGAGGCGGCGAGTATTGATAATCTGAAGTTGAGTATTGATGACAGCACCGCAGTGGGCTTTTCACCGCTGAATTAACCGTTGCAGTTAAGGCTTCATATTGAAGCCTTAACGCTTTTCAATAAGGCCTTAGGGCATACAACTTCTGCTATTTATCTGTTAGAGCCTACTTGAATAACAGGCTTTGTTAGAATAATTAACTTTCTACTCTGCCCATTTCAGGCACATCCTTAATCCACATCGCCATTCTCAGCCTCTACGATTAATCGAATAGGGTTTAATCGGCCATATACAGTGCTAGCAAGGGCTCAATGGCTTTCACTAGAACTGACTTATTCCTATTCAGTTTTACATCGCAGAAGCTGGCGCGCAGTAAAAGCGCCAATATTGTATACACTTGAATACATAGAGTTTATCGAGAGCGTGTCATATGCAACGAGTCGTCATGTATTTAAGCGTTTTATTGTTCACCGCATCAGCGCTGCAGGCCACCGAGCTTTCCGACAGCTATCAATTACTGTGCGATAAGGTCAAGAGCTGTGCGCTGGCAGATATGGCGGATATGCCGGCTGAAAACAGAGCGATGATGGAGCCGATGTTAAACAATATGTGTGTGGCCATGCAGAAAAACTTCCAACAAGCGACAGGGCATGCGGCTCTGGAGAAATCAGCTTCAGCCTGTATTAGAAGCCTGGCCAAACTGGATTGTCAGGCGTTTAACGGTAATGAAACGGCTGAATGTCAGGCATTTGAAAAGAAAGCAGGGCAGTATCAGGCAACACTGCGATCGCCGTAATCGGCCTGATGATGGGTAGTTAAGCGTTTTAAACCTTACTAGCGCTGCGGTTGCTGGCGTTTTACGCTCTATGCAACGTAGCAGTCCTTATCTGGGCAAGGCTAATCTCGATAGTGCTACTCTACGCAGTTTGGGATTGTCATTCATCCACATAGTAATTCTTAGCATCAACGATTAAGCGAATAGGGGGGAATCGGCCTTAT
>JABSRQ010000027.1 GCA_013215055.1 Pseudomonadales bacterium | reverse complement strand
CTTGGCACCGATTCGGCCACTAACACCGTGGCACCGGTAATATTCACCGTCGCCGAGTTGGCAAAAATCTTAGCCAGCTCCTGCTCCAATTGCCTTATCAGTATTTCCAGATCAACGCCATCGGCATGACGGGTTTTTAAACTCAGGCGTACCATGCTTTTATCGTCATTAACCACATCATATAAATCATCGGCTTCACTCATTTCAAACAGCAAAATTTCCTGAGCGATTAATTCCCTGCTCTCAGGGACGCTATAAAACGCCTGCTGATTACCATTTAAGCCCTTGTGGGTTTCTTTCAATATATTAAGTAAAGAATAGCTGTTTGCCATAGACCTTTCACCGATATGCGTATTCGATAAAGTGTCGGCGGCCAGAGTCAATTTCTGGATGAATTCGGGATTATAAATACCATCGGATTCACCCGTATCGATCACGACCTCGATATTGGTCAAACCGGCTAATTGTTCATCGATCGTCAAATAGTGGGCCTTTTCAATCGCTCTATCCGGGAAAAAAGCGACGGGATCATAAGAGAAATCGGTTTTACTGGCTCCCCACAAACATAAGGCTAAAAGCACGATAGTTAATAAGCTGATAACGCGGGGATAAGTCGTCGTCAGATACGAACACAGGGTCAGATACGCCGTTAAATATCGGTTGGGCTTTCGAGTCTGTTTTAAACGTTTTATCGGGCACAAGGCGATCAAACTAGGCAATAAGGTGACGGTATAAAACAACGCAAAACTGACGGCTACCGCGGCATAAATACCCAGTTCCGAAGTAGAAGCCAGATCCCCGGTAATAAACGATAAAAAACCAATCGCCGTTGTTAACGTGGTTAAAAACACGGCAGGAGCCGAATGGGACATCGCCTCGACAACCGCGAGGCGTTTATCGCCATGGTCTTCATAATAACGATAAAACAGGCTCAGTATATGCACGGCATCGGCAACGGCGATGCCTAACATCAGGGCCAAAACGGCATTGGTGGTCAGCGTAAACGGCGCATTAAAAAAACCCATCACCCCCAACGCGCTCAAGATAGAGGTTTGCACTATCAGAATAGGAAACAATACACCCGAGATACGGCGAAAGAAGATATATGAAAGTATCAGCACCACCATACTGCCAATAAAAGAGGTAAACTGTGTACTCTTTGACGTGATGTCATTCAGTGTTGTTAACATCACCGGGGCTCCACTCAAGCGCAGATCCAGATGGGTATAGTCAGCCAACAAATCTTTTAATGCGGCAACACTGGCGGCATTAGCCCCCTCATTTAACAATACACGCTGCCCGTCAAGCATATCAAAAGTCTGTAGTTCAACGATAATGGCGGTGTATTCCCCATCGGCACTGATCAGGCGGTTTAAATAGGCAGGCTGAGCCAATACAAATGTTGTCAGCTCTTCATCATTCCAGCGGTAGTCAGGGAAGCCTTCAAGCAAGTCTTCAACAATCAATTCATCCTCAGCACCATAGGTGTAACGGGCATTCACCAGGCTGGTGACCTTGGCCACATGGGGCACGCTGGTTTCAATTTTGTTATGAATGTTTGCTATCTGTTGCAACAAAGGTTTGCTCAACAATCCCTCTGTGGCCAGTGTCAGGATGATCGCATCCTCTCGGCCAAAGGTCTGGCGAAATTTATCATAATTAAGACGGGCCGGATCCTCTTTATGCAACATGGCCTCGGTAGACATATCCATCTTGATATGCAGAGCCTGACTCAAAGAGAGCCCCAGCAACGCCAGGCATAACACAATAAATACCACGGGGTTATCGTAAGTTAACTCGGCCCAGCGTTTAAACAGGCGACTCAATAAATTAGGGGAAAAATGCGGGCTGGATTCGTTCATAACAAGACAACAGTTTAAATGACAGGTGACAGTTTTAGGCGCGAGCAGCTTAACAACGGCCTTGTCAGAAAACAAATTAACAATCGGTTAACAGCGCAACGGCCCCACGTTGTCACTTTTAACAAAAATAGTGACTGTGCATCAATATTGGCGTCACTACAGACAAGCGTGTCTTCAAACGTTAAAGCATTTAATTATAAGCATGCCCTTTACTCATAACGTAACCCTGGTATTGGGAATCCTGTTTTGTGACTGATTTATCAATTCTCCCTCATACATTAGTGCTCAAAAACCCACCAACCTCCGCCCACAGACGATTAATTATAAATTAAATCAATCACTTATGTGAAGGCCACCACTGCAAGCCAGTGTCTTTTTTGGCTTTTCAAGGCATAGCTGGCCAACTCATTGTGGCATTCCAGCTGCAATAGCTTAAATGAGATTCGAAATTAATATCCCCACAGCCTGCGGTCATCAAGACATGATTCAAGCCACTACCGAAAGAGAGCGTTAAAATGAAAAACTTCAATGTTAAGTGCCTAACATTCTGCTCCAGCCTTATTTTATTAACGGCCTGTAATGCTGTCGACGACACCGATAAAGAAGATGTTGAAGATATCATCAACGAGGTGATTGATGGCAATGCGACAAGCTCCGAACGTACCCTATCCGGTACAGCCATCGATGGTTACCTCAAATCGGCTCTGGCCTGTCTCGATCTGAACAGCAATAAACTCTGTGATAGCGGCGAACCTACGGCGATTACCGATGAAAACGGAGACTTTGATCTTGATGTCACAGGGATCGATGAAGAAACTCTGAAAAGAGCCTCTATCGTCGTAAAAATTATCGCCGGACAAACGGTAGACAGCGACAAGCCCGATGAAGTGGTAGATGCCGCCTATACACTGACAGCCCCCCCGGGTTATACCCATATCACACCACTATCAACCATGGTAGAGAGTGAACGTCTGGCCAACGGGGGTGATCTTGATGCCGCCGAAGAACAGATTAAAGCAAGCCTGGGCACGCTTGCAGACCTGGATGTTGATTATATCGAGGCACAGGACGCCGCGTCCGATGACGGGAGTATGCAAAAACAGCTCAACTACGACGAACTTCGCGCCATAGCGCAAGTGCTGGCACGCATCATCGCAGAGAATCTGGAACAGACCCTGGAGGCCAGTGAAGCCAATGGTGAAATAGATTTTGATGATGTCATGACGGTGGTCGCCGAAGACATCAAAAACGCTCTCGATGATATCCGCGACGAGGTTGAAAAAGCCATGAAAGCGCTGCCAGAGGGTGAGACCTTTGATGTAGATGATGCCGAGCTACTCGCTCATGATGAAGAACTATGGCATCAGGTTAAAACCGATGCCGAAACACTGGAAGAACGCATCGCCATTCACGAGGCCTTAAAAGCCCAAAAATTAAATACCAACTTGGCCACGTTGTTGAAAGAAGAAGGGCGCATCAACTGGTTTTGGGGCCAGCTGGAAGAGGTCTACGGTGAGATAAAAGCCGAGCTTGAATATGGCCATATCGCCTACAACAACGAAACTGATAGCCTCAGTGAAAGCCGATATTATTACGATGTCGAAAATGGATTTATGCCAAGCGAGGAAGCAGATCTCAATGAAGAGATCCAACTGGTTTTGACCGCAGATGGCTGGCGTGAATTTCATGATAACCGGGAGATTGCCCATATCAATGAAGACGGTTCACTCACGCTGCTGGCTCCAGGATTTGAAGATTTCTCCGAAACCGTTCACGGTGAGGCGCTAGATGTCAGCGGCCTGAATATTCGCAGCTTCCTCGATGGCAGCGGTGAAATGTGCACCCTGGTGGATGTCATCAACCCGGAGGCTGATTTTAGCGAAACTGCCCAAGCCTATCATCTGTCCTTCAAAATGAATCAGGATGTCTATCAATTATCGGACTGGAACTGTAGCGATGATGAAAACAGCGAGATCGTCGAAGGCATGTGCAACTTTGTGCATAACCAGAATGGCGATGGCAATGCCGACAGCAATGGCCCGGCACTGACGCTGAGTGCCTTGATCTCTTCCGAACCTGCCGATGTAAGCAATCCTGAATCCATTAAAGGCCCACATGTGGCTTGGGGACATAAGGGGTTAAATATCGTGGCCGAGATGTTGGAAGACGGCAGTGTTAACTACTACGGCATCCAATGGGATCAAGAAATGCATGACCTTTATCAAGAAGAAAAACAAGATCTGGATGATAAACCCTTCCATACAGAGTTGATCGCACAGGGTCGCTGGGAAGAAAACACCGTGTTTAACAAGGTAATGATCCTGATGCCCCTGCCCTTTATCGTCAAAGAGATCGCCAGTGATGAAGAGGATATTGTGATGTTTACTGAGTATCAGGGAGCGGTGCGTCGCGGTAGCTTCTTGCCTGCCGGGCATACCGAAGGCATGAGCTGGGCATTTAACAATACCGCCGCCGATGATATTGCCAGCAACATCAATTTGGATCTGTTATCTGAATTCATCTATTACCCTGAGCAACATATTGACGGCACGGCCACTACCGATGACGAAGATAAACCCCAGCTTGAGCAAGCTACCGATGAACCCTAAGCAACATACAGCCTAGTGTTTAAGCCGTTATTCTTTAGTCATCAAGTTCCACTTTAAACAAACGGATGGAGCATCTAGCGCCATCCGTTTTTTTATATAAATCGCATCAACAGAAACCATGCCATTTAATATCCATATTTAGAAAATATAGGCAACTGAATACAGAAAATAAGCTCTATACTTAAGATGTCCTCGCCGTAATTGCCTGGGGGAACCCGTGAAGATGAATCCATTACAACAGCAATATCAGCTCATCAGCTCTCTGCAATGTAACGAGGCTTACCCTCATCCCACATCCGATGTTAGCGTCATAGAGACCCATATATCCTGGGTCCTGCTGACAGGATCCTTTGCCTACAAACTGAAAAAACATCTGGATTACGGGTTTCTGGATTATACCAGCCTGGAAAAACGTAAACATTGCTGTGAAGAAGAACTAAGGCTAAACAGCCGCTATTCACAAGGACTCTACCTGAGTGTGGTTCCCATCACCGGCAGTATTGATGCCCCTTATATTGACGGCAGTGGAGAGATTATCGACTATGCCGTCAAGATGACTGAATTCACACAGGATCAATTATTAGACAGGACCCTGAACAGAGGAGAAATTAATCCGCAGCAGATCGATGAGCTGGCCATATGCCTGGCCGAATTTCATGAGCTGGCCCCCGTCGCCGAGCAAATTGAAGACATGGCCGATGACACTCTTGATAACAACTTGGACCTCGGTAGCTTCGCTGCGGTCATAGCCCCCGTTATCGGTAATTTTGAGCAGCTTAAATCACTTGCAACCATCAGCAAGGAGCCGGTCTTTCAACAACAGCTTCTGGCTTTAAATATCTGGACCCAAAACGAAATAGAGAGACTGGCGCCGTTGCTGCAACAGCGAAAATCGGCAGGGTTTATCCGTGAATGCCATGGGGATTTACACCTGGGGAATATGGCCATATTAGACGGTCAAATCACTTTTTTTGATGGCATAGAATTTAATGAGCAATTTCGATGGATAGATACCATCTCCGAACTGGCCTATCTATTGATGGATTTGGAGAACCGTGGCCAGCGGCGCTGGGCCAATCGATTATTAAATAAATACCTGGAATACACCGGCGACTTTAAGGGCCTGTCATTGCTGCAATTCTACAAGGTTTACCGTGCTTTGATTCGTGCCAAGGTTGCCGCCTTGCGCCTGAATCAAGATCATTTACCCATGGAGGAGCAACAGCAGTGCCACCTGGACTGCCAGCAATATCTGCAGCTGGCCAGCAGTTATACTCAAGACAGACCGGTATTTCTGGCCATCACTCACGGGGTATCTGCCAGCGGAAAAACCACCTACAGCGGCCTTATTGCCGAACAATGTCAGGCCATACGACTACGTTCGGATATTGAACGAAAACGCCTCTGTGGTTTAAGCCCACTGGCTAATAGCCATTCCTCACATCAGGAAGGCATTTATACGTTGCAGGCCAGCCGCCAAACCTTCAACCATATTGAAAAGCTTGCTCAGCAATTAATCCAAGCACGGCTGCCTGTTATCGTCGATGCCACCTTTTTATCCGCCGATCTTCGCCTGCAATTCCAGCGACTGGCTGAACGATTAAACGTCCCGTTTATCATCATCGACTGCCAGGCTGAGCAACAAGAGCTAACACAAAGGCTGTCGCATAAACCGGCCAAAGATGCCTCTGAAGCCGACCTGTCGACATTAAAGTATCAGCAAATCCATGAAGATTCACTGACCGCGAAGGAACAGCCCTTTACCCATGTGATCATGTCGACACAGGGGCTGCATATCGATGCATACCGACAGCTTATAGATCAGCAATCTCACTGATGCCCGGAATGCCAGTGCATCAATGAGGTTCAGAAGCCAGAATCAACGGCACAAAAACATAGCCGGGATGTTCATGGCAAAACTCCACCTCTCCCAGAGCATCCTTCTTCATCTCAAGGATGCTATGTCCTACTGGAATCACCAGTTTTCCACTTGGACCCAGCTGATCCTGCAGTGACTGGGGAATACCTTGGTCTGAGGAGGCACTGACCAAAATGCGGTCAAAAGGCGCTTTATCTGCAAGGCCCACAGCGTTTTCACACAGAAAGATATCGACATTATCACAGCCAAAAGACAAACAGTTTTTAGCGCCCCAGTCTCTTAATGGTCCGATGCGTTCTGAACCATAGACATGACCATCATGCCCCACTAGATATGACAGCAAGGCACAGGTCCAGCCTGAGCCCGATCCTACATCAAGCACTTTCTGTCCCGGTTCTACGGCCAACCAATTCAGCATATGCCTGACCGTGGTGGGTTGACTGATGCTCTGACCATAACCTATGGAAAAAGGCCGGTCACAGCCAGCCATCGCCACCTCTTCTGCGGGCATAAAATAGCGGCGATCTACCCGCTGAAATGCCTTATTGATATATGTGGAGGACAACATAGATAACATAAATCACCTCTGAACTTTTGCCCCCATGAGCAGTCAATAAAACGGTCTTGTTTATAGACAGTGTAGCCCGACAAAGCGCTATATGAGAGATCAGACAGAACAGAGAATAAAGGGACTGTGCTATTTCAAGCCAACGAGCATGGACAAGCTACACTGACTACAGCAAATAATTTAAGGTTTCGACGATGAGCGTTTTACAGCTTCAAGATAACTTTCTCAATGTCATGCGTGATGAACGTATTCCCGTATCTATTTTTTTAGTCAACGGCATCAAACTACAGGGCAACATAGAAAGTTATGACCGCTTTACCGTGATGTTAAAAAATGTCGCCACACAAGCGATTTATAAACATGCCATCTCAACCATCGTGCCTTCTCGTAATCCCCAAAAGTCTTACCTGAATATAGATAAACATTGAAATCAGCTTTTTACGACAGTTTTATCAATGCATTGCATGATCACATTTTTACCAGCGGCAGCTCATCTAACTGGGTTGTATAAGCTGGGGATTTCAAGACACGCTGCATCTTCCACTGAGGATCAATGCCACTGCTTGCAAAAAAAACCTGCTGTTTGTGTTTATTGATTTTATCAATAACAGCCATTAACTGCTGAGATTTTGGACTTTGATAGGTATTAAAAAAGTTAAGCTGAAATGGATCTTTCGCCTTAATGTCTAACAGCCCTACTCCCGCTTTATGATATCGATAGCCGTCTTTAAAAATAGATCTTAGGCCTTTTTTGGCTGCAGCCACAATCGCGGAGGTATCATTGGTGGGAAAGACAAGTTGTACCACGGTTTTGCGATTATATCGGTTTTCAATAAATCGGGAGGTTTCAATAAATACCAAGACTTGTTTGACCAAACAATCCTGCTTTCTTAATTTCACCGCCGCCTGGCTTGCATATTGGCTTACAGCTTGCTCCAGGCCCTGCAGTGTTTCGACCTTCACCCCAAATGAACGGGTAGAGAATATCTGTTTTTTAGCCGGTGGCACCTGCTCTAAGTCATAACATGAATGCCCCATCAATTCAGACTGTGTACGTTCTACATTGACCCCAAAGTAGGCTCGTAACTCTTTAGCATCACGCTGAATCAGATCGTAAACAGAATGCACGCCTATATAAGACAGGCGCGTGGATATTCTGGACCCTATACCCCAGACCTTATTGACCGGTAATTTTTTAAAAACCGGATACCAGGGTTCAGCCTCGTTGATCACACATACGCCATTTAAACGCTTGGATTTTTTGGCGATGTGATTAGCAAGCTTTGATAGCGTTTTACTGCGCCCCATACCCACACAAACGGGCATACGTACATCTCGCCATACGGTATCTTTAATGAGCATGCCGTAATCGACATAATCGTCAACGGCCCCGGTAGACTCCGGCAGCATCATAAAGCTCTCATCGATGGAGTAGACTTCCATATCGGTGCAAAATTCACTTAACACCTCGGTAACACGGTTGGAAATATCCGCATACAGCTCATAGTTACTGCTAAAAACCTTTACATTATGCTTGGCTAAAAAATCTCGCTGTTTAAAATAGGCCTCTAGGTCAGGAATGTTTAGGGCTTTAGCCTCTTTACTACGCGCAACAATACAGCCATCGTTATTTGATAGAACAACAACGGGCTGATCACGTAAATCAGGCCTGAAAATTTGTTCACAGGATGCATAAAAGCTATTGCAGTCAACTAAGGCATACATGACACATCAACCACATGGTGGTAACGCACAGAATGTGTCACCACCCCTTCAATAAGCAATTCCATCTCGGGTGTAATCGCAATAGGTGGATATTTTTTATTAGCGGCCAATAACATCTTTCGATGTTTATCTAATATCTTACACGTTAACTCACCATTAACCGCCGCCACAACCACCGCGCCATGCTTAGGTGTCACAGAACGATCAATCACTAATAAATCACCGCTAATAATGCCTAGATGCAACATAGAATCACCCGATGCCCTGGCAAAATAGGTTGATGAAGGTCGTTTTATGATGTGTTTATTAAGATCGATTGTCTCTTCTATATAATCATCTGCAGGGCTGGGGAAGCCTGCAGATACCTGTGACAAATACACAGGTAATTCCAAGATTGAAGGTAAATCAGTAAGAGCTAGAGGCTTTATTTTCATTTAAACAGCATAGCACAAATACTGTATAAATATACACCACGCTAATCAGCCGGTAATAATGCTGTGGAATTTTATACCTTGCTATTAAGAGGCGCTTATTTCTTCCAATTCGCCCAAGGATCGTCAGCTTTACCTTCAGAAGAGTCTGAAGTCTTAGCCGATTCTCTGATTTTCTTCCAGGGGTTATCGTTATCACGGCCTTCAGAGGAGTCTGAAGTCTTAGCCGATTCTCTGATTTTCTTCCAGGGGTTATCGTTATCACGGCCTTTAGAATGCCATCCACCTCCGGCACTGTGTTTTTTCCCTGCCGCAGAACCTGCGTTATAACCGGCTGCTTTTTTGGCCCGTTTTGCGCGTAAGCGCTCCGCATCTTCCAGGCTCAATTCGGCAGGTTCACCCGCTTCTTGATGATCAGGTACAACACGGTCTCTGGGGGGTAATTTAAATTGTTCAGACGATGCTCTAGGTAAGTTTTTGAATTCGTATAAATAGAACACCTCAACTTTTTCACGCGCCCAATCGGTTTTATTCAAAAACTTCACACTGGATTCAAGCGTCGGTTTGGTTTTAAAACAATTGATATTTAAATACGCAAACAGCAATTCAAAGCCGTAGTGATCAACGATTTCAATCAGTAAATTTTTTAAGCTAAGCCCGTGCAGCGGGTTATTCTGGTAATTAATTTCATCGGTCATGGCGTGTCCAAACAAGGCAGTGAATAACGTGATTATACCTGTCTAACCGTAGACAACCTATAGGCATAAGCACCTCTTTTATCAGCAGAAATGGTGTAAGATAGCCCCCATCTGCACCCAAGACACACCCTCGCATGACTAAAGCACAGTTTATCCGCCATTACTTCCTGTTAAATAAGGCCTCCTACGCCTTTGCCGTCGTCTGCATTTTTATTGTTAACTGGCTGCAGGTAGAGATTCCGCGCTATATCCAGCAGGCCATAGATTTATTAAATCAAAGCAGTATCGATGCGCAGGGTGCATTGGTTAGCAACGTGCAGGCCGTGATTGTTTTATCGGTAGCCATGGTGCTGGTGCGAATATTGTCTCGCATGTATGCATTAAATCCCGGGCGCATCACCGAGGCGGCACTTAAAAACGATTTATTTTATCGCCTTAATCGCCTGCCACACACATTTCATCAGCAATACCCGTCGGGTAAACTGATCTCCATCATCAATAATGATTTAAACGGTATTCGCCTGTTTTATGGCATCGGTTTTTTACAGCTGTTTAATATTCTTTTTGCTTTGTCGCTAACCCCAATATATATGTGGCAGATCTCACCCAAACTGACGTTGTATTCCATCATCCCCATCTGTATTGCCTTTGTCTTCTTTCGACTCGGTTTTCGTCACTTACGCGCCTTACATGCTCAACGTCTGAAGCGCCTACAGGACTTATCCGAACAGCTGATGAATTATTTATCCGGCATAGATCTGATCAAAAGCCAGCAAATGGATCCGTGGGTCACACAGAAAATCGATGACGTGAATCAAAAACTGTATCAATGCACCCTGAAAATAACTCGGCTGCAGACGTTTGTGATGCCGATACTCGACTATGCCAACCACATCATGAAGGTGTTGATTCTGGGTTTAGGCGGATTTTATGTATTACAAAGTGAACTAACGATTGGGCAGATCACCGCATTTCTGGCTTATTCTGTATTACTGGCCCTGCCGTTGATGAGCCTGGGACGTATTATGACGGTTTATCAAATGGGCATGGTTAGCATCGATTCGGTACAAAAAATTCTTAATGCCGAGATTCCGCCGCAAGATTTGAACCTTTTAACCGAGGATAAAAAACAACAAATGTCTCACGCCACATTAACGGTTAAAAATCTCAATTATCAATATACACAGGGTGAGTCGGTCTTAAAAAATATCAACTTCACGATAAAGCCCGGTGAGAAGCTGGGTTTACTCGGCAGCATTGGTTCTGGCAAGAGCACACTGGTGAATTGTTTAAATCACCATCTGGATATCAGCGCTGGCCAGATTTTCTGGGGTCAGACCGATATCACCGAACTGTCTAGGCAAGATCTAAGAGGTTTTATCAGAACCATGACCCAGGATGCGTATTTATTTTCCGATAGCATAGAAAAAAATATACGTTTTGGCTCAGAACGATTGCAGCAACAACAAGGCCAAAATCAGGTAGAAGAAGTTCTGCAGCTAAGCCAATTGGCCGATGATATACGTAGATTCAGCGATGGCAAACAAACTATCGTGGGTGAAAAAGGCATCATATTATCCGGTGGACAAAAACAACGCCTGAGCATTGCCCGCGCGTTATTTACCCCCAGCGATTTAATCATTATGGACAATGTATTATCGGCGGTGGATTACGAAACCGAACGTAAAATTCTCGACGCTATGTTCAGCCACATCGGTAATAAAAAGAGTCAACAAAGTCTGTTAGTGGTCTCACATCGAATCAGCGCACTGGAAGACTTAGACAAAATACTGGTATTGGAGCACGGCGAAATCATCGCCCAGGGCACACATGAAGAGCTGCTTCGCAGCTGTGATTATTATCTGCAAACCTGGACCTTACAACAACAAGATGCGCAGGTGGCCTCATGATAAAAACCCCGGATCTTCACTACCTGAAACATTTTTACCACTACGCCAAACCCTATAAAAAAACCGCCATGGCTGGCATAGCGATGATGCCGCTATCTATCGCTGCGAACCTATTGTTTCCGTGGTTGGTGATACAGGTTATCGATAAACACCTAACCGCAGGATTATTAGACGGCTTATATACATTAATCGCCTATATGCTGGCCGTGTTAGTGGTGAATTATTTTGCCGATGCCTTTTATGCGTATTTTTTACGAAAAACCGGCGAACTGGCGGTATTTGATATGCGTGCGGCCATGTTTAAACGGGTGCTAAAACTGCCCAGATCTTATTTTGATACCACACCTACCGGTGTCACGCTGTCACGTTTAACCAGCGATCTTGAAGCCATCGGCGAATCATTTGTATTGGGTATTCTTGGCTTGATTAAAGATTCTATTAACACCATCGCCGTGTTGATCTTTATGTTTTTTATTAACTGGCAGCTAACGTTAGTTATTTTAATCGTATTTCCGCCGATTCTTTTTCTAACCCAGTTTGTACGCAAAAAACTGCGCGCTCAATATTTAATTACCCGCTCATCATTAGCCAAGGGCACAGGCTTTTTGCAGGAATGTTTGTTAGGGGTAAAAACCGTGCAGTTATATGGTGCCGAACAGGAAGTGGAAAAACAGTATCAGCAACATACTCACAGTTTTATGCGCGCCCAACTCAAAACCAATACATACGATGCAGCGCTGTTCTCTTTGATTACCGGTATCACTACCATCACCATAGGCCTGATTATCTGGTTTGGTGCGGGTAAGGTTATTCAAGGCACGGTGACCTTAGGGGTATTAATTGCGTTTATCAATACCCTGGAAAAAGTCTTTGTACCACTGCGGGATTTCACCTCTCAAATCGCATCCATTCAACGTTCCTTCGCCGCATTTGAACATATAGAAGAACTGTTTGTAGAACCGTTAGAGGAAGAAGGCAGAAGCCTGCTAAGTAGCGCGCAGATCAAAAATCAACTCGACATTTTTGAATCTCTACAATTTAACAACGTCAGCTTTCGCTATAAACCAGTGGATCCTTATGTTTTAAAAAATGTCTCATTTACACTGCTAAAAGGTCAACAACTGGCGTTAGTAGGTACCACCGGTTCCGGTAAATCCACCATTATGCGCCTGATGAATAAGGTCTATATGGATTATGAAGGCAGCATTTTATTAAACGGCATCGAGCTCTCGAAAATCCCCAAAGAAAACGTATTACATTTGTTTTCATTAATGCAACAGGATGCTTTTTTATTCGAAGAGAATATCCATTTTAATATCTCATTAGGCAATAAAGCTATCATTGAGAAGGACGTGGTTGATGCTGCCAAATATGTGTTTGCGCATGACTTTATCATGGCGCTTCCGCAGCAATATTCATTTGAACTGAGCAACAGCGGCGGTAATTTATCCGCCGGTCAAACCCAGTTAATCTCTTTTGCCCGCGCTATAGCCCAGAATGGCCAGGTGATGATGTTAGATGAGGCCACCAGCTCCGTAGACTCCATCACCGAAGATCTCATTCAACGCGCCATAGGCCGATTGTTTAAAGAAAAAACCGTCATCGCCATCGCCCACCGTCTCAGCACCATACGCCATTCCGATCAAATCCTGGTATTGGAACAAGGCCAAATCGTAGAACGAGGCAATCATCAACAACTACTTAATAGCAACGGTTTATATGCTAGCCTATTGCAAGACAGCCGAGAAATAGAAGACAACACGGTGGCCTTATAGAAAAATTGTAGCTATTAATGATGAGTGATTTCTTCAACGATATATTCATCATTAATCTGACTCAGAGACAGCTGGCAATGCGGGCCAGGCTCGGCATTATATAAGATGATGTAACTCTGGGTTAATAACATCGATGCTTTAAACGTCGAGGAGGGGTTTATTGCATGTTGCATCGCATAAAAATGTTTTGAAATTTCTGCTAAAAATTGATCTTCATTCATAAAGTACTCCACAGATATTGTGACGTTGAAGCATATGAAAGCTAAAAACGTTAATTGTTCAAAAAATAACCACATAATGTAAAGAGAGAGTGAGATGGCCTATTTACCCTGCGAAATAATCGAGACACAGACCGGCCCCGAAGCCAAGATTGATGCTGCCGTGATTTGGTTACATGGCCTGGGCGCTACGGGCCATGACTTTGTACCTATAGTGCCTGAGCTAAAATTACCCGCGCAGATGGGTGTGCGTTTTGTATTTCCTCATGCACCGTCTATTCCCGTCACCATCAACGGCGGTATGAGCATGCCGGCTTGGTATGACATTCTGGCTATGGATATAGAGCGCAAGATCGATGACCAACAGATCATGGCCTCCAGCGATGCGATCAAGGCGCTGATTGAGCGTGAAATCAGCCACGGCATCAAAAGTGAACGTATTGTTTTAGCAGGATTTTCACAAGGTGGTGCGGTGGTTTATCAAACTGCCCTATCCTACAACAAACCCCTGGCAGGTTTGATGGCGATGTCGACCTACTTTGCGACGTTTAAAACCCTGGTGCCTTCTGCAGCAAACAAAAACCTGCCTATTCATGTATTTCATGGCACACAGGATCAAATGGTGCCCGAAGCCATGGGTAAAAAAGCCATGGAAGTACTGGAATTATTAGGCCATAAACCCAGCTATAAAAATTACCCCATGGGCCATGAAGTTCACCCACAGGAAATTAAAGATATCTCCAGCTGGCTGCAACAAGTCTTGGCTTAATCCATCCACAGATTCAACATTCACAGGTACGCGGCATGTCAGATTTCCATCACGTTGAAGAACAATTTAAGCGCTATGTTTTAGCCGATGCCGAGACCAGCATGGCTCTGGGTGCAGAGAAGTTTACCGGCCAACTCGGTGATGCAAGTTTGCAGCAGCATCATCAACGTGTCGTTGATGCCAAGGCCCTTTTAGCCACATTAAAAGCACAGCAGGTAGAAAGCTTTGAGCAACAACTTGATCTGGAGCTGATGCAGCACCATCTGCAAAAAGACATATTTTTTGCCGAATTACAACTGCACGGAGAACCCCAGCGTTGTAGAAAACCTCAGGGGGTTGATGGCATCAGTGCCGGTATATTTCAGTTATTTATCAATGATGAACGCACAGCTGAATTACGCTTAAACGATATATTAAGCCGATTGCAACAGGCACCGGATTATTTAGCTACCGAGGCTGCGGTAATAAAACAGCCTATCACCCGCTGGCGCGATATAGAGTTACAACAAGGTGAAGGCATCCCGGATTTATTCAATACCATTCTCAACTGGGCCCAACAATCATCGTATTACCAAGAGCATGAATTAGAAAAAGCCATCACCCGTTGTAATACCGCATTAGCCCGCTATTTAGATGATTTAAAAAATCGTAGCACCTTAGATGATTTTTCTATCGGTGAAGACAACATCAAAGAACTATTAGCTCTGCGCCAGATTCGACAAACCCCGGCAGAACTTGTAAAGATGGCTCAGGCATTTATGTTAGAGACAAAAACCTTGTTAAGCACCTTAACAACATCTTTATGTGAAAAATATGCTTTACCCAAAGAGACCAGCGAAAGTGAATTACACTCGTTTTTAAATCAACGTTTTGCCGCGACGTTAACCGATGGAAGGTTAGATAGCATCCTCGATTATTACACCCAACAAACCCAATCAATAAATGCGTTTATAGAAGAGAAAAAATTATTTAAGTTACCTGAAGAACAGGATTTACGCATTTTGCAAACACCGGGTTTTCTAGAACCGGTGATTCCAGCAGGCGCCATGTGGCCACCTTTAGCCTTGCGTGAAGGCTGCAAGACCTCGCTGGTTTATCTAACCCTAAAAGAAGATCAGCTGGCCGAACATACTGAATTAGGCATTCCGGTGATGATGATTCACGAAGGTATTCCCGGCCATCATCTGCAGTTTGCCACGGCAGCGTTACACTCAAGTTTTGTCAGACGTATTTTTTCAGCCACCGAACATGCCGAAGGGTGGACCACCATGCTGGAAGACTATATGTTGGATGTAGGCTATATTCAGCCTGATTTAGTGCATGAGGTACGCTTTATTGCCAAGCGCGAGATGTCCCGTCTGGTCGCCAGAGTGGGTATCGATTTATACTTTATGAGTAAAAATAAAGATTATTTAAATGTCGGGCTTAACCTTAACTTCGACAGTGATGATGTGTTTGTGAATGCGGCTAAGCTCCTCAAAGAAGCCACCGGTTTTACCGATGGCCGCGTGCAGGCCGAGTTAAACTGGTATAGCTCTGAGCAAGGTTATCCATTAAGTTATCTCACCGGCAATCGAATGGTCTGGCAATTAAAACACGATATTCATGCCGCCAATAAAAAAGACCTCCCCCCTAAGACACTCGATCAAGCCTTTCATGAAGTGTATTTAACCTCAGGCTGCATGCCGGTTGAAAGCCTGCGCCAGGTGTTTCAACAACAAGGTTATTTATGATTAAACGTGGGTTTGCATGTTATTATGCCCGCCCTTTTTAAGCTGCAGAGAAAACGGCTGCATTGATTCACTATGTTATCTATATTAATCACCGGTATTAATGGCGGCTTAGGCCAGGCTTTAGCTGAAGAATTGGCTGAATCTGGCTATCAAGTTTATGGCAGCCACCGTCAAGCCCTGAGCCCACAACAGGAAAAACGTTTTTCAGAACGGGGTATTCAGACTCTGCAACTCGATATCAGTGACGAGACCAGCCGCCAAACTTTTTCCCGGCAGTTACATCAGGCGCTTGCAGGAAAGGGCTTAAATTGCCTTATCAATAATGCCGGCATCGCCTGCCCGTCTCCGTTAGAGATGGCCAATCTCGATGATATACGCATGGAGATGGAGGTGAATGTTATTGGCCTCTTAGGCCTGACACAATTATTACTGCCGCTGATACGTCAAAGTTCGGCTCGCAAAACCATCATCAATATTGGCTCCATCAGTGGCTCATTACACACACCGTTGATGGGCAGTTATGGTGCCTCAAAAGCGGCCGTTGTGGCCCTTAGCAATGTACTGCGCATGGAACTGAAGCCTCAAGGCATAGAAGTAGTGATTGTTGAACCCGGCAGTATGAATACCCGCATCTGGAATAAGGTCTCTGGCATGATGCAAGCAGGAGATGAAAAACACCGCTACCAAAAAGCCATCAGCCAGATTCATCAACGTGCATCCAGTATCTCTGAAAGCCAGGCTGATTTTAGTGAATATCTGGATTGCATAAAACACATCTTAGTGTGTGAGAAGCCTGCGCCACTATATACCACTGGTGCAGAGGCCAAGCGGCTAAAAGCCCTCCAAATATTATTGCCAAGGCGGGTATTTGATGAATATTTAATGCTTAGAGCCAAGCTGCGTTAGGCTGAAGGAAGATTTTGGCCTAAGTGAAACATGCTGATAAACCGTGCACTTATCAGCATAAATTAAGCGATTACATTACTTAACGGCAAAGTTAAAGAATGGGAAACAAGGTAGAAATCCGTTTTTTGCACAGTTAATTAAACCAATTTGTACGACTTTAATTTCGTCAGTCATATTAAAGAAACCTAACTGAGCATGAGAAGATTTAGAGATGTTAGCCACACTCCAATCAAATGAGGTATAACCCGTGCTGTAGTTTACAGCACCAATATTAGCGCCTTTTACATTATGAGTAATATTAACAAAACCCGCATTTAAACCTGTAGTTTGGCCTTTATTCCAGTTCCAAACACCAAAAGCTGCACCGGTCATGCTGTTATTAACATGGTTGGCACCTGCGAATAATAAAGGCCATTGCACACCCACAAAATCATCGGTTTCGCCAATAGCTAAGATATGAAAATCCACACCCTTTACGCTACTGGTTTTGCCGTATAAGGTCGGGAAACGTACACCAACAACAGAATCAGTGGCAGGTGCGTTAAAATCTATCGATGAGAATTGCACAGGCGCTTCGGCCGATACACCCGATGAAAATGATACAGCGGCGGCGGCCAAGGTTAATGCTGTGGCTATTTTTTTCATAATAAAATTACTCTAACTTATTGATATTGCTTTGAGACTAGGAAAATATTGATTGAATCATAATCGATATTAAAATACATGCAATAAATATGTCTTGGCCAATTTTTCTATTTCATAGCCCGATAAACTCAATATCATTAGTTATGTCGTTAATACTTCCTGATCTTTTTTAAGCACGCTTTCTTTTTGCAAAATTCTGATGGCATCTTCAATATTCAAAATAATGGCAACCTCACCATTACCAAGAATAGATGCCCCTCCTACCCCAGGCAGATTCATCAAGGCATTGTCGATGTCTCTTACAAAAATCTCCTGTCTATCTAATAGTTGATCAACCTTGATACCGATACAAAAACCGGACTGTGAAACAATAATCACTTGCTGATTTTCTAGCACCGACTGGATTTGCGCTGTTTTACTCCAATGGAAAAGTTCATCGATGCAATACAGCGGAATCGCTTGTTCCTGATAAACAAAGGCGGGTTGGCCCTGAACCGTTTGTATATCACTATTTTTTAACGTTAGCCCCAAAACAATATTACGCTCAGGAATAGCCAGGGTTTCACCCTGATGTTTAAATAAAATCACCCCCTGTATCGCCACAGAAACCGGCAAGGTCAAGCTGAAACAGGTACCAACACCGGCCTCGGATCTTAACTCAATATTCCCGCCTAACGCACAAAGCCTTTTTTTAACCACATCCATGCCAACACCACGGCCAGAGGTTTCAGTAATGGTGTCACGGGTAGAAAAACCAGGGTGGAAAATCAACGCATTTAACTGACTGATACTGGCTTGATGTTGGACATTTAATAGCCCCTTCTCTTTACCCATACGTTGAATCTTTTCATAATCAAGCCCTCGACCATCATCTTCGATTTGAATCAGCAATTGATTGCCATGTTGTTCTGCCGAGACCTTAATGCTGGAACGTTCAGTTTTACCCGCCGCTTTTCGATCTAACGCAGATTCGATGCCATGATCAGCACAATTTCGAATGATATGTAATAAAGGCTCCATCAATAAATCGACCATGCCTTTATCGATACGTACCTGTTCACCCACCAGTTCAATATGAATATCTTTGCCCTGATCCTGATTAATAGATCTAACCACTCTCGGTAGTCGATTAAATACAATGCTGATGGGAACCACGCGCAACGTCATGACATCATTTTGCACATAATCCACCGCCGCAGATAACTTTGACATCTTAGTGCTTAATTCCTGCATGCCTTCACAGGCATTGGAAATCATCTGCTTTATTTGCAGAATGTCATCTTTAGAAACCGTGTTAGATTCAAACTGAGTGACTAATTGTTGGCAGGCGTTTAATTGTTTGCTGATAATATTGTCAGATAGAGCATGATTGACCGTATTACGCTGTAAAACCATCTCTCCAACCTGGGATACAAAGCGGTCAATAACATCACTGTTGATGCGTATCGTTTTAGCAGAGGTTAATTCTGTGTCCTGCGGCACAACTGCACTGTTTTGTATTGCAGCTTGTTCCTCTAACAACACAGATTTGGACTCTATCACATGGTTTATCGAGTCTTGGTACTGAATAATTTCTGTGTGAATAATATAGCGATTATCGGCATCCATCGCCTTTATAGAAGCCAAAATACTTGTCTCATTATCATCAATAAACAATAAAAAAGAAGTCAGACTGTATTGCCCTTTCTCCGCATCATCATCATCGATATCACATAACACGGTTCTACTGGTGACAATTTGCGTTTGCTCGGCCCAATGGAAAAAATCTCTGGCCCAGCCTCTATTTTTCTCCATATTGACTGTGATTTCACAAAAGCACTGTTTCAGCTGGGTTTTTTCCTGAATGATATCCAGCATCTTATTAGAAACATAATCTAAGCAGCACTCATCCAGTTTCAGCAGCTGTGTAAATCTGTTGATTCTGCTGTGGCGTTTTTCATCATCAAACATTTGTTGTCTGAAAGACTGTAGAGAGCCTGTGGTTTTTTCATCCATTTGACGTAACTCGTCAATATCTTGCATGGCCAATAACAAACATTGAACATGCTGTAACAGGCCTTGAAGTTGATCACCATTTAAACCCTGCTTTTTAATCAGCTGCTTAAGAAGCAACTGTTTATGGTACTGGTAAAGATGGCTGCAATGTTGAAGACCAAATAATTTCATATATTTGATCACGTCATCCTGCTGCAAAATAAATGCCTGCCACAGCGGTGAATCAACCGTATCATGCCCGTTATTCAGGGTTAATATTTTATCTATTTCAGTTTGAAATTTATGTATACACAGCTTGGCATCACTATTATAACGTTGGAAAAAATAATCATATAATGCGGTTAACGAAAATGACTGTTCTGAAACATGCTCCAAGGTATTTAACTGTTCCATCAACGATACGGATAAACTGAATAATTCAGACGGGTCTTCTAGCGGATTTTTAGCATAACCTTCCAGAGCAGATAACAATCTAACAAAAACCGTTAACTCATAACGTTTGGCAATTTGCTGTAAACTCAACAAGGGTTTTAAGGCGGTAGATGTGGATTTATCCGCCAGGGCTCGATAAAACTTCAATAAGACAAAGGAGGTCATTTCAGCAAACTCCTCCATATCTTCGCTCTCTATGGCTACAACGTTTGGCACTAAAACAGTGTTATTATCAGCGAGACTTGCAGGGCGATTATCAGTTTCACTCTGTTCATTAGTTGTATCGCTCGCCAAGGTTTTGTTTAACAACGTCAATATATCTTGGTTTTTTGGCGGTGCTTGTAGATGTGTCTGCGCATACTGCAACTGCTGTGCTAATGCATCAACACTTCTAAGTAAAATATCGATGATCTGGGGGTTAAGATCGCGAAGATGATTGCGAATGCTATCGAGAATATTTTCTGCCGCATGTGCAATTTCTTCCATACAGGAAAAATCAAATAAGGCACAGCTGCTTTTTATGCTATGAAAATAACGGAAAATTTGGTGAATACTCTCTTCATGCTGATTGCTTGATTTTTCATCGGCCAATAACTGCGCCTCCAGCATCTCCAGCTGCTCACTCACCTCATCAACAAAGGCGTTCCATAATTCATTATTGTCCAAATCCATGAAGCTTTCCTTTTACACACCGCGATATAAGTTAAATTTTCCCTGGCGATGATCGATAACATGAAGGTTTATTACCCTGCCACTGATTAATTTTTCCAGCAATCTCTGGCACTGAAAGAGACTCACTCGCCAGCCCTCTTTCGGTGATGACCTTAGGCATACCATAAACAAAACTGGATTCTTGATCCTGTGCAATCAACGGCAGATGGAAACGTTTAAATAACTCGCCTGACTCAGCACCGTCATCCCCCATGCCCGTTAAAATGATGCCCGCAATGCGTTTACTGCTTTCTATCGCACTGGCGAAAAGACAATTGACCGAAGGGTGAATAGAGTATTTCTCTTGGGCCGGCAATACTTTTAAACAGAAGCCGCCCTTTTTATCCTGCATGATTTTTGTATCTCTCCCACCCGGGGCCACCACCACCATACCTGATTCAAGTGTCATACCATCCCGGCCTTCCAATACCCTATGGCCTGTACGTGAGGCCATATTTGCGGAAAAACTTTCGGTATATATTTCTGGCATATGCAAAGCGATAACGATGGGGGTATCAACACATTCAACTAAAGAAAATATTTCAGGCAGGGTTTTAGGCCCGCCTGTTGATGCACCTATAACGATTAGCCTGGGTTTTATCTCCGGCAGGCTTGCCAAACGGCTAACAGGGGTTGAAAGCTTATGATTCCTTATCCCTACACGCCCGGATTTGTAGCCATGTTCAGCCCAATAAAATATTTTTTTGTGTAACTCCTTTTCTATACTGGCGATATCCAAACTGACAAAGGAAGAGGCTTTGGGAATATAATCTACCGCACCGTGTTTCAACGCATCAAAAGTCGCCTTTGCACCTTGTGAGGTTAAGCTACTCACCATAATGATATTACAGGGGCTCTGTTGCATGATTTTTTTTGTTGCATCCACCCCGCTACCGCCGGGCATTTCGATATCCATGGTGATAATATCCGGGCGTAATTGTGCAGCCATTTTTACCGCTTCAGCGGCTGTGCTCGCCTGTGCAACAATTTCACATTGAGGTGATTTTTCCAGCATTTTTTTTAGCGCTAGACGCATAAACCCCGAATCATCAACAATTAAAATTCTGATCATTTAGCTAACATCCTGTATAGCGGTTTGTTGATGTAAATATGAAAAGTCGAGAATACTCAATAAGGTATTATCAATATTGGCGATACCTAAAATAAAATAATTATGGCTGCGGTTTAACTCTATGGATTTAATATCAACATCTAATAAACACTGGGCGCTGCTTATATTCATCGCCCAGCGCCGCCTTTGAACATCTATAATAACAATTTTATTGGTATGCAGCTGTGATCTGGATGCCGAATTATGATCAGATTGAGACCCAAGGTAATCTGATAAATCGATTAATGGCAGAATTTCACCTTCTATAGAAACCGTGCCCGTTAGATATTGTTCAGGGCTATCCATCGTATTTTCATGTTCCTTTTCTGCGATACAAATAACATTTTCTAAAGGAATCACATAGGATTGATCATTCATAGCCACCTGCAATAACTTGCGGGTAATCACGGTCTCTTTTTCCGACTCATCGATATAAGCGGGTATAAACTTATCAATGCCTGTAAAACACGTTTGAGAAAATAAATACTGGGTATTAATCTGAAGATTAATACCATGGTTTTTATCGACGATATAAGCACCTAATATCGATTCTTTTTGCAGCTGATGTTTTAATTCAGAGACGGTATAATTTATAATACCGCAGATTTTATCCACTAAAAAACCGACCCTCTTTTGCCCTCTGGAGAGTATAAAAACCTGATTTGACTCAACGCAAAGCGGCGCGGCGCTATTAAACAGACGATGACCATCCAGAATCAATAAAGGTTGATCACGCAAGTTAGTTATGCCCTTAATTTCAGCATGACTGCCTGGAACCACATTGATGGTATCAACTTCAACAACCTCCATAACCTCTAATAACGGTATAATATAGGACTCATGCCCCATACAAAAACGTAGATAGCTGTGCGACTGTTCCACTGTTTCACAGCTTTTATCGGTTCTTTCTTCGGCCAGAAAACCTGTAGCCATAGAGATATTATTGACCGGCTTTACCAAGTCTTTTAAAAAATGCACATTGATGGCCAGAAAGTTTTCCCCCTCTATATACACTTCCTGCTCAAAATATTCTCCGGCTATGGCCACATCACTGTCGTTGTTCTGTTCAGAGGCACATTGTCCGTCTTGCACCTCAACTCTATCTAGCACCGTATCAACGCTAAGTACGATTCTGTGCCCGTGAATATCTATCACGATCAGCTGTGAGGCACTGCTGGCATCATCGATGGCAAAGAGTTTGGCTAAACAAATTTGTGCTAATACCTGCCCTTCGATATTCACAACCCCATCGATATAATCGGCAACCATAGGTAATGTGGTTACCGCCACCGCAGGGCTGATAAATGCAATGTATTGGCTATCTATCGCAAATAAATGTTCTGCGAGTTTAAATGTTAAATAATGCATCTTAGCGCCTCAGATAAACCGTGTGATCTTTAAAACGTTTTTCGTTAAAAAGACGAGGTTGATTCATTTTATCTACCGCACTCATCAACAAATAAGCATTTTTATTCATCGCTTTATAAATATTAGCCAGGACTCTGGCTTGTGTTTCTTCATGCCAATAAATCATCACATTGCGGCAAAATACAATATCCATACGCTGCAGTGATAATGGCAATTCATCGCTATTGAGATTAAAAACCTCAAAAGCGGTTAACGATTGAATGGAGCGATTAACCCGATAAAACGACTTAGCTGACTCTTTGTTTAATGGCATTTTTTTTATATAAATATTAAATTGTTGGGGGAAATGTCGAAATGATGATAATCCTGAGGCGCTATACTGTGCAGATTTTGCTTTAACTATCACCCGTTTATTAATATCACTGCCACATATTTGGACTTTCCAGCCCTCTAATAAAGTCAGAGAGCCATCATGGGATAATCTTGCCAGACCTTTTTTAAGCATAAAGTCGGCAACCACCATGCTTAACGAATAGGCTTCTTCGCCGCTGGAACAAGCTGCTGACCAGATTCTCAGGGTTTTATCACCACTGCGCAGTTTTTGTTCAAACAGTGCTGGCAGAAGATATTGTTGCAGGCAATCAAACTGTATTTCATCTCGAAAGAAATAGGTTTCATTATTGGTTAATGCATCGGTAATTTCGGGTAAACGGCTATAAACATGGCTATTACCTAGGTGGCTGACCAGCATTAAAAGCTCTGATTTTGAATACTGCTGTGACAGTTTCAACATTTTCTTTTTTAATGCACTGCAACTTTTAAAACCCGAATGAAAGCAATACAGGCTTTCCAAAGACTGTAACATGCCTTCATTAAGCACAGTTTCTCCAGGTATTTTATTTTCAGCTGTTTGAGTCATATACATTACAACACAGTCACTTTGTTATAGTTTGTAGACAATAAGACTCGTGTTACACAGTTGCTAATGAGCGATTAACCGCATCCAGTATTTCATGTTTCTTCTCGGCTTCCAGGCATGCACTCATAACCCCGCTGGGCTTAGCCACAACATCAAAAGCACCAAAGCAAATGGCTTTTTCAACTTGCACAGATTCCATTCTGGCTAGGGATGAAACAATAATAATCGCAGCTTCGCTATACAGTTTGCTGCGTTTAAGAAATTCAATGCCATCCATATTGGGCATTTCAATATCTAACAGAATCACCTGATATTCATTTTCTCGAATCAGATCCAAAGCTTGTAAACCATCTTCGGCTTCTTCGATGACAAATTTTTTCGTATCCTGACTAAGAATATTTTTAATCGCCGAACGCATCAAGAATGAATCATCAACAATTAAAATAGCCATTGAATCATGCTCAGTATTATCCACTATCATGATTTCCCCTCCTTCATTTATGAGTTATAGATTAAACTTTGCTATTTCATCATTAGCTTCACTGGCGATCTTGGATAGATCAATGATGGTTGCTGTGATTTCCTCAGACGCATTGGCATTATCCACACCGATATCTCTTAATGTATCCATGGACCTACATAGTTCCTCTGAGGTCATCACCTGCTCTTCCATGGAGGTAGAAATACTTTGCATCATCTCTTCAGTTTTTATTGCACTATCAGATATATTACTCATTTCTTCGCGGACTTGAATGGCTACCGCAACAGCCTCGGTAGCATCTTGTTTAGCCTGATCAATCAGCTCCAGAATATTATCCACAGACGTCTGTGAACTGGCAGCCAGCGTTTTAATCTGATCGGCTACAACAGCAAAACCCTTACCATGATCACCAGCTCTAGCCGCTTCAATCGCCGCATTCAATGACAACATATTGATCTGGCTGGAAATGCCATTGATGATCTCGGTGATTTTATTGATCTTGACGCTGTTTTCTTCAATATTGGCAACAACTTTTACCATCTGCTCCATTTTCTCTAAACCCGCCTTAACCGAGCTACCAGAAGATTTAGCTAACAAGGTTGCTTCATCGGCAGAACTGGAGACCTCGGCTAATACCGTTGAGGCTTGTTCAACCGCAGTAACCGCCTGGCTAATTGAATCGGCTTGCTGGCGCGAACCATCAGAGACTGTTGATATCGCATTGCTACTTTGCGAGGAGGCGGTAGCAACAGACTTTATCGATTCGGATAATATATCGGCAGATTTTCGTAATCGGATTAAGCCGCCACTGGTAACAAACGTGATGATAAAAGCCAGCGTTGCAACAAAACCAAGAACTGAATAAAAAATATTATCAATATTTTTATTCACCATTTTCATTTTGTCATCGGTGGTTTCTAAATCCAGCACCGCATCACTGAGATTATCCACGGCTAATTCCACCTGATGAATCGCATTTTGCATGGCGTTAATCTCAACAGTCTGATGTTTAAAAGCCTTAACCAGGGCTTTAAATGCAAGCCTATAAACCTGAATTTTAGCTAAAATTTCTTTTTGAATACTTGCAGGAAGTCGACTACGCGTTAACAGCTGTTCAAATTCCTGCTGAGATTGAATCATATGATTCAGATAAACATCTTGTTTGGTTAATAAAAAATCTTTTTCATACTCTCGCATCCTCAACATTTTTATCGTTAGCGCATCGCTATTTTGAACCGCTAATATCTCTTCCATAGCATAAACAGATTTTTGTAATGCCCCTTTTAATCCAGAATTTTCATCAAGCCCTAACATAATCATCGATTCAGCAACTTGAGCAAAGGCTCTTTCATAAGCCAATGACATATCATCCATTTCAGTAATCACTTGCTGCTCATTCCCACCCAATAACTCATCCAGTTCAGCGGTATAATTTCTAACATGTTGAACGATGGCTAAATGCCTATTGATATAAGCTGGATTTTTTTCAAGTAAAAAATCTTTTTCCATTCGCCTGGCCACCAGCATGGTTTCTTTTGTGCCACTGAGTGCCATTTGTAATTTATTATTATGGATTTGAAACTCAAGACTATTGGCACGTAGCCTAACACCATGATTATAGGCCACGGTTAAAGCCGCCAAACCGCTAATGATGACGAAAAATAACACAATCACTTTTGCTGATAAGCTGATATTCAATATGCCGCGCATGTTTATTCTCACTATCGTTTGGTTATCCATTTCCGCTGTAATTTCCGCACAACATGAAACACATTAGGAGGGCTTTAAAAACATCACGTACATTTTATAGACAATAAATCGCATTTTTGCCTGATCCAGACCCAATAATCGCAAATATAGCGTCTGCATTGTGATAAGCATGAATAACTGATCACAAAATATACCATCGTATGCATTGATATTGGACAAATCCTATCGCCCTGCTAATAGCTTTACACAGCGTCATTAAACTCAGGTAAAATCCATCACAATAAAAACAGCTCACGAGAAAATGACTGTGTTAAATCTACAATTATTTGGAAAAACCTTAAGCCTTAAAACGGACGAGAGCAGTATACAAAATGTATATTGGGGCGATGATCTTGTCAGTAAAATGGATTTAAGCGGCATCACCGTCAGCGAAATTGTGCATAGATTCAGCGTACAGCAGGGCGATAAAAGCATTGAGATCAGTTTAAACCTGCAGGCCAAAAAAGAGACGGTGTCTTATCAGCTATGGATTGATCAGCATCAGCAAGAAGCCGGGGAATACCCTTTACAGGCCAATGCTCATCTTGCCAAGGCGAATAACAAACACAGTTTTATGGGCCTGGCTGCTTTGGCCTTTAAATTATTAAAAAGTGTCAAGGTGATAAAAGTGGTCTTGGCGGGTGCATCGGTTGCCGCCTATGCATGGCTTTTCACCATCGAATTTGCGCTGGTTCTTATTGCCTGTTTAGTTGCCCATGAATTTGGCCATGTCAAAGCCATGCAATATTTCGGCATTCGTACCAAGGGTATCTATTTGATTCCATTTGTCGGCGGTTTGGCGGTATCCGATGATAAAATCAATACACGCTGGCAAGATGTGGTGATATCCATTATGGGCCCATGTTTTGGTTTATTGATGTCGCTGGCCTGTATGCTTATTTATGGCGCTACCGAGATTGAACTCTTTGCCGGTGCCGCAGTACTGGGTTCATTGTTAAATCTGTTTAATTTATTGCCTATCTTGCCGCTAGATGGTGGCCATGTATTAAAGAGTATCAGTTTCTCCATGCGCTCCTGGATAGGTTTATCTGTGTGTATGGCAGGTATAGCATTAGGCTTGGCGCTGGCCTATTTCTTTGGTTTAACACTGATTGTATTCTTTTTGTTTGTCGGCGCGTTGGAAGTGGTTTTTGAATGGCGTCAACGCCATTTTTCGCATTTAATTCCTTTAGATACTTATGGCCAGATTTTTTCAGCCGCGTGGTATTTCTTGGTGGCTATGGGTCATATTGGCGTGATTGTTTTTTATGCCGATTCTGAACACCCGATTCTAAGCCTGCCTATGAAAATACTCACCAGTTGAACATCATCATGGCAGTGCCACGTTGCCAAAAAAGTTTCAATAGTATTCAATAAGCGCTTAGTAAATTACGATTTTAATGATGACTATGATTAAGGATACTCTATGACCATCATGCAAAAACTTTACTGGCTAGTGGCGAGTCTAGGCAATATTTTGGCGCTCAGGCTTTTTCTGGCTGATACCGGTTTTTTCCAGGCTTTTTTATTGAGCGCTACCCTTATCTATACCGTTATCGGTTTTTACGATATCTATTTCAGCAAACATAACCTCAACCGCTTATACCCGGTGGTCGCTTATATACGTTATTTCCTAGAATCTTACCGAGTTGAAATTCAGCAATATTTTATTGCCAACGACACCGAAGAGCGCCCATTTAACCGTGAACAACGCACCTTGGTTTATCAGCGTTCAAAAAACGTACGTGACACCATCGCCTTTGGCACACAACGTGACTTGTTAGAAGATAATTACCTGAGCCTATGGCATTCACTACACCCTAAGGTGGTTAGCGATGACGTTAAAAAAATTCGCATCGGTGGTCCTGATTGCACACAACCTTATGACGCCTCCTATCTGAATATCTCGGCGATGAGTTTTGGCTCTTTAAGCGCCAATGCCATTGAAGCACTTAACTTAGGCGCATTAAAAGCAGGTTGTTATCACAATACCGGCGAAGGTAGTGCCAGCCCCTACCATCTAAAACATGGTGGCGATGTGGTGTGGCAGATTGGCACCGGCCTTTTTGGCTGTAGAGATAGTCATGGTAATTTCGCCCCTGAAAGCTTTGCCAAGATGGCGCAGAAGCCACAGATAAAGATGATTGAAATTAAATTATCCCAGGGCGCAAAACCCGGCCATGGCGGCGTATTACCGGCCGCAAAAATCAGCGATGAGATCGCCGCCATTCGTCATATTGCAACGGATAAAGATTGCGTATCACCCGCGGTTAACCCCGAATGCACAACACCTAAAGATTTGCTGAATTTCATCGTACGACTTCGAGAATTAAGTGGTGGAAAACCGATAGGTTTTAAACTCTGCATAGGCAATCCGGTTGAATTTTTAAGCCTCTGTAAGGCCATGTTAGAAACAGGCATCAGCCCCGACTTTATTACCATCGATGGTGCCGAGGGTGGCACCGGTGCAGCTCCGGTTGAGTTTACTAACCGCTTGGGCATGGTGTGCCTGGAGAGTGTGTATTTTGTGCACAATGCATTGGTAGGTACCGGTCTCAGGGAGAATATAAAAATTATCGCCTCCGGTAAAACCGCATCCAGTTTTGATCTGTTATCCAAGATTGCGATGGGTGCCGATTGTGTGAATGCCGCGCGCACGATGATGATGGCATTAGGTTGTATTCAATCGCGCCACTGCAATACCAATTTATGCCCTACCGGCATCGCCACCCAAGACCCGGCTCGCAGTAAGGCCATCGATATTGACGTTAAAAGTGAACGCGTTAAAAACTTTCACAATAATACCCTGGAAAGTTTCTTTGAACTGGTGGGCAGCATGGGCCTGGATGACCCTGCTAAACTCTTGCCGCAGATGTTAAAACGACGTACACCTTATGGCCAATTGATGTCCAGTGGCAACTTAATGCCGCCGTTAACGGATAAAATCCTGGTATCTGACGCTGAGTTTTCTAACAGCGGGCTTTCTGACACATGGAAGCAGTGGTGGCAACAAGCTAACAGCGATGACTTTTATGCCGCAGATATCACCATGTTAAAACCTGCTGAACTTGCATAGAAGATGATTAACGCCAGTATTGAATCATACAGAGGACTGGCGTTATGAAAAAAACCATAGGCATTATCGCTACAGCGGGCCTATTAATGGCTTGCAGCCAAGCCCCTGTCGAAATAGCCCCGGTCGAAAAAGCCTCCATTCAAGAACCAACACCATTAACAATTGAACAACAGTTACGTGCTCAGGCTACGCACTGGAAAGGTGTGCCTTATCGCTTAGGCGGGAATAATAATCAGGGCATAGATTGTTCAGCGCTGATGGTGAAAGTCTTTGATGATGTCTTTAACTACGCGCTGCCACGCACCAGCGAATTACAGGCCGATATTGGCCAGGAAGTATCACGTCAACAATTGCTGCCCGGTGATCTGGTGTTATTTAAAACCAGCAGCTTGCAGCGCCATATCGGTGTTTATATAGGTAAAGAAGAATTTTTACATGCATCCACCCGCCAGGGTGTGATAATTTCATCTTTAGAAAATAGTTATTGGGCTGAAAATTATTGGATGGCCAAACGCCTGCCACTCTCCCCTGCTAGCCCAATTCAAAGCCCAACCGTTAAATAAACCATATTAGATTACGCCTTTAGAAAACCCGCATGAAAACGCAGATGCTCTTCTATAAAACTGGCAATAAAAAAGTAACTATGGTCATAACCTGCCTGCATCCGTAATTGAATAGGGTAATCGGCCTCGGCTGCGGCCTTTTGTAATCGTTCCGGGCATAGTTGCTCAGTCAGAAAGGCATCGTCTTCACCCTGATCAATTAAAATCGGTAGTTGGCAATTTTTATCAGAATTTTTAATCAAATGGCAGCTATCATGGGCCAACCACGTTTCTTTATTATCACCTAAATACAGGCTAAAGGCTTTTTCGCCCCAGGGTACTGTAGCCGGATTACATATAGGGCTAAACGCCGAGATCGATTGATAGTGGCTGGCATACTTTAACCCCAGCGTTAACGCGCCATGGCCCCCCATGGAATGACCGGCTATAGAACGTTTGTTAGAAACCGGGAAGTTGGCTTCAATCAAGGCCGGTAATTCTTCGACGATGTAATCCTGCATCTGATAATTTTTTTGCCAGGGGGCCTCGCTGGCATTGAGATAAAACCCAGCACCTAAGCCAAAATCATAAGCTGCATCTGCATCATCGGGTACATCGTCGCCTCTGGGGCTGGTATCGGCAGCGACTATAACCAAGCCTAATTCGGCCGCAATACGCTGAGCAGCCGCCTTTTGCATGAAGTTTTCATCGCTGCAGGTTAAACCCGATAACCAATATAACACCGGTAATTTTTCACCGGCCTCTATCTGCGGTGGCAGATAGATCGCAAAGGTCATCGTGCAGTTATTAATCTTAGAAAAATGGCTGAAACGTTTATGCCAGCCACCAAACATTTTATTGCTGGCTATTTCGTTTAAAGACATGCCACCTACTCCCAATGATATTGTGTGCTTAATAGTGAATAACGCTGCGAATGCTTTTGCCTTCATGCATTAAATCGAAGGCCGTATTGATATCCTCCAGGGCCATGGTATGGGTGATAAAATCACTGAGCTTAAATTCACCGGCCATATAACGTTCAACGATGTCGGGTAATTCACTGCGCCCTTTTACACCACCAAAGGCGGTACCACGCCAGACGCGCCCGGTCACTAATTGAAACGGACGGGTTGAAATTTCTTCCCCCGAGGCGGCTACACCAATAATGATCGATTCTCCCCAGCCCTTATGACAGCATTCCAGCGCTGAACGCATCACATCCACATTGCCTATACATTCAAAGGAAAAATCGACACCGCCATCGGTCAACTCAACAATATAATCAGAAATCGGCTGATCGATAGTGGAGGGATTAATGCAATCGGTAGCGCCTAACTGCTTGGCTAATTCAAATTTACGGTCGTTGATATCAATCACAATAATACGTGAAGCCTTGGCCATCACCGCGCCGATCACGGCCGATAAGCCGATGCCACCCATGCCAAAAATAGCCACCGTATCGCCTTCTTGCACCTTGGCCGTATTCATCACCGCGCCCATGCCCGTGGTTACACCGCAGCCCAATAAACACACTTCTTTGAGATCGGCTTCGGGATTAATTTTAGCCAGGGATATTTCTGGTAATACGGTATATTCGCTGAATGTGGATGTACCCATATAATGGTAAATCGGTTTGCCATCTTTATAAAAACGGGTGGTACCATCGGGCATCACACCCGCACCTTGAGTCGCGCGGATCTTCTGGCACAAATTGGTTTTACCGGATAGACAAAACTTACACTCACCACATTCAGGGGTATATAGCGGAATCACATGATCCCCCACCGCCACCGAGGTCACACCTTCGCCCAACCGCTCTACAATACCGCCACCTTCATGACCTAAAATACACGGGAACTTGCCTTCAGAATCGGCACCCGAGAGTGTGTAGGCATCGGTATGGCACACACCGGTGGCCAAAATGCGCACCAGAACCTCACCTTTTTTAGGTGGCATCACATCCACTTCTTCGATGGTTAAGGGTTGATTCGGCGCCCAAGCCACGGCAGCCTTGGATTTAATAAAGTTTGAGGTATCCATAAAAACAGGCCCACTAAAAGTTGCTAAAATTCAGCGGCTATTAAACCCCGAATCATGCCATCGTACAACCGGCAGCCTTGCCTTAGATCGCCTACACTGAGGTTATGCTTAATCACACACAGTGTCATGAAGTTCTGGAAGCCGAAACCCTAGAATCGGGGGTTAAAGGACTGCAGGATATTATCGATAAAATTGAGCAAGACGATGCCCATAAGCTGTATTGCAGCCAATGCCACCAAGCCATCACCTCGTTAAAAAATAAAACCCATATTCAAGGGCAGTTCCTACATGAACGTATCAACCCTGCGGGGTTTCAATTTCTGATTGGCTGCTTTCATCAATCACTGGGCTGTGATGTGGCAGGTCAAACCTCCATGGAATATACCTGGTTTGACGGTTTCCATTGGCAGCAATGCCAATGCAGCCAATGTGAGCAAGCCATGGGCTGGTATTTCAGCCGCTATAACCAGCACTTTTATGCGCTGATTATGCGCCACTTAGCGTGTAAATAGAGTAAAAACAACAAGCTGCTTGAAGCAGGTGCAGGTTCGGGTATATGATCTACTCACTGTGTAAAAAATAATCAAGTATAATAAAAACCTGACATCACAGTATTCAATTCAAACGCATGGATCTGCATAACCCTCTGGGCCACAATGAACGTCATTCGCCATTTTTTGTTGATTAGCTTAATCTGCCTTATCTTACCCTCCTGTATTGAAGGTGGATTACTGGATTTCAGCCCCACTACCGATATTGTCTTGAGTAATAACACCGCACAAACCTTCTCTGTGCAAATTACCGTCTCGGGTGACACACCTTTAGTTGAAGGCAGAGATTTCTCTCAATTTACCGACACGCTAGCGCCTTACCAAACCTTAAAATTATTAGAGCTGGAACGAAATAAAGGTTTTAGCGCCGATAAAACCTATACCTTCGATATCCAATTAAGTAATCAAGCCGGAGAACATTTCACGCTGCAGCAACATATTAAAGGCACAAAAAACAACTCGGATATACGTTTTGGGGTTTATGCCGAGGATTTAGAATTGGCACTCTTCAACGATAGAACCCTGCGCAGGTTCAGCACAGGCTTTAATCAAGCCGAGACTCAGCCCAGTGAAATTGCTTTTCAGGCCAAAGCCAAGGCCCGTTATGATGATATTTATTACGCTATCACACCGGCCATCACCACAACCACGCTTAATGAAAATCCCGATCAATTAAATCTACTGACCTATAATCTCTCGGCCTTGCCGCTCATTTCCACCGATATTGAAAAACGCCTAAAAGCCATTCCCGCTTATATACAAGATTATGATGTATTACTTTTTCAAGAAGCCTTCTCTGAACATCGAGAAGATTTTATATTGGAAATCGCTAAAACTTACCCCTACCAAACCCAGATGCTGGATAAAGAAGGCATCAATGTGCACGATGGCGGGGTTATTATCTTCAGCCGCTTTCCTATTCTAAATGAAGCGCAGTTCATCTTCCCCGATTGTGCCGATGCAGACTGCTTAGCCGATAAAGGCGTCAACTATGCCGCTATTAATAAACTGGGCCGGGTTTACCATGTCTTTGCGACCCATACAGCCTCCTTCGATAGTGCTGTGGCTCGTCACTTTCGCCAAAAACAATTCCAACAGATGCGCGACTTTGCCAGCAGTTTAGCGATTCCTAACACCGAGACGGTGATTTATGGCGGTGATTTAAATGTTAACAAGCTGATATTCCTCGATGATTACCAACAAATGTTAAACACACTTGAGGCCGACGAACCCAACTTTACAGGTTATACGGCTGCAACCTTTGACCCCAGAATCAACCTCTTGGCCCAAGACCCCATCACGGGGGGGAAAGTGGAATACCTGGATTATATCTTGGTTAGCCATGCCCATAAGCTAGCCAGCAGTAATACCAACACCGTACAGGTACCTAGATCCAGCAGTGCGGATTTATGGCGGGTCTGGGATTTATCCGATCACTTTCCGGTGCAGGGATTTATTGAGTGAAGGCGATTTTGGGTATCGCTTTTGTCTTTACCCTATTCATCGCAGCCCTGTTATTTTACCCTGGAGATAATAATAATGATGTCGTTGTCTCCCAGCACTCAACGGCAGGTATTCCTGAGACTATAAACAGCAAAAAATCGGCCAAGTTCACACAGCGCCGTTTACCTGATCAACTGAGCTATATAAACCCACTAAAAGATCAGCCCATAGAGCGGATTAAAAACACCCTGGATAAATTCTGGCAAGATTGCCAGCTCCAGCAACGTTGTCAACTATGGCTTAAACAGCTACAACCGCAACTCAGTGCAGAACGTTTTGCGCTATTAAGCACCTACCGGGATAAAAAACAGCAATTACAACAAAGCATGGGGCAAAATTTCACCCAACATGGGGGCCCATTAAACGATAAAATTGCATCTCTTAAGCAGAAACACAGGGATATTTTTGGTCTACATAGCAGCAAACTGTTCGCGCAGGAATATGCCTTATGGGACTATAAAACCGAGGTTTCGGCCATTAAAGAACAAAATCCAAATACCGATCTTGCCTATAAATTACAGGTATTAGAAACGTTGCAAGAACGGCTTAAACAAGAAAACCCCAGCAATGAGTTTGGCTTTTTATCCAACCAGGCTATATATCAACAAGCATTAACCTTAATCGATATACAACAATCAACACAGCAGATTCAACAAGAAAAAGCGATGCTGGCAAAACGTTATCTCAGTGCAGAAAAAGCCAAGGCTACTATTGCCAGAAACCAACACATTGTTGAACAGCTGGCCAAGCGTCAGCAGTACCAACAACAATTTCACCTATTACAGCAAGATTTAAACCATCAACGCACAACTTTGTATGCCGCGATGCCCGAGAGCCAATGGCAGGAATATCAGGCCCAGAAAATCTTTGAATTTCGGCGCGATTTTTTCCAAAACCCTTAGTGATCACTAGCTAAATTCTTTATGATGCAAATAAATACTAATAACAATGGCTAACACTAAACGTCGATGGAAATTTTCACTGCCTATCTGATTAAAATGTCCCTATGGTTATTACCCCATCTAAAGTTAATCTGTGTCGCCAAAATATCCACTTTGCTGGTGATCTACGGCGACACATTAAATAAATATATTAAAACCAATATCCGTGCGATGAATTTTGTCCTGCGGGTCATCGTCTTTGTGATGGTCTGCACCTTTGCCTACGGCGGTTTATTAGCCTTTGTTGCGCCTTTACTGGCACAGCTGCTGGCTAAAATCCCGCTGTTATATCTATCCCCCTGCATCATTACAGGCTTTATTGTGATTGGTTTATTGGCTGAACGGCGAAAATATATTTAAGCCCTAATAATTCATTACTGTTGCACTTAAACGGCTGTGCTTCTTATTCAGCAGAATCCGTATTGACCATTTATGTATACCATCACTACCCGCCCTTTATTATTGATGATAAAAATGAAGACCTTAGCAGCCTGTTTGTTGAAACACTCAGGCAGAAAACCGGCTGAAATTGGAGAATCAGGCCCCTATCACGCCAGCAACTGAATCTAAAAACCGCCAATAATGAAGCACTTTTTATTTTATGGGCCAATAAAAAATAGTTTAAACCGCAGAGAAAGTTATTGACCAGTAAAGCGATTTTATGGGACAGCGATATCTTTATTTCAATTCACCCACAAAACCTGGTTAGCAATATCCCAAGCTCCATAATGAATAAACGTTTTAGAATCTGTTGCTGTTCCCATAGTAGAGCCATGAAGCTCTGCAGCATGATCGTTTGAATTCAGCATAAGCTGATACGTTCCGCCTGTACCGTTTAATTGCCTTTAGCAAAACCTATGGGCAAGAAGCCATTACCGCACTGTTTTTTAAGGTCGATAATAATGCAAGATCCGAGTTATTGAGCGCTTCAAATTGAAGCTCAAAACCACCAAATAAATCATTATGATGGGCAATATAATGATTTAACGTGGCAACAAGCGCGTTTTTTTTCACATCCGATACACGTGGATGTAACAATAAAAAGCCCGTTGGAAAAGGCGTTTCCAGTAAAAAGCTATGTAATTTTCGCCGCTGTATGCGATTCACCGAATTAAACATCGTCATCGTTGCGACACCCACATGCACCTGCCCTTTTAACAACGCATTAATGACCTCATCATTGCCCTCAAAATATACCCGTTCAAACGCTATATTCTGCAAACCTTGTTCAATTATCTTTTTCTCAAAAAGCACTGTCACACTGGAACTGCCTGCCGGTAAAGCAATACGTTTACCCGCTAACGCGGATAATTGATTAAAGTGATTAAACTTATTGCTAACAATGGCCAAATCCATGGTTTTATCCAGCTTAAACATATATTGATAGACAAACCCCCTGGGCATAGATGCCAACATCGCAGCCCCTGCTATCGCAGCATCATAGGTATTTCCCATCAACACATGCCTGAACTGACAATGACTCTCGCTGAACGTGATGGCAATATTAACTTTGGCAACATCTTTAATTAAGGCCTGGCTTTTATTATGCCGCAACGTTGGCGGTACCAATAAGCTGAGAGTCTCATTTAAGGGCTGCGCATAAACAGGAAACATATGCACATTCAGAAAAAACATCAGCGAAAAACACAATAAACAAGACCTCAGTAGCAAAGACATTGTTATTTACCGGTAGTCTGGACAAAAATCATAAAAAAGATGTTTCACAGTATAGCAGTCACACTAACTGAGCCCATTAATTTACCGCGCATATCACAAGCTCTATACTGAACTAAAAATATAACAGGTGATAATATGGCTGAGTTTTCTGATCACGATATACAGCAGTTACAACGTGCTAAAGGCTATTTGCAAAGCACCTCTTTAATGATGCAGGTGTCAGATTTGATTGGAGCTCCGATTGAAAAAGGCATGCTGTTATTACCCGAAAACGTTAAAGAAAAACTTAACGAGGTGACAGAAAAAGCGTTGATGAAAGCCATTGATGCGGCCATTTACACATTACAAGATGCACCGGGTTCTGTAGCTTCACATAATTTGCATAAACTGGGTGTAGCGGCTTCTGGTGGATTAGGCGGCTTCTTTGGGCTTTCTGCCATCGCCGTGGAACTGCCAGTATCTACCAGCATTATCTTACGTTCCATTGCCGATATTGCCCGCAGTGAAGGGGAATCGGTTAAATCACTGGAAACCAAGATGGCCTGTCTGGAAGTCTTTGCCTTAGGCGGGCCACAACAGGGAGATGATGGGGCAGAGACCAGCTATTTCACAATTCGTTCGGCATTGGCTAAATCGATTACCGATGCCACCGAATATATCGCCCAAAAAGGTTTCAGTGATAAAACTGCGCCGGTTTTAATTAAATTAATCAGTAAAATTGCCGAACGTTTTGGTATTCAAGTCTCACAAAAAGCGGCGGCTCAAGCTATTCCTGCGATTGGGGCGGCAGGTGGGGCTATTATTAACACCCTGTTTATCGATCATTTTCAGAATATTGCCCGAGGCCATTTTATTATTCGTCGCCTGGAAAGAAGTCATGGTAAACAAGCGGTGCAGGCGATGTATCTATCGCTGCCCGATTAAAGTGGGCTCTGCTCGATAGCGCTCTCACCGACATCGCTTTCATCAAGATTTATTTCCTGGTAGATATGCCCCAGCCCGGTTTTCTGATCTATCCTCGCATGATAGCTGCCCCCATCTAATAAGATCGACACATGTAAGAGGTGCTCCCCCTGAGAAATGATAATGCTCTCATGCACCTCACCATTAAAAATTTCGCCAGAAAAAACCGTACTATCATTGATACCTTTAAATCGAGAGGTTAATTCTACCGTCAATTGCTTAGTCTGAAACGGTGTAGGTACTTGATAGATCTGCCCCACCTGTAGATGGCTTAAAAACTGCTCAGAAGCCTGGATTGAATAATGAGCATCATGTTCCCCCGCGTCCATACGCCCACTATCCGCTAATTGCCAGGAACTCACCTTCAAGGCTTCTTGATCGTAGTCATAACGCTCATCAACGCTATTATCATCACTAGCTGATTGAATCTGTCTGCTCTCATGCTGCACTGGCACCTCAACATGAACAACCTCACGCTGGCTTGTTTCCACACGTTGAACAAGATGGACCTGCGGATTAAAATAATCCAAAGCGGGCGGAAAGCTGCTTGAAACCATCGTGGCCAATGATATTTTTATAAGGTTATGCATGTTTAATGCCCTCTAGTTATAACCCTAGAGTAGCAAGAAGCCCAGGGACTAGACTATTGCCCAAATGGCTTAAGCCATCTTGTGATGCAAGCGATTGCCAGCTGTAAACCCTTGCACTAGGCTATTAGCGAAGCCGCAAAAATCATTGGGCCAGAGTTAAGCCTGTGCAGAAAAAAAACTTTATTGCAGATTTCCCCAAGCTAAGCTTTTTCTCAAGCAATAAGTTGCATGATATTGCATTAAATCTGTTATTAACGTTGATTTACACCGTCACAGCCCTACTGAGCCTGCACCTGCAATTATCGGATACCCATGCATCCCCTGTTTGGCCACCCTCAGGTATTGCGCTGGCAGCTCTGTTAATATTCGGTCCACGTCTGGCCCCGGGAATATTTTCCGGCGCATTTTTAGCCAACTTCGTCAGTTTCTTTCAACGTGACCAGCTACTCGATGCCACAGGCCTTTGGACCTATATATTACAACATCCAGACACCCTGATCGGCTGCACCACCATGGGTTTGGGGAATATGCTGGAAGCCCTGGCTGCTTTTTATTGTTTAGCGATTTTACAAAATAAAAATGCCCTATTTTGCAGCACCTCAAGCGTCAGCCGTTTTATTTTTATCTGTATTTTCTGCAGCATAATCAGTGCAAGTATGGGGGTTGGCAGTTTATTTTTATGGCAAGATCTATCCCCACAGATGATCACAACGGTGTGGCTAACCTGGTTAATTGGCGATACTTCGGGACTTTTAATTATTACCCCTGGATTATTTTGGCTGGGCCAGGCACTTTTACGCAACTCTGGCCAAATAGATTTTGACAATAAAAACACCCACGCCATACATCACCTATGCAGTTTGATCTTACTGGCAGGTTTAAGCTTTTTAACTTTTTTTAGTTGGGCAGAAATACGTGTTTTTTCATTACAGGCATATTTTTTTATTCCGGTATTAATTGTTATCAATCTGATCATGGGGCGTATATATGCAGGGCTTGCGGTCATTTTTGTGGCCATCATTGCCGTGATAGGCACCGCCGCCGGGCATGGCCCTTTTTATCGAATCGATCAAAATGAATCGCTGCTTTTATTGCAGGGATTTATCGCCGTGATCGCCATCTGTATTTTATATCAAGCCGCCATCAACCATGAACGTAGCCAAGCCTTAGCAAAACTAACCCGCATGAATAGACATTTAAAAAAACAGAAAACCTTATTAAAAAAAGCCAAGCAAGCAGCCGATAAAGCCAGCCAAGATAAGGGCGAGTTTCTGGCGAATATGAGCCATGAAATTCGAACGCCTATGAATGGAGTGATTGGCATGACCGATATCCTGCTAACCACCCAATTAAATACCCAGCAAAAAGAATATACCCAGATCATCAAACTCTCATCAGAAACTCTGCTAACCGTCATCAACGATATTCTCGACTATTCAAAAATGGAGGCTGGCAAACTGGTATTACGCCCCACAGCAGTAAATATACATCAGGAAATTGAGAACGCTCTGGCCATGTTTGTAAAGATTCCAGCCAACAGCAAAATCACCACCCGCTATAAACGATGTGATGCCCTGGCCGATTATTTGCTAGTAGATAAAAATCGCCTGCGACAAATTCTGTATAATTTGCTCTCCAATGCGTTTAAATTTACCGATGCCGGTGAGATTATTATCAGCACTCACCTTATCGGCACACAAAGAGGTCGGCAAACGATATGTATTGCCGTTAAAGATACCGGCATCGGCATTCACGCCGATAAACTCAGCGGTTTATTTGCCTCCTTCCAACAAATAGACACAGGTAATGATAAAGACTATGGCGGTACAGGTTTGGGTCTTGCGATTGTTAAAAAACTGGCCATCATGATGCAAGGTGATGTTGATGTAAAAAGCCACGAAGGCCAAGGTTCAGAGTTCAGCGTCGACCTAAACTTGCCGATCACAGAAAAAGAGGCGGAAAATATCGACGCTGAACAGCCGCAGATCAGTCAATCATCCAATAATGATTCCATCAAAGCCTCTCGCGTATTATTGGCCGAAGACAATAAGGTTAATCAACAAGTCGCCCAAAAAATGCTTACGATGCTGGGTTGTCAGGTTGATATTGTGAACAATGGCCAAGAAGCGCTGGAGGCGGTGAGCCAAAAAAACTATGACATGGTCTTTATGGATTGCCAGATGCCGGTGATGGATGGCTATACCGCCACCATCAAAATTCGCCAGATGCAACAGCAAAACCAACACATACCGATTATTGCACTCACAGCCCATGCAATGGAAGGTGATAAAGAAAAATGCATAGCCGCCGGTATGGATGCCTATCTGGCTAAACCCTTATTGCTTGACGACTTAAACAAAGCCTTACACCTCTAGCCCCATGCAGTACCACATTAAAACGGTCGCATATCCCCACGGGTGAAATATCAATCTATTCTTATGCTTAATTGATCTGAGTAACGCCCTATTAATGACGAGCATAACATCACTCACCCGCTATACTTAAGTTGATCACTGTCACGTTTATCACTTTTGATTAGATTTTTTAACAAAGAGGACTTCCGTAAAACTAACAAAAATAAAAAATCACACATTATTCACCTAGGTCATGTTATGCAGTACATGCGAAAAAATCGATTAGGCGATTTATTGCTGGAAGAGCAATTAATCAATGTTCAACAACTTTCCTCGGCATTAAAAAAACAAAAATCCCAGCCCCATCAATGTATTGGCAGTATTTTACTTAAGCTTAAAATGATCAATCAAAAACAGCTTAGTCACTGTTTAAGTTTACAAAAAATATTACGTACGGCTATCTGCTCAATCACCTATTGCCTGGGCAGCGCAGCTATGGCAGCCGAAGTACCACTGACTTACGAGGCCTTTAACAGCAACTATCAAACCATGGCAAGCATACATCAGCCCAGTATTTCAAAACATAACGTGGTGGTTGAAAACCACCTCAACGATGGCATCAGTGACAAACTTAATGGTGATTTATTAGCCCGGGATGAAATCATTTATTCCATATCCACCACCCAAATTGTGGCGTTATTTCATAACAAAAAAGACAATCAATACGCGGTACAGCTTAGAAAAAATCATAAATATTTTGTTAATGTTTTAAACGACGGCATCAGCCTGTCATTAAAATACAGCTATTGAAGGCTTAAGCCATTTCTGCACCGTTTGGCGTATGGGGAAATCCTAACTTTCTCGGTATCGTTGTTTTATCGAATAAAACAAACGCTTACTGAAAGCTATGGACCCCATAATGAAATATAAAACATCGGCATTAATGTTAGCTATAGCCACCGCCTACTCGGGTTTATCATTGGCTCACGGCACGATGAATTACCCCATCAATCGCACGTATCAGTGTTATCAAGAAGGCCCGGAATCACCAAAATCGGATGCCTGTAAAGCGGCCAAAGCCGTAGGTGGCGCTAGCCCCATGTATAACTGGAGCGCCATCAGCCAAAACGCTGGCGGTAACGATAAAGCCTTTGTAGCGGACGGTAAATTATGCAGCGGAGGTAATCAGCAATATCAAGGCTTCGATTTAGCCCGTGATGACTGGCCTAAAACCCGTATTAATACTTCAGGTAAACTGAGTTTCAGTTATTACGGTTCGGCCCCGCATGCGACCAAACGCTGGACCTATTATATTACTAAAGACTCCTATGATTTCTCCAAGCCCTTGCAGTGGTCAGACTTACAGCAATTTTGTGAATTTGGTTCCGTGACCCTCAATGGCAGCAATCGCTACAATATGGATTGCCAATTACCGTCTGGTTTTAACGGTGACCGCATTATCTATAATGTCTGGGAGCGCTCAGACAGTACGGAAACTTTTTATAGCTGTAGTGATGTCAATATTTCAGGCTTGCCAGGCGGATCTAACGGCGGCGGCACAAGCGGCAACACACAAGATGATGCCACTGATAACAACAATGGTTCTGATAACAACGCAGATGATATTCAGCAGCAAGCAAGCGCTGCGACATTGAGCAGCCCCGCCAGCGGCTCCACAATTTCTCAATCCAATGTCACATTTTCTATCACTAATAACGATGCCAGCCAAACGTGGCTATACCTGGGTTCACAACCGGGAGAAGATGATATTTTCCGTTCTTCGGTATCCGGTAATCAAATCAATGTCGCGGATATTCCTTTAAACGGGCAAACGGTTTATGTCACGCTTTGGTCTTATATCAACAATACATGGCAAACCCTGGCCTATCAATTAAACACCGTCGATGCCGACGAAGACAATAATGGCAACATCGATTCAGGTGATAACAGCGCATTTTACGACCTAGGGGCCTTAAGAGCCGATATGGATTTAACCGAAGGTACGGTGGTGACATTACGTTTGATGGATGGCAGTTATGCGGGAAATAATCTGCGTGATTTGGAAGAATATTCCATCACGATTGCCGGCAATATGGGTAATAAAAATAACTGGCCCTATTATCTGGCAACCGAAATAAATGCCAATTCTCAATATATTAAAGCCGGTTTTATTGCCGCCGATGGCGATGTTGATTCAATCACACCCGTCAAACAAGCCGCGGCCAATCATATCTATTCTATTGTAGGAGAAGGTCTGCAGTTTGAACTGGAAACCGCTTTCAGTTCAGAAAATAATGGCGACAGCAACAGCGATAACAATGCTGATAATGTTTATGACAACCTCATCAAGCTGATTACCTCTGCCAGCCAAATGACGGTGTTAGACAGCGCTAAAATCACCATCTCGGGGGCGCAGTCGTCCGGTTTTGATATTCAGGATGCAACGTATCAGTGGAGTGTAGAATCAGGCTCTGCCGAGATTGTTGATGCCAATGCCTTAGAGACTGAAGTCATATTTGATCAAAGTGAGGCAGGTCAGATCGTCACATTAAAACTTGCAGTCACCAGCAATGGAGAAACACATGAGCAGCTCATCAGTATTGAACATGGCAGCATAGATAACAATGCTAATACCGATAGCAGCACATCGATTACCGATAATATTAATGACTTGATTGATAGTGCAGAAGACGTGGTGAATAGTTATGCCAAAGGCTCATCGGGCAGCACTTCATTTTTAACCATGTTGTTATTGGGTTTGATGGCAGGTTCCAGACGCTTATTCAGAAAATAGTTTATTAATGGAAATAAAAAGGCCTGCCCTGAAAAACCAAACAGGGCAGGCCTTTTATTATTTACGATTCACATAATCCTAGGCATCCCGGTTAGAACCTCAGCATCATAAAATATCACCCGCATGATACAGCGGTGATAATCTATTTTTGACAAAACCCTACATTTCCACATCCACCACCTGTCTGGAAGTATCAGAGATTTAACGGCGTTTAGGCCAATTCTGTGGCAGAGTTTCAAAGCCATACAGGGTTTATTTTATCCTGAATGTTTTGCTCAGCTTAGCAAAGACTGAGCATCTATATAACAACACCAACACACATCCTAGCTCTGAATTTCTCTGCTAAATGCCTAAGAGGCATGGCCTGTTCAGTATTTAATAGAAATAACTGATCTAACAGGATTTCCATAGATCGGAGTAGCACCATTGAAAAACGCTTCTCCTGTAAGCAAACTGAAATTGCGGTTATATAACTAATGCCCTTATAATTCGCCTTCGACTTAACAATAATGACTCCGAGCTAAAAAATGAGCATAAAAAAAATACTAGTGTGCATGGCTGCAAGTAGCCTGTTTAGCGGCTGCATCACTACGCCAACAATGGAAGTCCCTGGTGACATCGCTGCCAGCAGTGATGAAATCACAGCCACCGAACGCAGCAGTTGGTCGGGCTCATTAGCCAACGAAACCTTCACACTGGGTCAATATAAAGTCACCAAGGTTAATCGTGACTGGGATAGCAATCAATCCAATACCGTCTCTATTGCCAAGCTAGACATTAACTCAGGCACAATCGAGACCGGATACGACTATACATTTGAAACGCCATCAGGTGAATATTACGGGCGCTGTGACGTTAAAATTGAATCTGACAGTTTAGCCTCCAGTGGTTTCTCTATAGAAGAACGCAGCTCCAGCTTTAACTGCGCTTGTAAGACCGGCAACGGCACGGTCGGAAAAACAGCTCTTAAAGCCACAAACAAAGGCAGCTTTGCTGGCAGTCTTGAAGCCGATGGAGAAAACTACACAGTTAAAGCCTTGCAACAACATGGAGAGACCAGTGGTTACCGAATTGATAGCATCAACAAGAACAGCACACCTTCCGGAGCGGTGGAAGTTTATAAACCTGGTAGAATCTGGTTAGACAAAGACCTGAACGAAAAACAAAAAGACATTCTGGCTTGTCAGTTTGTGGGATTGATGTTGTATCTTGCCCCTGAACCAGAAGTAGATATATTTTAATTGATTCATTAAAAGTGCCCCAGATGGGGCATATCGTTATCTACCCACCCTGATATTACATGTACGTAATTTCTAACACTAGCTATGGCCATCAGGCCATGTGCTACCTATCATCAATCAAATACGTTTTGCAAATAATAAAAACCAAGCATTAATAGATGATGGGCTTACATGAATATCCGTAAAAATATCGAACGCTTCTTTGAATCATGGAGCACCACGGTTGTAGATCATCGCTGGTTAGTGCTGTTTCTCACATTAGCACTCAGTGCTGCGGTTATTCCACAGATTCGCCACGGTTGGGTGGATATCTCCATAGAATCCTTTTTACCCCATAACGATCCAGCGATGGTCGATTATAACGATTTTCGCCTGACCTTTAACTATGCTCCCGGTGCATTGCTTACGGTGGAGACAGAAGATGGGGTTTTCACGATGCAGAATCTCAATAAAATCCGCGCGCTGCATGACGCGGCCGAGCGACAAGTACCCTTTTTATTAAAAGTCACCAGCCTCGCTAATGTGCGTTACACCCGCGGGGAAGATGACACGATGATCAGCGGTGATCTCGGTGAGATATGGCCTGAAACAGCCGCCGATATTCCAGCCTTTAAAGAGGTGGTGATGAGCAACCCCAATTATATCGGCGCGGTTATTTCAGCCAATGAGAAGATCCTCAATGTATTGATAGAACCGCTGGTCTTCTCCCCCAACAATAACAATCCCAATGATGCCGGTTTTACTTATTTACAGGCGCAGGAAGAAACCGACTATTCACAGGCGGTTATCGATTTGGCCAAACAATTTACCAGTGCCGGCTTTATCGTAAAAAATGCAGGTGGACCGACGATGAACCTGAGTATTTCCAAGGATATGGAAAAATCTACCGGCCGCTCCATTGGTTTAGGCATGTTGATCATCATCGTTTTATTAGGTTTATTATTCCGCCGCCTATCGGGGGTATTATTACCGTTATTGGTGGTGGCTTTATCGTTGCTGATGACGCTGGCGTTATGGCCTACCCTGGGTTATCCGTATAACGGCAATACCCAAATTATTCCGACCTTTTTATTGGCGGTGGGCATTGCCGATGCGATACATATCCTCAGTATTTTTTATAAACACTACGATAACGGCATGGATAAACATCAGGCCATCACCCAATCCATCAAGGAGACGGCTATCGCGGTATTGCTAACCACGTTAACCACCGCCGCCGGGCTGTTATCGTTTTTAGCCTCTGACATGATGCCCACCCGCACCATGGGCATATTTGGTGCCATTGGCGTGGTTATGGCCTTGTTTTATACCCTGGCTTTGGTACCCAGTTTGCTGGCCATTTTACCTATCAAAAGACATACCGTCGTCAAAAATAAGTCTACTCATGAAGATCAGGATGAAGAAGCGCAAGAGAAACCCAGCCTGATTTTAAAATGGGTAGACAGCTTCATCGATACCTGTGCCGATATCGGCATCAACCATGCAAAAAAAGTGGTTTGGTTTTCCACAGCACTGGCAGCCTTGGCGGTGGTCGGTATTTTAAATACCCAGTTTAGCCATGACCCGCTGGAATGGTATCCCGAAGGCCATGATTTAATCACCGGAATTAAACAGGTTGATACGTTGATGGACGGCTCCATGAGCGCCTATATTATTTTGGATACGCAGGAAAAAAATGGCCTGCACGACCCTAACATTTTAAAAGCGATTGAAGACATTGAAATCCTGATTAAAGATTACCAGTTCAAAGATATTGATGCGGTAGAAGCCACCTCCATACTGAGTGTGATCAAGGAAACCCACAGGGCACTGAATGATAATGATCCTGACTTTTTTGTGATTCCTGATAATAGACAGCTGATTGCGCAGGAACTGTTATTATTTGAAAGTGGCTCCGATGATATATATGACTACAGCGACTTTGATTTACGCCTGGCCCGTATCAATGTGCAACTTAAATGGAGCAATGTATTGTTCTATAGGGAATATGTCAAAAATATTCACGGGCTGATCAATGACAAACTCAAAGAACATGGCCTGGGGCATATCGAGGTTAAGGTCGTTGGCCTGCTGCCTATCTTTGGTGAAACCCTGTATTCCTTATTAATCGGTACGGTAGAAAGTTATCTAATCGCCTTCATCTTTGTTTTTCTTATCATGCTGTTATTAATGGAAAGCTTTAGAGGCGGTTTATTGGCCTTTGCGCCCAATATGTTCCCGATATTAATTACCGTGGGTATGATAGGTTTGCTGGGTATTCCACTGAACATCATCACCTCCACCATAGGTTGTATTATTATCGGCATATCGGTGGATGACACCATTCACTTTATGCATCACTTCCGCCGTTACGCCGAAGAATATGATGATATCAAAATCGTCATTCATAAAACCCTGCACACCTGTGGCCGGGCAATATTTTTCACGTCGGTGGTATTAGTCGGCGGATTTATTGTGCATTTAAGCGGTGAGCTTTCTACCAATAAAGAATTTGGCTGGTTATTAAGCTTTGCGATCATCATTGCATTGATTGCCAATTTGATTCTAGCCCCTGCATTGATGATGCTGTTTTGGCATAAAAACAATAAAGCTGTTCGGGCATAAAAAACTTGTTCAGTTTTGAATGCCGTATTTTATTATCAAAAAAAAGCCATGCCTGAGGCTTTATTCAGGCATGTCAGGCTTAATTTTAATGGCTTTTAAATGGCCGTCATCAGACCTAGATTGAATTATTTTTGTTAATGTATAACAACAAGCCAACAGAATTAAAAAAATCAACAGGGACACAGGCACGGTGCCACCACTGGAGGATCCTGCGCTATCATTTGTCGCCGATGAACCACCATAGGCTGAATCTGAACCATTTGAGTCCGAAGCTGAATCATTAGCGTCTGAATCATTAGCGTCAGCGCTACCAGAATCTGAAGCATCAGCACTAACAACAGACGTTGCAATAATATCATCTACCGCCAACATGCCCGTGCCCATCACCGCCACAGAAACCTTTCTGATAGGAAAACTACCGGCGGTGATGGTGAAGCTGACTTGCTGCCAAGACGTCGATAAACCCATAAACGGGCTGAAATTTTCCACCGCATTGCCGTTGATATCCAGCAAGGATACAACCGCACTCATTTGAGAAGAATCTGCAATAATCCAGAAAGAGACGGTGCCTATATCGGTATCGGACATCACCATACCCATACCGGGATGAGTACCACGGCTATTGCTACTTGCAGGCTCTAACATCCACGATTTAAGCCCGGAATGATAAAGACTGCCATTGCCAATGCGAAAAGCCGTACCGCCAGTGAAGCTTAAGCTAATGCCATCATCTACCACGGTAAAGTCGGCCACCGTCGTGACATTGTTATTTTCAAAACCATCGCTATAGGTCGCAGCGATGCCACTGCTGCTAAACAGTAAAAACACCAGTACCAGTACCAGCAGAAAAATATGGGTTGAGGTTTTAACATGAAAAGCGTGCATAGCAAATCCCTCCGTACTTTTACACTATAGCTAAAGTATAGCGCCGCTAGCCTTGGCCAGTGCACAGGCGATGGTCCATCTATAAGAATAAATAGAGATATGCTTACGCAGGCTTAGCTGCCAATCAACATAACGCTTTTATTCTGACAGGCTATACCCTTAAAAAGAGCCTCTGAAAAAAAAGTCCATCGTGATGATTTACCTTATACGTCTCTTAAGTCTTAGCCTTATCGCCATTTTTTTCAGTATGGCTATTCAAGCTGAACCCTGGATAGCGGTGAAAACCGGCCTGCACTGTCAGCAATGTCATAGCAATCCAACCGGTGCGGGAAAACGTAAACCTTTTGCCAGAGCCTGGCTGCAAACAAATCTACTAGCAACAACAAAACCTGCATCGCATTTATCCACACAAGCTCTGAGTCCATACTGGGATATAGGATTTGACGCCCGATTAAATGCCACTTACGCCCATCAGGAAAATCAAAATTCAGCCGCAGAAAAAAGTTCACACAGTGCTTTTTCAATCGAGGCAGCCCAGCTCTATTTTGATGTGCGATTACTCGACGATTTTCTGCAACTTTATCTGGATCACTCCATAGCCCCCGGAGATGTTAGAAACCGGGAAGCCTGGTTATTAATGCCTATAGGTGATCAACAGCAGGGCTATATAAAATTGGGCCAGTTCTTTTTGCCTTATGGCTGGCGTTTACAGGATGATGAAACCTTTAACCGCCGCCTGACCCAGATGAATTTTTTCTCGGCCGATCAGGGTCTTGAATTGGGAGGTCTCACACAACACTGGCAATGGGCCGCCGCAATAAGCAACGGTCAGGCCGGTGCACAAGATAATGAAACCGGCAAACAACTGAGTTTATTTGGCCTTTATTTACAAGCCGATTGGCGACTCGGCAGCAGTATCAACATCAATAGGCATAAGATCAGTGAAAGGCAGATGCTTAATATATTTTTTGGTTTTCGCCTTGGTCCAACCGCCACATTACTACAATGGGATTGGATAGAAGATAGCAATGACTTCACTGCAGATAGACAACAGCAGATTCAATTTGCAGAATTGACGATAGAACTCAGTCATTCCTGGTTTCTTAAGTTAAGCGCAGAAAACCATACAATAGACGATAATAATAACGCCTCAGATCGACGTTATGGCCTGCAAATCAGTCAATTTCTATTACCGATGATTGAATGGAAATCCGGCGTTTCCCAACACAGACAGGAAATAGATAGGCAGCTTGATACGCTGGAGCTGTTTTTATCGTTACATGTTTATCACTAGCGCTTAAAACTTATAGCCATCTCTAATAGGCTGGCGAAGACGGTAACAGAGCTTGCCATGAATAACCTTAAAACACGCCTTATTAACTCAGCTCTTGCCCGCCCTATCATCTATATTTTCCTTTTAATTATATTAGCGCCTTTCATCGGAAATCAGCTCTATGCTCAAAAATATTTAAATGGATTTAACATCAGCAATAGCACTATTCCAGCCGAACAGATTATGCATGGTGGGCCACCCAGAGATGGCATTCCTGCACTGAACAACCCGGTATTTATTTCAGCCGCTAAGATGTTGAATTTAAAACCGCAGGACAAGGTGTTGGGGCTGAGTTATAACGGTGAGGTTAAAGCCTACCCCATTCGAATTCTTGATTATCATGAAATCGTCAATGATCACTTTGGCGATAAAGCCGTATTAATCAGCTACTGCCCGTTATGTGGAACCGGCATGGCATTTAACGCCACTATAGATAACAAAACACTGCGTTTTTCTGTATCCGGTTTGCTCTATAACAGCGATGTGCTGATGTATGATAAACACACGGATTCGCTGTGGTCACAAATATTAATGCAGGCAATATCAGGCCCATTCAAAGGCCAACAACTTAAGCTACTGCCCATGGAACACAGCACTTGGCAGCTCTGGATTAAACGTTATCCCGAAACTCAAGTGCTGTCCTTTGATACCGGTTATTTACGAAATTATCAACAAGGCCCCTACGGGGATTATGCGCAGAGTCGGCAACTGTATTTCCCCATTGCCCATCACGATAAACGCTACCACCCCAAAGAGATTACACTAGGTATTTCCATCAATGGCCATCATAAGGCTTACCCCTTTATAGAACTGGCAGACTTAAACTCGCCTCTAGTTGATAAGATCAATCAACACACCATCAAGCTGTATTTTGACAAAAAAAGCCGAACCGCCAGAGCCGTGGATATCAACAACCGCCCCATCGCAATATTACGATCATACTGGTTTGCCTGGTATACCTTCCATCCCGATACCCTGGTGTTTAATGGCGATATTTTTAATAGCAATGCCAAAAACCACCAGTAACAAAACTACAACTCCAGCATCAGTGGTGAATGCATTATTTGTGTTTATACTTAATGCAACGGGGCATTCATAGGGGGGGGGCAGCGGTTATATGAAGAAGGCCTGGATATTCAACCGGCTGGTGCAATATAGCTTTTTGATGTTGCTTTTTCTTTGTAGCCAGCCAGTCACGGTATTATCTGAACCACAAGATGCCCCCTGCCCAAAAACCTGCAATACACCGGCAGAAAATAAGGCAGAGTCTCATGATGCCATCAGTTTTTCGCTGTATATGGATAACGACACCTTTGCTGGCAGCCGAGACGATGGCGATTATACCGGCGGTTTAGCCCTGGCCTTCTCAGGCAAAAATGCCGCACAATCTTGGTTTTGCATCAGAGCTTTATTATCCCTTTTGGACTTTTCCTTAAATTTTGCAGGCTCTGCAACAAAGCAATCTCAGGGCCATGGTTGTGAATTAGGCCTGGCACTGTTTACCCCCTCCGACATCAAAGTGTCTACACCGATTGTTGACGACCGTCCCTATGCCAGCCTGCTTTATCTAAGCAATACACAGCAAGTACTGTCGGCAGATGCGTCCTATTCCTGGCTGGCCTCGTTATCGATAGGCATTCTAGGCCTGGATGCAGCCGGTAACTTTCAAAATGCCATTCATAAAGCCATTGATGCCAACGAAGCCAAAGGCTGGGAACATCAAATTTCAGCAGGCGGTGAACCCACAATGCAATATTCGCTAACCTTACAGCAATACCATCATACCGCTATAAGTTATCTGCAGATCAGCACTGCAGCAGGCATTAATATCGGTTATATCAGCGATGCGGTTATCGGCATCAATATGCGTATGGGCAACATACAATCTGCGCCTTATAACTTTAATGTTTATACCAATAGCTACGGCAATAAAAGCAAACTGTCTCTGCTCAAAAACCACGTATTTAATGAATTCTATTTTCTTGCTGGCGCCAATATAAAAGCCCGCGCCTATAATGTTTTTCTACAGGGACAATTTAAATCCAGCACCATCCGTTATAGCCACGATGAAGTTGAACCCATTATCTTAGAGATTTGGGCAGGCACGGGGCTGGAGTTCAACACAGGCATAGAAGTCAGTTATATCATTCGTTACCAATCCAGCGAAGTAAAAGTGGGGCTGGCCAATAGGAAACTGTTTTATGGTGAGCTGATGATAGGCTATCACTTTTAAAAACAAAGCCATTGATTAAACCCGATGATATAAACGTAAATCTCAGGCTGGCCTATACTTATTGAGTATTATCCTCCTGAGGTAAGTCCCATGGATATTCCCAGTCACCATGAAGCCATCTACCCTATTGCCAATGTCCCTTTAACCAGACCCTTTGTCTGGCTTGCAGAAGCCTGGCAAGATTTATTACACCATCGTTCAGCCAGCCTTGCTTATGGTTTTATTGTCTCGGCACTGGGCATGGTCATCATCACGTATGAACGCCACCCCTTTTTCCTCGCCGCAGCCATCGCCGCCTTTATGGTCATGGGGCCAATTATGGCCGCCGGAGTCTGTGAACTGTCACGTTGCCGCGATAAAAATCAGCCCAGTGATTTTGATAGTTCATTAAACGTCTTGCTCACCAATCGCAGCCATCTTTTAGGTGTGGCTAATCGCTTATTTTTGATTTGTGCAGCCTGGTTTGTTGCCTCTTATTTATTGATTTGGGTGGCCATCGGTTCAGTCGCCCCACCGATAGAACAAACCGTATGGGGGGATGTAATGTATAGCCTCAGTACCGCACAGGTTTTTGCCTATGGCATGGCTACCACAGCCTTAGCCATCGTGGTTTTTGTCTGCTCAGTTGTCACCGTGCCGATGATCATCGATCACCATGTTGATGCCAAGACGGCCATTCAAACCAGTGTGAGGGTTGCCAGCAAAGACTTACCCGCGATGATTATTTGGGCGATGATTATTGCCACATTAACGGCGATTGCATTTGCAACCTACCTGGTTGCGATGATAGTGATATTTCCATTACTGGGGCACGCCACCTGGTACGCCTATAAAGACCTGGTTAAAGACTAAAACAAGATTTTGAAGGTATTATAGCGTTTTAATGACCGCTTCCATTGCGACACTTTTGAGTGTGCTAGAAAATGATGTTTGACTACAAGACTATAAACACATGCCGTTTGTGGATATAAAAATCGTCTTAAACGCAGTTCCGCCTAAGCCAAGGCTAAACCCTGCCAATACCAGGCAATAAGCTTGCGCCCGTTGATAGGCCTATTTTATTCAGCACCTGGATCAAGTATGCCGATATACGGAAGATTGCGATAAGATTGCGCATAATCCAGACCATAACCTACAACAAACTTGTTAGGAATATGAAATCCAAAATAATCCACATCCAAATCCGTTTCACGCCGGCCGGACTTATCCAACAAGGTACAAGTTTTTAATGAACGTGGATTACGACCTTGCAATAGATCCACAATCTTTTTAAAGGTCAGGCCTGTATCGATAATATCGTCCACAAGCAATACATGCCGGTCATGAATCGCCTCTTGCAAATCTTTGATAATTCGCACTTCTCGGGATGATTCGGTTTTATCGCCATAGCTGCTAACAATCATAAAATCCATATGCAACGGTAATTGAATCTCTCTAACCAAATCTGCAGCAAAAACAAAGGCACCTTTCATCAATACCACGACAATCAGTGGCGCATCAATATCGGCATAATCCGCCGTCAGCTGCTTGCCCATATCCGCAATACGCTGCTTAATCTGATCTTCTGCAACCAGCACGTCAATAATACCGTGATCAAATTTCTTCATCGGTTATCATCTTAATGTTGCTCGCGTAAAAACATAAATTATTAGGCCGTTTCATGGCTATGCTGCTGTAATTTCAATAACAACTCATCTAAATCCAGTGGTTTAATCAAATAGTCCGTCATGCCGGATTCCAGACAATGCTCTAAATAAGAAGGCTGTACATGGGCAGTTAACGCAATCACCGGTTTTTCACGCTGCTGGTTTTCGTTTTCCCACTGTCGATATAAACGGGTGGTCTGATAACCATTCATATCGGGCATTTCACAATCCATCAATACAAAGTCAAAAACAAAGTCTTTCTCGGCGCTGCGTACAAACTGTAAAAACTCTTTACCCGAAGCAAAAACCAGGTTTTCGATAGAAAGTCTATTCAGCATGGCATGAATCACCATACGATTCACATCATTATCATCCACCACCAACGCGGTTAAATCTTTTGCCTGGAGGATATTTTTTTCATTACATTCATCATCTGCATCAACAACGTCACTGGGCTCAACTTTTTGCAAAGGCAATTCCACCGTAAAACAACTGCCAACCGATTGCTGACCTTGTAATTGAATAGTCCCACCCATTAGCTCGGTTAATTGTTTGCAAATCGATAAACCTAAACCGGTGCCACCAAAACGTCTGGTGGTTGAACTATCCGCCTGCTGAAAAGATTCAAACAGCTTTGTCTGCTGTGACGCGGTAATACCAATACCGGTATCAATCACACTGATTTTCCAATTCACCTGTTCGCTATCATCTAAAACGGCAGCGGTCATAATCACGCCACCTTTATCGGTAAACTTCACCGCATTGGATAATAAATTAATCAAAATCTGGCGTATACGAGTCGGGTCGCCCATCACCCATTGGGGGGTGCCGGGTTCAATGGTGATATCCAATAGCAGGTTTTTTTCTTTGGCGTTGGGGGTAAACACGGTGATACATTCATGTAATAACTGATGCATATCAAAAGCGATATTCTCCAACTCCAGACGTTGCGCCTCAATCTTGGAGAAATCGAGAATATCATTCATCACACTCAGCAACGCACGGCCAGAATTATGTGCGGTTTGTAAATAATGTTGCCGAGTGGGCTCTTTTTCATCTTCCATCAATAGCTGCAACATACCTAATACACCATTCATCGGTGTGCGAATCTCATGTGACATCTTGGCCAGAAACTCACTCTTGGCCAGGCTCTCTTCACCTAACGCATCTTTACTGCTATTTAAGTCTTTGACCACTTCGCCAAGTTTATGCCTTTGTTTAGTAAACACATCGGCCAAAAAAGACAACCAGGACGTCACCGAAAATAACACCGCAATATGGGCCATATCACTGCCAATATCTATCCATTTCCCGGTTCCCGCAGCAATATAAACCGTTATCAGCAATAAACAGGACAAGACCGCATTGTAGATAATGCTTTGCAACATCGTGGCTATCGAAAATAAAGCCATCGTGCTGGTGACAGCGGCCACATACATTAGGCTACGTAAATCCCCTAGATAAAAGACCCAATAACAGAAGAAGGGCAGATTGTTTATAACCAATAGCCACAAAAGAAGTCGTATGTGATGGCGAGTGACAACGTTTAAAGACCTGATATAGAGATAATTAAAAAATTGAACCGCTGCCATATAAGCCATTCCCATATACAGCACCTGATTGGAGAAATCAGTTAACTGGACCGTTCGGGCTAAGGCAATACAAACAAAAAACAGGCTAAAAACAGGCGTGGTGAAATAGACAAACCGCAAACCGATACGGCGATAGTGCTCACTCTTGTTTTTTTGGGAATGCATCATCGTCAAATCAATTTGGATTAGAGCATTTATAAGGTACGATAAGTATACCTGTTTCCATTAAACTATGAAGAGCATTGCCACGCTTAAAACTGACATCGCGGGAATTTGTGACAGAGGGCAATGCATTACCCCCTGCATATTTAGGCTAAGACCCTGACTAAAAATAAGATTTAATTCGCCTCTAACAACAATAATTCAAAATGTGAGCCGCTATTACGCAGTTTAACCAATGCTTGATTCTCTGGATCTTCATACCAGCCTTTAGCCGCCTCTACCGAATCAAAGGCAATATTGATTAATACATGTGGCAATGCTGCCGAACCTTCCAAGCGCTGAGGTCGACCTTTAGCCCAGTGGCGCTGAAGCAACGGCACGATGCGTTGATTATATTGCTCGACCCAATGCTTATCATGAATGGTTAATTGTCCAATTGCTTATGCCGTCATAATCGACTCCTTGAATGGCATAAGTGTGTGCTGTGAATGAGCTGAAACTATAGACTCAACGCTGAGCCGCGTATATTCTCGACTTTTGCAAAATATACGTGCAATAATGCACCAATGAATGATTGGGATGATCTACGCTACTTTCTCGCCGTTGCTCAAGCGGGCAACGTCACGGCCGCCTCTATAACTCTGGCAGTTAACCACTCCACGGTATCCAGGCGTATTACTGCGATGGAAAAAAAACACGGGGTACGTTTATTTGAGCGCATCAGTACCGGTTATGTGATGACCGAAGCCGCTGAAAGCATCTATGCCTACGCCCTGGAAATTGAAAGCCAAAACAAAAAAGTAGAAAGGCTATTATTTGCCGGCGATACCCGCCTTTCAGGTAAATTACGTATGACCCTGCCACATGATTTAGCCAATCACTGCATTATCCCCCACTTACCCCGCTTTACCGAAGCCTACCCCGAGATCGATCTGGAGCTAATAGTTAGCCCAAATTTAAAAGACCTAAACGCCAGAGAAGCCGATATTGCCGTACGTTTAACGCCTGCTCCACCAGAATATCTTATCGGGAAAAAAGTAGCCGAGTTATGCCACGGTGTCTATGCATCCAGCGACTATAACCAACGAGAAAAAGAGCAGCATAGCCTTATCTTATGGAATGACGAAAGCCATTTTCCTGACTGGGCAAGCAGCTACTTTCCCGATGCTAACGTGGTATTACGTGTTGATGACCTGGCCTCCATGTATGCAGCGGTCAAAGCGGGCTTAGGTTTGGCCAGAATGCCATGTTTTCTGGCCGATAAACTGGCCGAAAAAAGTGTCGAAAGATTAAAGCTGGAACTGGCCCCATCCCATTGGGGCATCTGGGTCTTAAATCATGTGGATCTTAGAGAAACCGCCAGAGTTCATGCTTTAAAACAGTTTTTAATCACCACGCTGCAGCAACAAAAAAACCTGATCGAAGGTGAACAAAGCCAATTTAGGTTACACCCTCACCATTAAAGCTTGATCTCTATCGTGCTTTTATCATGGTATTTATCTGCATTTTAAGCGATGATGGCGCCAAAATTGCCAGGCTCAAGGAACTAAAATGGCTTTCAAAAAAGAACAGCGACAATACGTACGCTATTCTGGTGAAGCCCTGAGTATCAATATCGATACAAAATGTGCAACACGAAATCAGATTAGCTGTATCGATTTCAATCGCCACGGCATGGCTTTAGCCTCAAATCAGCCTATGGCGGTAGGCGAACAACTGTCACTGATGATCAAGCAAAATGAAGTGATGAGCATCCAAGTTGAAGCGGCGGTATGTTATCGCTTAAAGCGAGAAAACACCTTTGTTTTTGGGGTTAAATTCTATTTTCAGACAGATAATATTCAAACTCAACAACTGCTGTTAGAAGCGATAGAAACCATACTGGCATTAACAACCCCCTAACACTGCACCTTACGGCATAAACATCGCTACCACCGTATCGATGGTGTCCTCCTGCGGTAATTGCTCGATATAAATGCCATCAATCATTAATCGACTTAAACCATGTAACGTACCCCATGACACCTGTGCAAAACGTAAGGGATCTGCACTTTTAGCCACAATACCCTGCTCCTGCCACAGGGTAATGGTATGCACATAATTCTTAAACGCTCTTTTAGCCACATCCGTTAACTGATCATTAGCCCCAGCCGTTTTCCATATCTCCTGGCCAAACATCAGGCCGTAATAAGCCGGGTTTTGTACCGCAAAATCAATATAGGCACGAATATAATTTTGCAATAAAACCTTCGGGGCCAGTTCTTCACTGCCAGACATCACCGCCTGCAATTGCTTGCGTTGACGGATAAAACCATATTCGACTATCGCACATAATAGAGAATGATTACCAAAAAAATGATGAT
>JABSRQ010000278.1 GCA_013215055.1 Pseudomonadales bacterium | reverse complement strand
TTAATGCCAGTACGGGTGCTTCATATAACGGTTTACCCGTCATACGCCACTCATGCTCGGACTGCTTGGATCTAGCCTGCTCCTCTACCAGCCTAGCTCCAGCAGCATCCAACCGGGCCTGTGCTTGTAACAGCGCTACTTCATAGGAAATCGGGTCTATCTCCAGCAATAACTCGCCTTTTTCGAAATAACCACCGACTACAAACTTATCGGATACCCGTTTAATTTGCCCGGAAACTTCAGAGATTAATGTTGTCTCCGTTCTGGGAGCCACCGTACCCTGACTGGTGATGGAGAAATTCACCGTCGCTGACTGTAGCTCAAGCACATCCACCACGGGAGCTTTCACCGTGACCGGCAGTTTCTCAGGCTTGGGTGCCATAGCCGCAAAAGCGATAAAAATCACAATAGAGACAAGGATAATCGCAAAGGGCATAACAACAAGACGTAATGGCACCATCTTGACTGATTTTCCCTGCTGTTTGGTCTGGGCTGGATTAGGAGCTGCTGCATTCATAGTCATTATTTTTCGTAGCAATATTATCGATGTTTTTGGCATATACCTATTTAACACAGTACTAGTCCAAACACTTTTAGAGAAGGCATTTGTGAAAAAGTTCATTCTATCATTTAGATTATTAACCTCATAAACTCTACAACTAAAATGCCAAACATAAAATCACGTTTACACAGTAATTGATCACAATAAAATCTGCTATTAAAGCCTTATAGTCTGTGTAATGACTTAATATAGCAACAGGCTACACATTAATAGGCAGGGCTAAGTGCAAAACAGATAGGTGAGAAAAATAGGATAGGTGTCAGGCCTAAGCGGCCTAATTCTGAGAACGTCAGATCACGGCGAAAATCAGAACGTTTAACTGTAGCGGGTAGCAGATTTTTCGTGTCGAATACGCCTCGCCTGCTTTACCGTCTGAACGAAAAAATAGCTGCAGCTACACGAAGACCGGCAGAAATACATGATGTAAGCATCCCCGTCACTGAATAGAGTCGCGAGAGCTATGAAACGCAACACTCGGATTCCAGCCCCATTTTATCTGCAATCTCTGTCCGCAACTGCTCTGAAATATCAAGGAATTTAATAACTTCTTCGGCAGGAATCGGCTTGCTGATGAGATAACCCTGAATCTGGTGACATTGTAGATCGCGCAATAATTGCAATTGCTCTTTAGTCTCCACACCTTCGGCAACAATCTCCAGGTTCAGGCTGCGCCCCAAAGTAATGATGGAATCGACAATGGCCGTGTCATAGCTATTAACACTGAGTTGATTAATAAACGATCTATCGATCTTGAGTTTATCGACTGAAAAATATTTTAAGTAACTATAACTACAATATCCCGTGCCAAAGTCATCGGCTGAAATAGTTATTCCCGCCTGTTTCAGTTCCCTGACAACACGTGTGGCAATGTCGATGTTTTCCAATACCATCGTTTCAGTGATCTCCAATTCAATCCATTCGCGCGCTATATCAAACTCTTCCATGATAGCGACGATCTGCTCACTGAGATCTTCGTTGCTGAGCTCAACAGGAGAAAGATTGACCGCAATGGGGACAATAGGAATACCAGCGTCTTTCCACTGACGTAACTGTTTGCACACCGCTCTGAAAATGCACTTACCAATATCCAGGATGATACCTGTGCGCTCTGCCAGCGGAATAAAGTCATCAGGCGAGACCAGCCCCATCTCAGGGTGCTGCCAGCGCATCAGGGCTTCCAGCCCACACACCTGTCCTGTTTGCGTATACAGCTTGGGTTGGTAATAAACAACAAATTCATTCCTCTCAATAGCTCTATGCAGATCATTCTCAAGCTTAATATGGTGCTTAGCCACGGTATTAATCTCAGTCGAATAGAACTTGAAACGCCTAGCCCCAGACAAGTCTCGGGCAGTGCGCATGGCGCTGCTGGCATTATCGATGAGGGTGACAGGTTCTTGCCCATCGAGAGGAAAGACACTGACGCCAATACTGGTATGCAGATAATATTCATCCCTGCCGATCATAATCGGGCTATCTAGCGTGGTATAGATTCTATCGATGACTTTGGTTGCGAACTCCGCCTGATGCAGGTCGGTGATTAATATGGCTAATTCATCGTTACTGATTTGAGATAGGCTTACGTTATAATCCGGACAATCGATAATGGCCAGGCTATCAGTGCTTCTCAAATCCTCCCTGATCTTCTGCATAAGCTTCTTGATAAACTTGTCGCAAAAGGATCGTCCAATAGCATTATTGAGCCTCCACAGCTCGCCGATATCGAGGACCAGTATAGCGAAACAGCCGGTGTCTCTACGACCACGCTCTATCGCTTGCAAAATACGGTCAAACATCAAGGTTCGATCAACAGAATTTTCACATTGATTATGGCTATGTGGAGATGGCTCAGGTACAGGAAATAGAGACGCTGCTGCCCCCTCCTTCCCTTCTAACATATTCAGCTGATCTTCAGTGAGCTCCTTAGATACAGCTAGATCACAATCCTCGTCTTCAGCATTATCCTCTACGCGGCCCTCCGCCATAATGCCAGCCTCAATAGCTGAGAAGGTGAGTTTCGCAGGTGATTTAAATTTCCCCTTGCCATACCAGACAACCAGTTGGTTTCTCCCTCCTTGCTTGGCCTTATAGAGTGCCTCATCCGCTCGATTGACGAAGGCAGTGCTATCCAGCACTCCAGACTCATCAGTCTCATACTTCACCAAGCCGAAGCTTGCACTAATTTTTAACGGTTTGGCAGAAGTTTCAAAGCTCAAGCCCATAATCGAATGACGCATACGTTCAGCAATCTTTATACAGCTATCCATACTACAGTTAGGCAAAACCACACAGAACTCCTCTCCCCCATAACGCCCAACAAGATCATTCTGCCTAGACCATTTTGTCAGTAATTTGACAACTGACTTTATCACTTCGTCACCTACCCCATGACCATGTTCATCATTGACGCGCTTGAAATGATCGATATCCACCATAAAAAAGCATAAATCATCACCATCACAATGATTATTCATCAAAGTCCTCAAGCCACTGAACAACGAGCGTCTATTCAAACAGTTGGTAAGAGGGTCACGAGTTGCGAGTACCTGTAGCTCTCTATTTTGCATCTCAATTTCTTTCTGACCTTCTTGTAACAAGGCCAATGTTTTACTGAGTTCGTCATTCTTGACATGAAGTTCGGTGACATCATTGAAGGTCACCAGTGCACCTCTTGATGTACTCCCGCCATCCCCAATTGAAGAAGCATTAACCTTAAACAAAAAAGTTTCATCATCAAGAGAGGTCAAAATTAAATCGATATTGATAACCTCCTTGTGCTCATCGATAGCCTGCGTCCATGGGAACTCATCACCATATGGGGTCTCCCATCGAAGATCGGATGCGCTTTTACCGATTAATTGTGCCTCTGAAAATCCCGTTCGTTTGAGAAAAAAAGCATTGATAAAGACAATCTGCCCCTCTTCATCAAGGATGAGCAGCCCCTCTGAAAAGGTATTGAGAGCATTTCTTACACGATCGGGTATGACTGAACCTGGGTTAAGTTCTTTAAGCACCCGCCGCAGTAAGAACTGATAAGCGATAAATCCTACTAGCGCGAAAAAAATAACCAATCCATAAATAGACCCCCCAAAAAAACTGGCGTTGGCGCCAAGTTCGGCAAACCTAATCTCTATGGTGGCCCATGGCCCCTCATGGTTATATACCGGAACCCTGACATGCGTTGGCGTCGAATCATGGCCTCCATCTTGTGGCCAGTGTTCTTCATGATCGCCAAAAGAGGCTTTGATCAGCTCATCATTTCCGCGAACCGCAGCTGACAAGATGCTATCGTTTCGAGCTACGAGTATTTCAAGGGTACTGACGAGATTATCGTATCGACCTTGCACTATATCCGTGGATAACTGCACCGCTAAAGTCTCTGCCATAACTTTTCTATTATTCATCTCTAAACGGTTGGAATCTGGAAAAAACCCAAGAAACTCACTACAGAGTAATATCGATGAGGTAAGTAAAACTAATGACAAACTGATGCGATTTATCGGCGAAATGAAAATGCCTCGAATAAACGGCGGAATTATAGGCAACCAACTTAGATTAACTTTCATGATCAAAGATCTCTTCTTCCCTGTGTTCTTCTGAGTTAGCATTGCTTTCTGTGCTCCCCACTTTTGAACTCACTGCCCCACCACCAAGAATAGGCAATGGATCATATTGCTTCCACAACGGAACAACCGTTAGGAAACTGGACAGCAATGATCCTGCACGTAAAACCCAACTCACAACTCCTACCGTTACACTGGCAGATACGCCTGCCACAACATCAGACCTAACTTTCCCCTGCCTTTCCTGCTCTGAAAAATCTCTATCAATTTTACTACTCATCTGATCGATATCATCCAGGAATGAATCAGGTAACATCATGTTATCGAACTGCTGAAAACTCGTCTCGTCAGGCATACTAATTGAATTCAATATAGCTACACGTTCAGAGTATTTCTGAGTATCATTTATATCTTTATACTTATTATTGTCTTCACGAGACTCCCAGTACTCGGTTTCATAGTCATCACCAGAGGAGTCAAATTTGTTAAGAATTGAAAGTAATGTTTCATCATCAATCTGATCTGAGATACTGCCTGAAGAAGAATAACCAGCATCAACAGATTCTTCAGAAGCAGAATCGCTACCTTTAATATCGATAAGAGAAAGCTCGGGATTATCAAGTTCAGTATCTACAGAAACGTCTAGATCGCCCTGAAGGTTTTGGAAACCAAGGGCCAATGGCAGGGCTACAACTTCATCACTAACAACACTATTGCTATTGCCATAATTATCGGTATAGCTCACCACTACACGAACGTTCTTACCGATATCATTAACATCAAATTTATAGTTCCCCGAATCGGCATTATCGATATCTATACCATCGCGCTGCCATTGATACGATATATTTGTAATACCGTCTTCATCTTCAAGTTCAACAAGAACGCTCACATTATTACTGACAGTTTGATCATACTGCAGCAGCACCTGCCCTGTATGCTCATCGTTGACATTAAGAACAGCGCTGGCACTAGAACTCAAAACACTCTCAGACTGACCATGACCATCGGTATACGTGGCTTTCACCAATATCTGCGTACCCACATCGGAATCGGTGAGAACATAGCTAGCGCCCGTGCCTAGACTGGTCTCGGTACTGCCGTC
>JABSRQ010000277.1 GCA_013215055.1 Pseudomonadales bacterium | reverse complement strand
GGCGAAGAAGATGATTGTGCCGATATTGCCGATTGTTATCGAAGGCACGGCTGCTGCATTACCCAAACACAGCCTGAGCTTTCATGGAAGACAGCAGATAAATATTCGTGTATTACCGGAGATTCCGGTAGAGACCTGCACGAACATGTCGGTTAATGAGCTGGCTCAATATACCCGCGCAATGATAGCCGAACAGTTACCGCAACTGACAGCCGATTAAGCTGAATAATGATTTATCATTAGACGCACAAGCGCAGGATTTTCGATATTACGGACAATTCTCCTCACCTTCCACTAGCAGGGAGGTGTTTTCCGCTGTCTCTAGGACGCTGTAGAAATAACACAAAAATCATGTCATTAAATCGCCATTAAGGTTTGAATACTTACTGATGTTTTTTGCTGTGCCCTGATAAAGCGACTTGGTGATACCATCACGTGAACGCCTAGCATTAATTCAATCCGGCGCCAGCAATCTAACATCACTGATGCTGGCGGTGGTTGAGCTTGTCATTCCGATGTCTGCGTTAACAGCTACAAATCATGTAGGCCCGCATAGCTACGCCCACTCGTTTTGCTAATATTATCTTTATCCTGCGTGAATAGAGCACACATTGACCGCCTCTTCTGTTACTGGAGGTATTCCAATTTACCGAAATCGAAATATGATTTACTGTCTATTATGAACTGCTAGTGGAGTATTTCTTCATCGCTCGCTACTACATTTATCTACCTATAACTCAAGCCCGAAAAAACTCTGTATCAAGCAATGAATAACATTCAAGTTTAACCAAGATAGACGATGCAGTGGCATCATCAGGTGCAAAGCATAAGGAGCTCATTTACCAAGAGCTTAAGCACTATAACTTAGTGGCGGGTATTAGAGAGCATCCTGAAATGAACATGGAAAAAATTGGGCTCCTCTTTGTCGTCCGGGTTTTAATGAGCGGGCCCAGAAGCAAAAAGGCAGTTAATCATTTGGAGCCTATGTCGATGCAGCGCTTTATACCGCTAAAAATCATCTTCCATTCATATTCATGGGGCAGATGCTATTTTAACTGGAATAGCTTAGGTGAGTTCCTTTGTTTGGAGGACGATAAGCCAATCGAGATTGGCCACGTATTTTAAACGATCCGGTGGCGGCTGAGTAATCAGGCCACCACCCATTAATTAAACTCTGTGACGAGGTGAAAATATAATGTGCGATAGTAATAAAGAAAAAACACCTTTGGTGGTTTCATTTCTTATTAATACCGCTATTAGGAGGCTCTGAGGGATGTTGATCTCAGTCCTCCTCGGCGGAAGAATTAGCTATAAAGGATAAACTATGTACACGCGTCTAATGTTTATCGCGCTGGCGTCATCGATACTTATAGCCTCAATCAGCATAACTGTATACGACATAGCCGGAGAGAAATAAATGAGTACGAGGTCTAGGGCAATCGAATGGCTTAAAAATAACTACCCTGAAGCTAATGGGAAGTTGCGTGCATCTAAGCTGTATTCTAAGGAAGAGTCATGGACAAAATCAAAGGTGTGGTGGTTTGAGTTCTCTGTATCTGACGTGAAAAATGATATACGAGGATTTTCTAATCTGTTGTGTGAGCATTCCCCTGGCAGTAATGACTTTTCCTTAGTGAGAGTTCCGAATATATTTCTTGAAAAATTTATATCGGGATTATACACACGAGGTAAAAATGGAGAATTAACGTTTTCTATTTACCTATCAGCGAATGAAGAGGACAAATATACAGAGAAAAAAGGTGAGGGAAGTATTTCCCTTTCAGAATATGTATATGAGAAAAAGTTTAACAAGTTGCAGCGGTGTCGCCGTAATTTTGTGCGCTTTATGTGTGAAAAATACTTTATTTTGTGCCAGGCGATGAGACTGTATAAAAAATAAAAGGCACTTAAATTAGCATGCGCTGTGTGCATGTAATGATTTGTTCAATCCAGTATTGAATCATAAATTACGTGGCGTTAGATGAGATGTTTTAATAATAAAAAAATTTGTCTGGAACTTTTCTGCAGAATTTAGTAAAGCATCAATGTTGTTTATAGGGTTGAGTAAAATATCTAGTTCTTCTCTGATACTAAGGAGTACGACGGTCTAGGCTCTTAATGTAATGACTTGTCCCGTAGATCCACTGCGATATTGCATATTTCGAGCACGAATCAATTGATAAAGAAATTCAACAACTGCTTAAAGATATCAGGCACGCAAGTAGGGAGTGATAAGATGAAAGAACAGCAGCAAGAAATGCTATCTGCCCTCTTTGATGGCGAGGCCAGCGAATTTGAAATCCGTTGTTTGTTGAATGAATTAACAGACGGAGACCTTGAACACTGGCATCGGTATCAGGTGATCAGCGATGCCAGCCATAACAAGCTGAAAGCCACAGCGTTTAACTTCAGTGTTGTTGATGTCGTAGCTGCAGCGATTGCAGATGAAGAGGCGCCTTCTGTGGAAACTTCAAACCCCACACAAGCAAAGAAAAGCAGGTTAAATACAGTTGTTGGTTTTGTCGCTGCCGCTTCGGTTTCCTTTGTTGCCGTATTGGGTATTAACTATCTAGAGATGGTTAAGCCGGGGTTTATTGCCCCTGGAAATGTCAGTGTCAGTCAGTGGCCTATCAGTGGTAAGTTGGGTTTGAACACGGTTAACGGTGCTGACGAGAGTTTCATTAAGACAGTTTACGGGCAACAAACGCAGGATGACGAACCTCTGAAGCAATTTTTTCGTCTACATGTGCACAAGGCCGTATTTGAAAATGGCTGGGGTTTAATGACGATGTCGAGAATGTTTCATACAGAATGAAACAATTGGTGGATTGTTTAGCGGCTGGAATAAGCTCATTTCTCAGTATCAGGCGCACGTGTTTTACAGCTAAACGGTATTCGAAAAAAATCGTTATAGATGTCATGGTCTTAAAGGGGTAAATATTCCAGCAGAGTTTTCTTTATGGTTTTAATTATCCATGCTTGTTTTTCATCAGACTTCCTCTCATTGTAATAGAGGCATAGGTCTTTGCTGTAGGGTTTCCCCTTGAATAAAATCGTTCTGGGTTCGAACCCAGGAATTGATACGCCAAGGCCGCCAAGAAGGATTGTATTTTTGCTATTGTCGGAGGCTTTTATTAGTGCGGATTCTACTGAATGGCAGCGATACTTAATATCAATATCATTAAAACCAAACTTGATTCCGCGTTTTTCAATTTTTGTAAGTCCATCGTTATGATCAGGCATATTAATAGCTACTATAGGGTAGCTACGAAGAGCATTAAGAGGAATAGGGCTATTTAAATCACAATAGGCAGGATGATCTTTCCTGATAAAAGCTCTTAATTCATCTTTTGCGATAAACATTTTTGTTATTTGTGTATTCTTTAGAACCACATCGAGGTGTATTCCTATGTCTATCTTCTGTGCTTTTATATCGTTCTGAGTTTCATTGCTCCAGAATCGTATACTAATCAGGGAAAGTGGGGATTTTTCACGAAGTGATCTTGTTATTTTTTCTACAATGGAGTTGTGAATATGCGGAGAAATACTTATCGTCAATGATGTGGTCATTTCTTCAGGTTTGAAAGTCTGAGGAGGGCCTAAATGTATATAGTAATCTTCAACCAATATTTTCCATGAGGGCAGCCTTTGCATGAAAAGTTCACTGGCTACCCATCTATAATCTGTATATTCAAGTAATATTAGACCAAAGTAATTGTTAAGGTTTTTTAGTGCTAAAGCAATCTGAGTTTGAGCAATACCTAGCCGGCTGGCGGCTTCTTGTTGATCTTGAGCATCCCAAAGCGTTAATACTCTTTCCAACTGTACTATGGAAGGAGGGGCTATATTCTTAAATGTGGAATATTCTGGCATAGCAATATTGTTTTGATTCAGTTTATGTGATGCACACTAACGATATAAAAATACTTCTTTATGTGGCAGTCAGTATGCACTACTTGGCATATCCCTATAGCTACGGTGTTTTCCCTGCGACGATACTTATAGACAGCTCATTATTAACTTAATCATTATCCAGTGTCTTTAGCAATTCGCTTAATGAAGGATTCACAAAAGAGAGCTTATAATCTTTTAATGTTCGTGTTGTTAGGCCGGAATCCTTTCTTATGTCATTCAAGTCATGTCCCTTATAAAGTGAAATAATACTACTAATACGTAGGAGTTTGGACTGTAGCCCTACCCTGCTGGGGATGGATATTTCTGAATAATCACTGATTGTGTCGATGACTGTATCTGATAGCTTCAGCAGCCCTGGTATATTTAATTTTGTGATTGTATCTCGTATTCTTATTCTATGTTCTTCTAATGGCCCCGTCTTTTGGGGAAGAGGAATCGCAATAGCACAGCCACTTTTTTCACCGCGAATTAGCGAAAAAAATTGTGTTGGCGTTAGCTGCTCTGCTAAATCCAGAAATGGCCTATTTAATGCGTGGAGTATAAAGTTATAGCGCCGTTCTAAGAAATCAATAATGGCTACTTCCTGACTCTCAGGAATTGAGGAAAATAACTTAACATCAGATAAGATAAGAGATTTTTTTTCTGGCTCTTGGACTTCTTCTATTGAATTTTCTTTCATAATAGCTTGTGGAATGTAACTCATCGTAAAGCCCTGTTATTCATAGTTGGTGTACACAAAACGGGGAGATAATAACGAATGATGTTTATGTCTACAAATACAGTAAGTGAATACATCTGTATAGAGTTTCTTTCTATTTAGGTTTGTAAGGCTATGGTTTAGATGGTTATTTTTATAGTATAACCATGTTTTATGTAGGGTAATGGGGCTCTCATAGCGTGTCATTAGAGAGGCTGGGTGAAGTTGTAAACTGACCTGTAATTTGGAAATAAATTGTTAACAAGTATTAATAGAGCTTAATAATATATATAGAGAGACAGCATTAGATATATTCTTACCGTTACTAATAAGAATAAATATTCTTCCTGGTTCTTATCGCTGAATAACAGTGCCGATTTATTATTCTACAGGGGCTTTTTTCAGGGAGGTTCAAATGAGAATATGACTTAAATAGTGAGTCGAGATCAAGATTGAGGGGGATTAAAGAAACCACCTAACGTTCAATAAATCCATAGATGTTTAGTGACAGTCAATCTGGTGCGAAAGCTAGTGCGATGTTGTGTAGCGTGATAGAAACAGCCAAGGCGAATGGACTGGAACCCTATCATTATTTGCGTACGCTTTTCACTCGACTTCCCA
>JABSRQ010000276.1 GCA_013215055.1 Pseudomonadales bacterium | reverse complement strand
CAGACAGATGATTGCCGAGCTTGAAGAGTTATTGGTTGCTCTGCGCGCCTGATCCTCGCGAATTTGAAAAATTAAAAAATGCCCTGTTTTACAGGGCGTTTTTGTTTCTGCAGTTTAATTTTTTGTGACTTGCCGTAAGTCACTGCTTGCTTTTTAAGCACTTGAAAAAACTGATAAAAAGACGTGATTAGCGATTGACTACGGCCCGCCTGATGCGTAATATCTCGCTCTATCGGGGTATAGCGCAGTCTGGTAGCGCACTACACTGGGGGTGTAGTGGTCGCAGGTTCAAATCCTGCTACTCCGACCATATTTAAAGTCCCGCCCCACGGGATATCAAGAAGCCTCATTCAATATGGGGCTTTTTTGTATCTGTAGATTTACCAGCAGATTACCCGCAGCTCTATCTAATTCTCATCTGAACCAGTCTTAATCAATGACTAGTATTTTTCCTGTTCAGTGGATTTACTTCTTTAATTGTTTTACTCGTAACTTCATATACTCAGTCTTTCTCAGTGATTCATTCCCTTTAGCTTTCACAAGAGCCTGTGACCATAGAGAATGCTATAGGTATTGATAAAGAGCTCTTTGATTCAATCAAGTCTAAGTTATGGAAACTATATTAGAATTTGTATGTCTAACCGATCGATAAAAACATAATAACTTAAGGAAACTTATGAAAAGAAAGGCCAATAGAAACGTTAAGAAACAGACCCAATCAGTACGTAGGCAGGCATACAAAAGTAAGTGTGAGATAGTCTTACCTTCATAAGCTTGCACTGAATAATCTATATTGGAGTACTAAGTTAAACAATTCCCCTATCAGACAAGCAGTCAGCTTTCTGATTAATATCTTCTTATACATTCATCTCGATAATACTTCTGAAATAATATTTTTACCTGATTTCAATATAAATATTAGATACCTCTAATGTAAGTGTTCTATGGTTCAGCATCGATATATACTCGCTACCAAGCTAGTTGATTGCATAGGCATATGGATCCATTAGTGAATGAATAGGCCATACACCTATTTTAGATTCCATGGATCTACCATCGATCCTATAGGAGTATTTGAATGTGATACGTTCAGTCTTGGCTACGATCACATGGAAGCCTGCAATTTCAGAATCGTAAACTCTGTACAGCTTATCTTTTGGTTCAAGCTTCTTTAATGCTGCAGTTGTTAATTTGATCTTACTCATGATTTACCTGTAGCGCGCCATTTACTTTGAGTAATTACGACAGTAAATTTGAACTTTGTGCAGCGCGCTCAATTCTAACCTCTCCACTAATCTGGCTTGATTTCAATTACAGAGAAGGTTTTTACGCCTTCTCTGCGGTGTTTATTGTTTTTGTGATGGTGATTTCTACATCTTCACCTGAATTGGTCTTTAGAAACTCATAAAACGATTTTGCTTGAGCGTCTTGATCATAGGAATTGTAGGATCGGCCATCCTTAGATATCATTAGAAGGGTATCAGGCCAGCCTAGGGCTGATAAAGTCAAATCATCGTTATACATTCCCTCGTAAAAATGAAACGAGATATAGACAAAATGGTATCTATCTCGAATATGTTCAGCAGCTTGCACCTGCCAGCAGACAGATCCCCACGGGGATTCTTTAGGTGTTAAGTCTCCATCACCTGCATTGCCCCTGAAACCGTAGCGATATTGTTTTGCTATTGGAACTTCTTCGAACCCTACATGTAATGTAGCTATAAAAGGAGTAACGGTGGCTCCTATAGAAACTTTCTGCTCAGCTTTAGTAGTCATATCATTTCCATATTATTTTGTTGTTGATAACAGAATATTAAGAGGGCTGTAGTCAATGTAAGTTCCGTCAGTAATGTAGCGCGGTAAATGCTCTAGATTGCTCAAATCTTAGCTTTAGGCTGCTCCTAAGTTCGATATATCACTCATCTTAAGTTTCTTTGAACTTTAAGTTGTTATTTATGTCCATTTTGGGTATTGCTTTCAGGTTGATCTGAAGTGCCCATATTCGGAATATAGATTCTATACCGATTATTTTTTAAGGGAGAGTATGTGGAGTTATTTAATGAAAACCTTCTGGGAAGTAGCTTTAAAGATCATGAAGTTATAAATAACATAAGTGAATTAGAGCCTTATCTTAAAGTATCGAATAAGGATATCTATCCAGAAGGGGATAAATGGGTTTTTAGAGGGATGGGGGATTCTGATTGGCACCTTGAGCCGAGCTACATTAGAGGGGATAGATTTAAATCCTTTATGCATGAAGGGATAGAAAGAAAGTTAGATATGTTTTATCGGTTTCATCACGGTCTTATTTCAAGTCATAGAAGAGAGTTAAGAAAGCATTATATTGACCTACCAATCGAGCCTTTGCGCTTGGGCGGGGAACACAAGGTGTTTTTCGATAGCGCTTCTTTCGCTCAGCATTATGGAGTACCTACGCTTTTACTAGATTGGAGTTTTGATCCGTTAATGGCCTTATGGTTTGCTATCGAAGGTTGGCTTAGTACTGACAATACGTCTGATATGGCTTTATGGTTATTTAATACTTATGACCCAAACCTATGCTTTGAAGAGGGGTTTATTGTTGGAGATCCTACCAAAAATACTAGGGCTAGGTTTAGTTTCTTTGAGCCAAGTTATGATGTGAGGAAAGTAAGTGAGCACTGTAAATACCAAAGAGGGCTGCATAGTTATATAAATATATTTAAATATGTGAGTCAAGAAGAATGCTCCCGACAGCAGAAGGTATGTAATGGTAGTTTTCATCAAGACACAAATTTTGAATATGATGATATTGACGTGTTAAAGAGCCATTTTACCCTGGATAGACTATTCAGTGAGCATGAGTTGTTTTTTTCCCCGGAACAATCAAAAGGAACTAAGCTGACTAATTTTGCAGATAAAAGTTTTAAGAAGATTAAAGTATCTAAACATTTAATACCGGATATTTTACAAATTATTTTTGACCAAAAAGGGACGTTAAACCCTTACCCGTCTTACTCTGGTTGTGGGGACTATGTTTCTAGGCAAATGCAGATTCAAAAATTATTTCCTAATTCTCGCTATTGAATCCTTAAAAATAAAAATAGTGGTCGGTTACAATCACAGAACACTTAACTATAGGAGGCTTAAGTGTCGTATTTAATGATAATTCAGACTCGTGGTATTTAAATCTTAAGTGTGCAGTTTTCTTGATTGGCATTCCTTGCCGTTGACCATCCTTTACTAAATAAAGTTAACTGTTAGCTAATTATTTGCTCATAGGTCAGTAGTTCATCATAGGCATTGCTAATCAGCTTTTGAATATTAGCCAGCGTATTGCTTAAATCTCCCGCATCAAGTAAGTGCAGATCGCCGTCAGCATCTGAGATAGCCATTAGTAGACCTTCATATGTCTTAAGGTAATGGCTTGCAGTAATTAAATTTTCTATGATTGTGTTGTACATAAAATTCTCTAACATCTGAACTTACTTTAATTCAAGCATCCATGAAGGCCTGCAATTAGTGTGCCGTTAGAAAGGGACTGAAAATTGCCATTAAAGTTTAAAACTATTAATGAAAGTTAATGATTCTCGCGATCTTTATTTTTGTGTAGTAGAGGCTTTCATACGTGTTAGAATTCAGCCGTCGTCTGAATAACGGCGTTAGAACAAATGCCTGGGCTGCCCGTACTATGTCGGGTGGTCATAGCTATATAAGACCTTCGGGGAAAGCTGTGGGAGCCGCCTAAACTGTATATGCAGCCTTGGGGCGGTATTATTCACCGCCCGACACCAATTACAGCCAGCTGGACTGGCCCTTTTTCTTTGTGATCATATCCTTGTCACTGCAGTAGATGAGTTCTATAACCTTTTTAGGTTTGGACTTCGCTGTGCAGGTATAACTGTAATCAACTTCTATCAGAGGTAAGTCTTTGAAGCATTCTCGGATAGCAGGGTGGTCGTTGATGCTGATAATCATCTTGCCCTGAATGCTCTTGGCCAGTTCAGCCATACGCTCGTAATGCTCAAATGTGAAACTAACACCATAGCCTGCTGTGCCCCAGTACGGTGGATCGCAATAGAACAGTGCGTCTGGGCGGTCATATCGTTTAATTACTTCATCCCAGGCGAGGTTTTCCACATAGGCATTCTGTAGCCTGAAATGCGCCTCTTCCAAATCATGTTCTATGGTCAGTAAATTAAACTTCGGACGACTGCTAGCTGATATACCAAAGGACTGGCCTTCAACTTGACCACCAAAGGCATTCTTCTGCAGGTATAAAAATCGCCCTGCACGTTGAATATCGGTTAAGCATTCAGGTGCTTGCAGTTTTAAACGGTTATAGTGGTCTCGGCTGGTTAATTGCCATTTAAACTCTCGGTAAAGCTCTTCTAAATGGTATTTAACGATGCGATAAAGGTTGGTTAATTCGCTGTTAATATCATTGAGGATTTCTACTCTTGAAGGTTCTTTCATAAAGAACAATGCAGCCCCTCCGCAGAAGGGTTCCACATAACAATCGTGTTCCGGAAATAAGGGCAGAAGATGCTCTGCCAATTTTCGCTTGCCGCCTATCCACGGCACTAACGGTTTTGCTGCCATATTACTCCTAAGCATCCTCGGCATTTATATCCTGTATTCAGCAGGTTTAATGTCGATTAAGTCCAGTTGATAGCAGACAGGGCAGGGCTATCTTTAGCATCCACAGCCGTGGCCACTTCAACTTTTAAGGCATTGGCCTTTTGTAGCGCTGCGAGCTTATGTACTTTGAGATCGCGGCCAACTTGTATCATCTGCTTTGGGGTATGTAAACGGTAGTCTTTGACGTTACTGGTATCGTAGCAGCCATGCACATTGTCCTCGCCAAGTTGGGCGTCTTGAACATTCCCCGCGATGTTAACTTGATCATCCAGTGTACTGCTGTAGCGATGATTGGCACCTAGGGCGGTACTGATAAAACCGCCAGTGATGACCGCTGAACAAGCCGCATTAAGAGTGTGGATTTTTTCACTGGCTAGCTCTGAGATAGTTGGGCCATTATAACGCAGTATTTCAGCTCTGCCCGCTGCTGCTTCGGTCTGCATTGCTTGGTAGTGCCTGTTACTTAGATCAGCAGGAATAGCCATATTACCTAGATTAAAATGGCCAAATTCATCTTCATGGTATTGTTTCATTTTTATATCCTTAAATTACAATCTTGCATCAGAGGTAGCATTAGCAACGTACCAAACGGGTGCGGCTGTTCTTCTTAGGGTATGACTAAAACGTGATGCAGATGTTGCTACACCGTATTGGTGGTTATATGTGACTGATGGATAGAAAATCTTCGG
>JABSRQ010000275.1 GCA_013215055.1 Pseudomonadales bacterium | reverse complement strand
TAATCAGTTGTTGTTATAGCTTCTATATCGATAGCAGCCCCATCAAAAACCACTTTACCAATATGAGTTAACCCACCTATCTGTTGGAAGACTACGAACTCTCCTGGCATTTTTTTGTCATAGTGCTGCAAGTCTTGGACTCTCTTTGATCTGAATAGAAAGATACAAGCTTACCCGTAAGAGTAGACGCATCCTTTTCTATCACACCATTTTCGTTAATAAAGGTATATGTTTGATCAGTAACATTATAAACAACGATCATGCCTTGGAAGTTTCTTACTGTAGGTGCATATATATTTGTTAAGTTTATTAAGGGCTGAGCAGGAATACCTGATGCATCATATATTTGAACATAGTAGCCAGCCGATATTGGGTCATAGCCACTTATTGCATATCCACTTTCAAATACATTATATATTGTAACTTCCACTGTCGCAGGCAAACTGCCTTGTAATATAAATTCTGCATTATCAGTGATTTGATAATGCATTGTTGATTGGGCAGTATTATCGATTACAGATAGTGTTTTTATTGATCCATAAGCTTTGAGGGTAATGTCATTACTGAACTCACCTATAGTATTTGTAATATCGATAACTGAATTACCACTTTTAAGATCCGTAGTGGTAGTTTTATATAGAGTATCCCCATTGGTGAAAATTAAAACTCCGTTATTTAATTGATGAATATCTGTTCCCTCAATTATGAGTTCTCCATTGGAAGAATTGATTTTTTGTTGAGGCAGATCATCAAAGTTAGCTATGTAACCATAATATGGGTACTCACTATAATAGTTTAGAATAGCTTGGACATTATCATCCTTATCTTGCAATAACGTAAAGTTACCATCTCTCAGCCAATCAAGATTAGCGGATGAGGCTGTCTTCGCTGGGAAATCATTCGATAAGTGGAAAATTACAATATTCTCATCAGTACTAGTGTTTAAATCATCGTTACAGGACCTGTGAATCGCTGTTTTTGGATAGACTGTTACTACTTTAAGATTAGGCCAACTAGGCGTAGCATGGCAGTATGCAGTTCCATCCCATACCATGTTGTTGACCGCTTCCAGCTCACCAGTCATTAGATTTATCGAGTAATAAGAAATAGTGTTGGTATCTGTATTTAATGCAGACACAAAGGACTCAGCTTGTGTATATGTGTTATGCAGGTACGTTACGGGTATCAGATTCCCTGGTAGATATGTAAACTTTTCCAGAGTGTATTGATTGATCAATATGTCATATTGAGGACGATATATGGGTTTATCATTAAGAATGTTTGGTATTACGGATGGGTAACCTTTATTTACTTTTCTAGCCTTGCTTGGCACGTTAGTCTCATAATACTCTTCGCTAGAAAAAGGCACTTCTGTATAGGTTAATGCAGACTGACTCGCATCTTGTGGAAGGCGAAACTCCCCACCTATGTGATTACACCCTTCTTCAAGGATCTGTACCGTTGAATAACCATCAATATAATAAACGGTTTCTTGTTTTAACGAGCTATCTGGAATAGATAGGCTGCAGATACCTATTGATGACGTTAGATCACACTTCCCTGGTTGAGCAATTTCCGGGACAAGATTTTCATCCGATTCTATTTGAGTAATATACTCTACACATGCGATGTCATTTTCTTGCCAGGAAAAAGCTTTTGCTTGATAAGGGGGGGAGCTATCACCATCACCACCGGATCCACAACCATTTAACAATGCGATTGAGATAGTGGCTATAGAATATAGTTTTTTTGACTTTAACAACATTTCATCCTTAAAAATAAAGCGTTAACAGTAGCAGCTAATTATATATAGATCGTAAGCATATGAAAATATGGATTAATTTCACACCTTTCAATTGATTGACAACTTCTAACGATAAGCAAAATTGTTAAACTTTACCTTTCAGGTAAGATACAAAGGCCTCTATAAAAATCTTGGCATAGAAATAATAAACCGCAATTCTAGCGAGTTTAGAAAGGCATTAAACCAGTCTTTCTATGAGGCTCTATATCATCCAGTCGTCCTGAATTTTCTATTAATCTAACCTGTAACAATAAATATTCTATTATCATATACAATTAAGGTATGGAATTTATGGATAACTCTAAGTGATGGATATTCAATGCACCTATTCTGTTTATCGTTACTAACCTCAGTAATTGATGATTTTTTCATTAGTAGTTCCATGCCTATAGCGCTAAGATAAATACTGAGCACCAGAGCTAGCAACAGCTCTGTTTTGCTTAAGGAGGCAGGCGTTTGGGATAACTGAGCGTCTGCAATAAAGGTATTTTTACCCCTAGGCTATCCCTCTAGAAGGACGGCCAGGGGACAGAGGGAATAATGAAATTTTTAAACGGGCAGGATAACTTCTTTTATTACAGCGAAGCTGGCAATCACTATCAACACATCTGCAGCACTCTGCTACTGGATCCATCTACCGCCATTGGCGATTTTTCTATACACACCGTCAAGGCCTTGTTCCAGGCCAGATTGCATCACTTGCCCTCATTCAAACAGCGTCTGTTAAAAGTACCTTTTGATATGGGCCCACCTGCCTTTGTCGACGATCCGAATTTTAATATCGACAATCACTTTGAACAGATGGACTTGCCCAAGGGCGCAAGCCTTGAGGACTTAGCCAAGCTCACGAGTTTTATCGTCAGCAAACCGCTGAATACCGACATGCCCTTGTGGAAAGTGGTCTATGTAGAAGGTCTGGAGAACGAACGCTGCGCACTCATATTCCAACTGCATCACTGCATGATTGACGGCCATGGCGGCAGTGAGTTGGCGAAGAGTTTCTATGACATGGAGCCTATTGATCCTGCCGTGATTGCACTGGAATTGGAAATATTGGAGAAAAATAAACCGCAGATAGCCGAATTGCCCACCCAGGGTGAATTAGCCATGGGCTCTGCCCTTTCCTACTATCAAAACCGCCCAAAAATCCTGGATATGGTCAGCAAAAAAGCCAAGGGGACTATCAAGGCAAGACAAAAGGCCAAGCTCCTGGGTCTGGAAAAACAGCCCTTCACTCGCCTGTTTTTTAATCAGTCGGTCACGGCTAACCGCACGGTAACCTTTGCCAATGCCAAGCTGGATGATGTGAAGATGATAAAAGATGCCTTCGGCGTGAAGGTGAACGATATCATCATGGCCGCCACCAGCTTGAGCCTGCATGAATATTTAAAGCTGCATAATGATTTACCCGATGGAGCCATTACTGCCTGTGTAGCCGTGGATATACACGATCAAAAAGCCGATTCCAACGCCATGAATCATGTAGGTTTGATGGGCGTGGATTTACCGGTACACCTGGCCAATCCTGCCGATATCGTCAATACCATCTTCAGCAACAGTCAAAAGTCAAAGAAGGTGTTTGCCGAAGATTATAATAATATGATGGCCAATATGACTGACTTAATGCCTACCGTCACATCGGTGTTTATGAATCAATATGCCAAGCTGGGCCTGGGTGCAAAGCTGCCTCAACCCTATAATCTGGCCATATCCAATAACCCGGGCGCCACCTTCCCGCTATACTGCGCCGGTGCCAAGATAGAAAGCATCTATCCGGCCGGCCCGGTGGTTGAAGGCCAGTGCCTGAATGTCACGATCATCAGCTATCAGGACAGTATCGATATCTGTGTAGGGGGGTGCACCGAGATCACACCAGACATCGGTGTTTTTTCTGACGGCATAGTCACCGCCATAGCCCAGCTCAAAGATGCGGCCCAAACATTGATAGCCGAGAAAAAGCTGGTGGAGATAACCAAGCAGGAACTGTTTGGTAATACGGAAAAAACGGCCAAGAAAGAAGCGGTGGCTGTCTCCTAAAGCCGCAGCCTTACATCCTGTTAGCCTTTATTATAAAGCTAACAGGGTTTCTCTATCGCAGCCCCACACTCCCTAACAACATTATACTCCAACCTCAATTCTGATAAGCGACACAGCGATACGCTGCAAAGGTTTGTCATTAACAAAACTGAGAATGAAAATTAAGGCAGCTTCAGTAACTTGTCAAAGCTCCTGAATTGGCAACCATTACACATACCCCCTTCATAATTAGAGATATATTTGTCCATTCGATGTATTAATCATGAAATTTCTCTCTACGATTAACACTGAGGATTGTGGTTTTACCCGCAAAACGGCAGAGACTCATTACAGCACGCTGTAGCATAAATAATGTTTAAGGCTCTGGAGTTATCCGCAGGCACTATCGACCTTCAATGCACGCCGCTATCGTTAAGCAAAAAAAAATCCGGTCTCTTACGAGTACCGGATTTTCTTACAACAGGTTAATGCGTCAATTAAGAAGCACCATCCCATTCGGCGTAGAACTGCTTGTACCACTTACGGAACTTGGCAATCGGGCCGTCACCGTCACACAGTACAGGTAGTGGGCGGTAGATCTTGTTTTCCCAGATAGGCTTATCTTCACGCAGCTGCTTGCAGATATCCTTGATGATGGCCTTGTTAACACCGGCTTTCATCGCATTATCTTCGGATGATGGCTGTTTGAAGCCGAAACGCACGTGTGTGGTTTCTTCATCGATAGGCGTGATCTGTGCTAACAGGAAGGTATCGGCGATGCCGTAGAAACGTGTCCACGCTTGACCAGGACCTGCATTGTTAGTGTGAATCTCACCTTTAACCACACCCTTAGGCGTGTTCATGTCGGCACGTTGAATACCGTGAGACTTGTGGCCGTCTTGTACCGATTCCCATACTGGGAATTCAGCGACCTTATGCACGTAATGGAAGTGAGCCGGATCGGCAGCATTTTCGCCCATGTCTTGTGGATGTGTCTTGATGATCCACTCATGCTTCTCGTAATCGGTCCAATCTTCAGACGTCGCTTCTTCGTGCTCTTCAACATCCCAGAAAGGCGTTTGTGTCTCATCCGGGTGATACCATACCCAGATAACACCGTTCTTCTCTTGAACAGGGTAAGATTTCAGACACTGCTTGTCTTTAACCTTAGGCGGGATATTTTTGGCGTAAGGCACATCTTCGCATTCGCCATCGCCGTTAAATTTCC
>JABSRQ010000274.1 GCA_013215055.1 Pseudomonadales bacterium | reverse complement strand
AAAACCGCGGCTACTGCTAAACTCCTGGCCAAAGAGCAAAAAAAACACAGCAGAAAAAAATGCAATCTAGACCCTGAAACCGCATTCACCTGCGGTATGTTACACAATATTGGTGAAGTCTTGGTAAACATGCACAAATATGAAGCCTGCTTAAAGATTCAAGCGGCGATTAAAAATGGGGAAGATAAAAACCAGGCAGAAATGGCCGAATTAGGCTTTAGTTATGCTGAGATAGCGGCCGAATTGATACGCCGATGGCGTCTGCCCGAAGAAATCTGTCTCGCGATAGTGAATCAAGATAGCCCCGATAAAGACACATCATGCAATGCGATCCACTATTCAGAGATTATTTATGCGGCAAAAAACATCGTGATTCAGCAAAACAATCCGGCATTAGCGGAACAACTTGATGAAATATTTTCCCACAAGTTATCACCACTTATGATTGAGCACAGCAAAAGTCTATTACAGCACGTAGATGTTAAAACCTTGGGCCAGGAATTTGAGCTGCTGTTATAAACATTAAAAACCTTCAGCTAGCTTTATAATGGCCTTGTTGATACCTGAAAAAACCTCAGCCGGACTCGCATCAGCAACCATACTAAGCTGGACTGCTGATTAATAAATTTTTCTTATCAATAATAATATCAGCAACCCTGCACTTTCTATGTACAGCACCACATTTATTTAATTCGGCAGCGGTAGCCTCATCACTACCAATGGTGATAATCGGTTGAACATGCCCCAAAGAAAGCGCTGATAATGAAGGTGCAATGCAAAAAACCAGAATCGTTTTATGTTGTTTATGAAAGGCTTTAATAACTGCATCTGCGCCTCTTAACGCAAAATCAGATAAATGTAATGCCGCACCAAACCTGCCCGGTATCACTAAGGCATCAAAATCTTCTGGGTTTAACTGCGCTAACGCGATAGCTGAGCTGCGGGTAATTCTTATTACCTAGGCCAAAATGTCGCGTTTTCCTGCGACCTCATCGCTGATATAATCAGAACAAGAAACCGAAAGATCGGGTGCAGTAAACCCCTGCTGAGATAAACAGATTAACTTCGCCTCCGACTCCGTCACTTCGGCACCCTCTTTAAAACCACAACCGGTCAAGACCACCGCAATATTCGCTGAGATTAAACTCTCCTAGAAATCAATGACTTCAATGATAGCCAGTTTAGCATCGATTAAAAAGGTGAAATTTCCGCTACCTTTTTTTGAATCCAGCTATACTTGATGGCATAAAAGCCCTCTCACACGGTTATCAGCACTGCACTTGATACGCCGTGAATCTAAAGGAATAGCGATGAGCCAATCCTATAAAGACATTCAAATTATTGATGCTAAAAAAACTATTTTAGCGGATATCACCGCCGAACTTAAAGACGGCAGTATAGAATTACCGAGCCTGCCTGATATCGCGCTTGAGATAAGAGCTGCGATCAGTGATGAAGATAAAACGTTTGCGGATATTGGCAAACTCATCAAACACGACCCCGGTTTATGTGCCTACTTGATCAAAGTCAGCAACAGTGTGGCCTACTGCCGAGGCACAGAATCCACCAGCATCAATTCATCGTTAAATCGCTTAGGGCTGGAGACGGCAAAAAACCTGACCTCCTCTTATGCACTTAAAAGTCTATTTGTTAAAAAAAGTCAGTCTATCAGTGCCATGTTAAAAAACGTCTGGAAAAAAGACGTCCACACAGGCGCATTAGGCACTGTTTTAGCCTCACACTGCAAAATGAACCCCGACATTGCTCTAATGGCAGGTTTATTACAGGATATAGGTGCCCTGCCGTTAATCAATAAATTACATGAACATGCGGTACTCACGATGCCCGATCAAAGAAAAGATACACAAAATTTTGTTGATCAATACTCCCGTAAAATCAGCGTTTATATTCTAAAGCAATGGAAATTTGACCCTGAAATTATCGAAGCGGTTGAAAACCGGGAAAACTGGCAATATCAACATGAAGGTGAAGCCAATATAACCGATTTGATCTTGGTCGCCAGACAGCTCAGCTACCATGGCAGCGAACAATTTAAAACGCTACCCGATATCGCGGGCTTAGATTGTTATCAAAAATTAGGGCTTGGCAAAGATGACGGCAGTGATGATGACGATCAAAGTCTGATCTTCATCCAACAGGCGCAAGAAGAAATCAATGAAATAAAAAACCTGCTTTCTTAGGCAGACACAGCTATCTAACTTTTTTAAATAGATGCGTAACTGACAAGTGCAAGTTGGACATATTCCCATAACCCTCTCCCCTCTTGGAGCTTTAAATATACGTCGACCTCTTATGGACTTGACCTTTAAAGGAGGTGGTATAATATACCTATACATAAGCACAAAATAAGCCAACTATCATGGATTTAACCACCGATTTGGAAGTCGAAATAGAAAATTTATTTCAAAGTTTCTCGTTATTACAAACCCATATAGATCAGTTCCATCTACAAGCCCGGGCTGATGATAAGCTGCCTATCTACCTGCCCAATTTTCAATCATGCATAAAACCAGAAAAACAACGCTTAGCTGCCATCAATGCTCTTTGCCAACTGCGCTTTGATGACAAGTCTGATCAACTGCCCGAAACAGGCTTATTATGTATTTCTGAAGAAACCGCAAAAACAGCGCGTCTGGTAAATCAAGAAAAACACCGTTTTCAACAACAGATTAAAACCATCAGAAACCATTGTCTTGATCACCCAACGGCTAAAAACCATGGCAAAGTCGCGGTTTTATTAGAACAGTTATTAGCCCAAGGCGGCTTACGTAACCCCAGCCTGCAAACGGCCTTAAAAACATTGAATATTCAACGCTTAAACCTGCAGCGCTGTTATTGCCAACTGCGTATTTTGCCAAACGCCTTAGAATCACTTAGCTGGACCTGGGCTAAATCACACAGTGAGATTCAAAAACTGACCCATACGCAGGCGATGCAATTATGCCAACAACTTCCCGATGAACATGCCGCCAAACAAGCGGCCCTTGCCACTCTTTCTATGCTGGCTAAAAATGCGCCTTTGGCCTTCAAACGCAAAAAACAAAAACAATTACGGGCCAATATTTGCTGGCGCGAAAACCAACAGATTAAACGCAAGGCGGTTACCGTTTCAGGTGTATTACTGACCACTGACACCCAACTTCCACGTTTTCGCTGGCCTGATGAAAACGAACATAGCCGCCTAAGCCGGATGGATCAGAAAATCGAGACTGCCGCTATCATCCCCGCCTTACATTTATATCGCTACAAAGACTTGCCAAATAAATAGCTGCAGCCTAAGCTTGCGCCTCTTTGTCCTGGGGGCTTATCCAGAGTTCACTATGAGTAAAACCCAAGCCGACTTAATGCTTTTGCTTGTCACACTCACCGCAGCTGCAGGCTGGCTTTTTTCCAAAACCGCATTAACTGAGTTGCCACCTTTTTGGTTTATCGGCAGCCGGTTTCTATTGGCAGGTTTTATACTGTCGCTTTTTTGCCTAAAAGCGTTATGGCAAATGTCGATCATCGATATCACTAAAGGCATATTCACCGGCTCACTTTTTGCAGCAGCGATGATGATATGGATACAGGGCCTGCATCAAAGCCCGCATATCGGTGAAGCGTCATTTATTGTTAGCCTGGGCGTTATGTTTGTACCGCTGTTTTCTTTTTTCATCCTCAAAGAAAAAATCCCGCTAAGCTTACTGCTCTCATTGCCTATAGCCATCGCAGGGCTTGCGACACTGAATTTACAAGATGGTAGCAACTTACGCTGGGAGCCTGCGCACCTGACACTCATCACGGCAGCCATATTATTTGCCCTGCAATTCACCATCACAGCTAAATTTGCACGATCGATTGCACCTTTACCATTAACCACACTACAGCTGCTTACCGCTGGTTTTATTGCCTTTTTTACAGCCCAAATAACCGAACAAGCCCCAACGGGCATATCCAACACCGTGTTAATGAATGTTATTGCTGCAGCCATTCTAGCCAGTAGCCTGCGTTTTCTATTACAAACCCAGGCGCTGAAATATAGCCAAGCATCCCATGCCGGCATGATTTTATTATTAGAACCTATCTGGGTCACATTAATGGGCTACGCTGTATATACCCAGAAGCTCAGCCATCAACAATTTTTAGGCTGCAGCTTAATATTCCTAGCGTTATTAATTAATCGGCTACCCTATTTAAAGCTCAAAACAGGATTCATCCAATTAACCCAAAAATACCGTCTTTAGTCTAATCAATAAGCACAGAGAAGAAGATTCTATGTTAACGTTAGATGCAACTAAAACGGTTTCACCAATAACAATAAAGGCAATAAGCATGACGCAGACGTTACCTCTTGAGCAATTTCTGGCAACGGCTAAACAACAAGCTGCCAGCGCGTATTTACACCAGCCAATAAACAGGGAACTGGAGATCTTTAACTGGAGCGAGGTTGAGCAGCAAGCCCGCAGTGTGGCTAAAGCATTACTTGATCTGGGGCTGGTTAAAGGTGATAGAGTCGGCATAGCATCAAAAAACTGTGCGCAATGGTTTATCGCCGATATCGCCATCATGATGGCAGGTCTTATATCCGTTCCGGTGTACCCTACCGCTAACCGGGATACCGTCTCCTACATTCTTAAGCACAGTGGCTGTAAAGTTGTTTTTGTAGGGAAATTGGATAATGCCAAAGAAATTGCGGCCGGTATTGATAGCCATATTGAATGTATTGCCTTTCCCTACGATACCGCCAAGTGCCAACACCAATGGGCCGACCTTATAAAAACCCCAGCGCTAACAGATCTGCACCAAGCGAAAGCTGAAGATACACTGAGTATCGTTTACACCTCGGGTAGTACCGGAAATCCCAAAGGCGTGGTACTCAGCTATGCCAATTTTGCGGCAGGGGCCACTGATGCCAAAAAAAGTTTAGCGGCCAGTCCCGATGACTCCGTTATGTCTTATCTGCCACTGGCACATATCACCGAGCGGGCACTGATAGAAATGTCGTCTTTTTATGGCGGCTGTAAAATTTATTTTGTTGAGAGCCTCGATAGCTTTATTGACGATGTTAAAACCGGCCAACCTGATTTATTTGTCTCTGTACCGCGTTTATGGAGTAAATTTCAGGCTGAAATTCTACAAAAGATGCCCGAAAAGAAATTACGCATTTTATTAAAAATCCCCGGCATCAATCGCATTGTTAAAAACAAGATAAAACTGGGTTTAGGTCTTACCCAGGCGCGTATATTTGGTTCCGGTTCTGCACCTATTTCTCCGGCTATCTTGCAATGGTACCAAAGCGTAGGCATTCCCATTTCAGAAGGCTGG
>JABSRQ010000273.1 GCA_013215055.1 Pseudomonadales bacterium | reverse complement strand
CACCTGCTTCCCGGTATCGCCAATCGATCGACTCGACTGCAGCTGTACCCCAAAGTCGCTATAGCCCACCACATGCTGATTCAAAACATCCAGCGTCTGCATCACGGCCACTGACTTCACCCCATCTGTTTTACCGGTATCCACCAATATTTCTACCGCTAAAGCCCCAGAGAATTCTTTATTTAATACCAAAATTGATTGCGGCAACTCACTTTCCACCGGCAACCATTTCACCGGATCATGTTCAAACACCAATTGGCTGACCGCCACTAAGGAGGCCACTAATAACACCAAAAAAACCGCAATCACTTTAATGGGATTCGCCCAGGAAAAACGCCCTAAAAACAATAATAGCGCCTGGCTTTTACCCAGAACGTTGACTCCCTGCGGTTTATTACTAACCGGTATTAAAGTTAAGATGGCGGGTAATAAAACAATGGTATAAAACCACACAATAACAACACCTGCAGCGGCGAATATGCCCAGCGCTCTGATCGGAATAATCTCGGTTATCGCAAACGACAACATGCCAACCGCTGTCGTTAAGCTGGTTAACATCATAGGCAGGCCGGTATGTGAGAGCGCCTGCTCTATGGCCAGTTTTTTATCGCCATGTTTCTCATAACGCATATAAAAATGGCTAAGAAAATGCACCGAATCACAGACACCCACGGTTAAGATAAACGACGGTAAAATCTGCGAAAAAGAACTTAACGCCACATCAAACCACGCCATTAATCCAAACAAGCTTGCAAGAGATATATTAATAACCAATAAAGGCAGAATAATGGCAGAGAGTCGTCGGAATAACAGGAATAACAAACAAATAATGACCAGGTTTGATAAACCTGCGAACAGCGGTGTTTCAAATGCGATACGGCTAAGTAACGTATCACCAATCATTGGCCCACCGGAGAGAATAATATCAAAGTCATCACTGTGGAAATCAGCCACTATCAATCGAATACTGGTAACAAACTCATGTTGTTCCATCGATGTGAAGGCGTGTCGATCTCCATTTAATAAGGTATCGGAAAAGGCCTTTTGATAAATATACAGCGCCGTATAATCGCCTTGTTTGGATAAAAATGAATCACGGAAAATCTCATTTCCCAGTACCCGTTTTTTAAAGTGGTTCAACGCCTGGATATTTTCTGGAAACGATAACAATAAATCCTCAACCACTAAATCGTCTTCTTCAGCATAAATTAAGCTGGTAGAGATCATGCTTTTTATATTATCAATATGCACCACCTCTCGCTCCAGGCGCTGATGGAAGGCATTGAGCTTGTGTAAAAACGTGAGATTAAAGACCTCTTCGCTCTTCACCATAATTACCACAGCTTCTTCGAAACCATATAACTCATGGAAAGCCTCGTAAGCCTTCACTTGTGGGTGGTTTTTATCCAGATTACTTTCATTTGACGTATCAATACGTAAATGGGGTAGAGACAAACAACAGAGAATGGCAACGATAAAGGCCGAGAGTAACGTGACTTTAGGCCAGGTATAAATCACTGTGCCCATGGCATAGAAATTTTGATGAAGTCGTTGTTTTACAGACATGTGGTTCCTAAATAATTATGCACTCTTCCATAAGCTATTTTTATGATCTTAATCAGCTTTATACTGTATAGATTTAACCTGTGACACTCGAGATAAAAGGCGGCTTGTTGCTGAACTTTAATTTATCCGGCATTCAGGGCTTTTGAAAGCTGAAGAAATGTAAATAACGGCCCATCCATTTATAGGGTTCAAGCTGGGCATATTTTAATTCCATCAACAGCACCTCGTCAGGATTTTGATGGCCTGCACGTTTATCAAATACATAGTCATGGAAGACTCTTAAACCGGATACATGCGCAAGGTTAAAGTCATGCCTGTCTAACCAGGCTTTAACATCATCGGGTTCACAGGGGTTATTCGGGGTTAAGCTGCCTTTATTGGATTGATAAGCTTTAGCCTGATTTAACATATTAAAATTACCGCGAATCAAATTGCGATAGACCTTGGACGCCGGATTATAAAAACACAGGGACAGCCCGGTATCGGGTTTACAAAAGTCCTGTAGATAGACGATTAACGCCTCGGGTTCATCCAACCATTCCAATACCGCGTGGCACAAAATTAAATCAAACTGACCAAGATCCTGCGCTTGTAAAGATTGATAAGGCCCTACCAGCCATTGAAACTGGCCTTCAACACAGGCCTCTTTGGCCGCTGCCTGCGTCTGCGCGACCATCACCGAAGAGATATCATTAAATACAATCTCATGGCCTAATTGGGCCAAGCGAATGGCGATCTGCCCCAAGCCACCGCCGATATCCAGTATACGCAGGGGGTGACCATTTGAAGCTTTAAGTAGACGCGGTAATTGCTGTTGTAAATCTTGCCAACGCACGGCCAAGCGAATTTCACCTTTAAAGCCCCCATACACTTTCTTGGCAAATCGTTCGGCTAATTCATCAAAGTTTCTATCGTTTTGGCTCATACCCTCAGTCCCTTTTGTATCAGGCATTTTTGGCCTTACTTATATATCGGTCCAACGCATTGGCAAACGCCTGTTTATCTTTTGAGTCCATGGGTGGGGGGCCGCCGCCTACCTGAATAGCAGACGAACGCATGGTTTCCATAAAATCACGCATATTTAAACGCTGGCCAATATTCTGTGGGGTATAAGGTTCCCCTCTGGGGGTGATCACCAGCGCTTTTTTCTCAATCACTTCAGCAGCCAACGGAATATCCGAGGTAATCACCAAATCCCCGGCTTGCACCTGCTCCACGATTTTATCATCGGCCACATCAAAGCCCGACTCTACCTGCTGCATTTGCAACCACGGCGAAGGCGGTAGACGTAAAAACTGATTAGCGACAAACACCACGTTAATCTCGGCACGTTTTGCCGCTTTAAATAAGATTTCTTTAACCACATTGGGACAGGCATCGGCATCAACCCAAATTGTCATAAAGCAGTCTCTCCTCTGAAAACCCATAAAAAAACGGCCTCATCATACCCTGCTGCCCAAAGCAAAAATAGCCACGAGCGCATTAAAGCAATAAGAGTAATTTACAAGCCCGGTGTTTTTGCTCAGAATAGCGACATCACTGACTCATTCCAGAATTTTTATCATGATTACCTATTTATATTGGATCACCACCGCCTTTATCGCCTTATCCCTGCTGATATTTTTTGTTAAAAACGGCGCGATAAAATTAGGCCTGTTCACCTTTGTTTTTGTTGTTCTGATGTCATGGGCGGCCTACTTTTTTCACTTCGAGCAGATGTTTGTGAAGCGCTTTGGTGGGGTTATGAATGTGCAATTAGATGATGATGAGATACACCTGGGATCCACCTGGAAAGACGATAATCTCTGGATTGAATCGTATAACCCTAAAACCGGCACCTGCCACTTCAGAGAATTCTCCAAAGGTAATCTGCTACAGGGCCGTGTGAATATGAAAAACTGCAAACCATTGATGCATAGCAATTTTGAAAACACGGTTATTGCCAAGCCCATCAAAACGGCAAAGCCTGTAGCGCTGCCCCGTCAAGAAGTCCGGTCAACACCGCAGCTAAAAGATCAGACGTCAGCCCCAAAAAACCGGCCTATCACCCTCGATGATATGCCGCTAAACCCATAAAAAACAACCACAAACCATATAACCCTATAGGCCTATTTGATTATGGCATCCTTACAAGATCAATTATTAAAAGCGGGCTTGGTTGATGACAAAAAAGCCAAGAAAGCTAAAAAAGATAAACGTAAGCAAGACAAGCAGGCGTTTAAAACCAAGCAGCCGAAGATAGATGAAAACAAGGCCGCTGCACAAAAAAAATTGCAGGAAAAGGCCGAACACGATAGAGCCTTGAATCGCCAGCAGCAGGAACAGGCCAATCAAAAAGCCATAGCTGCGCAAATTATACAATTGATTCAAACCAATAAGATTGATAAAGAACGCGGTGAACTGGCTTATAATTTTGAACACGGCGGTAAATTCAAAAAAATCTATGTGACTAAAAAGCTGCAAACAGCGCTCAGCTTTGGCCAGTTAGCCATTGTATGCTTAGAGTCCGGCAAGGAGACACGCTTTGAGATTGTTGCCAAACCAGTGGCAGAGAAAATTGCCCAGCGTGATCCCGCATCCGTGGTGTTATTAAATGAAAAAACCAACACCACAGAAAACCCAGAGGCCTCGGAAGAAGAAAATTGGTATGCCGATTATGACATCCCCGATGACTTAATGTGGTAATCAGCTCAACCTTAACCATACACGCTTAGGCCAAGCGCTTTAGCCGAATAAACACCAGCACCGCACCTGCCAGCACCATCGCAACCGTATAAACAGTTGCAGGTGCCAGCAAGGCCATATCGTTTAAACTATTCACCGCAATAAAAAACGCCAGCGCACCATTTTGAATGCCTACCTCCATCATCATCGTAAAGCGATCACGCTGATTCACGTTAATCAGCAGACCTAGGCCAGCGCCTAGACCTAAGGCGGTAAACAACAATAATAATGTAACACTGCCCGCCTGGAAAAACGATGCACTTATATGGCTCCAGTTTTCCCACCACAGCAAGCCAATCACGATAAAAAACAAAACCGAGGAATCCATCACCACCCAGCGTTCGGCCAATAAAACCCAATGTTCTTTATATTCCCGGCATAACATACCTACACTTACCGGCAGCAAGGTATGCATGGCAATATCTCTCATCGTATCCAACATCGACAGGCTTAAATCACTGGCCGCATAATTTAGAAAACTGGCAACATTAAACAATATTAACGGCAAGCTCACTACCGTCACCAAGGATATTACCGCGGTTAAGCTTATCGATAGCGCGAGATTACCCTGGCCTAATTTACAAAAAAAGTTGGATGTACTGCCGCTTGGGCAAAGTGCCACCAATAATAAACCCATACTGATCGCGGGGCTTGATGAGGTTAACAGCCCAATACTCAGCGCAATCAGCGGCAATAAAATGAGTTGCGCGCAGACCGTCGTGATCAATAACCTGGGGGATTGCCAAAGGCCTTTGAAATCGGCCAGTTTTAACCCCAGCCCCATCGCAAACATCATTAAGATCAATGCGGCCGATAAGGCCGTATGGGTATTAAAAATAAGTGCCAATAAAAATTCAAACATATACGTTCACATCTACAACCGATTCAAAAAAGACGGACAAGTGTAGAAAAAAGCTCAATAATATCAAGTCTGTTTTTGTTATACTGGATTTTTCAGACTTCAGCTGCACAGGTTTTGGCATGAGCAACAACGATATTATCGATGATAACGAATATATTTCAGAAACGTTTAAGACCCAGGATTTTTCCAGCCAGACCTATAGCGCCATTGAAT
>JABSRQ010000272.1 GCA_013215055.1 Pseudomonadales bacterium | reverse complement strand
GCCATATCGATCTTGGCACGCAATACACAACTGCCTTCATCAAACTCCCCAACCTTCATGCGCGCCAATAAATCCAGATTCTCCTCTGCTGTACGCTCACGATAAGGACTAGGCTTACCCGGCTCCGTAGCCCAGCCACGGTATTCGCTGGCTTGCTCGGCACTCAGGTCACAAACATAGGCTTTGCCATTTTTAATCAGATGTTCAGCCCAGGCATAAAACTGCGGAAAGTAGTCTGAGGCGTATTTAATCTTATCGGCCCACTGAAAACCCAACCATTGAACATCTGACTTAATCGCATCGATATATTCCTGCTCTTCTTTCTCAGGGTTAGTATCATCAAAACGCAGATTACACTGACCACCAAACTCTTCGGCCAGGCCAAAATTCACACATATAGACTTGGCGTGACCGATGTGCAAATAACCGTTAGGTTCAGGCGGAAAACGCGTCAACACCTTACCGCCATGGGTATTGGCAGATAAGTCATCGGCTATAATCTTATGGATAAAGTTGTTGCTGGGTGTATTGGGGGCATCAGCCATTGATTCGCCTTAACAGACTGTTGTAAATCGAGATAAATAAAGGCGCTATTATAGTCTCGCAAGCCCAATAGATCATAGCGCTGCATCGGCTAATAAGGGAATTTCCGCAATTAAACTGAAAAAATCAACACTTGTCAGTATAATGGCCGTTTACACGCACAGCTTTGCTGTACATATACTGAAACCGCTTTTGTATCTGCCAGCACGCGCAGGCAATAAAAGGAAAGGCAATGATCACGTTACACACCAACTACGGCGATATTCAAGTAGAACTGAACACAGAGAAGGCGCCAAACACCTGCGCTAACTTTCTAGAGTATGCCAAAGCCGGTTTCTACGATGGCACCATCTTTCACCGTGTTATCGACGGCTTCATGGTTCAGGGCGGCGGCTTCGATAAAGACATGAATCAAAAAGAGGTCAATGCACCTATCACCAATGAAGCCAATAACGGTCTTAAGAACAATGTGGGCACGCTGGCCATGGCTAGAACCATGGATCCACACTCTGCAACGGCACAGTTCTTTATCAATCTTAAAGATAATGACTTCCTGAACTTCTCGGGTGAGAACGCTCAAGGCTGGGGCTATGCCGTATTCGCCGAAGTTTCTGCCGGCATGGATATTGTTGATAAGATCAAGGCTGTAAAAACCAGCAGTAGCGGCATGCATCAGGATGTTCCTGTTGAGCCCGTTGTTCTCGAAAGCGTCACTGTGGCCGAGTAATTTCTCCATGGCGATTCGATTGATTTCAGATTTACATCTGGATGAGAAAAACCCGGCGCTATGCCGGGCTTTTTTTAAGTATCTGGATAACTTACCCACCGATACAGTGTCACTGTATATTCTCGGCGACTTCTTCGAAGCCTGGGGGGGTGATGATGACCTGCCCTTCCATGAACAGATACGTCAGCGCCTTAAAGCATTGACCGATAGCGGCATTGAACTGTATTTCCAGCATGGCAACAGAGACTTTTTGCTAGGCCAACAATTTGCCGAACAGACCGGATCCACACTCCTTGACGAAAGCTATATACTTGAATCAGGCTCACAGAAAATCGCCCTGCTACACGGCGATAGCCTGTGCATCGATGATGTCGAGTATCAGCAGTTCCGAACACAGATGCGAAATCCCGAAGTACAGCAGATGCTGCTTAGTCAATCACTGGATGAGCGACGCGCACTGGCGCAATCACTCAGAGATAACAGTAAAGAAGCCAACAGCAATAAAGCCGAAGATATCATGGATATCAATCAGGCCGAGCTAGAAAGGCTCATGACGGAACTGAATGTTCAAACCCTCATTCACGGCCACACTCACAGACCCAGAACGCATCAGTTTGAGCTTAACGGTAAAAGCTGTCAGCGTATCGTGCTGGGTGACTGGGGAAAGACGGGATGGGAGATTATCATTGACGATGGACATGTCGATTTACACGAGTTCGACCTGTAGCTAAAGACAAGCCGGCAATCGTTGCATTGCCGGCTACTTTAACAAGGCGACTACTCACCCGACATATTCAATACAGAAGATGCAGTAACGGTAGCGGCCTCGCTCATATGAGGCTCAATATCGCGGTATAAAGCCTCGTCGATAGACCGTGCAGCCTGCAGCGCTTCCACAGACTCACCACCGCCATCCACACAACGCCACCCCCAGCCAGCCTGCTTGGCAGCAAATTCACTGGCCCTATGACTACAATATTCCCTATCCCAACGGGCATTCCATAATAAGGTAGCCTCACCGCCCTTCTTCTCATAACTGACTTCGCACAACACATCGCCTTGTAAATATCTCAATACTTGTATTAAACGTATGTCTCCAGCAATTGAGCAAGTATATGTCTCCATCACCGTTGCCAGGCTAGAACTTTCATATACCCCAACATCTACCCACTCAGAATCAGTATACCCTGACACATCAGCATAGCCCCACGTAGTGCCCAGCAAGCTAGTTATCGTCAATCCCTTTAGTAGTTCTAATGGCATAGAGTCTCAACCTCTCTTCAACTGGATTTAACCACTGCATATGAAATTCAAGACAGTGCGAAAAGTTTAGCAAATCAAGCTCAACTTGCCAGACCGCCCATGAATAAAGGATAAAGACTGGCTTAATAAAGATATACAGAGGGGACTGCACCGTAATACACAGGATGAAGCTGCTTTTATTGAAAAGCTTGTCCAACATCAAACCTGAAGCTAGTGGCAAACCTGGCTAAAGGATGTGTCCACTAATTTTGGGAACTCTGACACATAAACGTCGGCAACACAGTGGAGCAGTTTTGGCGGTTCTGTGGCAGCCATTTGCAACAAAAGAGCGCAGTCGCGCTGGGCCTTGTTATGCAGCTACTCATTCACCAGCATATGCAATTATTTTTTTACGGTTGTAGCCGTGTATTACCTTATTATTTATGACAAGAACAGGTACACCTTTACCGCCAAGGGATTTCCATTCATTTTTAGCTTCTGTTGATCTATTAATATCATAATCTAAATAAGGTATTCCTTTTTCATCCATAAGTTCTCGTGCCTTTTTACAATACCCACACTGTTCAGTCGAATAAAGAATAACTTCTTCATTCATGGTGGAAACGTAATTAGGAGGCGGATTTAGCCATTCATTGATTTCACTTCGCTTTTGAAAAATGAACATTGCGAGCAATATAAATATAAATTTCTTCAATTGTTTATTCCGTTAACTCTATTCCCTGCATAGCGCATTGCACACAGTGGAGTGATTTTTGCGGCTATTTGCAACCAAATTGCTGAGTCGGTGCAGACCCTTATTATGGCTTGCTACTTCGTTTAGCCAAAACATGGCTGAAGTAATCAGATCTTGATTTTCCAATAACAGCTATTCGATTTCCATGGCGCCAAGCCAACAATTCTTCTACTTTCACTTTCTTGATTTTCTGACCTTCACTGTCAAACTCTTTGATAGTTTTAGAGGCGCTACTTCGCCATTCCTCATACGTACTTTCAAGCTCATCTCTATCTTCAGATATTGCCAGGAGTCTTTCCCTCTGCTCTGGCTGAAACCAACAGACGCCATAAACTATATTAGCTTCATTCATCTCGAATTATTAGGGCCATAACGCCTGCTCCTCTACAATTTAATGCAACATGTGTAAAAAACAATAGGGCCAACAATAATTAGAATTTGATGCTACAGAAACACATCAAAAAACAATCGGTAAAATTAGTGTGCTAGAAACTCCATTCTACTATCTAAAGAATTATTTGCCCTATCCATATAAAATATAGATATTAGATTCAAGATAAATACGCCATATAGATAGACGATTAAAAACTTAGCTTCTATCAAACTTCTAAAATTCATATTTCACCTCTATTTGCTTAAATAGAAGTGTCAACTAAATCGGGTGCACCTCAAGGTCTTGTGCCTTGCCTTGTTAAAGGCCTCTTGCCATAATGCGCATACCCAATACGCATCACCTATGCGAGGTACAAACAATGCGCGAAATATTTGATAAAGACGCACCTAAAAAGGCAACAAATTTAAGTATAAACAGTAGCTTACTAGCTGAAGCTAAGAGTTTAAAGCTAAATTTGTCTGCAACTCTTGAACGGGCACTGGAAGCGGAAGTTAGGCTAAACAAAAGACAAGAATGGCTAACTGAGAACAAACAAGCTATCGAGAACTGTAATAAACTAGCCGAATCAAGTGGCTTATTTTCAGATAAGCATCGAGGATTTTGATGAAGCAATACGATTTATACGGAAATACTGATCCAGATAGCCAAGACTCCTATCCGTACTTCGTTGATGTACAAGCTGGCCTTCTAGATGACCTTAATAGTCGAGTTGTGATCCCCATAGCCCCAGCTTTTGATGCCAAGTCATTTCCGAAAAACCTCTGCCCATTAGTTGAGATTAATAATAAGCAGTTTGCTTTACTTACTCATCAAATTACAACAGTCTCAGCATCATTCTTAGACTGTAAGGAAGGCAGCTTACTTCTGAATAGAGACGACATTATTTCTGCGCTCGACTTCCTTTTAACGGGCATTTAACGCCACATTCAGTTAAGAATAGGTGTCAACTAGATCAGGGGAACCTTAAGGTCAGATTGCTTGCGCTTGTTAGCACTTTCTCTAAATTTAGCTGCAATGTTAGTCGTAGTAATCATCAGGAATCAACTCGTACATGCCATTTTGTTGTAGCCATACTGGATCAGCATTCCTTTCTATGAATTCATCAGCAGGGATTCCATCAATCATGGGCTGCCTTTTAATTCGGACTTGTTTCCCATTCATGAAAACCCATTCATATTTTTTCTGATTTTCTTCCTTGGCTTTCTTTCTCCTTCGTTTAACTTCAGCAGAAAGCTTCTTCTTTTGTTTTGCCATACTCTCTAATTCATACCGGTGCTAACGCCCGCATTTGCGGCTGGTTTGGAGCACAGCGGAAAACCAGTCCGACAACATGCGCTTGTTGAACGAAGCCGCTAAAGCGGCAGAATAAAAAATCATGTCTACTCTCCCCGCCTTCAATTACGAAGGCTAAATGGAGATTCACATGAACACCCAAGAACAAGCCCGCTTCGATTTACTTTATGCCACCTATCTTACCGAATTAACACTGCAAGGTAAAAGCGCAAGAACCATCGATGTATATTCGCGCTGTATGCGACAGGTTGCTGAGTATTTCCAGCTATGCCCCGATGACATCAACAAAGATGAATTGAAAGAATACTTTGCTCATCTGGTAGAAACTCGATCATGGAGCTGCGTAAAAACCGCGCGCTGTGCCATACAATTCTGCTATAAACACCTGCTCGATAGGCCCTGGGAATGGGTCGACATCGTAAAACCACCCAAAGTCCAAACCCTACAGGATGGCCTGTCCTTTGGCGAAGTCCAAACACTGATTAACCA
>JABSRQ010000271.1 GCA_013215055.1 Pseudomonadales bacterium | reverse complement strand
TATTTTTATTATCAGGCTTTACTTGGAATCAGGAGTTGGGTTTATTGGTGAGTTTTATGATTGTATGCGCACTTATTGCAGACCTTTACATTACCCCTGCGTGTATTCACTGGCTGCATGTTAAGCGGCGTTCAACTATTACTTGAGAATAGTTAAGTAGAGGTTTGATTATATTTATACCGGTTACTTAGCGTAACTTTTTACACTCGATAAATAAAAAGGGCACTGTTTATCTCCCCCTAAACAGTCACATCATAATCATTTAAGTCTAGTACCTTTAACGCTGATTGATATTCCGCTGGCGCCCAAGGCCATGTAACCGGGACCCCCTCATCATCTAAGTACCAGCTATTACACCCAGATATCCAAATAGTGCCATCAAACGAACTATTCACTTTTTCATTAAAGGCATCTGTTACCGACTGCTTAGCAGAAATAGATTTTAGCTCACCCAGCTCAATTTTCTCAATGCACTGAAAAATATAATCAATACCAATATCAGAAACTTCAACTAACGAAAGGTTAGTAATTGGGCTATTAGGGCCAATCAACATAAAGTAGTTAGGGAAACCTGGCAAAGCAATAGAATTAAACGTACGTAGCTTACCGTCACTCCAAGCTTCATCTAAGAGCTTGCCGTTTTCACCAATGACATCTTGAATACCCCAATAGTTTGGGTGAAAACCAGTCGCTAACACAATAAGATCTAGTTCGTGTACCTTACCGTCTACTGTTTTAACACCTGTTTCAGTAATGCATTCAATAGCGACGGTTACTACATCAACATTGTCTTGATTTAGTGCCGAAAAATAGTTAGTGGACATAATCATACGCCGGCACATGGCTAAATCGGTAGGTGTTGCTTTAGCGCGAAGTTCAGGATCTTTGATAGCCCATTTTAACCCCCACTCACAGATCTTTTGAACAATTTTACGGCGTAAGCCATCTTTTAATGCCGCCCTACCATACTGCTCACCCATCCATAAATAAAAGGCTCTAGTCATTCTACCTAATGCAGGGAAGGTATTTTTTAATTTAATGCTGAAATCGGAATAAGCCGGATTTGACATTGTGACGACCCACTGGGGCGTACGCTGAAAAACCGTAAAATGCTTAACTAACTCTGCAATAGCACCGGTTAATTGCACCGCCGATGAGCCTGAACCAATAACCGCGGCACGCTTATCAGATAACTCGTAATCATCATCCCAATCTGCGGTATGAAACATCGCGCCTTTAAAATCATCCATGCCTGGTATTTCAGGGTATTTCTTTTTATGCAACGGACCTGTTGCTGCAACAAAAATATCGAAATGAGTAGTTTTCTCACCTTCAGCAGACTGCGTGGATACAAGCCACTCACCATTAACGTATTCAGCTTTACTTACTTCAGTGTCGAACTGAATCCACTTATCTAAGTTGTACTTCTTCGCTACACCTTCGAAATACTGCTGAATTTCACCACCACCAGAGAAACGCTGTGTCCAATTAGGGTTTGGCTCAAACTCATAGCAATAGCTAAACGAGGCCACATCGCAAGCAACACCAGGGTAACGATTTTCACGTCAATTGCCGCCTACTTTTTTAGCCTTTTCAAAAATCGTAAAATTTGTACGCCCAGAACGGATGAGTTTAACGGCCATTAATATGCCGCTCATGCCTGCTCCCACGATACAAATATTGGGCTGATAACCTACTGCCATGCTTATTTCCAGCTAAAGATTAAACAAGTCTCAACAATTATTGTAAATGTCCTCATATTACGGCATTTCACCAAGCGTCGCCATTGAAAGGAAGCATACCTAAAGCCAACTTCTTCTCTTTACCAGCGTAGCGATATTTTAGGCGCCAATACTTAGCACCTTTGGCGGTATATACCTTTCTCATCAGAAAGTTTAAACGTACGCTCTTTTGGCTTTGCTAGCTTTGCCTCTTTATCAGTTAACATAACGATTCGCGAAAATTGGGTGTATCAATTTAAACTGATAGTACATGCCCGCCAATATATCCCCAAAAGGGTCAGGAAAGTAGAGGATATTAATGGACGTTAGCAGAAGAGATAGGCATAAAAAAAGCGGCTTTCAGGGGTTGTTACGGACGTTGCCGGAACTGAATTTGGTCGGGATAGTAGGGTTTTAACCTACAACCACTACACCCCTGTGTTATCAGATGCCCATGATGAAATCGTTTTTTATCTTTAAAAACATAGAGATAGAGATGTCATTCAATATAAAGGAGATGACAAATTACTACAAATCAGTACATTGCTTACAACTAAAGGTTAATTATTGAATACAGTGGTCAATGAAAGGCATCAGGTTAATCTAGTTAATTGAACTGTAAATCAAAAATGCTCCTCTAAAATCAAAGAGGAAACATAAACATTAATCATTCCCACCTAAGATTTGGTATCTTAAGGTCGGTTAGCTATCAATGTTCTACGAAAGACTGTCTCAGTGATTTATCATCAGCAGAGATAACATCCGCAAAGTTTTGAAAATCTTTCTTAATTATATCTTAAAATTCATAGTCACTGAAGTTAGCTGATGTTTCAAGTGGAAAGATAATATCATTTGGTAAAAGCTTAAAGTGTTTAAGTTGTTTAAGTTTCCCTATCCATATGTCAGCATGTTCGAATGCCTTCTTAGCATCCGTCGGGTATAAGTAAAATAACCGCCAAATCATGCTGCCTGTATAGGCTGTGCTTTAAGACGAAAGTACTTCATACCATGAAAAATCAGAAGTTATATTCCAGAACCAAATATAAGGATAAACTGTTAACTCTACTAAATAGTGAATGGCCAAAGGGCTCAGGGCATGTTGGTAAGAAATGCTGAGGTTAGAAGTTTTTCTAGGGTTATTGCTAGGTATTTAGTCTTTTTGGCGGAGCATGTGCTTCAGGTAACCGGGGTTGTTTTCCCTCAGTAATGGCTGCTTTAGCCTCTTTGCAGGCTGCCGATTAAGCTAAGCAGCATTAATTTCAATACCCGCTTATCACACAATTCAGCCTGTCATATGCTCAAAAATCATTCCGGGATTAATCTAATTTGTTATTGCCCCTCTCCCCCAAACCCACATGCACAATTCAAACCTGCCCATCACCTAACAGATAAATAATGTAGCCACTAGCGATTGGCAATGCCGAAAGGGATATGCACCATAGGGATATTGTCGCTGCTGGCCTGTAAATGCTGGCGCTGATCATCGAAGAACATATGCGGCTTAAACACCGAAAGAATATGTTTCTTGTCCATACCGCCTAGGAAAAACGTCTCATTGGGCATGATGCCCCACGCCTCCAGAGAGGTAATCACGCGCTCATGTGCAGGTGCCGAACGGGCAGTGATGATGGCAGTACGAATCAGACGCTGATAATGAATATCTTCGGCTTCTCGCTGGTCCTCGAGTTTTTGTAGACCAGACAGTTTTTTAAATAACGGGGCCAGTAAGCCAGGGTTATGAGGAATATGGGACTTGATCGTCTCATGTTGCTGAAACTCGGGCAAACCCTGCTGTTTATATACCGTCTCGGCTTCATCGTCGGCGATGACACCATCAAAATCGAATGCCAGACGCAGTTCACCATCATCATCGTCGTCATCGATCACCGCCGATGGCAGGACGATACCAGCAGGAAGATTAGCCTGTATCGCCTGATGTACATCATCATCGTTAGCCGACAAAAATAACGATGCATTAAAAGCCGCCACATAAGCATAGGGCGACTTACCGGTCACAAAGGCTGCCCTGCTGATATCCAGATCATATTCTTTAATAGAGCGGAAAACCCGTCGGCCGGTTGTTGGTGAATTACGCGATAGCAGCACTACCTCTACCGGTAATTCTTCAGGGAAATATTTATTGATCGACAAAAATCGCTTAACAAATGGAAAGGCTACCCCTTTGCCTAACACCTCATCAATATGTTCTTCCTGAAAGGCCTTATAGGCAGCCGGCCCTTCTTCACGAAAAACCTTATCGGGGATGGATAAATCAAATAGCGCACTGGAAGAGACAGCGATCACCAGTTTGTCTTCAATCGGAAATGTCATAGGGCTATCTTCGGCAGCACTCAAAGCCAAGAGTCTAACAGGCTTACTTAAACACAGGCAACCAAAGCCTCTTGCCATAGACATCGCTGCATCGCTCAATTCATACCGGCCTCAGAGCATCAATGCCTTGTATGCTTGGCGCCGACGCCGCTTTGGGCTTGTACACGCGCCTCTTCCAGCGATTGACTCTTGAGTTGACCAAAGGCCGAGGCCACCGTATCAACATGGGTCAATGTACGGTATTTAAGCCAGGCTTTTTCCAGCATGGATTCGGCCTCCTTGCTACCCGAGCACACAGCAATAAAGTGCTTTTGCTCACGGCCTTTGGCTTTCTGCTGGCCATTCTCCAGATCTTTCAGTACGTGACCATACTGTTCGAGAATTTCAGCCTGATGTAATGTGAATTCCCCAGAACGGGAAAAACCTACCGGAAAGTGCCTGCTATCTTGAAACTGACTGCCTGCTTCAAATCCACGAATATCCATAAAGATACCCCCTTTTTTAGTGCAATCTTCAACCTACTATAGACGCTTTTAACAAAAGAGAGCGCCCAGATGAGAACGTATTTACAACATCAAATAAAAGCTATTTAAAACCCATTTCTTTTATTCCAGAACCCTCTGAAAACAAGGTAATATGGCAACCTATTTTTTATATCGAGCCAGCCTATGACTGCTTTTTTGTACAACGGCCCCGAAGATGCGACCCACTCCTTTGTCTTTGCACATGGCGCAGGCGCGGGTATGGATCACAGCTTTATGCAGGTCGTTGCCGAGCAGTTGGCTGAGCACGGCATACGCGTATGCCGTTTCGAATTCCCGTATATGCAAAACCGCCGAGAACAGGGCACCAAGACACCACCCAATCGTCAACCGCAATTGATTGAAGCCTATCAACAGACGCTGGAGCAGCTGTCACTACCTGGAAAAATCATTATTGGAGGCAAGTCTATGGGCGGACGCATCGCCAGCTTGCTGGTGGACCAGCAAGAACAGCTGGAAGCCACAAACAACATCGCTGCCCTTATCTGTATGGGTTTTCCGTTCTATGCGCCCAAGAAACAGCGTGAACCGGCTTTCTCTCGCGGTGAGCATTTGCATCGTATTAAGACCGCCACTCTGATTTTGCAGGGCGACAGGGATTCATTTGGCAAGAGCGATGAGTTAGACCAGATGCCTTTTTCCAGCGCGGTAAATATTCAACTGATAGCCGATGGCGATCATAGTTTTAAACCACGGGTAAAATCCGGTTTTACACTGGAACAGAATATCAGCCTCAGCGTTACCGCCATGGCTGAGTTTATTCTGGCGCAATGAACTAGAGCCATGAACTAGCACAGTATTAATGCCTGGCAGCAGCAGCCAGGTCTTTCTTGCATTCACCCAATTGATA
>JABSRQ010000270.1 GCA_013215055.1 Pseudomonadales bacterium | reverse complement strand
CTGCGTTTCAAGGGTATACAGCTGGTGTCATTTTGTGCAAAGTTACGAACATACTCAATGACACCAGTCAAAAATAATGATGATAGTAAGAGCATACCTAAGAGCAAGTACCCGCGAACAATGTGCAAACCGTGCGCGTGAATCCTTGCAGCAATTCGCCGATAGTCACGGTCAACGTATTACTACCTATTACGTCGAGAATGTATCTGGTGCCAGGTTGGAACGCCCCGAGTTAATGCGCATGATTGATGAGGCCTATAAAGGGGATATTCTCCTCATCGAAGCCGTTGATCGTCTGACACGTCTATCGGCTGAAGATTGGGACTCCTTGAGCAATACCATTAAAGCTAAAGGTTTGATAGTTGTTGCCTTAGATTTACCTACCAGTTACATCATGATGAATACGGCCCCTGATACCGAAGCGTTTCAGACTAGAATGAACGCTGCACTTAATGCGATGATGCTGGATACCTTGGCTGCGATGTCTCGCAAAGACTACCTGCAGCGCCAATCCCGTCAGGGACAAGGGATTAAGAGGTTAAAAGCCGATATCGATGCAGGAAAAACTACCAAGCGTTTAGGAGCTAAGGTCTCGACCAACCAAGAGAGGATTATCATGTTATTGAAAAAAGGCGTGAGCTGGACTGAGATTGAAATCGCGACTGGTGCCAGCCGTAGTACCGTTGTCCGTGCTGCTCGCAAGCTGAAAACCGAGTCAGCGTAACCGATCAATGAATCATGCCTGACTCAAACGTATTGAAAAACTTGAGGTTTATTACACGCTTAGCATGTTTTCATTGCACGGTTTATTTAGCCAATCTAACGAGGAGATTTCTTACAGTGAGAATGGGATAATTCATTGTTTGGCCGAAATGAAAGCACTATGAGTAAGCGTACCGAACCTGAATACAGGCCTGCTACAGGTAATACCAATACCGTTGATACACCGCAAGCACAGCATAATCAGCAACACATTCGATCAATTAAAAGTCTGCCACAACGGCGTACCAAATCGGTTGAGCTAACCAGCGAGACACTGGAAGCGCAGATTGCGGCTTTCAAAGCTGCAGGCGGTGAGGTTGACGTGATTGAAACCAAGACAATAAAGTTGGCAACACGTGCCACCGCTGAATAGTTTATGGTGTCGTCACATCATATCGGATGAGTTATAACTTAGCTGGCGCGCTTAATATGGCCATCGGTTAGGTGATCCATGGCCGTACCGGTTAACGATTCGCCGATAAAACTGTAAGCCTTACCGAACCCTTTAACATAGCGCCCACGCTGTGGTACCAATTTGAAAAGATTAAAGTCAGACATTTCACTCAGATTCTTGGAGCGCTCACCTAAACGGTTAACAAGGGTTTGAATACCTTCTTCCCAGCCCTCGCTATCGACAGCAATATGATCGGCACGCAGATTATAAGATACACGGATACGGGCAAATTTTTCACTAGCACTGTCTTCATCTTCAACGATTAATGCCGAGGCCTTGGCATTAGCCTTCAGGTTCAATGCATGGCCTGCAATATCACTTAACAGCACATAGATACAGTCTTCACCGGTAGCAAACGGTGCATAAGAGGCAAAAGGCTCGCCATCTTTGGTGATGGTAGCTAACTGTAAGGTCTGGCGACTGTCTACAAAATCCAGAATTTCTTGTTGTAATCTGTCTTGCATGGCGGTGTTTTTCATAATGATTAATGCTCTTTGTATAATCTTTCTATTTATTAGAACTTCTTCTAACTAGGAAGTAATGTATGCAGAAGAACCCACTGAATCCGCAGTTATCAGTTGGGCGGCTGATAAATAATTAAGTTCATTTTTTAATTTATTTGGTGTTAGGCCCCCCCTAGAGGGGCCTTCCTCTGCAGGTCTGTTTGGCGGGGATTTTCCACTAAGTTCTTCAAATCGGCTGGTCAGAAAGTGGCAATTCCACTGTTTACGTCAAGTTTGTCCGTTTACTAAGGAGTATCCCTTGTATTAATGCCTGATAAAAAAAGAGGACGTATCTTTCCCTCTCCCCAGTGCTGTATCACATACTCAACGCCAAATACCACAGTGAATGACATTAGCAGCCAGGATATCCACGTGAAGCTGTGTCGTACTAAGACCACACGCAGTGGATTTCCAATAATATAGTTCATAACGGGCTGTCGAAGAAAATCACCATGCAGGCAAGCAAGAAAAATAAATAATATGATCCCTGACTTAACTTCTCCTAAAAGGATTAACTTTTCCCTTGCAAGACAATATGAAATCACGGCGGCTAGACCGTATTCAATCGAAGTGACTGCGGCAATATAACGAACATCCCAAGAATAGAGCATCTCAATATCGTTCATTTGCCTGCTAATCCAACTACGTAGCCATAACCATTCAATAGCAATAACGTGTACCACAAATTGTGCTAATGAAGCGGCAGCAGCGACGACCAAGATTAAAAGTGTGGTCATAAGCCTACTTTAGTCCTTTAAAGGTTAAGGATGGATTCCGAGACGTACTATTTTCTACGTCTAATTTGTTTTTTATTTGCTACCGATCTTCGGTTTTTTTTAATTTCATTGATGTACTTATTCATTTCACTACTTCATTTATGTTTGTAAGCTGGAATGATACTTCGAGGTCAAAATGATAATAAAGTTCAGGCTAGCGCCGAAGCTACGATAGCGGGTGTTGAATCATGGAAGATGCTGAGAAAAGGCCACTGAAAAATGCTGGCGAGATGACTTTATTGGAACAATTTAACTTGTTAGCGGTCTAATTTCGCCTGAGGAAGTCGGTTTTGGATTCTATTTCAAGATGCGACAGAACCGTAATGTGCAGTACTACATACACTGCACATCACAAAATTGCTCAGCAATTTCGGCAAATAGAACTTGCGCGCAATAAATAAACAATCAGCAGCCGTTTCTCGCCAAGAAATAGCGAATCTAATTTGTATATTTAGCTGCTGAATTCTGCTGAGGAATAATAGTTGGAAACAATAAAATTTAGAGAGAGCCTTGGTTTATTCTGGGCAATTACTTGGCGTTGGATCATCACCACAACAGTTCTTTGTCTTCCCGTTTTTTACTTAAGAACTATTCCTCACAATATTGAAGTAAATGAGCTGTACTCGATGATTGAGTTAGTTGCTACTTTGATAGCCCTCTATATCAGTATCGTGTGGATTCTCAGCAAAGGGTATGGCGGAAAAACTGTTGAAATATCAAATAACTAATTTGACAAGCACCTGCAATCTAATAACCAAAACTCCGGTTACCGGAGTAATACGGGGTATTAGAGTACCCCTTAGAGAAACAATTAAAGACCTTACTGATGCAATTTCAATAAGAAATAACATGATGGCACATACAATTTGCACGCAATAAATAAACAATTAACAGCCGCTGATAGCAAAAATAGAGCGAATCTAATTTGTATATTTAGCTGTTAAGCACGAGTTGAGCTATGAGCACCGTTAATACAGAAAATGTAGAACACTATACCTGGGGTAATGGCTCGGATGGCTGGCACCTACTGAAATCAGAGTCATTAAGTGTAATTCAGGAAAGGGTTTCACCAGGAGAAAGCGAGCAACGACATGCCCATAATTTATCTCAGCAATTCTTTTATGTACTCTCAGGTACTGCAAGCATAGAGGTGGCAGGAGAGGCACATGAAGTTAAAACAGGGAATGGGCTGCATGTACCAGCCAAAGAACCGCACCAATTAATTAACAAGGGAATTGAGGATTTAGTCTTTTTGGTGATATCTGAGCCTAAAAGTCACGGTGATCGAGTAAACGCTTAAAGATATAAAAAGTCCGCAGAATGGACAGATACGGGGTATTAGAGTACCCCGTAGCGCTTCGCGCTTAATATTCAATAAAATCACCTTCCCCCTTGAGTTGTCCAATCCTCACCGATGCAATGAAACTCATTTACATTACATTATAACCTTAACGATCGAGACACTGGCCGCCGAAAAGCAGCTGTGCAGAATTTGTAGACAAAAAAATACCGCAGATGCTGAACACCTGCGGCCGAAAGAGTTGCCCCACAACTTGTTAAAAGGGGTCAAGTTCTTTGGGATAGTCTGCCATTGTATATGTTGAATTGCACACTTTGCAGGTTGATGTGATTTTAAGCGTGTAATTTACTAAGTAACACGATGCATTGATAAACTTAGGTAAGAATTTGTAAAGACCAAATAAAAGTATAATTGAACCACTACCACTTCTAATGAACCATGCACGCTGACCTAGAGAGCCATCTACAACATCTGAAACAAGCCAAAATGATAAGACCCTCGCAATTAGATAAGCTATTGATAGAAAGAAACCAAGAAATATCGTTAGCCCTATCGTATCGATAATACTCGCTCTGAATTTGATCTTTGGTATTAGAATTGAATTACAACATTTTCGCATAAGAGTTTTAACAGCTACTTATACCGAATAATTCGATATATTAATTTTTTATTAGATGGGGCAGGCAGCATAAGTTCACTAAGGGCAGCAAAGCTTGAGCCCTTCGACAGGCTCCGCCAGTCAAGTGCCGCATAATGTAGTGTTATGTTATGTCAGAAAGCAAAAAACCTGCAACAGCAGGTTTGTGGTGTTCTGGATTTCAGCTTCCTAGCGGCCGTTTAGGCCTGCGGCCGATTTTAAACGTCCTGTCAGCCTCAACATAACATTCGATTATGCGCATCTTTGCATTGTCACGAAAGGGCTTAATAGCTTATCCCGCCCGCTTTTCAGCTGCCGGAGGCGCAAGGGCCGCCACAAGAAGTGTTTTTCTAAGCAAAGCTTGCTAACCGCCTCGTACAGGCATAGTCCTGTAGGGCATGCCTTACCCAGCTTTTACCTATTAGAACCATTGGGAATTATCACAGTGCGGCATTAGACTCATTGGCATTCACCTTTGCTGAATTCTGCCATATCAATAAACCAAATCAACATTTTATACTTCAAGGTTATAGTGAATAGGGGCTAATGCTCCTTATACTCATAAATATCATCTGTGACCCTTCCATAATCTACTCTACAGTAAATTCATATACGGACAATCTACCGTTTTAATTCAGTACGATAAAAGCTGTTACCTAATAATATTCAACCATTTAATGAATTTGCATATTGTTTGCACATTCCTTCTTTAATATACAGTTAAGTCAATAATTCAGCGGGTATGAAACGTTTAATACATACGTGTTATAGCTTAATTTTTTTACAGGGCTATTAATGATTTTAATGAGTAAACTTACCCTTTCCTAGCAATATAATGGATTGGAAAAAGCATAAAATAAATTACGAATATTAGGGGATAAATTATGAAACGTAGGCTTATATACAGCACGATCATATTGACGAAATACAGCGGCTTTAACCTAAATGAAAATAAAATCTAGCGTTAATGAATTAGCACCCAGTTGATTTTAAATCAACTACAACAGCATGAGCATT
>JABSRQ010000269.1 GCA_013215055.1 Pseudomonadales bacterium | reverse complement strand
GTCTTCGATTGCCAAGGGGTTCGCCGTTGATCAATTGGCAAAATTAATGGATAGTTATGCCTATAGTGCCTATTTAGTAGAAATAGGTGGAGAGCTAATTACCAAAGGTCTTAAACCTGGTGAGCAACCGTGGCGAATCGCCATTGAAAGTCCGGTTACTGGTCGGGTAGTACAGCGGGTAGTGCGGGTCGATGATATAGCAGTGGCCACTTCAGGGGACTACCGGAATTATTTCGAAGATGCTGGCACTAGATATTCGCATATTATTAACACGGTGACAGGTCGTCCTATCACCCATAATTTAGCGTCAGTGACGGTGCTGGCAGATAATTGTGCGCTGGCTGATGCGCTGGCGACTACGTTTTTGGCCATGGGTAAAGAAAAAGCCTATCAATATGCGTTAGCCCACAATATTGATGCTTTTTTTATTAGTAAAAGTGCCCAGGGGTTTACTGAATTAATGACACCGGGTTTTACCGCCCGTATCGTAAAATAACATTTATTAACAGCCAGCATTAGGCTGGCAAGAGGTTGTGATGGGAACGTTTATTGCTGTTTTTATAGTGTTGATTTGTGTGGTTGTCGCCATGTCAGTAGGGGTGTTGTTTGGCGGCAAACCAATTGCAGGCTCCTGTGGGGGAATGGCGGCATTAGGTATGGATACTGCCTGTGATATATGCGCAGGTGACAAGCAGATTTGTGAAGATGAAAATGAGAGAATTGCCCGTGAAGCACAGCAGGCTAAACGTGCTGATCTGGGTTATGAAATAAAGAAGTAGTGACAGATTATGGGTTGTCAGTACAGCGGATTATGCTCATATACTGGCTTCATATAATTGAAAGTATTTGTAAAATCAGAGTTTTTTGTAATATTAAGGGGTAGTTGATGGCTGAATATGATTATGATGTAGTAGTAATAGGTTCTGGGCCAGCAGGTGAGGGCGCGGCGATGAACTCGGCCAAGCACGGTAAGAAAGTGGCCATCATAGAAGAACAGCAAGCCGTGGGTGGAAACTGCACTCACAAAGGTACTATCCCCTCCAAGGCACTGCGTCACTCAGTCAAGCAGATTGTCGAGTTCAATACCAACCCTATGTTTAGAGAAATCGGCGAGCCGCGTTGGTTTTCTTTTCAAAAAGTATTAGATCGTGCCGAAAAGGTCATGGCCAATCAGGTCATGTTGCGTACTAACTTTTATGCCCGCAATAGAGTTGACGTTTTCTTTGGTCAGGCAGAGTTTCAAGATGCCAATACTATTTTGGTTAAAGGAACGACTAAAGGCGATGAGATTATACGGGCAAAAAATATTGTTATCGCAACAGGTTCAAGCCCTTATTGTCCACCCGATGTAGATTTTAATCACCCGCGTATCTACAACTCAGATACTATTCTAAAGCTCAGTCATACCCCCCGCACTATCATTATTTTTGGTGCCGGAGTTATTGGCTGTGAATATGCATCTATCTTTAGTGGTTTAGGGGTAAAAGTCGATTTGATCGATACCCGTGGCCGGTTACTGTCCTTTTTGGATGGTGAAATATCAGACGCCTTAAGTTATCACTTTCGTAACAGTTCGATCAAAATTAGACACAATGAAGATTATTCTAGTGTAAAGGGAGATGATAGAGGGATTACGCTCTGTCTTAAATCCGGTAAGAAAATTCGTGCCGATGCTTTCTTGTGGTGTAATGGGCGCACTGGTAACACGGCTAACTTGGCCTTAGAGAAAGCCGGATTAACCGCCAATAGCCGTGGTCAACTTGAAATCGATGACAGATATCGAACCAATGTTGAAGGTATCTCAGCCGTTGGTGATGTGATTGGCTGGCCTAGTCTGGCCTCAGCGGCCATCGATCAAGGTCGCTCAGCTGCTGCGGATATAATTGGTAATAAAGATTTTAGGTATATCGATGAAGTTCCGACTGGGATTTATACGATCCCTGAGATTAGCTCGCTCGGTAAAACGGAAGAGGAGCTCACTCAAGCTTGTATCCCCTACGAGGTTGGACAGGCCTTCTTTAAAGACACCGCACGGGCTCAAATCACCAGTCAACCTGTCGGCATGTTGAAAATACTCTTTGACCCTGCCTCTTTAAAAATCTTAGGTATTCATTGCTTTGGCGATCAGGCCTCTGAAATTATTCATATAGGACAGGCAATCATGCGTCAGGAAGGAGAAGGTAATAGCTTGTCTTATTTTGTCAATACTACCTTTAACTACCCAACCATGGCTGAAGCTTATCGTGTGGCGGCCATCGCCGGGTTAAATAGAATTCAACATTTATAAAATGACGTTGTTTACCAAGCCCCGAGAGGGGCTTTTTAGTGGCTGCAGTTCAAGCTTTTATTTAGAGTCTTTGTCTTTATAAAACCCATCTTCATAGTAACGCCCGGTAATGTTTAATTTCTTCTCTGCCCAACGGTTAAATCGACTCCAGATAAAAAAAGCCGGTGTCATACCAAAACCAATCGCCAGCATTAAGCCCGATCCTTGATATTCGTCAGGCATTAATTCAGTCATGTAGTCAAAAAAGCCGGCTGCTTGAAGGCCGTAATACCAAATGACTAGGAAGGCAAATGCAATAGCAGTCGCAAAATGATGTTTTATAGTAGCGCTCAAACTATCTCCAGGAGGCATTGATAAAGGGTGACTAACAGGCCAGATATTATGCTTTTTAGATAATTTGTTCAACTGCTAGGCGCCAGTTAATCAAAATTCCCACTAGAGATGTCTGCGTATTCTGTTTGATTGTTATCCCCGATTATTTTTAATAAGAGCTGCAGATAAAATAGCAATATGTTTGAGATGTTTAAATCTGAACGCTTGTTTGTTTTTATTAGGAGACATTATATTTAATATCAGCATAATGTAGCTAGGAAAAATTCCTAGAAAATCAAGAGTATATAAGTGTATGTTGTTGGAGACTAGTTGCCCGCTAGAATAGCTTTATGTCGCAAAAAAACAACGCTGGATAGTAAGTGTAAACCTGAAATTTTTTGATTTCAAACATGGTAAAAAATTTGTATGTATAAAACGACTTCAAAAACATCTCTATTCTTAGCATCCTGCATGTTGGGAATTATTTTATTGAGCTTGGTCAGCTCAGGAATTTTATATCGTCAAATTATGGGTTTACAATCCGGTTCGGTCAATACTGAAGTCGTCGACTTCATCAATGAATTTGAATATGAATTGATGGATAGCGCCGTCGCTTTATCCGAAGCTTATAAACTGCAGAGTATCATTGCTAACAATGAAAAATTTGATCGGGCTTTTAAACAGGTTCTCGGTCGTACCGCTTCCCTGTCATTATTAGAAAAACAATACCCAGATTTAAAGAACAGCCTAAATGTCTCTCTGGTGGTATCCAGTACTGCGCGAATTAATAATTTGATCTACAACAGTGCGCAGATTCAGCGGAAAACGGAAGGTGAAGTTCAGCGGCTTTTTGCCGATTTAACCTTTGAGCTACATCGCTTCCAACAAAATTGGGGCCATCACAATAATGATATGATGAGTACCAAACATTTCAATACGCTGGTCTCCTACCAAAATTCCCTATTACTGATTTTTGTGACTTTATTTATCGGTATTGTGATGGTTATTTACCTGTTTAAGAATAATAGGACGTTACTTGAATTACAGCGTACCTTGGAAAAGCGAGTTTACAAGCGAACCAAAGAACTGAGTAATAGTAACGAAAATTTACATCTTGAAATAAATGAGCGTAAAAAAATAGAAGAAGCACTGACTGAAAGTCAGCAGGCAGCAGAAATTGCTCATCAGCGGCTCCAGCATCAAGCTAATTTTGACCCATTAACCAAATTAGCCAATCGCCATTTGTTCATTGAACGATTTAACGAAGCCAGTAATAGAACCGATAGAAACTCAACCTTGGTGGCATTATTGTTTATTGATTTGGATAGGTTTAAACATGTCAATGATACCTTGGGTCACACTATTGGCGATGAGTTACTGATAGAGGCGGCAGTGCGTATAGAAGAAGTGTTGCGGTCATCTGATACTGCCGCGCGTTTTGGCGGGGACGAGTTTGCCATCGTTCTCTCTGACATCGTTGAGATTCGTACGGTGGAGTTGATCGTTAGCCGAATTATAAAAACCTTGGGTAGTCCTTTCCACCTTTCAGGTAATGAAGCTTTTGTTTCAGCGAGTATTGGAATTACCATGTATCCCAGGGATGGTGATAATATTGAAACGCTCCTGCGTAAAGCAGATAGTGCCATGTATAAAGCCAAAGATGCGGGTAAAAATAATTTTAAATTCTTTACCCAAAAAATGAATATTGAAGCAACAGAGCGAAGATCGTTGGAAACTGCTCTTTACAAGGCAGTTGAAGAGCAGCAATTTCACATAGAATACCATCCTATCTACGATGTTCAACATAACAAAATAGCCGTATTTGAAGCCTTGATCGGCTGGAATCTGGATAGCCAAGGTAAAATACCCGCCGAGAAGTTTATACCTTTGGCTGAAGAGATAGGGCTTATTTTACCCATCGGCAAATGGCTGTTGGATGAGGTCTGTAAGACCGCTGTTATGTGGATTGATGATGGGGCCAGTGATTTTTTGATGTCGGTGAATATTTCGTCTCGCCAATTCCAAAAATGCAACATGGCGGATGACCTGGAAAAAACATTAAGAGAAACGGGATTAGATGCGCGTTATCTAATGATTGAAATTACCGAGAATCTGCTTATTTCAAATCACCTGCAAACTCTAGAACAGTTAAATAAGATTCGTAAAATGGGTGTCCACATTGCCTTCGACGGTTTTGGTACTGGGTATTCATCGCTTAGTTTCCTCAGAAAATACCCAATTACTACCTTGAAAATTGATCAATCATTTATAAAAAATATTAGTGGCGACTGCGCCGACATTGAATTGATTAAAAGCATACTTTCGATAGCGGAAAATTTAAACTTGAAAGTGATTGCCGAAGGCGTCGAAAATAAAACCCAGGTCGATTTTTTAGTAAAAAACAACTGTGGGTTTCTGCAAGGTGATTATTATTCACCACCACTACCAGCGATTAACATCCTAGAATTATTAGAGCGGGAAAAAACGCAAGCGCCAGATGTCGTTACCAATAAGGTGGTACTTCATCTAGCGAGCACCGATTGATATTAATTTTTGCTATTCATCGTAGCTTTTGTTGTTGATTAGGTGAGACTTTATAGAGAGCACCTTATCTGCATGTTTTTGTTGTAACCACGTCCTTTGGATAGTAAAGTTATTTTTCATAGTAAGTATAAAAGGATATGATTATGAAATTTAGTACGGATCTGATCGATGAGTTATCCCTGCTGTCTCAGTTTAGTTTAAGTTCTACCTTGGAAGGTCTTAAGATACATGCAGATGCTTCAAACAAGGTGATTGGTGCCGCCAAGCGACTGTTTGACAAAGGGCTCGTTACTCAAGCTGATGGTGGATACTTAACTGAGTTGGGTAAAGAT
>JABSRQ010000026.1 GCA_013215055.1 Pseudomonadales bacterium | reverse complement strand
ACGCTTTGATGTAGGCTTGGTTGCCATTACCGATGTACATGAGTCACGCGCCATCTACGATTTGGCTAAGGTCAGCCGCCTGACTAATGAAGGTGTCGTAGAAACATCTTACGAAGGCCTGACGGTCTTAACCGGTCGGATTTATAGTCAGATTCAGCCTCTAACAAAAACCATCCCGATTACACGCCCCTTCCCTTCGGAGCGCTCAGCTTGGTTAGAGTTAGCCTTTCGTGGAAATTACGATCTCAAGACCGCTAGATTAACCACTGAGGCGGCCAAATATAAATCTGATTCCGCCAAAGCTAAGCACTACCCTACCTTATCAGCGTCCCTTGGCCATCAGGTTTCTATCACTGAAAGTTCAGGTGCCGACGGCTTCGATTCAGCCTTTGACGGCACCAATACTACCGATGCAATCTCCATCAAGTTGCAGGTACCTATTTATTTTGGTGGTGGCATCAGCGCCAACCGCCGTAAATCTTATGCAGAATTCGATCAAGCCAGGGAAACTTTGGCGGCTGCAGAACGTGGCATCACCCAACAAATTCGGGCTTCCCATATCGCAGTATTAACCTCGATTCAGGAAGTAGCCGCCAGAAAACAATCCATCACCTCGGCACAATCAGCGGTGGATGCGATTCAAGCCGGTTATAACTACGGTACTCGTAATATTGTTGATGTATTAAATGCGCAGCGTAATTTATTTTCGTCACAGCGTGATCACGCCAATGCACGTTATGATTACATCTTACGTTTACTGGAATTAAAACAGGCAGCCGGAGTATTAACGCCAGCAGACATTGCAGGGCTGAATCAATGGATTAGCGCAGAAATGGCACCTAAACAAAATCCCGCCTTAATGCCGCCTAAACCCTTTAACCCAGCCAACTCTTAAAACCGTTTTTATAGCTGCTGGTCAATCACAGCCAGCAGCTTACCTAAAGCGCCTCTATTTTCCTGCAACATTTTATTTGCCGCCTCTCCTTTTTTCTTAAACGGTGTTTCATCTTGCAACCAGGCTTGTAATAAAGCCTTTAATGCATCGCCATCGGCAACAAGTTCCAGTGCATCGGCCGCCACGAGTGTATCGGCGATACTCTGAAAGTTAAACACCGTAGGGCCGGAGATAATCGGCAAAGACCAGGCTGCGGCTTCTAAAAAATTATGCCCGCCGTGTGGAATCAAACTGCCACCAATAAAGGCAATATGTGATAAACCAAAGAAGCTCAACATATCCCCCATCGTATCGCCGATCAGTAACTGGGTTGAAGCCGCTACGGCAGCGCCTGAGCTCACGGTTTGTACCGATATGCCCTGTGCCTCAGCCAAGGTTTGAACCGCATCAAAACGCTCGGGATGCCTAGGCACGATAAAAGCCAATGCGGTAGCATCACCTTGTAACAGCGGCTTTACCGCGACTAATATCTGCTCATCTTCACCTTTATGCGTACTGGCAAACACCATAACCTTACGTTGCTGAATCTGCAGCTGTTGTTGCAATGCCTGCATACGTGTTTGTACCACCCCTTCCAGGCTAATATCAAATTTAATACTGCCGGTGGTATTCACCGTGTCCTGAGAGGCACCCAGGTCAATAAAACGCTGAGCATCGACCTTGGATTGTGCGGCAATGGTGGTGATAGATGCCAACATCGGTGCGGTTAACGATGAAAAACGTTGATACCCTTTGGCCGAGCGTGGCGACATACGCCCATTGGCTAATATCGCTGGCACACCTTTTTCTTTACACACGGCCAACATATTGGGCCACAGTTCGGTTTCCATAATAATAACCAACGCAGGATTAAGCCGGGTGATAAAGCGCGCAAACAACGACGGTAAATCATAAGGTAAATAATAATGTAACACCGAATCCGAAAACGCCGCCTTCACTCTATCTGAACCGGTTGGCGTGGTGCTGGTAATACAAATTTCATGTTCGGGATATTGCTGCTGTAAAGCTTTAATCATCGGCACGGCGGCAATAGTCTCACCCACGGAAACCGCATGGATCCAAATTAAAGGTTTATCACTTTTGCGTTTGGGGATATTAGCAAAACGTTCGTGCAGGCGGCCACGATACGCCGGTGCTTTAATGGAGCGCCAATATAAACGCAGAATAAAAAGTGGTAGCAAATGTAAAAATAAAATCGTATAAAAAGTACGCACAATCAGCACCGCGGTAAAATAAAAAACCATTATCGCGGCTTTTACGCTCAGATTCAAAATCTGTTTTTCACCGCAGGCTTATATCACTTAGAAAACCGGTTATTAAATCCCCTGTAGTGCCTTATAATAAACACCATAAAATCAAATTAACCGACACGAATAAGTATTATGAGCATTTCTTTACCCATCGATATCAATAACGTTAAAGGCTTTTTAGCCGAAGACGAAGCCGCTGCCCTTTACCAATACGCTGAAGAAACCTCTGTTATGGGGCCTATTCTTGAAGTGGGCAGCTACTGTGGTAAATCTACCGTGTATTTAGGCATTGCCGCTAAAAAAAATAACGCCGTTGTATTTGCGGTTGATCATCATCGCGGCTCTGAAGAACATCAATTAGGCGAAGAATATCACGATGCCGACTTATACGATGCCGATGTTGCACTATACGACACCTTTAAAGAGTTTCGTAAAAACATGCGCGCCGCGGACATTGAAGACACCGTTGTACCGTTAGTATCCTCATCTGAGGTTGCCGCCAAGCAATGGCATACACCTTTAGGCATGGTCTTTATCGATGGCGGCCACAGCTTTGAAGCGGCCGAAATGGATTATCGCAGCTGGGCAGTGCATGTAAAAATTGGTGGCATCTTATGCATCCATGATTTATTCCCAAACCCGGATGAAGGTGGCCAGGCCCCTATCACAATCTACCGCATGGCCTTGGCTTCGGGCTTGTTTGAAGAAGTTGAAGTGGTGAATACCTTAGGCATTTTACGCCGTGTACAAAAGCCCTCTAAATAAATATAAAAAAAGCACAAAAAAAGGCGCTAACATTGCTGTTAGCGCCTTTTTTCTTTCTTAACCCTACGGTTTTATTGAGCCACCGATTCGTCCAACACTTCCTCAACAGCCAAGATGCGCACTTCTGTAAATAAATAAGAAGCCGCGGTATATTCAGTTAATGCATCGGCCGCTAACAAAATAGCACCGGCGGTCCAGGTCGGTTTTTCATCCGGCCATAACAGATCTTCTACCATCTGATAACCGGTCCAGTAAGAACCATCCTCCAAACGCCATTGATGTAACCAGCTATAAACCGTCACCGCCTTTGCATGCTCACCTGCGGCTAATAAAGCCATGGTTAACTCACAGGATTCGGCGATTGTCACCCAAGGCTCATCAGATACACAGCGACAACCCAGGTTTTCTTCTACAAATTCGTCCCAGCGTAACTCCAGGCGTTTTTTACCTTCATGAGCCGGCAATATGCCGGTTAACACCGGGTAAAACCAATCCATGGAATAACGCGCCTTGGATTCCCAGGTTCTGTCAAAACGTTCTTTTTCATGAAAACGTAAAGCCGTACCCAGTTTTTCACGTGCCTGTAGCCAATCAAGCTGCGGCCTGTCTAACACCACAGATAAGTTATAGGCACACTCCAGGCTCTTATAAATAGAGCTGCAACCGGTTACCAGCGCATCTTCTTTAGCATTACCCTCGGCATCCACCGCCCAGTGAATATCACCGTGTTCGGTTTGCAGGGCTAAAACAAATTCAATCGCTCTGCTTACTGTTGGCCAAATCGCTTCGGCAAAAGATAAACTTTCACTGATTAAATAATGATGCCACACGCCAGTTGCAATGTAGGCCACAAAGTTGGTTTCGCGACGTTCACGGTTATCAACCTCGCCGTTTTTATAGGCCGCCCACCAGCTGCCATCTTCCAGCTGCGTATCGCGCAGCCAAAAATAGGCCTTTTCTGCCGCATCATATTCGCCACCGATGCTTAAACCCATGGCCGCTTCAACATGATCCCATGGGTCGGCATAACTGCCTTCAAACCACGGAATGGAACCGTCGGGTAATTGGCTTTTTAATAAAAACTCAATCGTAGGACGGAAGAATTCCTGCGGGTATAAACCCTTGGATAAAAATAAACCACTCACTAGGCAGCCGCCTTCTCAAAATACATCACCACAGATTTACCCAGGCCTGGGTTTAATGCTTTCTCTGCAGCTTTAGTGATCCAGGGTTTTTCCATCATGTCCCAGACCAGAAATTTATGGTAAGCCTTGATGGCGCGATTATCTTCCCTATTTTTCCAATCCATGCATTGCATCATCCAATAAGGGCTATGTAATGCATGCGCCCAATGGCGGTGATAAAACTTAAATCCGTTATTTTCGATCTTCCTGCGTAATTGTGTTTCCAGGAATATACGTACATGCCCACCTTCATTTTCATGGTAGTCATCGCTGTAATGCCAACACACCCACTCAGGCCAGAAACGCGGCACCGAGGCACAGAAAATACCGCCGGGTTTTAAAATACGCTCAATTTCTTTTAACGCGCCTTCATAATCCGGAATATGTTCTAACACTTCAGAACAGACAACCTTATCAAAGCTGTTATCGGCAAAAGGTAATGCCAAAGCGTTGGTACAAGCCAGCGCAAAATATTTATCTTTATTATCTTTATCGATAAAAGGCTTGGCTTTCTCCTGGGTTATCAGCAGATCATCAACACATAGATCCACACCTATGGCTTCGATATCTTCTTCCAGATAGGCAGAGATGACATGACGGCCTTCGCCGCAGCCCAAATCCAGAACCCTATCGCCTTTTTTTAATTTAAAATGTTTAAAATCAACTGTTTGCATGATCAGCTATAACTTTATGGTAATAATGAGTAAAGGTTTCTGCGGCAACATTCCAGCAGAAAGTTTCAACAATACGTTCACGCCCCTGTTTACCCAAGGCTTGCGCCTTAGCAGGGTCGCGTAATAATTCTTTTACAGCCGCGGCAATCGCGGCACTGTCTTTGATGGGCACTAAAATACCGGCATCACCTACCACTTCAGGTAAAGCACCACCGCGAGTCGATACCACAGGCACTTCACAGGCCATGGCTTCACCGGCAGGCAAACCAAAACCTTCATACACCGAAGGAATCACCGCAATACTGGCCTCGGCATAATAATCGACCATGGCTTCGGTGGAGATGCCAGTCACAAACTGCACCTTATCTTTAATCGCCAGCGTCTTCAGTAATTTTTCGGTATCGCCGCCTGCTTTAGGTTTGCCCACCACCAATAATTCCAGAGCGGGGAAATCTTCTAAAAGAGAGGCGTAGGCTTCCAGTAAATAGCGTAAACCTTTTAGCGGCTGATCGGCCGATGCCGTTGCCATCAAACGCATGGGATTGCGCTGTATATCGGCACGTGGGCTGAACTCATCAACATTGATGCCGTTGTAAATCAGCTTGATACCCTGTTCTTCAATTTTAAACGCTTCGGCAATATCAACCTGTGAACGTTCGGATACCGTCACCACATGGTCCAACTGCTGCACGACTTTTTCCTGCATCTTCAAAAAAGAATGCCAACGCCTGATCAATACACGTTCCCACCATTTATCACAGGCATTTAACGCGATATCCAAATCGCTGGTAATAGGGTGATGTAAGGTTGTCACTAAAGGCTGGCGCTTTTGAATTTTCAACATGCCAAAGCTCAGGCTTTGATTATCATGAATTAAATCATATTGGCTGCCGTGTTTTTTAAGATAACGCTCTACCCTATAGCCAAAACAATAGGGCTCGGCAAAACCACCGGTTAATTTACTCACCCATTCAAACATATCGGCGTAAGAAAACAGGTTTTTAAGGCGAATAGAACCCAGGCCGGTTTCAAATAAATTCATGCTCGGCATTTTAATCAGGTTTACACGTTCATCCACATGAGGATAAGGCTGGCCTGAAATCACATCCACTTGATGGCCTGCATCAACCAAGGCCTTAGACAGGTATTTAATATAAATACCCTGGCCGCCACCGTAAGGATGGCTGCGATAACCCAAAATACAGATGCGTAGAGACTTGCCCTGCGCTGCTTTTAAAGCCGGTTTTAGGGCCTTATCAATATGCTGTTTTACATCGCCAGCCTCAGTTTTTTCCAGGCACACACTGTCATCAAACTCATCAAAGAGATCTTTAGTGGCCTGCTGAGGGGCTGGTTTTTTTGCTGTTACTGTCAACGTCTTACCTTATCCGGTTTGTAGAGCATCACCTAGGTTACCCGTGATCTCTGCAATCATTCATCTACTGCCTATTTTTTATACGCAGAAAAGCGCGCCATTGTAATCAAAACTGTGGAAAATTTCCACAGAACAAGCGCCTAATTGATGATTCATATGGCGCTTATTCTGCCATAACTCATCCACACCCACTCAGGTGTAATGGGATATTTATAGGGGCAAAAACAGTCAACATAAGAAAAGCTACTTGTTCAAATGCCTGCTTTTGTTTATGGTTCGCCTACTAACACACACTATTTCAGCCACATTAAAAATCAGAGATAGACCCATGCGACAACGAAGATTCAGCGTTATTGATGAGTTTCTATCCAGCTTCGATAACAGCCTAAAAACCCTGACAAAAGGGGCCAATCAGGCGGCCAGAGAAATTGCAGCCGAGCGTACCGATAGCCAATTGGATGCCAAGCAAAGCAAACATATCGCCGGCCTAATGCGCATCAACCATACCGGCGAAGTCTGTGCACAGGCGCTTTATCAAGGCCAGGCCTTAACTGCAAAGCTGGAAACCACCAGAGAAGCCATGCAACAAGCGGCCAATGAAGAGATTGATCATCTGGTGTGGTGTGAGCAACGCATTAAAGAATTGGGAGGCCATACCAGCCACTTAAACCCACTCTTTTATGGACTTTCCTTCTCTATTGGTGCGCTAGCTGGGGCGATCAGCGATAAAGTCAGTTTAGGTTTTGTGGCTGCCACCGAAGATCAGGTCTGCAAACATCTGCAAGATCACCTGGAGCAAATACCCGAGTCGGATAAAAAGACCCGTGAAATTTTAGAAAAGATGTTAATTGATGAGCAGGCACATGCGCATATTGCCATGCAAGCTGGCGGCCTGGCTTTTCCCGGCCCGATAAAAGCCTCGATGACATTACTATCCAAGGCGATGACCGCCACCACCTATAGAATTTAGGCTTAAAACACCCATAAAAAAGGCCGATAAATCGTATTTATCGGCCTTTTTTCTATATGAAAAAAACTATTAGGATTTAACCGGCCTGCATCTGCGCCGTCATTTCAATAACCTTGCCACAAACTTCCGGACGGATGCTGTTTAAATCCATCAATATACCCAGCTGCTCACCGGTAATCGCTTCAGCCTGTAATAGATGAATCGCCTGAGAAAACGTGATTGCCTGTTGCAAGACATGCACCATATTATTCTCGCTATCGCCCATCACCACCGCAGCGATATCACCGGGGATCTCCCACTGTTGAATAATCGCAGCCGATAGGGGTTTAGCGCACTTTTGTTGTAGATAATAAAAGCCACTGGCCATTTCAGATTCATCGCTGAAATCCCAGCTCGATAGCTGACTAAACAACGTAATGTCACCGATATTATTAAATAAACCGGCCAAATAACCCAAAAAAGGATCGCCACGCTGAGTCGCTGCAATCAGCTGCGAGCTGATACCGGTGCGCAGGGAATGTGCCCACAGGAATTTACCAAAATTACATTTACCCGATTTTTTATCCGAGGTAATAGGCTGCAACATGGTGGTACATAATAATGAACGTAGGCCCTGAGTGCCTAAAATCACTACCGCACGCTGAAAGCTATCAATAACCTTATTATTAGGGTTAAAAAAGGCTGAGTTGGCGGTTTTTAATACGGCGGCGGCAATACTGGGGTCTTGTTTGATCAACTTAACAAAGTCGTCATTGCTGGATTTTTTATCATTTAAACAGCGTAAAAGCTGGGGTACCACGGCCGGCAATCGCGGTGTCGATTTCACCCGAAATTCAGCATCATTAAGAAACTGTTCTGCCAATGCATCCAAGGCCTGCATTCGCTGAGTTGATAATCCGGAAATATTTATAGAGCAGTTAAAAATACTTTGATAAAACTGCCTTTGAATAGCCTCAGGCTGTAATTCAGGGCTATCTTCCGTCTGAGTCTCGCTAGCAGTAGCTACAACACTGGATTCAGCCTGCGAAGCAGATTCTTTTTGATGTGTTTCTTTAAGAGTGTTTTCGTTAATAACGGCAGTGTTTGTGTGACCTAACTTCGACTTAAACCTATCGAATAATTGCGACATCCCAGCCCTCCCAAGCTTATATAAATGGGCAATATGTAAACGTAATTTAAGCTTAGTTCAGCTAGGGAGATTTGTGGCAGGATTGACGTTTTTTTCAAACTTAATCGCTATGCGACCTGTAAAGCTTATATCTTATTGCTATATTTTATCTCTTATTACTAATAGGCGGATGAAAAATCATCTGGATTAACGTGCCTGCAGGATCCCGGCAATAAAAACTGCGTGCGCCATCCCGGTGGGTTTTGGCAGGTTTTACCACCTTCACGCCTTCAGCCAGGAAGAATGCCTGCCACTGATCTACAGCTTCCATAGAGGGCAAGACAAAACCGATATGATCCAGCACCTGAGCCGCCGGCATGGCATCCCCCTGCCAGCGATGTAAAGCCAGATTATCACTGCCCGAGGTCAGATAAACATTGTTATCATCTGGCTGCCACTCAATTTCCATGCCGACAATGCGGGTATAAAAATCGACACAAGCCTCTAAATCGGCAACAAATAACGCCACATGACGCAGACCCAAATTTTCAGTAGGTCGTTTAACTGTCTTTGGGGAACTGTCCATTATTGCCTCTTATCCTGTATTAAATAAATCAGGCTTCGCTTAATTCAATGATTTCATAGCTATGGGTGATTTTAACACCGGCATTCTCCAGCATGATGGATGCAGAACAATATTTCTCGGCCGATAAAGCCACCGCACGCTCAACCTGCTTTTCTTTAAGCTTAGTGCCAGTCACTGTAAATTTAAGATGAATAGCGGTAAATACGGCAGGCACCGCATCGGCACGTTCGGCTTCAATCTCAACTTTACAATCCTGTACGACCTGGCGTGATTTTTTAAGAATACTCATCACATCGAAGGTTGAACAGCCGCCCATACCCAGCAATAACATTTCCATGGGACGTATACCCATATTGCGACCACCTGCAGACTCAGGACCATCCATCACTACACTATGACCACTGCCTGATTCGCCTACAAACATGGCATTATCCAGCCATTTAACGGTTGCTTTCATTATTCTGCCTATAATTCGCTATTGGGAAAGGCCGCTATACTACCATAAGCTAACATCGCCACGGCAGTGCTTAGCGCACTAATAGCGTTGGGGGAAATCCCAAGCTTTTCAGAACTTTGCATAAAAACTGCTGTCTATTGCTCAATGCGAACAAGTTTTGAATTCTGACTCTGGTATCTAAACAGCGCGCAGGGTAAGCTCCACAAGAATAAAAAACAGTCAATCATGGTCATGGGATTTCGAATAAATGAATCAACCATTAAGCAACCACATCAACAACGCTGAACTGTTTCTTGCTCACAGCAGCCGCAGAAAGTTCCCAGCCAAAAGCACCATTGTTTGTGCTGGCGATGTGAGTGACAGCCTTTTTTATATCACCGAAGGATCGGTTACGGTCATACTGGAAGATGACGACGGTAAAGAAATGATTGTTGCCTATTTAAATAAAGGTGACTTTTTCGGTGAAATGGGCCTATTTAATCAGGAAGAAATCCGCTCTGCCTGGATTAAAACCAAAACAGCCTGTGAAATTGCCGAGATCAGCTATGAAAAATTTAATGAATTAAATAAACAAGAGCCTAGCTTCTTATTTGAACTGTCGTGTCAGATGGCTAAACGTCTGAAAGATACCACCCAAAAAGTGGGAGACCTGGCTTTTCTTGATGTCACCGGCCGTGTTGCACGTACCTTATTAGATTTGTGTAAACAACCGGATGCGATGAGCCACCCGGACGGTATGCAAATCAAAATCACGCGCCAGGAAATTGGCCGTATCGTTGGTTGTTCTAGAGAAATGGCGGGACGTGTATTAAAAACCCTGGAAGAACAGGGCCTGGTTTCCGTTAGCGGTAAAACCATGGTGGTTTTTGGCACACGCTAAAACACGAAGGCATAAAAAAAGTAGCGAAAGCTACTTTTTTAATGCCTTCATTTTGCTTAAAGATCAACTATAAAACAATCTCTGCAACTCGGCACCCGGGTCTTCGGCACGCATAAACGCCTCACCCACCAAGAAAGCGTTAACGCCATGTTCACGCATCGCATCCACATCATCTTCGCTATGAATACCACTTTCAGTGACCACCAAAACGTTATCGGGAATCTTATCCAATAAGTTATAGGTGTTATTTAAGCTGGTTTCAAAGTTATGTAAATTACGGTTATTAATACCCACCATCTGTAAATTCAATGATAGGGCCAGCTCCAGCTCGGCACCGTCATGTACCTCCACCAAGACATCCATGCCTAAATCATTGGCTAATTGATGCAAGGACTTCAGTTTTTCAAATTGCTGCATAAACACGGCAACAATCAATAAAATACAATCGGCCCCCATGGCACGGGCTTCATAAACCTGGTATTCATCAATAATAAAATCTTTACGGATAACCGGTAACTCGGTCTCAGCCCGTGCTTCAACCAGATAGGACTCATGGCCCTGAAAAAAGTCCCTGTCGGTTAACACCGAAATACAGGCAGCCCCGGCCTCTTCATAACTGGCCGCAATCTCTGCTGGCATAAAGTTTTCACGAATCACGCCTTTGCTAGGAGAAGCTTTTTTCACCTCGGCAATCACCGCCGACTGCCCTGCTGCAACTTTTTCCTGCATGGCCTTGATAAAACCTCTAGCAGGGTTTTGCATAGATGCTTTTTGCTTTAACTGCTCAATCGAGGTTTTTTCGCTGCGCTGCGCAATTTCTTCCAGCTTACGCTGCAGAATCTTCACTAACACCGTCGGTGTTGCATCACTGTTAATTATATAATCTGACATCATTACCCGGCCATCCGTGTAAAATCGATAAATTCGTTAAACTTCTCTAAAGCCTGCCCCGTGGCAATAACATCCTGCGCCATGCTAACACCCTGTGCTAGGGTTTGCGTCACATCGGCGGCATAAATCGCCGCCCCGGCATTTAATGCTAACATATCCGCCGCCGTCGCTACTTTTTTGTCCTCGGAAGCCTTACCCGAGAAGACCGCGTTAATCAGCGCTAAACTCTCTTCGGCTGAATCTACGACCATATCTGCCAATACTCCGCGATCCAGGCCAAAGTCTTCAGGCTTGAGGGTATAACAGCGTATCTCACCGTCTTTTAACTCCGCCACATGGGAATCACAGGCCACACTTAACTCATCCAGGCCATCTTCGGCATGTACCACTAAAACATGATCACTGCCAAGCTTCTGTAAAACCTCAGCCAGCGGTTTAACCAGCGCTTGATCAAACACACCTAAAACCTGATGTTTACACGCAGCCGGATTGGTTAATGGCCCTAAAATATTAAAGATGGTTCTAACCGCCAATTCTTTACGTGGACCTATTGCATGCTTCATCGCACCATGGTGTTTTACCGCAAACATAAAACCCACACCAATTTCATCAATTGCGCGCGCCACTTGTTCTGGGCTTAAATCCAGGTTAACCCCTGCCGCCTCTAATACATCGGCACTGCCTGAAGAACTGGTGATCGAGCGATTACCGTGTTTAGCTACGGTAGCCCCTGCCGCGGCGGCAATAAAGGCACAGGCGGTAGAGACATTAAAGATACCTGCGCCATCACCACCGGTACCACAGGTATCGATGGTTTTTTCAGCCTTTACAATCACCTTGGCCGATAAAGCACGCATCACCTCGGCAGCCGAGACGATTTCATCTACCGTTTCACCCTTCATGCGCAACGCCACTAAGAAGCCACCAATCTGGGCATCGGTGGCCTGCCCGGTCATGATGATATGCATAGCCGACGTCATTTCTTCAACGGATAAGTCTTGTTTATCAATCAGCTTATTTATCACAGCCTGTATGGCCATCATCCGCATCCTTTTATTATTGAGTTTTGACCAAGAAGTTCTTTAATAAGGCATGGCCGTGTTCAGAGAGAATGGACTCAGGATGATATTGCACCCCTTCAATGTCCAGCGTTTTATGCCTTAAACCCATGATTTCGTCGAGTTTTCCGGCATCATCTTCGGTCCAGGCCGTGATTTCAAAACAATCTGGCAAGGTTTTCTGATCAACCACCAATGAATGGTAGCGGGTGGCCGTATACGGGCTTGGCAACGTCTTAAAAATACCCACACCATTATGGTGTATTGCCGAGACCTTGCCATGCATCACCTGTTTGGCAGGAATGATATCACCACCAAATGCCTGAGCGATGCTCTGATGCCCCAGGCAGATGCCTAAAATAGGTAATTTACCAGAAAAATGTTTAATCGCGGCCATCGAAATCCCCGCATCATCGGGTCTACAAGGCCCAGGGGATACCACCAAATACTCCGGATTTAACTGTTCAATGTGTTTAAGCGTAATTTCATCATTACGGAACACTTGTACATCAGCACCCAACTCAGCCAGATATTGCACCACGTTATAGGTAAAGGAATCATAATTATCGATCATTAATAACATAGGCTCCTCCTGTGTGGTGATCGCTAAGACGAAATGCGATGTATTCTATGGGATTTATCGGAAAAATAAAGCCTACAGCCATAAGAGAGGGCTATAGAAGGCTTATCTCATCGCCAAAACCGCTAAAAATGTGACCGTTTTATGAAAAAAGCGTATTTACACCAGGCTTTCTCCTCTTTCTAGCTTTTTAGAATAGGCATTCTACAAAAAGTGGTTATGCTAAACATGTATTCACTGAAAGAGGAAATCCCCATGAAAAATTGGATCGATGAAATCAAAGATAGAAGTGATGCAGAAACAGCAAAAATAACAATTCAAGCTTTCTCTGGCGCTTTACTCTTAATAGCAATTATCGCAGGGAATTGGAATCTGATTACCTAAGGCTTCACCTTAGGTAAGATGGGAATCCAAGTTAGGGATAACATGATATAGAAGCTGATACATAAGCCTATATATCACCAAAAGCTAAAAAGGCGACTGATAAAGTCGCCTTTTTTGTATTTGCCCATTCATGAGTCAGTAACACTCACTTAAACCAGTAACTCGGCTAAATCATCGACAAAGGCATCGGCATTTAAGGTCTTGGCACACACACCATGGTTATAACCGTAGGTCACCGCAACCGATTTAACCTTGGCCGCCACCGCCGCATCAATATCACTGACCGAATCCCCCACCATCAAACATTGCCCGGCTTCAAGCCCCAAGGTTTGCACCGCATGTAAAATCTGCGCTGGATGAGGTTTTTTATCGGCTAAGTCATCGCCACATAAAAGCAGTTCAAATACATGCTCAATCTGATGCTGCAGTAGAATCGCAGGCGTAAAACGCCTAGGTTTATTAGTGATTAATACCAAGGGGATTTTTTGTCTATGCAGATAATTTAATAACGTCAACACATTCGGATACAGGGTTGAATGCCCGGCTGCCAACGCATAAAAATCTAAAAACATCTGCAGGGATTTTTCCCTATCAATATCAACATCAACATCCTGCTCTTTACAGGCCCAGGTGATGGCGCGTTCAACAAGCACTTGCGCCCCATTACCTACCCACAGATGTACATTATCCACGCCCGCCAAGGGTAAACCCAAAGCCTGCAACATCTGATCGATAGCACAAGCTAAATCGGGCACGCTATCGATTAATGTGCCGTCCAAATCAAAAAAAACGGCCTGTGGAAGTCGACCGTCAAACAATGCAGTTAATAACACGGTTAAAATTACACCTTCGCTAGTTCAGCACGCATTTGATCAATCACAGCCTTGTAATCAGGCTGATTAAAAATCGCAGAACCTGCAACAAAGGTATCGGCACCGGCGGCAGCGATCTCGGCAATATTATCCACCTTCACACCCCCATCAACTTCCAACCTGCAATCGAGATGATTATTATCGATTAACGCGCGCGCTTCTCTAAGTTTATCTAATGTTGAAGGGATAAAGCTTTGGCCACCAAAACCAGGGTTTACCGACATCAACAAAATCATATCCAGCTTATCTAACACATATTTAGTGGCATCCAGGCTTGCCGCCGGATTAAATACCAGGCCGGCTTTACAACCTGCGTTTCTAATCAGCTGTAAAGACCGATCAACATGGGTTGAGGCATCCGGGTGAAAAGTAATATAGGTTGCGCCCGCATCGGCGAATTGGCCAATCAATTCATCCACCGGGCTCACCATTAAATGTATATCAATATCGGCGGTGATACCGTAATCACGCAGGGCCTTACAGACCATAGGCCCAATGGTTAAATTAGGCACATAGTGATTATCCATCACGTCAAAATGCACAATATCAGCACCGCTGGCTAATACCTTTTCAACTTCTTCACCAAGGCGGGCAAAATCAGCAGAGAGAATGGAGGGAGCAATCTTAAAATCAGCCATGGTTGGTACCTGTATTACAAGACGGTGTGAGGAAAGCGGGCTATTTTACCCTACTACGCAGTAAAGCATCAACATGCAAAAGGCGCTGAGGCGTGCCCACATCAAACCACAAACCTTTATGTAACTGTGCGGTTAATTGTTGATCGGCCAATGCCAACCGTAATAACGGTGCCAATGGGCCTTCATGAATATTATAACGGGCAAATAATGCCGGGCTTAAAACGGCCATGCCGCTATAGGTAAAACCCGGTTTTCCGCCGCTATCTAGCGCCGTTAACAAACCCGATTCATGCATGGAAAAATCACCTTTAACATTATGTTCAGGGTTGTTCACCAAGACTAAATGACCCAGACCTTTTAATTGAATATCACGCAGTGAAGTTAAATCCATATCGGTCCAGATATCACCATTAATCAATATAAAAGGCTGATCTCCCAGCAACGTCAAAGCGTTAGCTATACCGCCGGCAGTCTCTAAAGGCTCTACCTCTTCTGAGTAGTGAATACTCACACCAAACCGTGAACCATCACCCAAGGCGGCCACAATCTTAGCGCCAAGATGTGCATGATTAATAACGATTTCCGTCACACCCAAGGCCGCTAATTTTTTGATAGGATATTCAATCAGGCTTTGATCATTCACTTTTAAGAGCGGCTTAGGTGTTGCGGCCGTTAACGGCAACATACGCTTGCCAAAACCAGCCGCTAAAATCATCGCCTTCATCGCGACACATCCATAATGTTTTTTTCAATCAATGCCGGCGTCCACCAGTTTTGTGAACTTATCAGCGGCATTAACGTTGCCTCAAACCAGCTTGAAAAAGCCTGGCAAGCAGGCGAATCGACGGACTTTTTAGCGGCGATGATTTTGACATAGTTCACCACGGTAGGTAAATCATCTAAATAGCCATGCTTATTATCACGAAGGGATAAGCGGGCAAATATACCCAAAACCTTGATATGACGCTGCAAACCCATTAAATCAAAGGCCTGCTTTAAAGCTTGAAAATCAAACCCCTTCTCAACCAAGCCTTCTTTTTCTAATAAGGTAAAAAACTGCTTTAACCAGTGCTGCAATTTTTCATCTGGCCAGACCACATAACAATCACGTAAAAGAGAGACCAAGTCGTAGGTCATAGGCCCAACTAAGGCATCCTGAAAATCGATGGTCGCCAGATCATTATCCGTCGTTAACATGAGATTTCGACAATGATAATCTCTATGCACAAAACCCTGAGGCTGGTTTTCGGCTGATGTACATAGCTCATCAAAGAAAGCTTGTAACATGGGCTTTTCTACCTCAGATAAGTGATAGCCCAGCATTTTTTCAACAAACCAGTCACTGAAATACGAACATTCCAGCTGTAAAGCTGGAATATCATAAGCGGGAATAGCCGTTAACGCCGCAGAGGGTATTTGTTGCATCTGCAATAATTGCTGCATCGCCTGGGTATATAAAACATCGGCCGTCGCGGCTGTTAAACGATCTGCCAGTAGTTCATGGCCTAAATCTTTTTGTAGAATAAAGCCCTGATCATAATCTACCGCAAGCACTTCAGAGGCTTTGATTCCGGCATCATTCAGTAATTTTGAAATGCGCACAAACTCATGATTCTTTTCTGTGGCGGGTGGCGCCAGGGCTACAATATAGCGCGCCCCCTTAGTCTGACAGCGAAAATAGCGGCGAAAACTGGCATCACCCGATAAAGCCTGCCACTGCAATTCATCTAAGCTGGCGCATTTTAACTGCTGCAAAACCCAATTTTGTATAAGCGCTTCTGACATACATCTCTCTTTTGTCTGACCTGCCCCGACAAAGCAATAAAAAGGGCAAAAACCCTATCGATAGGGCCTGTGATTATGCGTTTTTTGCTGGCAACATGGTATAGTAAGCGGCCAAAAAACTGATCCCCCTTGCGATAGGTAAAATACAGCCACACATGCACACGTTTTTATTTCGTTTCTTGCCTGCGTTTATCCTATGTGTATCTGGCCAAACCTGGGCATCCAATGCACTTTGCCCTGCACCGGTAAAGGCACTGACCGAGCTTCAGCAAAGCAAGAAAGCCCCGACTAACGAGGAATATCATGATGCCATGAAAGCCTCCATCGTCAGTGGCAAACATATGGATTGGGTGGTGGATGAAGAAGCCAATGCCTGCGGCGGTTATTATCAGGTGCCACAAAACCCCAATCCGGAAAAAAACGTTAACCCCGAAGAAGCCAATATGCGTATCTCTGCCGAGTCGGTGGATAGAGCGGGCAATGGGTATACGGTTTTCAGCGGCGATGTAGAAATCTATCACGGCAGTCGCCGGTTTCGCTGTGACAGCATGTCGTATTCCCAAAGCAAAAATTACGCAGAATTACACGGCAATATTCAATACCGCGAAGAAGGCCTGCTATTAAGCGCAGACACCATGCAGTTATTTGGTGATGACGACCGCTTGGTGATGAAAGATACCCAATATTTATTAGTCAATGAAAACCTGCGTGGCAATGCCGACATCATGAATTTTGATAACAGCCACACCGGCATGCTGAATATGCAAGATACACGCTTCACCGCCTGCCCGCCCAATAACGAACACTGGGCAGTCGCTGCTAAGCATCTGGAAATAGACAAAGAGAAAGGCTGGGGTACGGCTAAACATGCGGTGTTTTATGTGGAAAACATTCCCGTGATGTATTTCCCGTATCTGGATTTCCCCATCGATGATCGACGTAAAACCGGCTTATTATTCCCCACTTTTTCCACCGTTCAAGGCGGAGGCATCGATGTCACCGTGCCCATCTATATCAACTTAGCACCCAATTACGATATGACCTATTCACCACGCTATAACGGCGATCACGGCATATTACACGGTATGCAAGGCCGTTATTTAAACAACTGGAGTGAATGGCAGGTAGACACTACGTATATTGATGATGACAAACTTATTGGTGAGACAAGCACCGGTGATGTACCCGATTTGGATTCCAGCCGCTGGTTAGCCGCGGTTCACGAAGAAGGCCGATTTAATAAAAACTGGTCAACCTATATCGATTATACCGCCGTCAGTGATATTCATTATTTCCGTGACTGGGGTGATGTGGGTTTAGATATTCAAAAAACCCTGAATATCAAACGTCAGGCCCAGCTAAATTACCGCAGCAGTAGCTGGAGCGTTAAAACCAGCCTGGTGGATTATCAATCCCTGGAACTGGATCAAAGCAATAAACCCTATAGACACTGGCCCAGAGTGGATGTTTTTCACCTAGGTAAAATTAAAAACTTCCATGCAACGGCGCTTTATACCGCACAATACACGTTTTTTGATCACTCCAATGAAATCCGCGCCCATCGTATTTATAACGCCCCCGGTGTCACCTTCCCCATGGCTTGGCAGGCTTATAAACTAGACCCGGTCATCAAAATACGCCGCACCGATTTTGACTTTACCGGCAGCAGCGATGGTTCAACAACATCACCTGCCGTCTCCAGTGGCCACACCAGCATTACCGCGCCTATGTTAAAACTGGATAACCGCTTATTTTTGGAGCGTGATTACAGCTTCGCCGGACAAACCTTCACGCAGACGCTAACCCCAAGGCTGTATTATTTATACAGTGGCTTTGAAGAAGGCCAGGAAGATTTATTATTTTTTGATACCACCGAAAACGTTTTCACCTATAACCAATTATTCCGCGAAAGCCGCTTCTCCGGTTATGACCGTATCGATGATGCCAATCAAGTGACCCTGGCCTTGGAAAGTGAATTTCTTAATGGCAAAAACGGCAATAACATTCTCTCTGTGGGCATAGGGCAAATCATCTATTTTAAAGACCGGGAAGTGGTATTAGATGCCGTCGATAAAGAATTTTTAAGCATAGAAGCCGACGATAGCCAGGCGGTTAAAGAAATAAAACAGGCCCGCAATGAGATTATCGATAAAAAATATTACCGTGCTGCATCCGATATCGCGATGACCGGACGCCTGACATTGTCCGAGACCGAAAGTCTTATCGCTAATTTTGTCATAGACCCTTATAACGGCGATGGTGAAGAGGCCTCCCTGATCTATCACTTACAAAATAAAGACGGTTATATTTTTAATGCCGGTTACCGTTATAAAGAGAATCTGCCGATTATTGAACCCGGCAATGAAGATAGCGCCTTTAATGCTGACAGCGAACAAATTGATCTCTCGGTTTATGCCCCCATCTTCCGCGACTGGCGCTTTTTTGCCAGAGCCAACTATGATATCGGGAAAAATGAACGTATAGACAGTATTACGGGCTTGGAATATGTGGGCTGTTGCTTTAACGTAACATTCGCCTATCAAAACGAACGTAGAACCTTTAACGAAGGCACTACCATTCCTGAATATGAAGACGCCAGCTATGAACATATCTGGCACATTCAATTTGAATTCAAAGGCCTAGGTGGCATAAATAGTAGTTTAACCCGTATCCTGCAAGAGCAAATTCAAGGTTATCAACGAAGTGAATAAATCCATAAAACAGCTTTTCCTTACCCTGTGTTTCAGCTTAACGGCGCTTTCAGCACAGGCTGAACTTCAATCCTTAGATAAAATTGTTGCCATCGTCGATGACGATGTTATCACCCAAAGTGATGTAGACAACAAGCTCAAACAGATTATGAGTAATCTGAATAAACAGAAGCGCCCCATGCCAGCTGAAGAAGAAATCGCTAAGCAGGTCATGGACAGGCTGATTCTGGAAAGCCTGCAATTACAGTTAGCCAGGCGTGCCGGTGTACATATCTCCGAAGAACAGTTAACCAGTGCGATTGATAATATCGCTCAACGCAACGGAGTTACGTTACAAGAATTTCGTCTACGTTTAGATAAAGACGGCTTAGATTACCATCAGATGCGTGAGCAAGTGCGCCGTGATATGACCATGCAGCAAGTACAACAAGGCCATTTACGCAGCAATATTCAAATCTCTGATAACGATATTGCCAGTTTTTTACAATCGGCCGAAGGCAAGGCCATGACCACCACCCGCTATCATCTCAGCCATTTATTATTGCCGGTTGATGAAGGCAGTTCAAAAGCTCAAATCAAAAAAGCAGAAAAAACCTTAGCCCAACTGCGCAGCGATATTCTGGCTAAACTGCAGCGTTTCGATAGTTTTGTGCAAGGAAAAAGCTATAAAAAACAGCCCATATCAGGTGCTGATTTAGGTTCTCGCAGCTTCGATGACCTACCCTCTCTTTTTGCCGAAGTCGCCAGCCAGATGCAGGCCGGAGAGATTTCCAAACCGGTACGCTCAGGTGCAGGCTGGCATCTATTAAAGATGAACAATATCAGCGGCACGGCGAAGGTGGTGCATCAAACCCATGCCCGTCATATATTAATTAAACTGTCGGAGGTACGTAACGAATCCCAGGCTACTCGCCAGATTAACGCCTTATATGAACGACTTCAAAAAGGCGAAGACTTCACCCTGTTAGCCAAGGAATATTCTGAGGACCCGGGTTCAGCATTACAAGGCGGAGACTTGGGTTGGAGCATGCCGGGCCAATTTGTGCCCGCCTTCGAAAAAACCTTGGCCGCGTTAGCCATTGATGAAGTCAGCAAACCATTTAAAAGCCAGTTCGGCTGGCATATCATGCAAAAGCTTGCCGAACGTGACCATGATATGACCCAGGACAGCCAGAAAAACCAGGCTTATCAAGCCTTGTATGAACGCCGCTTTAGTGAAGAGCTGGATAGCTGGCAGCTGAAGATTCGTAGCGAAGCCTTTATCGAGCTGAAGTAGAGCATCATGAGCACTATCAAACGCCTCGCTTTAACCAGCGGAGAACCCGCCGGCATTGGCCCGGACTTATGCCTGATGTTAGCCAGCCAGGCTCAAAGCCATGAAATCATCACGCTGGCCTGCCCTGAATTACTGCAGCAACGCGCTAAGGCACTGGGTTTAGATCAGCTCAAACTCGAAATAGTTACAGCCAATGATCTGAAAACACGGCCCGCTAAAGCTAATGCACTGAATCAAATCAAAGTCCTGACCATCAATCTGCCACAACAAGTGAGCACAGGACAACTTAATGTTGCTAATGCGACCTATGTTTTACAGATACTGGATACCGCCATCGAAGGCTGTGTCTCCGGTCTGTTTAATGGCATGGTCACAGCGCCGGTACAAAAATCCATTATCTGTGAGGCGGGCTATAACTTTAGCGGCCATACCGAATATTTAGCCGATAAAACCCAAACAGAAAAAGTTGTGATGATGTTGGCGACCGAAGACTTACGTGTTGCGTTGGTGACCACACATATTCCGTTAAAAGATGTGGCTGCGGCCATCGATGAAAAACTGCTAAAACAAGTAACCCAAATTTTACATGACGATTTAAAAACTTATTTTGGCTTAGAAAACCCACGTATTTTAGTTGCTGGCTTAAACCCACATGCCGGAGAAGACGGCCATCTGGGGCGCGAAGAAATTGATACAATCATTCCTGCATTAAATCAGTTACGCAAAGAAGGTTTTTCCTTACAAGGCCCGCTTCCGGCAGATACGTTATTTACCCCTAAATACCTGGCTAATGCCGATGCCGTATTGGCGATGTATCACGACCAGGGTTTACCGGTTTTAAAATTCCACGGTTTTGGCCAGGCAGCTAATATTACCTTAGGCCTGCCTATCATCCGCACCTCGGTAGATCATGGCACGGCCCTGGATTTAGCCGGCACGGGTAATATCAATCCCGGCAGCCTACTATGTGCCATTAATATCGCCGCCACCATGGCTACCGCTAAAGAACAGCAGCAGAATTAATATGAAAAAAAATGTAAGCTTCGGCCATATCCCACGTAAACGCTTTGGCCAAAATTTCTTAGAAGACATGTCCATTATCGATAGATTGGTTGCCTCCATCGCGCCCAAAGCCAATGATAATATGGTTGAAATTGGCCCAGGCCAAGGCGCGTTGACCCGCCCCTTGCTGGAATATCTGGATGTTTTAAATGCGATAGAATTAGATCGTGATCTGATCCCGTTTCTACGTGCCGGTTTAGAGCCTGAAGGCTTAACCGTTCACGAAGCCGATGCACTTAAATTTAACTTCGCCAATTTAATGCAAGAACGCCCACTACGAGTTGTGGGCAACCTGCCTTATAACATCTCCACCCCGCTGATTTTCCACCTGCTAACGTATCAGGAAAAAATCCAGGATATGCACTTTATGTTGCAGCTGGAAGTGGTGGACAGATTAGCCGCCGAACCGAATAGCAAAGCCTATGGCCGTCTAACCGTGATGACACAGTATTATTGTCAGGTATTTAAACTCTTTGATGTACCGCCCACCGCTTTTAATCCTCCACCCAAGGTTATGTCAGCGATTGTACGTTTAAAACCCAGAACCTTCCCACTTCAGGCAACCGATATGGCGGTGATGGATAAAGTCGTCAGATTCAGTTTCTCGCAGCGCCGTAAAACCCTGCGTAACAATCTCAAACAACTGCTTAACGCCGAGCAATTAGATGAACTGAATCAAGATTTGAAAAAACGCCCAGAGCAGCTGTCAGTAGAAGACTATGTGAACTTGAGTAATCAAATAGCGACCTTCACATTAGATGACGATATCAATAAACGTGAACTGAGCAAGAGCCGCACGAAAAACCAGCAGTCGGAATAACAAACCTTACATTAACCTTCAACGCCTCTACCTTGTTTATAGAGGCGTTGGAACAAATAATAAAAAAACATCTACCGTTCATGTATTTAATGTCTTTTCGCAATCTTATAACATTGCTGCCAGTACTATTATTATTTGGCTGCTTCCTCAGCTTAAACACGGTCAGCCAATTTTCTACAGATTGGCTTAACACCACCACGGTCGCCTTACCGTTATTAAGTTTTGCCGCAGCTTTATTACTGAGCCTACAATTTAATCGCAGCCGCCTCAGCTACGCCTTATTATTTATAGGCTTCAATGCGCTACTATTATTAGCCGATGACCTGCCTGCAAGTCTACCTGGGCTACGCGCAGCGCTAAGCCAGATCTCCAGCGATCAGCGACTTAATCTGCAGCTACTTTTCAGCCTTAATCTGTTTATTTTCAGCGGGTTTAAAGATCGTGGGTTTTTCTCTATTCACAGCATTATCCGCCTGTCTTTTTTAGCCCTGCAATTGGCAGCATTATCCCTATTACCTTTGCCTCTCATTGAAAATACCTTAGCCCCCTTGGCCGCAAACCTGCCTACAAGCATTAGCCAAAGCCATCTATTCCAACAAACACCACTTATATTGCTGGCGAGCTTTACGCTAATGTTATGCCTGCAAAGCCTGAGCCTAGTAATACGGAAATCCAGCCTGGATATCACCTTTATCGCCCTGCATTGCATATTGATCAGCTTTCATATGCGCCCCGATAGTGGCATTTTTATCCCGCTACTGATGATTGTCGCCGCCATCATCATTATCTCATCCATCTTAATGGACTCACATGCCATGGCTTATCGAGATGAACTCACCGGACTGCCGTCTCGACGCGCTTTAACACAGTTACAGCTAAGCCTGGGGCGAAAATACACCATCGCGATGCTGGATATTGATTTTTTTAAGAAGTTTAACGATACCCACGGCCACGATATCGGTGATGAAGTGCTAAAGATGGTTGCCAGTCAAATCGGCAAGGTCGGTGGAGGTGGGCGCGCCTTTCGTTATGGGGGGGAGGAGTTTACCGTGGTCTTTCCTGGCAAAGATCCTGAACATGCCTTGGAGCACTGCGAAGCACTTAGAGAGAATATTCAAAACTATGCCATGGCGCTAAGAACCCCACAGAGACCGCAGAAATCGATAAAAAACCGCCCTAATAATGCAAAACGCAGTAAAAACACCCGCAAAATGCAGTCTTTATCGGTTACAATCAGCATCGGTCTAGCCCAGCGTGACGGCACATTAAAAACCCCCGTTCAGGTCATGAAAGGGGCGGATCAGGCTTTATACAGAGCCAAGAAAAAGTGCAGAAACTGCGTGATGACTTAAACATCACTTCGCAGCCAGCACCACTATCTTTACGTTACAAAGGTTTCTCTTATGTCTGAATCACCCGTTTTAGAAGCTACGGACAGCACCACACCTGATATTGAAATCGAGGTGGAAACCCATTATTTAGCCCAGGAATCTCAGCCTGAAAAGAACCTGCATGCCTTTGCATACACCATCACCATCACCAATCACAGTCATGTAGGCATCAAATTATTGACCCGTTATTGGCATATTGAAGATGCCAATAACAAGGTACAGGAAGTGTCAGGCGAAGGTGTTATTGGTCAGCAACCGCATTTAGGCCATATGCAAACTTTTCAATATACCTCAGGTGCTATTCTTGAAACAGCCGCCGGCATTATGCAGGGCCATTACGATTTTGTCAGTGATAATGGCGAGGTCTTTAAGGCCCCGGTACCGGCTTTCACCTTAGCCAATCCTGCCATCCTTCACTAAAAAATACCCGGACAAAACATGGCGACTTATGCTGTTGGCGATATTCAAGGCTGTTTACCCAGCCTGAAATGCCTATTAGAAAAGGTAAATTTCGACAGCAAAAAAGATATTCTCTGGTGTGCCGGAGATATTATCAATCGAGGCCCGGCCTGCCTGGAAACCCTGCGTTTTATTCATACGCTGGGCGATAGCTGCATCACCGTGTTAGGCAATCATGATTTACACTTACTGGCGGTGGCATTTTCCGATGCCGAACTTAAACCCACAGACACCTTACAAGCCATTCTTGATGCGCCCGATAGAGACACTCTTTTGCACTGGCTGCGTCATCGCCCATTGATGCACTACGAACACGGCTTTGCTCTGGTGCATGCGGGTATCCACCCACATTGGAGTATTCCTCAAGCGTTGGAATATGCCCACGAAGTTGAAACGGTATTACGCGGTGATCATTACCCAGCGTATTTTGCACAGATGTACGGTAATCTCCCGAATCGCTGGCAAGATGATTTACAAGGCATAGATCGCTTACGCTGTATCACCAATTATTTTACCCGTATGCGTTTCTGTCGGCTGGATGGGCAACTGGATTTAACTAATAAACAAGGCCCGGAAACCGCTAAACTGGGCACAATACCATGGTTTGAAGTGCCACAACGCAAAGCCGAACATCATAAAATTTTGTTTGGTCACTGGGCTTCACTGGAAGGCCATTGTCATGCTATAAATCTTTATGCGCTAGATACCGGCTGCGTATGGGGTGGACAATTAACTCTGTTACGCTTGGATGACGAACAGTTATTTAGCTGTGACTGCCGCCACAGCACCTAAGTAATCCCCCTCTGTTTTCATAGATTTTTTGTACTACACTTTTTAAGTGTTTATACCGACTTAATTTCTTACCATTAAATATGGGCTAATAATGGACTCAGAAAAACCAGCTTATGATGTCGCCAGCTTTATCAATCGACAGAAAGCCATGTCAGCACCGATAGTCACCACCATCGCCAAACACCCCGACTGGTTAATCGAAGACGCTATTCATTTAGTGCTAAGCAATGAGAAGCTGGTAGAGAAAATATACCTCAAACGAAATAACGGCTTACGCTCCGATATCGACGCCAAATTACATCAACTGGAAGCCATTAAATTACCCCGCGAGGATCAGGAGCAAGACCCCAAAATAGCCAATCAACAATTACATGCGCTGCAATGCTCGTTAAGCCAGTCATTGACCGACATAAATACACTGGCACACGGGGAAGATACTCAACATTAAGCTTTTATAAACATCATTTTTCAAGACTAAACACTGCGCATTGATGGGCGCTACGTTATGATGCCATAAAACACGTAAGCCATTAAAAAATCATGAAAACATATCTTGTGGGCGGTGCCGTACGCGACAAACAATTGCAGTTACCGGTTTACGATAGAGACTGGCTTGTGACCGGCGCAACCGTCGATGACATGCTGAAACAAGGCTTTGAACAGGTTGGCAAAGACTTCCCGGTTTTTTTACACCCTAAAAGCCACGAAGAATATGCACTGGCCAGAACCGAGCGCAAAATAGCCACCGGTTATACAGGCTTTAGCTGCTTCAGTGATGCCCATGTCACTTTAGAAGAAGATTTATTAAGGCGAGATTTAACCATCAACGCGATGGTTGAAGATGATAATGGCAATATCATCGACCCCTACAACGGCCTGAGCGATATCAAAAACAAGTGCTTACGCCATGTCTCTGCCGCATTTTCAGAAGACCCTTTACGTATATTACGGGTCGCCCGCTTTGCCGCACGCTTTGCACACTTAGGTTTTAGCATCGCCGATGAAACCATGGCCTTGATGAGCACCATGAGCAATAAAGAAGAGCTGAACAGCATTGCCGCCGAACGCATCTGGGTAGAGACTGAAAAAGCCTTAAAAACCGAACACTGTGATGTCTACTTTCAAGTCTTAAAAGACTGCGGCGCGTTGACGATTTTATTTCCCGAAATTGAGGCTTTATTTGGTGTGCCACAAACTGAAATTCATCATCCTGAAATCGATACAGGCATTCACACACTGATGGTATTGCAGCAGGCGACATTATTATCCAGCGATATAGCCGTACGTTTTGCGGCATTAACCCACGACCTAGGCAAGGCCATCACACCTGCCGATGAATGGCCACGCCATATTCAACATGAAAAACGCGGCATAAAATTAGTTAAACAACTCTGTCAGCGTTTACGTATTCCCAATGATATTCGTGATCTGGCCGTGTTGGTGTGTGAGTATCATCTACACAGCCATAAAGCGTTTGAGCTAAAAGCCAAAACCGTGCAAAAACTGTTTAAATCGCTGGATCTCTATCGTAAGCCTGAACGCCTGCCCTTGTTTTTATTGGCTTGTGAGGCCGATGCCAGAGGCCGAAAAGGTTTTGAACAACGTGATTATCCGCAGCGAAGCTATCTGACCGAGGCCTTTGAGGCGGTAAAAAACCTCCAGGTAAAAGACATTAATATAGAAGGCCTCAAAGGCCCGGAAATTGGCCAGGCATTAAGCCAGGCGCGCATTAGCATCATCAACAAGCTACGCAAGCAACATCAACTCGAGCAGGCTGAAAATGACTAACGTTGAAAATAAGGTCGTATTGATTACCGGTGGCGCGCAGCGTATTGGGGCTGAGATCGCCAAAACGTTTCATCATGCAGGGTTTAATATCGTTGTACATTACCGCCACTCTGAAACGCAGGCCCTGTTATTGGTGGATGAATTAAATCATCAACGGGCCGATTCAGCCATCGGCTTTCAAGCCGATTTAAATAAACTAGAAGAGGTGGAAAAACTGGCCGAAGATGCCCATCTAGCCTGGGGGCAACTGGACTGTCTGATCAACAACGCCTCCAGTTTCTATGCAACCGAACTCAACACATGTACCGAGCTACAATGGGATGATTTAATCAACGCCAATGTTAAAGGCGCGTTCTTTTTATCCCAGGCATTAATCCCAAGCTTAAAAATCCAGCAAGGTAATATCATCAACATTGTTGATATTCACAGCGACAGGCCGTTAAAAAACCACCCTATATACAGCATCGCTAAAGCGGGCTTAGCGATGATGACCAAATCGTTAGCCAAGGAATTAGGCCCTGACATCCGCGTAAATGGCATTTCTCCAGGGGCTATTTTATGGCCAGAACAAGACGATTTTGGCGAGCAGCAGCAACAGGAAATTCTGGACAGAATCAGCCTTAGCCGCACAGGAACCCCTGAAGACATCGCTAATACCGCACTATTTTTAGCACGGCAAGCGCCCTATATCACCGGCCAAATTATCGCCGTAGATGGTGGCCGCACGTTAAATAATTAGTTTTTAAAGGTCGCGATAATGTCTTTATCTAACTTGCTCTGCCTTTATTTTATTTTATTTATTAGCTGGCCACTTGCCGCCGCGCCCCTTAAAACATCGGATAAATATCCAGATCCCTCCCGGTTTGAAAAGACCATACTGAATTTTGAAGCTTCAGATAAAAAAGTTTTTCCGCCCTCAGAGGCTATCGTGGTTACGGGCAGCTCATCCATCATGTTATGGCATAACAATATTCATCAAGACCTTGCCCCGCTCACCATTATTGCCCGCGGTTTTGGTGGCAGCACCACTTACGACCTGCTCTATTTTTCCAACCGAATAATAACGGCCTACACCCCCCGAGCCGTGGTTATCTATGAAGGTGAAAACGATATTGATAGAGGGATAACACCTGAAGATGTGTTATTAACATTCAAAATGCTGATCTCTGCATTACGCAAAAAAAATCCAAGCTTAAGAATATATCTTATCTCCAGTAAATTAAGCCCAGCAAGAGCCAAGCACACAAATGATTTTTTAAAGCTAAACCACTATTTAAGTTTATTGGCACAGCAAGATAAACTCATTACATTTATTGATATCACCCAGCCCATGCTGAATAAAAAAGGCCAGATCAGGCCGGAATTATTTATCGCAGATAATCTGCATATGAATACACAGGGTTATGAAATATGGAAAAATATCATTCGCCCTATTGTCAACGCGATTGAACTACAATATGAAAAGACGCTATTGCCAAGTTTCAACTAGACTTTAATTAAGACTCGCTGGCGAGGTATTTTAGAATGCGCATCAAGTTACTGTTAAAATGGATCTCTTTAAGTCTTGTCCTGATCATTATCGCAAGCATTACCTACCTTAACCTCATCCCCTCAAAATACACCCACCGCCAGGTCAAAGCGATAGCCACCGCCACTGACAACTACCTATTAGATATTCAAGGCCATATCAGCCGTAGCCCCCGCCCCATCGAAGATTTTAACTTCCCCATCCCGCTGGCAGCCGTAGGCCCCATAAAAACGCTTTATTCAGGTAAATCACAATATCCTTTTTATTGCATGACGCTGGATTCCGGCCTAGGCCAGCCATTAGTGGATAATCAACAGGGCCTGGGTGTACCGGTTTATGACGTTATAGAATCCCGTAATAACATTATCGGCTACAGCAAAGATTGCTCCGTGGCCTCACGGCTACTCTATTATTATTCCCAAGACGGTAGCCGCTGGCTTAAGGCGGACGAGGCCTATATCGCATCACTCAGCGCAGCAGAGCAAAAAAGCCATCACTGGCTTAGGATTGAACAGGGCACAATCAATCGTTATATTTACACCCTCACCATGCCCATTACCTTTGACGAGATAGGCGACCGGCAGGCTCAGTCACAGTGGAATAAGCGGCTTATCTACCAATTTCATGGCGGCTCTGGCATTGGCCATAGGCAAGGCCGATTGAGAGCCAGCAGGGTGATGAAACGCCTTTCCAAACAACTCATGAAAGGCTATGCCGTGATCAGTTCCAGCGGCAATAAAACCAGCTATCACTACAATATGCTACTCGCCGAAGACACGGCCAGACGGGTTAAAAAGCAATTTACCAGCCTCTACGGTGAGCCGCTGTATACCGTTGGCGTAGGCGGCTCTGGCGGCGGCCTGGCGCAATATTTAATTGCTCAGAATAGCAGCAACATACTTGATGGATTATTACCCCTGTATTCCTACCCCGATATGGTGACACAAACCACCTATGCGCTGGATTGCGACCTACTGAATAATTATTTCACCTTCCGTAGCGACAATATCGGCCGCTGGCAAAATTGGCATGACCGCCAATGGATAGAAGGCATGAACACCAGCCAGGATATGCAACAGCGATTTAAATTTATGCAGCCTATCAATCAACTGATGGCGGGGGTATTCCCCTATATTCCCAGCGGGAACAGTGAATGTATTCAAGGTTATTTTGGCTTAGCCAGCTATATCAATAATCCCCGCCAGGGTTTTATCAAGGACTTCTTTCATCCCAGCTTAATCAAAAAGGTTAGCTGGAGTTACTGGCAGGATATGATCGAGCTTTATGGCGTCGACGAGCACAATATGGCTAAAACCACCTGGGATAATGAAGGTGTGCAATATGGCCTGCAAGCATTAAAAGCCGGCCAACTCTCAGCCCATGAATTTTTGGATATCAACCGCAAGATTGGCGCCTGGAAGTCGCAGCACCAAATGCAGCCCGAGCGGATATTTACCGCCCTGGGCAAAAAACTACCCTTGTGGTTATCGCTATGGGGCCGGCATAATATTACCGAAGTGGATGAAAACACCGATATTGCCCCAAGACGCAAAGGTGCCATAGAAGCCATGCAGACAGCCTATCGCAGCGGGCAGGTATTTATCGGACGCATCTCCCTGCCTGTATTGGATATACGCCATTATCTGGAAAAAAAGCTGGATATGCACCATACCTCGGCTTCTTTTTATACCCGCCTCAGGCTGCTGGCCGCCAACGGCCATCATGACAATCAGATTATCTGGATTGCCGATAAAGACTATTACCCGGTTGATGCAGGCTTTGAGGCCATGGATCGATGGCTGACAACACTGAAGGAAAACCCAGACATCTCCGTCAATGACGCTAAACCAAAAAATTTACAAGACAGCTGCTTCGATGAAACCGGTCAGATTATCGCCACCGGCAACACCGTTTGGCATGGTGCATGGAATAATAAAAGCCACGGCTTATGTAGCAAGGTCTATCCAATTTTTAGTAATAGCCGCATTCAAGCAGGCGGAGGCTGGGCAGGTGATCTATTTAAATGCCAACTCATGCCCGTGCAAAGCGCCTTCGACAAAGGTTTGTATGGAAAAAACCTGAGCAAAAAACACCTGTCAGAGCTAAGCCAGATATTCCCCCTGGGCGTCTGTGATTACAGCCAAGCTGATATAGGCAGGCCTAAAGACCTCTAAATCATGGCATCCAGAGACTGGGATAATTCAGAAATATCCAGGCGCTGAAATAAAGTCTCGATACTGCCCAGCAATTCACCACTGGTCTCTTCCGGCAGGTAGTTTTTAAACTGGGTTTGAATGCCGCGGCTATCATGGTTTTCGGCCAGGGTTTTAGCCACATATAAAACCTGGGCATATTCCGAGATCACCAAAAGCACATTTTTATTTAAAAAATCCGCATCCTGCACACCGGTCAGCAAATCATTTTGATTGGCAATCGCCATGCAAATCACCTCCGGTAAACGCCAATTTCTGGCCAGCTCCTCACCGAGTATAGGATAACTCACCCCCCACTCGGCCAATTGCAACTGCACCCTATCGCTGCCAGAATCCACCAGCTCGTCAATACGCTTAGCCGAAACCGGTGAATGTAAATGAATTAATACCTCACCCAGGTTATGCATCAAGCCACAGGTAAAGGCCGTTTCCGCATCTAACAAACACGCCTTACCCTGGCTTTTACGTTGCTCAATCACCAACTCCCTAGCTAAAGCTGCGGTTCTAAAACTCTGACGCCAGAAACCCTTGATATCAAAACCCACACAATTCCTGAAAGCGCCGGTGACACCGGTGGTTAATACCAGGCTCTTTAAGGTTTTAAAACCCAGCGTCATCACCGCATCGGTCATCGATGACACCTCGCGACTATGGCCGTAATAACTGGAATTAGCCATACGCAAAATTTTCAAACTTAAACTCTGATCCATCGCAATTTTATCGGTGATATCACTGACATCAATGTCTTCATCATTAAAACTATCAATTAATTCCTGAATCACTCGGGGAATATTCGGAATATTGTGAATCTCACCGATAAACTGTCTCACATCTGCCATAACCCTGGCCTCTTTAGCGCTTTTTTTAAAGTTTAGTTAATTCAACGCAGACTGCGCAGTAAAGTTCACAAGAATTGGCCATTTACAGAACAAAGATGAAAATGTTAGTTTTAGCCCCCGTTTTTTGTTTACGATGTTTAGCTTATGTCAGATAAATTTTCCACAAGCCTCACTCAACACCCCGTTTTAGTCACCGGCGCTACCGGTTATGTGGCTGGATGGTTAATTCATGACCTGCTTGCCATGGGCTGTACGGTACATGCCTGCGTTAGAAACCCCAACGATAAAAATAAAACCCGTTATTTAGATGAGATTGCCGCTCAAGCCCCGGGTGAATTGCATTATTTTAAATCGGATTTATTACAGGAAGGCTCGTATAACGAAGCCATGCAAGGCTGTGAAGTGGTTTTTCATACCGCCTCGCCCTTTATTTTAGAGGTTGAAGATGCACAACGCGATTTATTAGATCCAGCCGTCAAAGGCACATTAAATATCCTAAACAGTGTCAACAACACAGCCAGCGTTAAACGTGTGGTATTAACCAGCAGTGTTGCCGCCATCTACAGTGATAATATTGATTGCCAGGATAAACCCCATCAAACCTTAACCGAAGCACACTGGAATACCGGCTCCAGCCTGAGCTACAACCCGTATTTATTCTCCAAAGTTGAAGCCGAAAAAGCCGCCTGGGACGTCGCAAAAAAACAGAATCGCTGGGATATGGTCACGATTAACCCATCATTAGTCATGGGCCCTGGCGTCAATCCGTTTGCCACCTCTGACAGTTTTGCGTTATTAAAACAATTTGCCGATGGCACCACCAAGTTTGGTATGCCAGATGCGGGCATTGGCCTGGTTGATGTGCGTGATGTGGCTAAAGCCCATATTCAAGCGGCAATAAGATCTGAGGCATCGGGGCGTTATATCGTCAGTGGTGTTAATGCCAAGCTGATGTGTATCAGTGACTATCTACAACCCACCTACGGGGAAGATTACCCGCTGCCTACGTCCATAGTGCCTAAATTTCTGGCCTGGTTATTTGCGCCTTTAGCAGGCACATCCAGAAAATTTATCAAGCTTAATGTGGGTTACGCTTTTACTGCCGACAATAGCAAAAGCATTAAGGAGTTAGGTTTGCAATACCAGCCACTTTCACCGGCGATTAATGCGATGTTTAAGCAAATGAAAGACAACAGCCTGTTTGATTAAAGCTCTACCTGCCACAATCGCTGACTAGACCGATCAAATGCCTGCCAATGGTGGGCATAGGTTTTGTGCGTGAGCGGGTGCTTTACATCGGCGGCTACATCCGCCATAGGCCATAATACAAAGGCGTTTTTTAGAATCTCATCCCGTGGTAACTCAACCCCATCAATCGTACCCACCACATCGTCATAAGTTAAAATATCAATATCCAGGGTTCTGGCGCTGAAGCGTTCACATTTGCGAATACGGCCATGATCATCTTCAATTTTCCGTAAACAAACCAGCAAATCGCCGACCGATAACTCGGTATTAATCTTAACCACTAAGTTAAAGAAATTATCCCCGGCAAAACCCACCGCCTCCGATTCATACACCGGCGAAAGTGTTAACTCTCCAAAGCACTCTTCTAATACCGCAATACAGCTGCGGATATTTTTCCGTTGTTGAATATTGCTTCCCAGACTCAGATAAACCTGCGCCACTAGCCGCCACCCTCACTGAATTTTTCCCCACGCTCAATCACCAAGCCTACGGTGTTGGCAGCCGACACTGCCCCGGGTTTATTTAAGCTTAAACGCAGCCAGGGCACATTAAACTCCGCCAATACAATCGCACAACATTGCTCGGCCATGGTTTCAATCAATTGAAATTCAGAACCTTCAATAAAACTGATCAAACGCTCTGACACCTTGGCGTAATCCAGCGCATATTGTAGATCATCACCGGCAGACGCCGCGCGAATATCCCAATGCATGTCAAGATCCAGCACCACCGTTTGTTTTATCGTACGTTCCCAGTCATAACAACCTATAACGGTAGCCACCGATAATTGACGAATAAAAACCGTATCCATAAATAATTAACCTATCTTTTTATTGGATGTTAGCGAGGGTAGTTCCGATAACGGCCAGCGTGGTCGTACTTGAATACCCAAATCAGCAAACTGCTCGGCTTTTAAACGCTGCATACCCGCATAGGCGATCATCGCACCGTTATCGGTACAAAGAGAGGGCCTGGCATAAAACAGCTCACCATTAAGTTTAGCCACCATCGCCTCCAAACACTCACGCAAGGCGGTATTGGCCGAGACACCCCCGGCGATCAATAAACGCCTACAACCTGTTTGCTTCAACGCACGTTTACATTTAAGGCTTAAGGTCTCCACCACCGCCCGTTGAAAACAGGCACAGATATCGGCCTTATCCTGCTCGCTGATATCTTCGGCAAACTTTTGCCGGGTATTTAACGTAAAGGTTTTTAAACCACTGAAACTAAAATCCAGCCCGGGTTTACCAATCATAGGCCGTGGGAAATCAAAACGACTATCATCACCCTGTTCCGCCATTTTTGCCACCGCAGGGCCGCCGGGATACGGTAAACCTAACATTTTGGCGGTTTTATCAAAGGCTTCACCAGCGGCATCATCTAAAGATTCACCCAATAATTGATATTCACCCATACGTTCAACCAAGACTAATTGGGTATGACCACCGGAGACCAATAACGCCACCAATGGAAATTCAGGCGGATTATCTTCCAACATCGGCGCTAATAAATGCCCCTCCATATGATGTACGGCCACCGCCGGTTTCTTCCACGCATAAGCCAGCGATTGGGCCGTAGCAGCCCCCACCATCAACGCTCCCACCAAACCAGGGCCTGCGGTGTAGGCAATGCCATCTAAATCCGCCACGCTGCAATCGGCCTCATCCAATACCTGCTGTATTAAAGGCAGCAACTTTCTAACATGATCACGTGACGCCAACTCAGGAATCACACCACCGTATTCGGCGTGTAAGGCAATCTGACTATACAACACATCAGCCATCAGGCCCTGTTGTTCGTCATAGATGGCCACCCCGGTTTCATCACAGGAGGTTTCTATTCCTAAGATACGCATATACATAGAATCCAGTATTGGTTAAAATATAGCGGCATTATACGCGCATTTAACATTAAGCTTCATGCTAATGCGATAAAGTTTTTGCATTTGATTTACATTGGGTATAGAATTCGCGCCCCAATATGAGTGGTTTGGTAGATAAGTTTTTGCGAGCTTAATCAGATCAACATATAAAAGAATTTTTTAAAGCGCACCGATTGAGTGTACAAACACAGTCAGAAAGGTCATTGAATGCCAACTGTAAAACTGAAAGACAGCGAGCCATTTGACGTAGCACTACGTCGTTTCAAACGTTCTTGTGAAAAAGCCGGAATTCTGGCTGAAGTACGTCGTCGTGAATTCTACGAGAAGCCAACCTCAGTACGTAAGCGTAAAGCTGCCGCTGCTGTTAAGCGTCACGCGAAGAAAGTTTCTCGCGAGTCTCGTCGTATGGTTAGACTTTACTAAGAGCTCCTTTTTAAGGAATCTTTTTAAAAGTCGCATTTTATTCTTGTCATAGACAAGAATCGAAAGCGAAAGTAATACCGAATTGCTGCTAGTGGCTTGACCACTCGCGGCTTTTCTTATTTCCGGATTTCACATCTCAAGCAACGCTACATCCACCAAGGGAAGATCATGTCATTAAAAGCGACCATTAAAGACGCCATGAAAGCAGCCATGCGCGCCAAAGACAAAGAACGCCTGGGCACAATCCGCTTGATTCAAGCCGAATTTAAACGTATTGAAGTTGATGAACGCGTAGATTTAGCCGACGACGATGCTCGTATATTGGCCATTTTAGATAAAGCCGCCAAGCAACGTCGCGATTCCATCACCCAATATACGGATGCCAACCGCCCGGAACTTGCGGAAAAAGAACAAGGTGAACTGGAAGTGATTAAAAGCTTTTTACCCCAGCAATTAAGCACGGATGAAATCAATACACTTATTGATGCGGCGATTGCAGAATCAGGTGCCGCCTCTATGCAAGATATGGGTAAGGTGATGGGCTTGGTAAAACCACAGATTCAAGGCCGTGCCGATGTGGCAGAAGTCAGCAAAACCATTAAAAACCGTTTAGCTTAAATCTTTAATATCGATCCACTCTTAGATCGATTAAAACCCGCCATCGCGATATACTCCCGCCATGGCTGGTAAAATCCCACAAAACTTCATTGATGACCTGATCGACCGTAGTGATATCGTTGAGCTGATAGACTCACGTGTCAAATTAAAAAAATCTGGCCGTAACTATACCGCCTGCTGCCCCTTCCACGATGAAAAAACCCCGTCCTTCAGTGTCAACCCGGATAAACAATTCTATTACTGCTTTGGCTGTGGCGCTGGGGGTAATGTTGTTAGCTTTATCATGGATCATGACCGCTCAGAATTTATCGAAGCGATAGAGACGCTGGCTTCCCATAATGGCGTGCAAGTTCCCCGAGAACATAACCCGCAGGCCGAAAAACTACATAAAGCCAAAAAATCCATTTATGACCTGCTGCAACAAGCCAGCGAATATTATCAGATCCAACTACGCCAACATGCAAAAAAGTCACAGGCCGTAGATTATTTAAAACAGCGTGGATTATCCGGTGCAATCGCCCAACAGTTCCAGATAGGTTATGCCCCTCCAGGCTGGGACAACCTGCTTAAAAATATCGGTAGCACCGAAGAACAACAAAAACTGCTGCTAGATGGCGGCATGTTGATAGAAAAAGACAAAGGTGGCTGTTACGACCGCTTCCGTGAACGCCTCATTTTCCCTATCCGTGATAGCCGCGGACGCACCATCGCCTTTGGTGGCCGGGTTTTTAATGATGATAAACCCAAATATTTAAACTCGCCGGAAACCCCGGTTTTTCATAAACAACAGGAACTCTACGGCTTATACGAAGCCCGACAAGCCAACCGTCACCTACAGCGCCTCATCATGGTAGAAGGCTATATGGATGTGGTGGCATTAGCCCAATATGGCATCAGCTATGCGGTCGCCACATTAGGCACCGCCGCCGGCACCATCCATATGGAGAAGGTTTTTCGCCAATGCAGTGAAGTCATTTTCTGTTTTGATGGTGATGATGCCGGCAGAAAAGCCGCCCTTAGAGCGCTGGATGCGGTAATTCCGCTGATGGAAGCGGGTCGACAGGCAAAATTCTTATTCCTGCCACAGGGAGAGGATCCTGATTCTCATGTAAGAAATATCGGCCAAGAGGCCTTTGTGGTACAACTGGATGGCGCATTAAGCCTATCAGAATATTTATTTCAGCATGCTGAAACCGATCTCGATTTAGCCAAACCCGATGATAAGGCCAGCCTGATTAACAAGCTGATGCCACAAATTCAGGCGATGCCTGCCGGTACGTTTCAGGAATTGATGTTACGTAGCCTCAGTGAAAAATCCGGCCTGCCAGTGGAAGACATCAAACGCCTGGAGATAAAAGCTAAAAAAGCCCCGTCTGCACAAAACAAGCCACCACCAAAAGCGCAAAACACAGCACCACCCCCGCCACAACCAAATCATGGTGATACGGGCAGCAATGAAGACTACGCCGCGTATGATGCAGCCCACTATCATGACCAACCCCATGATCAGCACGATGGCTACAATAACCCCCCTCCAGCACATAACGCAGATAATTACTGGGGCGGTTACGATGACAGCGATACCCGCTGGCATGATACAAACGCGGATAATACCTACGCGGATAATCGAGGCGGTGATAAAAAAGGGGCTTTTAAAGGTAAAAAGGGATTTGCCTTTGATGATGAACCCAAGCCGCGGCAAAAAATCCCGCCCTCACAACGCAAGGTTAAACGCACCCCGATACGTACGGTGATCAGCCTGCTTTTGATTGAACCTAGCCTTATCAACGAAATAGATACCGATTTTGTTTTTGACAACACGCAGGAAAGCCAGTTTTTTCAACGCGTGGTTAGCTACATTCGAGAAAATAATGAGAGTAATGCGGGCATCGTTTTAGGCTATTGGCTGGCTGAAGAGAAAGCCGCGGTAACCCCTCTGCTGGGGCTACAGCACTCCTATGAAGACAAAAATGCGATGATCGAAGAATTCCAGCAGTCCCTGCAGCAAATCGAACAGCAGCAGCTACGCCAGCAAATGCTACATCTGCAAGAAGCCCTAAAAAACGAGAGTGATTACGAAAAAGCCAAGCTCCTGACCCTGCATTATTTTGAGGTTGCCAAGCTGGTAAAAAACGTTAAAAAATAGCCCCGTTTTTCAAGTTTAAATAAATTGACAGAAAAAAATCTTCAAAAAAAACGCATTTTTTTTACAAAATGCCTGTATGCCGCATAAAGTGTGACGTTTTCGTCATAAAAAAGGCCTTTTTTTAGTCTAAATCAAGCTAAATATGGCGCGTTTTTTTACTTTACTGTTATAATGTCGAGCTAAACTTCATATTTGTCATTTAAATCAGTAGATAATCACATGGCTGGAAACGCTCAATCACAATCGCGTATCAAAGAACTTATCGCTAGAGGTAAAGAACAGGGATATTTAACCTACGCTGAGGTTAACGACCATCTGCCAGAAGATATTTCTGAGCCAGATCAGGTTGAAGATATCATTCAGATGATCAATGACATGGGCATTCAAGTTTTTGAAACCGCGCCCGATGCCGATCAGGTTCTGATGGAAGAAGGTGACACCTCTACCGATGATATCGCCGCTGCTGAAGCTGCGGCTGCCCTGGCTGCCGTAGAAAGCGACCTGGGCCGCACCACTGATCCTGTACGTATGTATATGCGTGAAATGGGTACGGTTGAATTATTAACCCGTGAAGGCGAAATCGCCATTGCCAAACGCATAGAGGAAGGCACACGTGACATGTTGCACGCCGCAGCCTTCTATCCCAATGCGGTTGAGACAATTTTATCCCTTTATGAAAGAACCCTCTCAGATGAAGAAGGTTCGGGTAAATTAGAAGACGTATTAATCGGTTATTTAGATCCTACCGATATGGTTACCGAAGCTAAACCTCAAGGTTTCAGCGATGCTAACGATAAAAAAGATGACGACGACGATGAGGAAGAAGGTCCAACAGGCCCTGATCCGGTTGAAGCGGCCGAGCGTTTTGGCGCAATCCGTAAACAACTGAAAAAAGCCCTGGCGACCATCGAGAGCGAAGGTTATAGCAGTAAAAAATCCCAGACCGAACTGGGTAAGTTAGGGGATTTATTTAAATTCCTGAAACTGACCAATAAAGTGATCGAGCCCATCATCGCCAATATTCGCACCCAGTTAGTCACTGTACGTGGTTGTGAGAAGCAGATCATGAATCTGGTTCTGAAAAAAGCCCGTATGCCACGCAAAGACTTTATCAAAAGTTTTAGCAGCAACGAATCTAACGAAGCCTGGCTTGATGATATCATTGCTAAAGGCCCTTCTTATGCCGAAGGTCTGGAATGGGTAAAAGAAGATGTGACCCGTGTGCAACGTAAGATGATTCAACTGGAAAGAAAAACCTGCCTGTCGATTGGTGAAATCAAAGACATCAATCGTCGTATGTCTGTCGGTGAAGCCCGCTCACGCCGCGCCAAGAAAGAAATGGTTGAGGCTAACTTGCGTCTGGTTATCTCCATCGCCAAAAAATACACCAACCGTGGTCTGCAGTTCCTGGATTTAATTCAGGAAGGTAATATCGGCTTGATGAAGGCGGTAGATAAATTTGAATATCGCCGTGGTTATAAATTCTCTACCTATGCCACCTGGTGGATTCGCCAGGCCATCACCCGCTCTATCGCGGATCAGGCCAGAACCATCCGTATTCCGGTGCATATGATTGAGACGATCAATAAACTCAACCGCGTTTCTCGCCAAATGCTGCAGGAAATGGGCCGTGAGCCTACGCCTGAAGAATTGGGTGAACGCTTAGAGATGCCTGAATACAAGGTACGTAAAGTACTTAAAATCGCCAAAGAGCCTATCTCCATGGAGACGCCTATCGGTGATGATGAAGATTCGCATTTGGGTGATTTCATTGAAGATAGCACCATCACCTTACCGGTGGATTCTGCAACCTCTTCCAGCTTACAAGAAGCCACCAAAGATGTACTTGCGGGATTAACCATACGTGAATCGAAAGTACTACGTATGCGTTTTGGTATCGATATGAATACCGATCATACCTTAGAAGAAGTGGGCAAGCAGTTTGATGTTACCCGTGAGCGTATTCGTCAGATTGAAGCCAAGGCGCTGCGTAAACTACGCCATCCTTCTCGCTCTGATCATCTACGCTCTTTTATCGACGAGCAATAATAGCGGCGTCAATAAAGCCTAGTGACAAAAAACCAGCTGCGGCTGGTTTTTTTTCGCGCTTAAAAAAGCACTTAATCACACAGGAGTTAGATAGCAACTAAGCTTATATAAAAAGCTTAAAAAGAAGGCTCAAACAGAAGGCTCAAACAGAAGGCTCAAACAGAAGGCTCAAAACAGAAGGCTTAGCCCAATAGGTGAATGGTGTTTATAAGGCATTTTAACTTAAGATAACGTCATGAACAAAAACGCCAAAAAATTTCAGGTCCTTATTATCGGTGCCGGTCCTGCCGGATTATCAGCAGCGGCCACGGCGGCCAAGCTGAATCTTGATTATTGCTTATTAGAGTCCAGTGATAAAATTGCCCAAACCCTGCAATCATTCAGCCTCGGTAAACCGGTGATGGCCGAACCCGGGTTCCTGCCTTTACGGGCCGATCTACCCTTTGCAGCCGATAGCCGCGAGAATATTTTAACCTTATGGCATAAGGAGATAGAGAGCCAGCAATTAAATATTCGTTATCACAGCAAGGTCATAGGCATCAGCGGTGAAAGACCCCATATTGAAGTTAAACTCAGCAATGGCGAAACGCTGAGCAGCCAGACCCTGCTGCTGTGTTTGGGCCAGCAAGGCAACCCCAGATCGCTTAATATAAAAAATAGTGATTCCCGTTTTATCACGCATCTGCTACATGATTCACGTGATTATAAAGATAAAAAGATCACCATTGTAGGCGCGGGTGATTCTGCGATAGAAGATGCCATCAGCCTGTCACGCTATGGGGAGGTTACCTTGGTCAACCGAGGCAAAGATTTCCCCAAGGCCAAACCTGCAAATCGCAGCAAGATATTAAAGGCTATCAGTTTAAATGTGGTGCAACATCTTCAACTTAGCCAAATCACCGCATTAAATGAATCAGATGAACAGCCGCACTGTGATATTGAAATCAGTCACAAAGAAAAGCCCGATAAAATAACCTTAACCAGCCATAAGATCATCACACGCCTGGGTGCTATTTCACCCAAGGGTTTTATGCAAGATTGTGGCATCACCTTTGAAGGCATAGGTGAACAAAGCATGCCCAAGCTGGATAAGAACTATCAAAGCAGCGTCAAAGGCCTGTTTGTTTTAGGCGCACTATCGGGCACACCGTTAATTAAACAGGCCATGAATCAAGCCCATGACTGCATCTGTCTGATTGCAGGTAAAGCTAAAAAACCTTTAGAAAATTTGCTGATAGAACATAAATTACACCAACATAATATCAACAGTTCAACCGAAATCTTTGTGCAGCATTTACAAAAGATAACGCCGCTGTTCACAAGTTTATCTTTCCTGGATATGCGTGAGATTTTATTACAGGCAGAAATCAGTAACTTAGCCCAGAACAGCGTCATTTTTGAACATCATCAATTTTCAGATGAGTTATTGCTGGTGGTTGAAGGTGAGACCGGGCTTAAGGCCAATAACGCGCATATTGAAGCCGATAAACAGAGCTTTATCGTCAAACCCGGTGGATTCTTTGGTGAGTCTGCACTGCTAACCGGGCAGGCTCATAACATCACGGCCACCACCCAGAGCCACAGCATAATTGTACGTATACCGGGTTTTTTAATCCGTAAACTGATGGCCAAAAACCCTGACATCAAACAGCAGATCCAAGACGTCTTTATGCTGCGTTATATCAGCTGGTTTTTAGCCTGTGACTTACCCAGTAATCTTATTGCTTTATTCCTTAAAGATATCGAATTAATACAGCTCAATAAACAACAAACCCTGTTTGAAAAAGGTCAAATCCCAGCCGATTTCTACCTGGTCAGAAACGGTGCTTTTATCACCGATCATGAAGGCCTGATAGCCACAGACAACAAATCCAGGGTCGAAGACGTTTATCATAGTGGCCAACATATTGCGGCCTATGAAGCGCTGCATCAGCTGCCTATGCCACACCGAATTATCGCCTCGGTAAAATCTTCGGCGATTAAAATCCCCCAAAAAATACTGGTTTCTCTATTAGAGATTTCAGCCCATTTTAAACAGCAAATTCAACACTCCGAACAACAGCGCCTGATGCGCCAGCAACATCTGCAGATAGATCATCACTCAGGCCAGGCCCTAAACTTCTTTATGCAGCAAGGTCTGGGAGAAGCCGGTGATGTCTTGATCATCAATAAATCCCAATGTATAGCCTGTGATATGTGTGAAACCGCTTGTGCGGCAACCCATGAGGGTAATTCCCGTTTAAATAGAAAAGCAGGCTCGGTATACCTGCAATTTCATGTGCCCAGTGCCTGCCGACATTGTGAACAGCCCAATTGCATGCTGGACTGCCCCAGCAACTCCATACACCGCATGGAAAGTGGCGAAGTGGTGATTGATGATACCTGTATTGGCTGCGGCAACTGCGCCACCAATTGTGATTATGGTGTCATCAGCCTCTGTAAACCCAAATCTAATGAATCAGTCTTGAATACCTGGTGGAATAATCTTTTCTCCAAAAATAGCAGCTGCGCAGAACAAGCCGATGATGACGGCGGTATCGCAAGGGCAGTAAAATGTGATTTATGTGAAGGCAAAAAATCCGGCCCTGCCTGTGTTAGCGCCTGCCCCACCGGAGCCGCCAGGCGTATAAAACCCTCAGAACTGATCAATCTGGTTACGCTTTAACAGACGTTTAGTTGAACTCATGCACGGCTAAACATTGGTGAAAATACCATTTAACGTTGACGTGTCTCCGCTATAAGGTGTTGTGGTGCCTGCGGCTGCCGCTATGGTGGTCCAGACGCGTTGCATATCCACGGCAGTGCCTAATTTCCAGTGACTTCTATCGCCCTGACTTTTTAAATCCAGAAAGCGCCCTTGACCCATGCCATTGTTTAATAAACCTGTAGCCCCACCAATAAGTGTAACCGGCACATCTTGCATATGCTCAGGCGCACCATCGGCCATCTCACTGGTGAAAACAACTAACGTGTTTTGCAATAACGATTCACCCGTCATATCGGGGTCGGGGAAAGAATCCAATCTATCCAACAAATATTTCACCTGCTGGGTAAACCAGGCACGTGAGCCCTTCCACTCATCAACGCTGCCATAGCGATGTGCACAGTCATGAGGGTTTCTTGTTGTTGATACGGATATAATCGCAACCGGATCCGCCGAACGGCCTATCTGCAAAGTGGCAACCCGACTACTGCCGCAACTGAGCGCTGAGGCGATAATATTACAATGTGCCTGCGTCACTTCCGTTCTAAAATCAGCCGAGCTCACCACCATGTTTTGAGTCGGAGCTACATCATCAGGGTTGCAAGCCTCACCGGAAGGCACGGTAACATTTAAATCGACAACAACTTGCTCTATGGCATCTAAATGGTTTTGTAATTTACTGCTTTCGGCACTGCCTAACTTATCTTTAACCGCTTGAATTTGTGCGGTGATGGGGTCAAATAAATGGCTGCGGCTATCCATGGAAGGAGAGCCTGAGCTGACATCGCCATAGACATCTTCAAATAAACGATAGGGGTCAACTTCTGGCGTAATGCGATTACCGTCCTGGAATGACACCGTCCAGGGTGCGCCTATCGTTGCATGAGGCCCAGAGAAAATACGTTTAAGAGCCGGATTATTACCCGGCATAAAATTACCCAATAAAATATCGATAGAGGTTTTTGTACCGGCCGAATCACGTAAAACATAATTCCAGGCATTATGGCCACCGGTACCGCTGTTGATGATCATACCCTTCAAAAACAAAGCCTGGTTTTTATAGACACCTAAATGCTGTGACATTTCATTCAGGCTAAAAGAGGTGGTCTCTGTCTGGGCAGTTACCGGATACCACAGACCATTATTAAAAACATCATAGGCATCCACGCCAAATCCATCGGGTATCACCGCAAAAACCACCTTTAACTTGGGCACATCTTGAGCCAGAGCCAGCCTTGTCATGCCACCCAATGACAGCGGCGCAGCGATACCGGTAGCTAACATGGATTTCAGAAAACGTCTGCGACTTTTTAAATGCATCATGGCCATCACCTGATCCTGTTTTTAAAATCATAAATCTCTGTTGAGTTTAATTTTCAAGCTTGTCTATCCTCAGCAGGAATGACTCTATACCCAATAACGACTTACTCAGTGATTTAATATTTCCGTGCTGCTGGAACAGCCGCTGGACTTCAAAGATATTGTCACGGGTGGAACTATCGACGGTAAAACCACTATTGTATTGATAGAGACTTTCAACAAAACAATCCCTCACCGTATCACTAGCTGATAAATACTGGGCCAAGGTTCTGGCATTGCTAAAGCTGGTCAGTTCAGATTCACCCAGGTTATCCCTTAAGATGCCTGAGACCACAAGTGGCAATGATGTCATCTGAGGAGATTCGTTATAAGCCAACTCCTCGGTTCTATAAACCCCGGCAGCATCGAAGCTTTCTAAAGAAGAACCCGGATCATTCATCAACCTATGGCACTCCCAACATTGGCCATTAGAGGCATTAGGGCCGGTGATAAAGTTCCAGCGTTCGCGGGTTGTAATAAGAGGATCAGTGGGGATATTGATGGTGGCAGGGTCTATGCCAATCGGTATACCCATATTCCGGCACATCATATTCTCACGTATCATCTTGCCACGTTTTACCAGCGAGGTTGCGGCAAAATCTGAATTCATGATATGAGTCATGCCCTGATGTAATACACCGCCACGGTTACTATCGGTATTCACTTTCTGCACCGCAGCCCCAGCCACTGAGGCCATTGCATAATGTGAAGCCAACGCTGCATTAACATAGGTATAACCGGGGTTAAATAACTCATCTATCGTTGCAGCCCCGAAGTCCATCAAATAAACCGCGGCCGCTCGCTGCTCCTCTTTCATCGCCGCGATAACCTCATTGCTCAGCCCGGGTTTTGCTGCTGCATCACCATAGGTTTTGCTGTAATAACGAATAAACTCAACAAAGTGATCGGCAAAACGGCTATCCGCCAACATGATATCGGCCTGTGTATTAATATGCTCTACCGTGCTCAATTGCCCGTTTGCGGCCAGATTTAACAATGTTGCATCCGGCGTAGTACCAAACAATACAAAGGACATCGCAGTAGCGACTTCATAGTCGTTTAATTGATAGGCATTCGCCTCAACATCAAACTCACCTATTTCCAGTCGATAAAGGAAATAAGGTGACATCAACATGGAGGCTAATAAATCTTTTGAGCCATAGCTGCTATTAAAGGATTTATAGGTACTGAATTCATCCTCCGTTAACGGCCTACGGAATACGCTTTCACCCAGGGCCCGAATTTGAGTATCGCTACACGTTGCACTGTCACAAGCGATGGAACTCAAGCTGGTGGCAGCGGCAATTTTCTCTGCCAAAGAAAAATAATCCCTGGCATTCTCGGTTAAGATCACACCGGTTTCGACTTGGGTAGGATATTTAAAGTCTGAATCAAAATGAGGATGGGGTAAATCACTGTCGCTGACGCTATAAGCCGTAAGAGTTTTTACTGCATTGCGATATTCATAAGGTGTGAGTAGGCGGGCTGAACGATAACCGCGGTTACCTAGGTAAGGTCCATCAACCGGGGCAGGATAAAGTTCATTGACAATATAATTGGCAATATCCAATGCACAGCTGCCTACACAATCTGCCGAATTACCTTGAGGCATATTGACATCGATATACAGGGCCAAATCCATTTCCTCACGGATATTCTCAATAATAGGAATGGTGCTATTACCATCATTACCATGGCAGCTATTACAGCCTTTATCCCTATACAGGTCTTCACCGGTTACGGTTGTACTGGTATCGGTATCGGTAGCCGTATCCGTAGAGCTGTCGGTAGAGGTATCCGTAGAGCTGTCGGTAGAGGTATCCGTTGACGTTGCGGTATCCGTTGAGGTGCCGGTGAAATAACTATTAATATCGATGGCGGCCGTATTCGTCAGCGCTGAACTTAACTCACCAGCGATAGCAAATACCCGATACTGCAATGCCACACCATGATCAAAGCTTTCACTATAACCCTCACTATTCATAGCTGTGCTATCGAGGGTATACCAAAACCCCTGATCTTCATTCTTTTGTATCACATAAGCGGTTTCGGTATTGGCATTATCATTCCAGCTCAGCTCCACCGTATCGCTGGTATCATCAAACGTTAAAGCCAAGTTGGAAGGTGCAACAGGCGCGAGAGAAAGAATAGGCGCTGCAGTGTTTTGGTTTAAGGCAAAAGACAAATCAAAATATATGGGAACAGATTCACCTATGGAACTTAAACCGGCCAAGGAGCGTAAAATCTCAACACCACCATCCATAGAAAAATCTGCCGCAGATATAATCACGGCTTCATAAGAGAATACCTGCAAAACATCACTATGCTTAATAATGGTGACCGTGGTGGTTAGCGCTTTTTTCTGCGCATGTAAATCAAGCTCACCGGAAATGGTTTGCATTAATACATCACCATTGGCCATATTATTAATGGCCGCCATATCCACACTGGCACTGAAATGTAATTGCGGTAGTATCTGAATCTCAAACAGATATTCCCTTAAGCGGGTATCACGTATATCAATAGCTGTGTTGATGCTGGATAGATCAATCGCAAATGCTAACTGTCCCGTCTCGGATAAACTGCCGGATACGGTTTCAAAAAACTGCACCTCCGCCACATGCTCTTTTTTAACCGAAACAAATTGCACTGAAGAGTCGTTATTGACCAAGGCCCAATGACTCTCTGTATCGGTGGCTGTATCGGTGGCTGTATCAGTGAGATTACAACTCACCTCCTTCCACGCTTGCTCCCAAGCCAGACCATTAATCGGTTCATAATAAAAGCTGGAATCGGAATTACACCAGTCCTTTACAATACATTCAAAATATCGCCCCTGATAAGTGGCCGACTCAAGTTCAACAATATCACCGGCATTAAAACTACCCGCCGCAGTATACGTTTTAATGCTAGGGCACTCTATTGCAGACACAGATGCCGAGAAGAAAGCTGCAATAGCGCAGCCGATGATGGCAACAAGTTTTTTATTCAGAAACGTATTCATTGGCTCTCTCCCCCGTAAATTATCCACGTGTGAATACCAGTAAAAAATCGACCGGCACCGCGGTAGAAATAGACGTTAAACTGGCCAATGTTTTTAATTCATCGATACCTGCCGCAAAACCAAAATCCAGCGCATTAATTAAAAGCGGCTTCTGACTACGTACGATAATTTTATCGCTGCTGACTTTATGAATAATCAAATTACTATCAATTTGGGTGCTAAGCCCATGCATCATCAGACTGGTAGTTATGGTTTGAATTTGCTTACTGCCAGCGCTCATGGCTTCAATCGATGCCAGGTTCAAGCTGTTTTCTGCGGTTGCCAGTGGAAATGACAGAACTTCAAACAAAACATCCTTCATACGGGTATCACGTATGTCAATATCGGTATTTACACTGGATAAGTCGATAGTCAGGACCGCGGTATTGTCGTCGTAAATAAAACCGCTTAGCGTATCGAAGTGATGTGTTTCTACAATGTGGATTTTTTTAGTGGAAAGGAAGTTTAAGCGGGAGCTGCCAGGATTTAATCGCCAGGCAACCACTTTTTCAACACCGGTATCAGTTTCGGTCGACGTACTGGTTGACGTTGATGTGCCGGTAGATGTATCCGTGGCCGTACTGGTTGACGTTGATGTGCTTGTTGAAGTTTCGGTGGCCGTACTTGTTAATGTACTGGTACTAGTACTGGTTGACGTATCATCAGAAGCGTCATCTCCACCACCACCGCCACACGCTGAAAAAAACAGACTTTGACTAAAAATCAATAAGATGGCAATAAACTTCAGTTTCATCATGGCAGTCTCCTACAGCGACATACCTAAGTGTAGAATCTGATGACATTCATTGCTTTGACATTTTATTGTGTGATTAAAAAACATGCGTTTTTTAAAATCAATATTACCCAGCTATAAAACATTGAGTTAACCACTGGCCGTAGCTTACAGCTAAAATCGACCCGCGTTATTATGGCTGATTAATAGTATTTTCTTCTATTGGCAAACAGGCATAGATAAAAGTTTTCTAAAAAAACTTGTTATCTATGCCCAATGACTCTCTGATCAAACTTAATCCTGGGGCTGATAATCCTGAATGTGCAAACCTGAAATAATAATCTCGGCGTAACCATCACCCTCATTTTGGGAAAGAAAGGCGAAATTAAACTTACCCAGCTTACTGACATCCAGCGTGCTTGCACTATGACCCAACCATAAGAAATCACTGTTCAAGATCAACGTAATGGAGATAAAACCATCCGGGCTGGCAGGTAAAACCGCCTGATTGTGGCTGCCGCCATGTACGCCGGATTGACGTAATTGTAAAATAGCAGGATGATTGGATTGATAGGTAATCGTCACCTTTCGATAAGGATTATCAGATAAATCCACGGCGGGATCACTAAAGGGGGCGGCTGAAATATACGGGTTTAACGGCACCGACATTTCAGTATAGGAACCAGCACTCACCTGAGCCCGTAGATGTGCAACATTTTGGCCATTTATTTGGGTCAGACCATTGATGCTGGATTCCGGGATCAAGACCGGTGAAGGACCACCCACCGCCCAGTGGCGATACAGACTCACATCCGCGCTGCTAGCAGTAGCAGATTGATCTTCAGAGCTTTCATCTACAGCATTCACACTGAACAGACTCTGACCTGCCAGCTTCCAAGAAGGCTCTATAGCAAGCTGCATATGCTCAAATACCGTCGGTGCTATATCTACCTGTGAGGGACAAGCCAATAGACTTTCATTCCAGCTACAGCTGCGTAACAAGGTTTTATTGGAGGCGATAAAGCTGGTGCGTTCCTGCTCGGATTGGCCGCCGTGACCAAAACCAGAGCCGCTACGGCCATGATCGGTGGTTACCAGAATCAGCCAATCTTCATTGGCATGGCTTTGTTTGCGGCTTTCGATAGTCTCTAATAACTCACCCAGGCGGCTATCGGCCAAGGCCAGGCTATTGATATAATTTTGACTAAAACCTTCGCTATGCCCCACCGTATCCGTATCATCCAGTGCCGCAAAAATCACATCAGCCGATTGATTTAAAATCAGATCCTGGGTTGCAGAAATCACCTGCGCATCGGAAAGGTTTTGCTGGTGACTATCAACGTGGTTTTTATCGTCGGCAAAAAATTGATTATTGACATTAGGCCATTGCCATATGCTGGCTGTATAAACATCAGGCATGTTCTGTTCCAGGCGCGCCAAGACACTGGTATAAGCGGATTGACCGGCATTATTATTGATGATCTTATGTTGATCGGCCCACACACCGGTCATGATGCTACTCCAGCCTGGGCCTGAATAGGTTTGCTGTTGCTGCACTGAATCAGGTACACCACCCGCATAAACGCGGCTGATATTTAAAGCATCAAGATGCGGTGTGTTGGCCAAAGCCAGTTTTTCAAACTGTACGCCGTCCAGCCCTAGAACCAAGACTTTTTGGATTTTACCTGATGAGTTTATAACGGTATTAGCGGTGCTAAATTCATAGCTGCGCTGCTGCCATTGGCCATTGATTTTAGTCCATAAAGACACAAATACCGGGCTGCCATCTTGGGGTAAATCATTGATGCTGGTGGCCTCTTTTATAGCCGCGCTATAAATATCATTGCCACCTTTGCTGCTGCCAACATAGAGCCAAACATCATCATAGTGATTACTGGTAAATAACAGGCTGCCATTTTCTATGATCTGAGAGCTATCATTATTTAAAACCGCTGCGATTATCACCGGGCTGGTATCCTCAATGCCGATTGAGCTATCTTCTGAACCACTAGCCTCAGAGTCACTCACATCTAGTTCTGCATCTTCTGATTCAGAACTGTCTACTTCGCCCTCAATCACATCATGCAAAGTTACATCATGGGCATCATTGGCATCCGCCACGGTATCAACCACCTGATCTTGTGCGCCGGATTCGTCCTCTTCAACTGCGCCACAGGCCGTTAAAATCAAGGTTGAACTCATCATCATCGATAAATAAATATTGCGATAACTCATGGCATGGCAACTCAGCAACAAAGGAGTTCATACAATACGCAGAACGATTAAGTGAATACATACGCCGTTTGGTCAAAAAAGCCTAAGCCAAATGGCCTAACCACCTGCAAAGCTGAATATAGACAACTATGCTAAACACAAAACCGATAAAAGCTAAAACCTATTATGTCCACCTACCTGCTTAGCTATCAGCACTATCGCTATTTGAAAATAAGCCTTATTTTAGCCATGATTTATGGGGTTTTGTATTATCTACAAACGGATGTAGAGCCGCCTAGTGGGGCCAGTACCATAGGTTATATTTTGGGGTTTGCCTCGGCCGTATTAATACTCATCTTATTATTATTAGGTGTCAGAAAACGTAGCTTTCACTATCAGCCCGGTAAAATGCAGGGCTGGGTCTCGGCGCATATCTATTTAGGTTTATTGCTGATGGTTTGCGCCACATTACATACAGGTCTGCAATGGGGCTGGAATATCCACAGCCTTACCTATGCTTTATTGTGCCTGGTGGTACTCAGTGGATTAACCGGTCTCTATGCCTATATTGTATTTCCTCAATATTTGGGTGAGGAGTTTATGCATCAATTTAACTTGCAGCGTTTGCAGGAAATAGATGATGAAGCCATGCGGCTCACGCAAAACTGGCGACCAGAATCAGAACAGGAAAACCAGTTTGCACGCCTTCTGGAGCTGAATGTCTATGCGGCGATCAGCGGCTGTCAGCTGGGGGGTAGCGCCTGGTCTCAGATCACCGCACAGGATGAATCGCAGCGTTTAACATTTGAGTCTGAGGATATCCTTTTGCCTGCGGATAACCACCAGCAACAAAGTTTGATTAGCTATATCAGCCAGAACCTGAGCCGCTATCAATCCCAACATCAGGCTCAGGGCAATATTGATTTACTCCAGCAGCTACTGACATTAATCACCGAAAAACGCCAAATGCTCAATGATTTACGCCAAGTCATCCGTATCAAGGCGTTTCTGCAACTGTGGCTCTATGTGCATATTCCACTATCGCTGGTGTTATTAACGGCACTTATTCTGCATATTCTCAGTGTTTTTCTATACTGGTAGCAGCATCAACCACGACCTGGCCCCACACAACTTCAAGGAACGAATGCCCTTATGCGCAGTTTAATCCGCCTTATATTCACGATGAAAGACGGCAAGACCGTCAGCCATGAATATTTAATCAAAGGTAAAATCCTGCATATCGGTAATCAGCACAGCGATGAGTTGTGTTTTCATGATCAAGGCATTCGCGAAAACTTTGCCCAGATTGAATTAATCAATGATGCCTTACAGCTCAAAACACAAGGCGGTGATAACAAATCTATTTGCAGTATTACGACTTCTGATGCGCAGGTACTGATACCCGGCTTAAGCCTCAAGCGCTTTATCCCACCTGCCGCCTTTCATATTGGCCTGGAAATACACCGAGATATCAACATCACCGGCTGGCCTTTGCCTCGCTATAACGAAGATAAAAAAATCCAATTAAAACAATTAAAATATTCTAAAGCACGTTGGGCATTGTATTCATCATTGGCGGTTTTTATCATCTGCCTGGTGTTACCGCTGTTATCCTTTTGGATGAGCGCCGACAGCAGTCATAAAAATTTATCGGTAGCACCTTTTTCCACCACACCTTTAATCGATGCAAACCCACCTCCTGCGTTTGATCGATTGTGGCAAACAGGCCCACTGCATCAAGCGCATCAATTCGCCGCCAGCCAATGCAGTGATTGCCATACACAATTATTCACCCCGGTTGACAATGCCACCTGCCTTAGCTGCCACCAAAAGCTGCGCCACCATATGCCGCCGGATATGCGTACGTTGACACCTTATGCCACAGCGTCCTGTATTTTATGCCATAAGGAACATAATGAACCCAATACGCTGATGAATAAAAACAAGGCCTTCTGTGTTGTATGCCACAGCAATGCCGCCGCGTTATCCGGTTTTATCGATGGCAGCACATTGGCAGAAAAAGGCCGCGTGCAACGCCCGTTGATAACGTCCCTTGCCAGCCACAGCCTTTTTTATCAAAAAGATGCCCCTTCAGACTTAATCTTTTCACACAAAAAACATCTACAAAAAAAAGGGCTAAAAACCGAAAAAGGTTATCAAACCCTAAGCTGTGAGAACTGCCATAATCGAGAAAAATCCAGTGATAAAAACTTAAAGGCCATTAACTTTGATTTACACTGCAGCGACTGTCATCAGCAGGCCATTCGCCATCAAGGTGTGACTGTAGAACTGCCACATAAGACGCTGGCTATCGTGAATGACCGATTGCAGGTGGCATTAAATAGCGATAAAAAAACGCGGGCACAGCTTGGCCAAGAACTATTAACAGATAAACACTGCCTGCAATGCCATAAAACCCAAACCAATAATACACAGGCTTTAGCGCTAGAGAATTTACACTTTAATTCTTGGCCTACGCAGCGGTTTTCGCATAAAAAACACCAACTGACTCAGTGTCAAAGCTGCCATGAAAATGTAGAACACAGCACAGAGGCTGAAACATTGATGATGCCCAACAAGGCACAATGTTTAACTTGTCATAATGAAGATGGGGAGCAAGATAAGATCCCGCTACATTGCAGTCACTGCCATAAATTTCACAACCCGGTCTATCAAGCACGTTATGAAACCGATGTTTTAAAGCAGATTTGGCCGATTAAAGACCAGGAGGATCAATCAAGAAAGGAATAAAATATGAATGAGAGGCTGGCTCTCATTCATTAAAAAAACGCTATTTAGAATAACTCAGCGCCATTTCAACTTCTTCTTTACTGCCTAAAATCACCGGCACACGTTGATGGATGGTTTCAGGTTGTACATCCATAATCGCCATTTCACCAGTGCTGGACATACCCCCGGCTTGTTCAACCAGCATAGACATAGGGTTACCTTCATACATCAGGCGCAGTTTACCCGGTTTTTTAGCATCACGGCTATCCCATGGGTACATAAAGATGCCGCCACGATGAATGATTCTATGCACGTCGGCCACCATCGCCGCCACCCAACGCATATTATAACGTTTACCTAATTTACCGGTTTCACCGGCTAATAAGTCGGCGACATAATTTTGCATGGGCTCAGCCCAGAAGCGCTGATTAGACATATTGATCGCAAATTCTTGGGTCGCAGGAGTAATGGTTGACTGTGCGTCAGTTAATACAAATTCTTTGGTTTCTGGATCCAGGGTAAAAATATCTACACCCTGGCCGGTGGTCATCACCAACAAGGTTGAAGGGCCATATAAAACATAACCGGCGGCTAATTGATTGCGGCCCGATTGCAGATAGGTTTTTTCAACGCTGGCATCACCACCGTTGCTAGGCAAGATAGAAAAAATCGTACCTACGGTCACATTGATATCGATATTAGATGAACCATCTAATGGATCAAAAATCACCAAAAATTCGCCGTCTTTATTCGCCGGGACCGGGAAGTCTTCTTCTTCACTGGCAATACCCGCGACTACCGGGCAATCTTTTAAGATGTCTTTTAATAGATCATTGGAGATCACATCCAGCTTCTTCTGCGTCTCACCTTGCACATTTTCTTGTTCAGCAGAACCCAAGATGCCGCTCATCGCACCTTTTTGCAGTAAAAAGCTGATTTCCTTGCTCGCTTCCAATACCGCATCGATGGCTGAAACGAGCTTGGTATCGACATTATTATTTTGTAAAAGCTGCTGAACTGTTTGCATCATGCAATCCATTAAATGAATGAGCTATCAAATTTCCGCCATTCTACACGGCCACCGTAACTAAGGCCATGACTACGGGGCTTTCGCAACATTTAGTTACATTTAATGTGATTTAGTGAGTTTTTTCAGCAAAGATTTTAATAACCCCGAGTGAGTTTCACGTATTTCACCGAGCTTATGATGTTTATGTGGCTCACCTTTTTGATCAAACAATTTGGGCACGGCGACACGTTGGGAGCTATAAATACCGGTATGGCCACTGAAGTAGTAGGCGGTAAAACAGGCTATCGCAAAATACACCATATGATCGGCACCAAATAATTCTGCGCCCATAATCGTGCAAGCCAGTGGAGTATTGGTTGCTGCGGCAAATACGGCCAAAAATCCCAACGCGGCAAATAAATCCACCGGCGCGTTAAAGACCCAGGCCAACGTATTACCCAAGGTGGCACCCACAAAAAACAGCGGCGTGACCTCGCCGCCTTTATACCCTGCTGCCAAGGTCACAGCCGTTAACAGCAACTTTATTAACCAGCTATACCATTCGGCACCGCCAGCCTGAAACGCACTCATGATGCTGACGCCCCCCTCCCTAGTGGCATAAATCCCTAAACCGATATAATCATGATGGCCCAGCAGCTGCACCGCAGCGATAATGATCAAACCGCCAAATACCACTATCACATAGGAATTTTTTAACGTGGTTTTAAATAAGTCTTTTAAGAAATGGGTAAGCTCGGCAAATAGAAACCCAGCCAAACCAAAGACAATGGCGGCAATAATAACCTTAGCCAGCATCCATAAATCAAACGGTACGGCCTGTTCAAATAGTGTGATCTGCTCCAGGAAATCGATACGATAAAGGCTGTGGTGTGCGCCCCAGGCAGAGCAAACAAAATCGGCCAACAAAGATGCAAATAAAGCCGGCATCATCGCATCGTATTTAATCCGCCCTATGGCTAACACCTCAAGCGCAAAAACCGCCCCGGTAAACGGGGTGCCAAAGATCGAGCCAAAACCGGCCGCCACACCGGCAATTAAAATCATGCGGGTATCTGCCGCATTAAGCTTCAGCAGTTTGGCCAGCGCCTGCGTGGCCGCACCACCAATTTGCACAGCCGTGCCTTCGCGCCCTGCCGAGCCACCAAATAAATGCGTGATCACCGTGCTGATTAATACCAGCGGGCCCATACGCACGGGCACCCCAGCACCGGGTTCATGAATCTCATCCATAATCAGATTATTACCGGCATCGCTGTTTTTACCCAAATGCCTATAGGTAAAAACAATCAATAAACCTGCCAGCGGCAGAAGGTAAATCAGCCAGCTATTATCCGTGCGTGTTGAGGTAGCTAAATCCAGCAACCATAAAAATAACGCATTTAACGAACCTACCAAGATGGCTACCGGAATAATGATCAGCATCCAGCGCAGGATATGTAAAAACACTTTTACATTATTGGATAGGGGATGGGCAGATAAGGGCGGGGCCATACAACACACATTCAGTTATTTATATTAAAGAGATAAGCTGCCACGTTAACACCATGGCAGCGGCGTATTATTTAAGGTTTGGGGAATACCTGCAACCAGTCTTTTTTCATATCGACCACGGTCCAGCCATTTTTCTTTGCGGCATCCAGGCCCTTATCCAACTTACCGATATGAGATTCTCTGTCATAAGCCCATTCACGTTGTGCATCGGTATGGTGAATAAACATCGCAAAGCGCCTGCCTTCACCTGCCATCGTATATTGCAACATGGCTAAATCACCATCAGAATTCCCAAAAGCGGCTATAGGGCGTTTACCAATAAAGGCATCGATACTGACCGGTTTACCGTCTTTGTCATTATTAAATTCAAATTTTGGCAGGCGCTCAATACTGGTCTTGCCATCTTCGAACTTAAATTGTTTTTGCATACGGCTGCCAATCACCTGCTCGCTGGGAATACCATAAACCGACTGGGTCCACGGGCGCATTAAATCCACCGGGCCACCAGAGACAATATAAACCTTAAACTGGTTGGCACGCAGATAATCTAACAGCTCCAACATAGGCTGATAGGCCATATTAGTGAGTTTGCGATGTGTAGTGGGATGACGGTAGTTTTCTATCCAGTGTGTAACCTGTTTTCGAAAGGTCTTCTGATTCATGCCGGTACTGGTTTTAATCAACAATGCAAACAAAGCCTCATGGCCACCTGCCAAGACCTTTTTATAATCACCCGCCAATATAGACTGATAAGGTTCCGTCGTATTCCACTCAGGATGCTGCGCCGCTTGTTCCTGTATGACATTAAATACAAACAACAAAGGGAAATAGATGGGCTGCTCGGCCCATAACGTACCATCGTTATCAAACGTGGCTATGCGCTGCGCGACGGGCACAAAATCTTTGCCTTCGGTAGTCACCGCCTGCACAAAATCTATTAACGACTGCCTGCTTTCACCTTCGGCCCAAGATGGCAGAGGCACATTGTTTTTGGCAAGCGATGGAGATGATATAGGAATAAATAACAGCAGAAAAAGCAGCCGAATCTGCCCATGATATCGTTTAAAAAACATGATGTATTCCTTAATGATGGATCAAAAAAAACGGGCCTAACCTCTAGAAGCTAAGCCCGTCATGGATGTAAACACTTACACAAAACTTATTTACTGCCACTTCCCTCTTGCATCATTTCCATCACCTGATCGATGCTGAAACTGGCGGCTTTTTGGCGTGGGGGGTATTCCTTAAAGGTGGCTAAAAACTTACCGACATAAGGCTGTGCAGGAATCAATAAATAAACATGATCTAACAACCAATCATAATAGGTGTTAGACGTTAGCTGCGAACGCTCAAACGGGTCTCTGCGCAAGTTAAACAATAACGGCACACGTAGAGGCGTAAAGGGGTTGGCCCATGCAGCTAACGTTGTTTCCTGACGTTGCTCCATAAAAATAGCTTTCCAATCATTAAAACGTAAGGCCGTTAAATCACCGTCATCGGAAAAATAGAAAATTTCTTCTCTAGGTGTGGTATCGGTTTTTCCGGTCAGGTAATCCAGCGTATCGTAACCATCAAGATGATTTTTATATTTACGGCCTATGGCTTTATATTTTTTCAGCAGCTTTTTCTTTACGTCTTTTTCACCGGCGACAGCAGCAAATGTTGGCAGCCAATCCATATGATGCATGATCTCGTTAGAAATCGAGTTCGCCTTGATATGCCCAGGCCAACGCACCATGGCAGGCACACGCCAGCCACCTTCCCAGTTGGTGTTTTTCTCGCCTCTGAACGGGGTCATCGCCGCATCAGGCCAGGTATTCATATGTGGGCCGTTATCGGTTGAATAAAATACCAGGGTATTATCGGCAATTTTAAGCTCATCCAGCTTATCCAGAAAAAGCCCCACATGCCTATCATGTTCCATCATGCCTATGCTGTATTCATCGTATTTAGCATTTTTAGGATCATTCATTAACTCATCTTTCACATGGGTGCGAAAGTGCATGCGCGTGCCACTCCACCAGACAAAAAACGGTTTATTGGCCTTATGGGCTTTTTCGATAAATTCTAACGCTGCCACAGACGTTTCATCGTCAATGGTCTCCATACGTTTTTTAGTTAATGGACCGGTATCTTCAATCTTGCCACCGGCATAGGAGTGAATAACCCCACGTGGGCCAAATTTTTTGTGGAATTCAGCGCTCTTAGGATAATCTCTAAGCTCTGGTTCTTCTTCGGCGTTTAAGTGGTAGAGATTACCAAAAAACTCATCAAAACCATGATTGGTGGGTAGATGTGTATCTTTATCTCCGAGGTGATTTTTACCAAACTGGCCGGTCATATAACCCTGATTTTTCATCACCGCAGCAATGGTAATGTCTTTAGTCGACATACCTTCTTTCGCCCCCGGCATGCCAACTTTCGATAAACCTGTACGATAAACCGATTGCCCGGTAATAAACGATGAACGCCCTGCCGTACACGATTGCTCGCCGTAGTAGTCGGTAAACATCATGCCTTCGTTAGCAATGCGATCGATATTTGGGGTTTGATAGCCCATCATGCCACGCGAATAGGCACTGACATTCCACATGCCGATATCATCGCCCCATACCACTAGAATGTTAGGCTTATTGGCTGCAGCTAACGAAGATAAGCTAGCCAGAGCCATACTTGTAATAGCGGTTATTTTCAGCCACCACTTTAAGCTATTAAATCGTTTTTCCGTCATCATATTCCTCCTGGAGTTTAACCTTGATATAACACTTTCAATACAACGTATTATTATAGCAGAGCAAGTAAATATCAGTATGTTTTTTGCGCTAGGCGATTTTTATACTCAGCGGCTTCTAAAAATCTGCCCTGCTGATCAGCAGTACGGTGCTGATCAATTGTAAGTGTTCAACATTATGCGGATGAATCAACAATGCCTTTTTAATCTCTATTAAGGTTTTTTTAACATTCCCCGCTGAATTTAATGCCCCTCATAGACATAGCTATAACGCATGTTTTCAGCGCCCAGATCAACCGCCTCGTCCTGGCGCTAGGTTCAGACATCGCCTGCTGATGATGATGATGATGATGATGAGGTTAATGCCAGCTTTGATACTGTGCTTGATGACAGCCAACACAGCTTTCACTGCCGATATAGCCAGCGGGAAATAAAGATGGGCAGGCTAATAAGACGATTACAGACATTATCAGCAGAACAAATAATCTATAAACCCAATAAGCACTTCCTGCGATGGAGAAACCATTCATCACTTTTCATTGCCTATAAAAACTGCCTCTATAATACTGTTATAATCGAGCTAATACAGTATGCCTATTAAGAAGGTTTTATGTTTCAACACAAGATAGCCAGCGTCATAGCACTAACACTGATACTTTGCAGTATTCATTCTATTGCAGAAGAAAAATCATCCCCATGGATTGCCACGCCATTAATCAGCAGTGACCCAAAGATGGGCACCACCTTAGGGGGCTTGGCGGCCTATATGCACAAGTTTGATAAACAATCACCTATCTCGATGTTTGGACTAAGCGGTAAATACAGTAATACCGACTCTTATATGGCCGTACTTTTTGGTCGAACGTATTTTAATCAGGATCAACAACGACTATCAGTGGCCATCGCCGATGGCTATATAAAAAACAGCTATGAATTTGAAGGGATTGATACACCGCTGCGCAGCAATGATGACCTAAATATGCGTTTCCTACGCTTTAATCAACGTGTCTATTTAGACTTTTTTGTCGGTATTCAATATGTCGATAGCAATTATATTATTAGCGGCAGCGATGATTTCAGCCAGATTGTATTGGAAACCTTAGGCCTAACAGGTTTTGACTCTACCGCTTTGGGTTTGGTTTTAAGTACCGACACCCGTGACAATCAGCAATCGGCCAGCAGCGGACATAATATTTTATTACATAACTTTGCCTACAGAGAGAAATTTGGTGGAGATGAATCGTTTGATGCTTATATGCTGGAGTACAGTGAATATTTTTCACATGGTGATGGCCATGTGTTAGCCATGCGCATCAAAGGCCGTTGGACCTCGGATGCCCCTGAGAGCGGATTTTCGTCTATGGAATTACGGGGTTATACACGAGGCCAATACCTGGCGGAGCATATGACCTTTATTGAATTTGATGAACGTTACGCCTTAAGCGAACGCTGGGGGCTCACTGCCTTTGCAGGTATTGGCTGTTTATACGGCGATCAAATTGCTGGCAGCAAAGAAGCTTCCTGCAGTGATGCTAAAAACCGCTACCCCAGTGCAGGCATCGGAGCCTCTTTTGCCATCAAACCAGCTGAAAAGATGGTTATTCGAAGCGAAATTGCCATAGGCAAAGATAATAATCACGGCTTTTATTTAAACTTTGGTCAACCTTTTTAAACCTTACTACCCGATTAATGTATGAAGCCTCATTTTTTACAGATTTTAATTTTCGCCACCTTCCTGAGTTTAGGCAGTCAAACACTGCAGGCTCAAACGTGGAGTGATTAGGTCTTATGCCGATGTAGTCGACGATCACCAGGGTAATTATCTGAA
>JABSRQ010000268.1 GCA_013215055.1 Pseudomonadales bacterium | reverse complement strand
ATAGGCCTCAGTGTGGCGATGGTGGCCACCTTATCCATGGGCATCGTGGTGGATGATACGATTCACTTCCTGACCAAATTCCAGGATGGCCTGAAAAAGAATGGTTCGGCAACCGAGGCCATTTATTTTGCTTTTGAAAATGCCGGCAACGCGATCACCGTGACCTCGCTTATTTTTATCTCCAGTTTCACGCTGTTTCTCATCTCCAATTACGTGCCCAATACGACCATGGGTATTCTCACGGCGATCACCATCGCCATCGCGCTGATCTTCGATTTGTTATTTTTACCGGCCTTGCTGTATCGCCTCTATGGCGCGCATCGGTCGCCTGAACAGGTATCGGTGAAAGATAAACTTGATGTAAACACCGCTGAGCTTGAGGCAAACTAACTGCCTTAATAGTGATGAGTCAGATGAAAATAGGCTCGGTAAAGGAATATCGAGTTACTAGCGGTTTATAGCTTAGCCAGGGGCTTAATTTCTGGGGATCTCGAGGAGTTTGGCTGAGGCGCTGTTCAGAAAGCGCCCCTAGGGATATATAGCGGCATAAACGCTCTAACTTTTTTCGCTCTTTAGCCTGGCTAAAGGCCTGCATACAGGGAAAAACCATTGGCTTTCACGACTCGAGAATAGTTATCTTCGAGGATGGCTGGAAGGGTTTTAGGGTAAGTGTTTCCCCCCTTATAGTGGCCCTGTGGCAATGCGGTAGGTGATGGGCGCGGTTAATACCACGGCAATAAAAAATTACTGCTGTCTGGGCATGGGTTCTTCCTGCCCATCAATAGGCATATACCAGTCCCCTTCCCCTCTGGAGTGCAACCACAATTGAATATTCTCTCTATAGGCTTGTGGCGATTCCCCTGTCCAACGCTTAAAGGCTTTACGAAAACTGGCCACATCACTGAAGTGCATTTTTTCGGCTATTTCAGCTACTGTGTACTTTTGGCTTTCCAGGATTTCACAGGCCTGATGTTTTCGCACATCGTCCCGTAAACACTGAAAGCTGCAATGATGTTTATTCAGCCTACGCTTTAACGCACTGATGCTGGTATTCAGTTTTAATGCCAGCTGCTCCTGGGAAGAAATGGGAGCATCTTGCTGCTGCAACAAATCTGAAATTAGGCTGATCAATCCCTCTCGGGGTTCCTGATGATTTAAGGCCTGCTGTTTAATCGCCTCAACTTCCTCCAGCAACCAGCGATTCGCCTTGGGCAACACCTGTGTTAATAAGGCAGAGGGAAAAATCATACGGTTTTTTATACCGTTAAAGTGAATATTGGCATTTAAATAATGCTGATATTCATCCTCACAGCTTGTGACTGGCATAGGTAAATTCAAACAGCATCTGCTGAGACAACTGGGGTAATAACTGCACCATGGCCTTAAATAGATAAGAGAAACAGGATTCCATCAATAAGCGCGTCATTTGCTCATCGTCCCAGCTTAAACTCATTTTGCATTCCAGATAGCTGTAATTTCCCGCCTGTTTCAACGATAAAACCGTCACCGGAGAAAACACTTTCTTGAATTCCACCGCCGTGAGCAAGGCATCCTTAAAACTAGCACTGCATTGTACCGACAAACCAATCAGCCCATGGCTATCGTCGGTAAAAGCACAGCCCAGATGTAAACCAAAGACGGGATCATCCAGACTCAAAAAGTGCATATTCGAGTTGACATAGGGACGTCTATATCTTCTATACCTCGGATCGAGGTTTGCAGTGAATCCGCGACAAGGTTAAAATCATTGCCGGTATCAAAGATCCGCAGGTGGCCGTCCCTGCGTATCCTGCGCCCTCGGCATTAGTGCATCCATGCACGTCATTGCTCAGAATTAACTCATTTTAATTTGCTTGGTAACGTTATCCCACCCGCTTTCAGCTGCCGGAGGCCCAAGCACTACCACCTGTGATATTTGTCTAGCCTAAACCAGTTATAAACTGGTGCGTATCAAACACTGTAGGGCATACTTTAGCTGGTATTTACCCGTTAGACCCGACTTGAATAACAGGCTTTTTTTACCATCGTTTAAGCAATCTCTAGGCAGACGCTAATGCAGAAGCTTTTTCCTATTTTCATATTTATAACCGGCACCATAGATTGCACGGATATATTCATGGCCATTGTCTAACAGGGCAATCTTCTTACGCAGATTCTTAATATGACTATCGACATTACGTTCTGACACGGTTCGATAGTCGCTATAGACTTCAGAGATAATTTGTTCACGCGTGTAGATTCGACCGGGGCGATGATATAACAGCGATAAGAGCTTAAATTCAATATGGGAGAGTTCAATGTCCTTGTTGCGATAATGAATGTGGTGATTCTTAACATCCAGAATAAGCCCCTCTCCCGCTACCTGATCGCGATGATAGAGTTTCACCAGGCTTTTAATGCGGGCGATGACTTCCTTCGAGCTATAAGGTTTACAGATATAGTCGGTGGCTCCGGCCTCAAACCCATTTAATCGATCGATTTCATCAATTTTTGCGCTGGCCATAATAATCGGCACATCGGAGAAATTACGGACTTCTTTGCATATCTGCATGCCATCTTTACTGGGCAACATAATATCCAGTAACACCACATCGGGGCTATTTTCCTGAATCCAGCTTACGGCTTCTCTGCCATCATTGAGAATATGCGAGTCCATACCCTCGGCAAGTACAAACTGCTGTACTAGTTCGGCTAAATCGACTTCATCCTCGAGGATTAATACGCGTGTCATGATGATTCCTTTAAAACGTCTATCCTTGCCAAGGTAATAATGACCTTTAAACCACCCAATTCAGAATGATGAAGTGAAATACTGCCTTCATGGGCACTAATAATACTTTCACAAATGGCCAGCCCTAGACCAGATCCACCGGTATTGCGATTGCGTGACTCTTCTACGCGAAACAGGCGTTTAAATAAATGCGGCAGGTTATCGTCGCTAACACCCGGATAGGAATCTTCAATGATAATTTCTACCCGTTGCTGCCCCGCTCGCAGATGAATGCAGATATCACCACCACTGTTGGTATAGTTCAGGCTATTATTGATCAGATTGGAAAATACCTGGGAAAGACGATCCCAATCGGCACGTATGATGGGATTGCAATCATCGCCCCGCAATAAACGTAGCTGTAATTGCCTTTTCTGCGCCATCTGCTGATAGGGTTCCAGCAATTCTTCTAGCAATACGGAAATATCAAAGGTTTCATACTGTAACGACAGTTGATTGATATCCGCTTTTGAAAGGGTATATAAATCATCAATTAAACACGCCATCTGATTGATGTGGCGTTGTAACACCGCATAGCATTTTTCTTTATTGGCCATGCCCTTCTGCATGGCCTCAATTTGTAAGGTTAATACCGACAACGGTGTACGCAGCTCATGAGAAATATCTGCAATAAATTGTTTTTTATCATTCAGCGTTTTTATTTCTGTATCACGTGATTCTTGTAGATGAGCATAGGCACCTTGCAATATTTCTTCACGACTAGCCAGCTCACTGGTACGTTCAGATACTTTCATCTCCAGTTGCTCGGCATACGATTTTAATTGTTCCTGACTACGGGACAGCTGATCAAGCATAGCCTCAAAGGTATCTGTTAATACCGAGAGTTCGTTATTTCCTGAGCTGACAAAATTATTTCTTGGACCTTCAAAAACATTATCCAAACGCGTCTTATTGACTCTATGGGTTAATTCTTGCAGCGGCTGACTGATAATAATACGGGAAAAGGTAATAAATAGAATAAGCAAGGCCAGGCTTTTAATCAGCGAGTTAACAAGGATTAAGATAAAGCCCATTTTTATACGTTTAAATACGATCTGTGAATTGGAATACAGGGTTAACTGACCAATCAGATTTTTTCCAAACTTATCCTGATAATACAGTGGAGAGCTATAGAGGATAGACTCCGACATTAGGCCCGGCACCTGATCCTGATAAGAGTGTTTCATGGCCTGAGCATCCTTCACTTGCACCGCATCAGCAATCATTTCAACACTTTCATCCACTAGTTGAATACCGGTGATGATGGGTAAGTTTTTTGTACCGAAAATAATGGCGTCCAATTGCACATAATCGAATCCCCATACTGCGGTTGAAAGGCCAGGTTGTATCGCATTGCTGACGGCAACAAGCTCTTGAAAAACATGTTGTTTGGTATTATTAAATTCAACCCACATATGAAATAGCGTGGTAATAATCGCAATCAACAAATACAGAGGGAAAACCGTGCGGAATAACTTTGTACCTATGGACTGTTTGATGGATACAAGATTTGATTTTTTCATTCTCATTTTTATTTAGACGATAATATTCTAATAGCGATCATATTGACATCATCTCAATGCGTAATGGTGTCAGATAATTTTCGTAATAAAAAAAATTTACCGGCATTTTTGTCAGTCTCCATATTCTCTACACATTTACAGTGTAGTCTGAGCCTGGTCACTCAATATAGTTAGCTATTTTCCTGATTATACAGCAAGGAAATAGCCGAATTTATGCCTGTCGGTCATTTAGGTACAAGAAGCTAATAAAAAATATAATTGCTTATAACCTCTGAATATAAGACTTCGAGCATTTAATACTTGCAGCCATGGTAAATCATTGCCGCTGTCGGAATAGCCCTCTCGACGTAGAGGCCTACTGCTATCGATAATAAAATAAACGTTCAAACAAAGTTTCATTATTCAGGACGATAAAGCCAACTTTGTGGATTTGTATAATAGGGAATTCTTATGCAGACATCATTGCGGAATATAATCGGCTTAAATGATGCCGTTATCCCGGTACATTATCACCCCGTGGTCTTATTGGAACATTTCCAGCAGCAGGGACTGGAGCTGAACGAGCTGCTTATAAACGGCGGTATCCGGCAGGATCTGCTAGAGCAAGACAATGCAAAACTCAGCTACCTGCAATTGAACTATCTGTTACAGCAGGGACAGATACTGCTAAATAACCCGGCTTTAGGTTTGCATTATGGAGCCATGTTACCCCCCAGTTCGAATGGCCTTATAGGCATGTCGGTTTTTGCCAGTGAAAATATTTCCCAGGCTATCACCATCGCTTTGCGTTATAAAAAATCCACTTCTCCCATCACTACATTGAGCCTTCACCATGCTGGTCGATTCAGCTATATTCAGTGCAGCCCGGCCATGGATGAAAGTGAATTCTCAAAAATATATATTGAAACCTGCTTCAGCAGTCTCTATTGCTTTTTTAAAAAAATGGTGCCGGAAGCAGACAAAAACATTTCATTTGAATTTAAATTTTCTGCACCCGATTATCATCATGAATATGTCAAAACCCTGAATAACAATATAAAATTCAACAGTGTAAAAAACCGAATAATATTCGATTCAAGCGTGTTAAATATCAAGCTTCCATACCCTAACAAGCAGGTTGTTCATGAGGCTATTCAATTAATGGATATTGTTCAGGCTTCTGAAGACAATAAGATGGGGATCATACCGCTGGTAAAAATACTTTTACAAGAAGTAGAACCCAGCATTGCCTCACTGGAATATCTGGCTGATAGATTATGCATCAGCGTCAGC
>JABSRQ010000267.1 GCA_013215055.1 Pseudomonadales bacterium | reverse complement strand
GGCTCGATAGACATATCGCCGGTGCCTCGGCCCGTTATTGGGTAGCAGAGCGGGATCAGGGCTTAGAAGGCCTGGCTTTCAGCATTGAGGGCCTGTCTAGGACTCGTTCCGAAGTGTTGGCCAGAATCGAATATCTGGATGGCTCAACGGCTACACACCGACTCACTCCCGATGAGCCCGGCCATCAGCTAGCCGAGAAGCCAAGTGCACTTACTACGGCTTGGACTTATTTTATCCTCGGTGTGGAGCACATCATCTTCGGCATAGACCACTTACTGTTTGTGTTTGTATTACTGCTGCTGGTGAACAACACGCGTAAGCTGATCACCACGATTACTGCCTTCACCATCGCTCACAGCATCACGCTAATTCTGGCGGCGCTGGGCCATATCTGGGTACCCGTACCTCCGGTGGAAGCCTGTATTGCGTTGAGTATCGTCTTTGTAGCCACAGAGATTATCCGTGCACAGCAGGGCCGGGCTGGCATTACCGAGCAGCGCCCGTGGCTGGTGGCATTTTCTTTTGGTCTATTACATGGGCTGGGTTTTGCCGCGGCATTGGGGGAAATAGGCCTGCCTCAGAGTGCCATCGCTACAGCCTTGCTGGTATTCAATGTGGGTGTAGAAGCCGGGCAGCTGCTGTTTGTTATCGCCGTATTGGGCATCTGGCGACTGGCCAAGAACTTCAGCGCTGTGGAGAATATGCCTCAGTGGTGTTACCGAGTGCCGCCCTATGCCATCGGTTCTTTGGCGGCTTTCTGGAGCTTCGAGCGTGTCGCTAGTTTCTGGACTTGATCGTTAATCACTAGCACAGCATCAAACATTGAAATGACCTGTTAAAGTTACATCGCTTCTAGTCATGATAATACTCTATTATAATTGGCTTAGGTCGTTGTAACTATCCGACGTAGCTAGTGTTACAAAGCGACCGGCACATTACCTATATTAAAATAATAACAAAGGTTGTCTAGTGAAAAAGCTACAAAAGGGGGCTCTCGTATTGGGGCCCATTCTCGCTGCTATCATATTCATGCTCTTTAGCACGGCTTCATTCAGTATGCCTATGGCTATCACTGCTGCAGTTGCCTGCTGGTGTATTATCTGGTGGATCTTCGAGCCGGTGCCTATTCCGGTAACGTCCTTACTGCCGTTGGCGGTTTTTCAGATCACCGCTGTACTGGATAAGAATGCCGTGGTACAGGCTTATCCAATCAATATCCATGAAGTTGTAATGGAACTGGCTAAGCGAACTGGAAAGTCGGAAAAGAAAGGAACTCAAGAAGCATGATGCTTGAAGACTAACTTTCAGTAAATATCAGGATCTATTGTCTTTCCTTAATACATCTTTCATTACAAGAGTTAGATATAGATAAATTGAAATAATTAACTTTGTTTTAATATGAATGGTCTTTTCGAGTTTAAGTTAATATGTTAGGTTTCTGGGGTGATTTTATAAGGGGAAGGGAATGTTTAGGATAATAGTGTTGATGGCGGCGGTTTTTGTATCGTCTTGTGCTGTAACTCCAGCCGATAATGTAGCGGCTTTTGGTAAGGCAACAACAGATTTAACTGAGAAAGTTGATAAGCAATTGGCTTGGGTTATAGAACTAGACAAGGACAGTACCTTAAAATCTATTGCCGATAGTGCTCCATGTGATTATGTAAGTTCAAGCAAGTCAGCGGATTGTGAAAGGCTGACCTTTAAGAGCCTTCAAAATAAAACTGACAAGTATATTAAGAGAACTAATAAGCGTAAATCCTCCTATTATGCAAAAGCTAACAGAGCTTTAAATACATATTCTAAAGCTTTGACTGGGCTGGCAGAGTCAGGTTCAAAGGAACAATATCAAGTAAGTGTGGGTAACCTACACAACTCAATTAATGAATTTAATGAATCTTATAAGGCTTTAGGTGGCGATGATGAGTACGCAGTTAAGCCTGAAGATATTTCGAAGGTCACTTCTGTTATTGGTTCACTAGGTTATATGTATGTGGAAAGCCGCCGTAATAAAGCTCTTGCAGAAGTTATAACTAGTGTTGATCCGGCTATTACCAAGTTAACAGGGTTAATTTCAAAGAACCTTGAATCAGAAGAGGTTTCTTTGCTTAGCTATAACAAGAGACGATCTGAGTTACAGGATAAAGTAGATGATTATAGTCATACGATTCAAAATCTAACGATTAAGAACAAAAGGGAGTTATCTGTAGCTACCCGTGCCGCAATGATCACTGAGCTTTTCGAAGAATATATCGAGTTACAAAAAGAAGATGCCAAGACTAAGTCTTTAGCTAAGAGCTTCGCTGCTGTTGGTAAAGCTCATGCTAAATTAGCTGAGGCCGCTAGGGAAAAGGACTTCAATACAGCATCTGTTTCTGAGGCCATATCGATTATTAAAGAAGCTTCTAAGACAAATGATGAGTTGCTTGAGTTGTTTGTTGATTGTCAGGAAGAGAAAGATGGCAAGAAAGGAAAGCTCAAGAAGAAAGAGCTTAAAGATGAGGCGGGTAATAAACATCGTGTTTATCTAGCTTGTGATCGTAGCTGAAACTGATAAAAGATAGGAATATGAAAATGGCTAATAAATATAAAATCGCTGAGATCAAAGCTCAATATCGCGAAGCAATTACGCTAGAAATTGAGATTAATGATCGTATTGATCAATTAGAGTTGGATGATCCTGACAGAAAGCTGCTTAAACGCCTTCGTACAGTAACCCATAATCGAGCTAATGAGCTTTTGTACATCATCGAGTTACATACTGATCAAGAGTTTGAAGAAGCTTATGATGAGATCGTTGATGCTGCAGCTGCAGCTAAGCAAAAGAAAAAGTCTGTAGATAAAATGGCATCAACAGTTGGTGATGTGGCGGATAAGATTTCTAAAGTAGCAAATATCCTATCGAAGATCGCAGGGTTTGTTGCTTAATCGTTTAGATACGATTTATAGGGGGTTTCGGCCTTCTTTTGTTTTGATAAGCCAAATTTTCAGATTGAGTAATCCACTTTATACAGCTTATGGAGTATCAGGGGGAGACTTTATGTATTTAGAAGAGGTTTATCTAATCATTGATAGCAATAGGGATTATATAGTTTTATCTGTGTTATAAGCTCAGAAAAATCATGTTAATTGACTATTGATTATAAAATAGTCTAAGTTGCTGTCTTTCATTCTTTATCCTATTTGGAAATTTATACATTCAATAACTGATTGTATAAAGGGTGTTCAGATAGGTTGAACGTATTTCATATACCTAGGGATTTATATGAGTTTCATGTCCCAACATTTATATATAACTATTATTTTTAGTACATTATTATTTCTATGCAGCAAATCAAGCTACGCCGAAGGTTTTGAGTTACCTGCTACTATAGAAGTGACTGTAAAATCACTGAACGTTAGAGAAGGTCCTCCATGGTTTAGCTTGAAAACAGTATTTACCTTCAAATATTCATTTCCCCCCGTAATTGCAATACTTAAAAAAGGTGTTCAGGTTACTGTGATTCAGAAGGCTTATGTGGGCAATGACCAGCGTTGGCTTAAAATAAAATATGAAGATAAAGGATCAGTATTTGAAGGGTGGATTTATAGCGGACAAAAACCGAACTTGGTTAATATAAAGAAAGTTGATGTTCCTAGTGGACTAGGCATTAGTGATAATAAAATGTCCGATAAATATACAGATAGTTCACCAAAGTCACTCCCTCTATCCATATTTTTTAATAGTGCAATTGCACAACAAGCGACGGATCAACAAGTTGAGATGACTGAAAAAGCTTCAACACTAGAAACCTTAGGTTTTCAGATTATTAGCATAATTGTGTTTGTCTTGTCATTTACCATTATACATAAACAGACCAATGATAAGGTATTAACGATTTTTGGTTCGAGTGGAGTATTATTAATTTTAGGAGTTATTAGTCAAACCGTGTTTGAGGCGTTAACTACCCATTAGAATTTTCGTATTTAGTATATAGTTGAAGTGTTAATAGTATTTTAAATTTATTTAAACTGACAGTGTTGCTACGATATAATGGCTCCATGAGCTCCACACAAATCTACGAAGAGCCAATCGTTTTATGATTGAGTTTGAGGAGCAGCTAGCTCCTCATCTTTAAAACGGGCAGTTACACAGTTAGTTTTACACCCTCGCCAGATTCTGTCTGATCTGACCTGATATTCAGCCTTATTTTTGCAAGCCACCTTCGGGTGGTTTTTTTATGTTCGGAGTATCGATATAGATTTTTAATCCCCTATTGACAGAAAAGAATTTGCTGTGGTTTACTAGTGCAAGGTAAAAAAAGATCTGGGGCTACTAGGGCTTCGGTATTTACCTAATCATTTGAGGTTATATAGCACCGTAAAGGTGATTCCCAGCGCGTCTCGCACTGCGCTGGAGTGTTAGCGATCCACCCATCGTTAACAATTCGTATACACAGCAACTAGACTTGATAATTCAGGGCTTGTGGGTGGGCAAATCGTGTTATTTATAACTCGTGCTCTGATGAAATTATTAAGGATTGGTATGCCTGTTCTACTTACGTTCTTTCTTCTTTTGTCCGTGTTTGCATTTTCAGCTGTCATGTTCTTGCTGGTTGTCCCCAGTTTACATGTTACCGCTCAGTTCGCATGTTCTTCTTCTTTGTTAGGGTTAATAGCGTATGTGGTACGTAGCTGTAACTTAGCTATTAATGGACGGTCTGCATGATACAGTGCTTTAATACGGGTAAAAAATAGAATGGACCCGAAATGGCTAACCTTCGTTCGCTAGCATTACCAGCAGGACCAATCCTGGCACTAATAACATTCCTGCTAACCAGTAGCTCTATCGGATTCGATGCTGCGTTAACTGCTGCTGTCGCCATAAACTGCATCATTTGGTGGGTATTCGAGCCAGTCCCAATTCCTGTTACATCCATCTTGCCGTTTGCAATATTCCAGTTAACAGGAGTCCTAGACAAGAACGAAGTGGCTCAAGCTTACGGTAGCCCAATCATCTTGCTGTTACTTGGTGGTTTTATTCTCTCCAAAGCAATGGAATCCAGTGGTGCTCATCGTCGTCTAGCTCTATACATGATCCGGTTGTTCGGCGGTAACAGCTCAAAGTCTCTCGTATTCGGATTTATGGCCGCATCAGCCTTTCTCAGTATGTGGATTTCTAACACAGCCACAACACTAATGTTACTCCCAGTGGCCATTGCTGTAATGGAGGGCTCTGACGATAAGAAAGTGGCTGCCCCACTAATGCTGGGTATCGCATGGGCTGCATCCTGTGGCGGGATCGCAACGCCAATCGGAACGCCCCCAAACCTAGTGTTTATGCAGGTTTACGAGAATCAGGTTGGCAAA
>JABSRQ010000266.1 GCA_013215055.1 Pseudomonadales bacterium | reverse complement strand
ATAAGGAATTGGAAACCTGCGTTAAATCGTTTTATGATTGAGTTTGAGGAGCAGTTGGCTCCTCATATTTAAAACGGGCAGTTACACAGTTTGTTTTACATCCTCTTCTTTAACAGTGTTGCGCTATCCAAGGCTGCTCTTGTAGTTCTTGCCGATCCTGACTTGAAGCAATATTTCACAGCAAAAACTAATATCTGTATCGATACTGATACTCTGCTGAAACAGCCTTCATTTGAAGTAAAGATCCCTGATCAAGAAAAAATTAAGATTGTTCGCTCTCTCTCTAACACTGATGGAGATAGAAAATTACTTTTGGATTTATGGCCTGCAAATAAAGATGGTAAGGACTTCCTTAAATCTCTGCGACTAAATCAAGAGTGGGTCTGGGATTAGTACGGCTAGTTTCGTGGGCGAATAGGCGCTTATCTTGAATGTGAGGGCCGCACTTACTATTAAATATTGAGAAGTTGAAAGCGCTTACCGTTGTATCTGTCGTATATTTCAACGTGTATACCAAATACCCATTTTTAAACGCTGAGCTCAGCTTAGGTGATAGTTTACATAAATGACACAGTCCCTCGAAATGGTAATAGCATTCAAGCTTTTAATGCGTTAGCCTTTTCAGTCAATAGGAGAGTAAAACAAACAGGGAAAGAGTCAGTGAAAATATCCGCGCAATTTAAATTGCGTGGCATACAATACCCGCGTTAAAAATAACAGCCGTTATATGCATCGAGTTCAGGCCAAAGTCCAGAACCCTAAGCCAAAAAAACACCTCTTTACCAGTGATAATACCTGATTTTTCCTTGCGATTATCGTGAAGATAACCCTATATTTACTGGGATAAAATGATCCCAATCGATTTTATATAGATGCCCATTTTATCTCCAACACCTAAGCTCTTTTTAAAAAATAACGCATTAATCAACACGTAAGGATAGCCCCATGAGCATTGCAATCGATCTAGCACCGTTTTCTGAACACCTTTGCAACTATAGCTGTACTGAAGCGCACCCAGCTTTAAAAATGATGGAACATTGGCAAAAGCTTGCAGATTGGCTACAGCCTCAGATTGAAGAACGGTTAAGTGATTATTCTAGGGTAAAAAAAATCCTGCTCTACTGGGATAACTCTGATAAAGACGGCTTTTACATCGGCGTAAATGGTGAGGATGAAGGTCTCTCAATAGAAACCTTATTTGACAATTTTTTCCAAATGGGTTCAGCGACTTTTTATCAGAATTATGGCGATTCGGTGTACAGTGACTTTGTACAAATGGTGGTTAATCTATGTGCATTGCAATGCATTGAAACCCTGAAAGCCCTTGACAAAAAAAACGTGACCGCAGGGGGGAAAAGCAACAGCAATGTGTTTATAGAGCTGCGATATTTAAATGATGATCCTTGGCAGCTGGTGTTTGGTGGAGGCTTTTACCCTAATGCTGTTTTTAATGATGCCGGTGATATCAATGTGGCTGATGAATTAACATCTCGCCTTGATACCGCCTTAGAAAACATGACCATTATTCCATGTTGTCAAATGGTGGTTTATGGGGCTGTGCAAGGAGAAGGCTATGATTGCAACGAGGCCTTGCGCAAACTGATGCGCAATATCAATTTACGATCTTTAAGCACCAGTCATGAAGAGCGTAAGTATCTGCTTAAAGCCGTTTACTACATTAAAGATAACATGCGCGAAAGTGCCGCCAAAAGTGTAGAAGCTCTGATTTCCATGTTGTTAAAACACATCAAAACCGATGAACAAGCACTGAATATTTTGACTGATACAGTTCTGCAGCGAGAAAAACTGGTGACCGAAAAACTCGCCATAGATATCGCCAGCGCCTATGCCGACTTTAACGATCATGAAAAAATGCTGCCCTGGTTAAAAACTGCACGTTCATTGGGGACAGCGGCCAGCGATATTTTAATGCATAAGGCGTTCACTACCTTTGCCGCAGATGCCGATTTTGTAGCCGCTATCAAAGCCAAGCCTGCCCGCGCCGCGGCGGTGATTAATGCCGAGTTGGCCAAGGCCTGTTATGAGCTGAACTTTGAATCGGTTAAGCTGCTGGTTGAAGAAGGGGGTGATGCTAATTTTGTCTCTAAAAGTCATAGATCACTGATAGAGTTAGCTGCTGATTGTTTTGAGGCTGGGCTTTCAGACAATCATGACACCGTTTATGAGCTGCTATCTTATTTGTTAGAAAGCGGTGCACAGATTGAAGAAGACAGCCTCAGCTGGGTGACTGACAAACCGATTAAATTTTATGAGTTATTTATCACCCATGGTGCCAAAGCCAATGTACGCGCCTTTAATTGTGCGTTAAAAACAGACAACGAAGAAGTTATTAAAGTACTGTTGGCCGATGAGGAACTTGTTGACACACTAAAACAAACTGAGAAAGGCCCCTGGGGTGAATGTAAAAATATCGCGGTGGCACAAATATTAATGGATGCGGGTATTCCATTAGATTTTTCCAAAAGTTGTCGCTGGCATGACGCTTTAAGCACTGAAGGTTTATGTGAGTGGTATTTACAAAACGGTATTGATATAAATACTCTGGATTTTAATGGTGGGGCTGTTATTCACAACCTCATATCTAGGGATGATGCCGCCCTTGTTCAAAAGTATCTTGATCTTGGTGCTGAGTTGGATCTGCCTGATGACCATGGACGAACGCCCTTACATCGCAGTGCGGATGATAACCGTTACGATATGGTGAAGTTTTTCCTAGAGGCAGGAGGTGATATCAATAAGCAGGATAGCGTTTATCAATACACCGCATTGCATTATGCCGTGGATTATCAGCGTAAGAATATCGTTAAACTGTTATTGGAACATGGAGCCCATACTGACTTGCGCGATAAAGAAGGTTTGTTAGCCATAGATAAAACCTCCAGCATAGAATTTAAAAAATTGTTAGACCCTGAGTTTAATCAAAAAGATCAAGACTGTGCTTTGGGTGAATGGGGGAAACAGTTACAGACTCAACCGATACAACATTTATCGCGTTTTATTCGGCATCTGCAAAACTATGAGAGTGAAGTAGCTACCGATTCACTGCTGGCCGTGGATTGGCAAGCACAGGCGCAACGTATTTGGCAGGTGCTTTGTTATGCGCTGGAAGGTTACGAAACTATAGAAGTCATCCTATTACGTTGGGATGATACCGGTGAGCAAAATTCCGTGGTGTTGGCCGTTGATGATGAAGACGAAATTATTATCGATTTTTCAGAACTGATTAGCGATGTTTATCAAGTATCCGCTACGTCATTTAGAGACGATGCAGGAGAGCATATTTATGCCCCTGTGGCGACGTTGTTAACCAATCTCTGTGCCGAATTAACGGCTCAATGTATGGATGCTTGTGAGCTACTCTATGAAGAAAATGAGTTGTTAAATGAGGATGTATTAGTGGGCCTCAGTTATCTGCACTATGAAAGACCTTTTGTGATTTATGGCCAAGGGCATAAACCTGAATGCCTGTTTGATGATCAGGGACGATTAGCTAAACCCTTAAGTACCATACAGCAGCTGGAAAAAGCCGCCGCCAACTTTGATATCGACGCCTTCTGTCCGTATGTTTCCGCTGCTTGTCAAAGTGCCGGTGATGCGATTGAGGCCTTGGAATTGTTGCAGGGGCTGGTTCGTGCCCTGGCAGTTGAAGAGTATAGCGCTACGCATGAACAACGCATGACCTTGCTGAAAGCACTTAAAACCATAAAAACCACACTCTATAGCGCTTTTAGCGACGAAATCGATACGGTAGTTGGCATGGCCGTTTGTTTTGTTAAAGAAGATCGGGTGGCGCTGGATTATATTGCCGAAAACTTGCTGGATATGAAACAAGTGCAGGATAAAACCACGCTAAAAAATATGGCCTGTATTTATGCCTTATTTCAGGAAGATCAATTGGTCTATCGTTGGACAAGAGAAGCACTGTTAAAAGGCGAAGACAAACAAGCGATTTTGGAGGATAAAGATTTTTCTGCTTATACCGAAGACCAAACCTTTTTGGCGTTATTGGAAGAACCTTTATAACACTTATCATCTGCGTGAAATGTCGGCCCATGGTCTATCGAGTGACCATGGGCTGTATCTTAATGTGTTGATGTTCGGTGGTAAAACACCAACTGCTGCTTATACAGTAACAGAAGGTCGGGATTGACCTAGCAGGCAGTTTCAAGCCGTTATCTAGGTAGGTGTTATGCAGTATTTCAGTACAATTGATCATAGATCGATATGACCTGTATATTTCTTATAGTTATTTCATTGAATATTTTTGGAATTTGAGGCTGAAACTATGAATAATAATATTTTTTGAAAAAATATAAGAGCATCAGGTGATGCGCTAACCTATGGTGGATGGCATATTCGGCGCAAGGCTATCAAGTTGAAAGTCATTGACCTTTATTCAACCTTCAAGGCGAGATACGGGGCACCTAGGTTATCGCAAGAACTCAATACCTCGGGGTGCGATGCTCGCTAAACTATGTCGCCGCCATAATGCATGAAGAAGGCATCCGTGCCCGCAACGGTAAGGCCTTTAGGTATCCCCGTAACAGTCCGGCGATGATTAACGTGGCTGACAACCTACTAAATAGAGAGTTTAAAGCCAATAAACCTAATGAAAAATGGGTGACCGACATCCCCTACATTTGGGTGAAAGATAAATGGCTTTATCTGGCCGCGGTGATGGATTTATTCTCCCGTCTAATCGTGGGCTTGGCCTTAGATCTAACCATGACGGAAGCGCTCAAGACAGAGGCCTTAAACATGGCATTTGAGCGTAGAAAACCTGAGGCTGACATGATCATCCATTCTGATCGTGGCGTGCATACAGCCTTAGGCTACCAGGATTTAATCTGCAGTAACGGTGGTCTGGTGAGCATGAGTCGTCAGGGTAATTGCTGGGATAACACCTGTATGAAATCGTTCTACAGCTGGTTAAAAATTAAGCTGATTTATGCGGAGCAATACAGCTCGATTGATGAGGCCAAATCGAGTATCTTTGAGTACATAGAAATATTTTATAACAGCATAAGAAGGCATTCTGCCATCGGCTATGTAAGCCCGGTAGATTTTGAGAAATGTTGTTAAAACAGGTGTCTATTTATTGTGTGTAAGACCACAGTAATGCTAACGTAATTTTACGTTTCAGACCTATCATTTGTTTGTAGCTCAATCACTCTTATGGAACGATCTATTGATTTTATGTGTTCAGTCTTTACTGAAACAAAATGCAATCAGGTTTTGGCAACACCTCTGTGCAGTTACCGATTGTGGTTGGCTGAACGATGCGATATTGAGGTAAATAGTGCAGAAGCCACAGTGTTCTGTGTAAAGGCTTAGATCACATTAATAAAGTTGAAGCGTCCGTGCCACCGGCCTATCAAATACCGGAACCCCATGCACCACCAAATATTCAAATCTAAATACCCCCTGACTCGCTTAACCTTAGGTATTTTCCTCAAATGCTAGTGACATCCATGCCTTCAGGCTATCTAATAGAACAATCTAGCCTAACAGATTAAACTTATATGCAGGTAAAGACTATAGCCTCAGGTTTCCCAAGCGTTTGGGGATGACTGTAGATAAACGATACTTCAGGAATCA
>JABSRQ010000265.1 GCA_013215055.1 Pseudomonadales bacterium | reverse complement strand
ACATTAATCAATTTCCGAATTAGTTAAAATTCATTCCAAGACTTCGGATTTATCTCGGCACGAGCATGGTCTTGTTAAATTCTCTCTAAACAATTCTCAAAGTTTACAGTTATTGAAGCTTCTTGCTTACTAACAAAAAATAGATCATGTGAGTTAGATACAGAATAGAATCCATCAGAAAAACACATACTTGAGTTCTCAATGCTAACCAGAGTAAAACCACCACCAATTGAATAAAGATCCGTCTCAAGCCCTTCACTTGAAGTGACAGTAGAATCAATGCTATACGCTAAGTCAGCATCTTCCATGAGATTAATCTCTGGTTCTCCAGAGCAATTATCATTAGTATATATTACAGATTTACGGACAATGTTTTCCGACAAAGCTTCGAATATCAACTTGGTTGAAATACTTCCTGACTCAGCTATGGCACACGTTGAAGAGATCCAACACCCTTGGAAGCCATTGGATTCAATTGAACAATCGTAGTTAAAGCTCCTATCTACATTACTTGAATTATCATCAGAGCCACCACAACTGGCCAGTGAAAATGTTAAAGCTGATATAAAAATTCCATATTTCATTTAAGATCTCTCTAATTCCCTAATTTAACGCCGCCCACAACAGCCGGAGGTAATTGGCGCCTTTTGTGCGGCTTTTTGCACAAAAGGTGCGAATTGCCGGAGGTCGGCTTGCTGGGCCTGGTTATACGCTCTATTTAATTGTAAATACACCCGAGCTACCTAATATAATATTTGAATTTAATATGCTATCCCAGCGACCTAAAAGAACTGCACGATACTTACCTGGCAGAACGGTATTACACATATTATCTTTAAAATCCCAAGCTTCGGAAGATGTACCATTTATCTGTAAAGTTGTAGCTTTCTTTTTACACTTTGATCTACAAGGACAACCGGTATCTGTTCGTGTGAGCTTCCAATCTCCGTTTCTCATTACTTGAACGGAAAGCCCTATATACGTTGTTTCCTTCTTTGACACATTTGTTAAATTTGCTAAAAAATTATCACTAACAGTAAACTCAAGCTTATTAAGTGATATATCAATTGCCTCTTCAGAGAAAGAAAGACCGGACAACATGATAAAGATGATAGTGATTAATTGCTTGATACTTGCCCCCGTATAGACATAATGACCCCACCTTCTAGGTTGCTGACCTCCTACGTGGGCTAATCTTGCGACCAGAGCCATACTATATCTTCGACAATATAACGGAGGTCAGCATGGAAAATCCTAACATAGTTTTTATTGGCATGGATACTCATAAGGAAAGCAGCTCCATTTCCTATGTTCTGGACGGGTTCGAACACTCGCCTAAACATCTGGGAAAGATTCCAAGTAACAGGAAGTCCCTGGAAAAGCTTGTCCGACAAATGCAATCAAAGTATCCCAATGCAACGTTACACTTCGTCTATGAGGCCGGCCCATGTGGCTATTGGATGTATCGCCTGCTCAGTAAAATGGGACAAAACTGTTATATCGTGGCCCCATCACTCATTCCGAAGAAACCCGGTGATAGAGTCAAAACTGATAAACGTGACAGCCTGCAATTGGCGCAATTACTCAAGAATGGTGACATAAGCCCCATTTATGTGCCAGCAGCTGAAGATGAGGCGATTCGAGATTTATCTCGCGCCAGAGAACGTTCCATGAAAGATCTCAACGATGCGCGCTTCCAACTCAAAGCATTATTGCTACGTAATCATGTCCAATACAAAGGTACCGCTAATTGGTCGATCAAACACATGCGCTGGCTAACGGATATTATTTTACCCTATCCAGCACAACAAATGGTATTACAAGAAGCCATACAAACCGTTGTGGAGCGACAAGATAGATTGGACAGATTAGATAATGAACTCAGTTATCATGTTAAGCAGTGGCGCTATTACCCCGTCATTAAGGCAATACAGGCCATGCGTGGAGTGGCCTTAATCGTCGCCGTTGGCGTGATTGCAGAATTAGGCGATTTAACACGCTTCGATCACCCATCAAAATTAATGAGTTATGTAGGCTTAACACCCAGTGAACATTCCAGTGGACCTAGGCGGCGCTTAGGTGGCATCACAAAATGTGGCAATACCAGGGCTCGTCGTTTACTTGTCGAAGGCGCTCACGGTTATCGTTATGCCGCTAACATTTCCAAAGAAATGCAAAAGCGTCAAGAAAGCTTAAGCAAGGAAGTAATCGGTATTGCCTGGAAAGCACAGCTGCGACTCTGCAAGCGTTATCAATATTTGATGAAACGTGGAAAGATGCAAAATGTAGTTAAGGTCGCGATTGCCAGAGAAATGATTGCGTATATTTGGGAAATAGCTCGGGAAGTTCCCTTGCGTAAAGAAGAACTAAGCATCGTTAGAATCCCTAGTTAAAAAAGCGGTTAAATATTGAAAAACCAGTTTAGAGTGAGTGCAATGATCAGGCAACGATTAGGAAGCAGCCCCCGACGGCGTTAGGAAGGCGGTTAAGCTACGGTTTAACCGATCCACGTGCATAGACAGAGGAAAGGCTTCACGACGTAATAAGTAAGGTAGGTAACCAGCCCACGAATACCAGCATGACAATCGTCGACGATTACTTGCCTCATTGTTGCACTCACTCTCTTTTATTAAGTAAAAGAATGGAAGCTTTGAAATGATAGAGCCAGATAGTTTATGGCGCTAGTTGACAGGTGGGGTCATACCAACGCCTTTGTCACTGGCTGATTTTTTGTGTGGTTTTTTGTGCTAAAAGGCGAAGCCAGCACAAAAGGCCGCGCGAAAAATCAGTCCGGTGCACAAACTTGTTAGCTTATTTTCGTCTGTAACCTATATTCTGCTGTTCACTCTCATTTACTAATGGATGAATATCATCACTTGTAAAAGGCATGCCGTCTTTGCCTGATGAAAATAAATAGTAGTTATTGTGATCATTAAATAGCTCGTAGTAGAACAATTTAGGCTGATCATTATCTTTTAAATTGAAAGAATTAGTCGAATCATAAATAAATACTGCATTTGATAAGTCGGCAGGATCTTTAGGTTGTAAATCAAGTAATGAAGCCGGGTATTTTGAATGTTGTATTTTGTAATACTCAATATTTTTTACTAGATCAGTAAGCTGCTTTTCAGCCAATTTATCGTGCAAACCAGCAAACATACCGTCATCTTTGCTAGCTTGGTAGAATAATGTTCCGTATAGAAGGACTGTGGTCGATATGCCTAAAACTCCAAGCATAATAAGTTTCCATCCTCCAGTTCTTATTTTCAAAAATCCTATGACGATAACGATTAATCCAAAAATCACTCCTATTAGCGGGATAAATGATAGGCCTGCCAATACATAAGGGAGACAGCCAATTTTTTCTTCGTTCTCGTTACTCATATTCTCTCTCAATTGAAGCTAACGCCGCCATCAACTGCGTAGCAGCCTGGCGCGTCTTTGTGCGGTACGCACAAAGCGTGACAGGTTGTGGAGTCAGATTTCTAGGTAGGAGCCGCCCTCTCAGGCGACGCCCCCCACAGATCCGGACGTGACCATTGAGTCATCCGGTTCCTCAGAAAATTAAAGTAACAAATACTCTAACGTTTGACAATGTACCCGACAAGCATACTTACACCTGCGCTCGAATCTGCGGCCTTGGCAACTGCCAAACTCGCAGAAAAGATTCGCCCTTCTTCCAACTGATATAACCATTTCGCGTTCGTCGACCCAGCCACCTTAGCCAGATGCGCCGTACATGCTCGTACAGCATCCACAACGCCCTGTAATTACCGATGATGCCATAGTAGTTATACAACCCATGCAGCTTACTGCTGAGCTTGCGGAACTGCTCCGCTACTGGATCATGCATACTCTGGCGACAATACTGATACAAATCTCGCATTGCCCGCGACTGACGCTTCTTCATCGTTTGCCGCTTAATCACCCAGTGACCACTTCTCGAACGCCCCCAATAATGCGTGAACCCTAGAAAATCAAAGGTACCCGATCTGGATTTATCCGACAATTTACTCGGCCACTTAAAGTCGATCATCTTGCTCTTATCCGGATGGATCGATAGACCAAACTTGGCGAAACGCTTCGGTAACACACGCATTAAGCGCTCTGCATCCTCTGCATTTTCACAACCCAGTACAAAATCGTCAGCATATCTCACTAGGAAACTACGACCATTAAGCTTGGGCTTAGCTTGCTCTACAAACCATTCATCAAGTACATGATGGAGAAAGATATTCGCTATCAGTGGGCTAATCACTCCGCCCTGTGGTGAACCACAGGCCGGATAATGCAGCTTGCCATCTTCGACAACCCCTGCCTTTAACCACTTACCAATAATGCGAAGAATGTGGCCATCGTTGATACGCAACTTCAGTATTTCTCGGATGCGATCATGCGGCATATTATCAAAGAATTCGCTAACATCCGCATCGATAATCACACTCACTTTCTCTTTATAGCAGCTATCGCGAATAGACTTGATCGCTTGGTGCGCACTGCGATTCTCTCGAAAACCATAGGAGAAATCATAGAAATCAATTTCATGAATGGCGCCCAAAATCATCGCAACTGCACGTTGCAGAATCTTGTCTTCGAAGGCAGGAATACCGATTGGACGCTGACTGCCATCCTCCTTCCCGATCCACACACGTCGAACAAAAGGAGCTACGTAGTTCCCCTCTTTATAACGTGTGTAAAGGGATTGAAGGTTGGCTTCAAGGTTCACGGCATAATCTTCACCGCTAACTTCATCGACACCTGCCGCTGCGTCTTTCTTCGTGCGGCGGTAGGCTTCTGCCAGAAATTCAACGTCAATCAGATGGTGTAGCGTGGTAAACACCCGCTCGGGGTGTCGTTTTGCTTGTACTCTTAGCTGATAAAGTTTTAGTGAGACAGTTAGTGATCCCAAAGTATCTCCCGTCGTTCGATTTATCAGCACGTCATTCTGGTTTCACCTTCCCTACAGTGGGTCCTTAAGGTAATCGTTCCCCACCTTCCCGATCAGCCATTAAAACTGATCATCGGTAATATGATCCACTAAGACTTCCGATATTGCTTCTTGGGTTTCTTCGCTTTCGCTCTCGGCCCCCAATACCTGCTCTCTTTGCTGACTATTTCGTGTTCGATTTCTATAAATAGAAGACGCTTGCTAGTAACCTCAGCAAAACAGTTATAAGCACCTGGTACGTTTGTTTAGCGGTATACCTTTCACCGCTTGTTTGAGTCAGGACTCAATCGGATCTCCCGAGTTCCCGAGCTACCCCTGTAAACGCATGCCACATTCTCAGACCCCGGTGGTGTCGCAAACACTTGCCAGAACATGCTCGAGACTACAGCTTTCCGGAACATGCAGACCGTCAGCTTTCCCATCTTTCAATGGTTATAAATACCACAACTCTACAATATTTCGGGGCTCAATATGCAGCCTACGTTCTCGTTCCACCCTTGCTCCGCACACCGCGTTACCTTGGTCGCACCTGGGCTTCACTACTAACCTGTTGGCTATACTTTAGTTTGGAAGGACTGAGTTGAAGAGTATTCAACCGCACCTCCTGGGTAACATTAATCAATTTCCGAATTAGTTAAAATTCATTCCAAGACTTCGGATTTATCTCGGCACGAGCATGGTCTTGTTA
>JABSRQ010000264.1 GCA_013215055.1 Pseudomonadales bacterium | reverse complement strand
TGCTTCTAAACAAGTTAGTTGGGGCTGGAGTTGTGTCGATGCCAATGGTATTGCAATGGGTTCTGTTGCGCCAGTTGCTGAAGCGCCTGTAGAAACAGCTGTACCTGCCGCAGAGCCTGCAACTGCTAATGAAACTGTAGCTAATGAAGCTCCAGCGGCAGCTACCGCAAAACCTGAAGCTGAATAGCACTTAATTGAAGCTAAAAAACCGCTTGTTAGCTTAACAAGCGGCTTTGTTGTTTAAGTTACATGGGGGCAAAGTTCCATTGACCCTTTCCTTCTTCTAATGGCTTTTATTCAATTGATCACATCTACTTATGGGTTACTTAATTACAGCAATGATTGAATCGTTAACTTAGCCGTTTTTTTAACGGCTATTGGATGTCCTTATCGATATTGAGAGTCAGTTTAAGCGCTGTCTACATTAGGGTATGAGGCCAGGCCCTCACTACCTTGCTAAGGGGACTGGCCTAATATTTTGGTTAAATTAAGGTGCCGCTACAGGATCGGCTTCTGGTGCAGGTGCTAGCTGGCAGTAAGTATCAATATATTTTTTATAGTCAATAAATATTGCTGTGTAGACTTCCTGATAATATAGGCCTGAGGACAGCACTCGGTCGCATTGAATAGCGCCGCCAATTAACTGCGTTAGCAGTAGTACGCTGGCCGCACTTTTTATTTGATCACTGCCGTGCATGCTCAAATCGTTTATCGACAGGGCGATTTCTTCTGTGGTTAGTTCGCCATTCTCATCTTCATATTCGACTTCGAGAATAAACGTCTCACTTCCTGTGGGGCTGGAATCTGAGCTAAAAGATTCGATGAAAAATTGTTCGTCGTTATAAGCGAAGTTAATCGGTTGCACATCTTCTGGGTCTTGAGAGATTTCCTCGGCACCAGAGCGCTCATGCGTCATGATTGCAGGGTAATCTAGTTTGAAGCGCACTTCGGCTACCGCATGATCGATAAAACGGGTAAAGCCGTCGGTGAAAATACGTTGCGCATCATGGGGAGTAATCATCGCGGAATAAACACCCTTGCCCATATCGGTAATGGTGTTCAAGGCTTCATCATTAAAGCGGGATCCAATACCAATGCCAGCAAGATAGATGCCTTCTTGATTGGCGATAACCGTATTTTGAGCAATGATCTCGGTATCGATATTGCCCGTGTTCATGTAGGCGTCGGTCAGTAGTATCACGCGATTAGATTTACTGGCATCGTAGTGACGGTTGGCAACTTCGTAACCGGTTTGCAAGCCAATATTTAAATCGGTTCCTCCTATTGTACTTAGGTTTGAGATGTGTTGTTGATAGCTACTGTCGTTATAGCTTAGCCCTTCAGCGACAATATCGGCGACTGATTGAAAGGTCACAATGTTAATAATATCACCTTCTTTTAAGCTGCTTTGCATGGAAGCTAAACCATGTTTAGTCACATCAAGCAGAGAACTCATTCCGGGTTCTGAGTAGACGCCGTATCTTCCTCTCATTGAACCTGATATATCGATAACCAGAGTTAATACAACATTAGGGCGTTCTTCCATCGTCATTTTAGGGCCACTAACAGTGACACCCAAGGTATAAAGGCTTTGGCCTTCATCGCTGTCAATTAAAGGGATTTCACTGCTGTCGGTTTCTAACATGCCCATAGAAATATTAAACGGGCCTACTACTTTGCTATTAAAGTGGCCAAACTTTTCGGCATTTAAAAATTCATAGGGTCTGGCCCAGCTCTGGTTTGGGAGCATGTTGTTATCTAAAGCATAGCGCGATAAGTCTCTTGCTGAAGTACTGCTGGAATCATCGTAGGAGAAGTAAAAAAAGCTAGCATCTTCTTCACCGACTTCCGTGCTGTCTGGGTTTTCGGATGGAAGGGTGGGGCCAGTTCCAGGTAACAGGGTACCGATGTTAGGGCCGCATGCGTATAAAGCTGTTAGTGATAATGCCGATAACAGATATTTACCTGTTTTTAACCATCGTTTGTGAATGTGATTCATTTCACTACTTCCTTATTGTAATTATTTTTATGCGTATTTATTGATGCTTTAATTTCTTACTAAACGTACTGCGCCGGCAATGTTCTTGGCGCTATTACCAATATCGCCATTGCCAAAAGAGACATACCAGGCATAACTGTTATTTAGAACATAGGGGGATGAAGACCAATACAAGCTGCTACCGTTAGCGGGAAATACGTTTGCATTAATTGCGGGCGAAAAGCAGGCGCTATCTTGCAATGACGCTAGTTCATTTTTATTGGGTAGACGCCAATCACTGTAACCAAAATCGCCGTTGCTGGATGCTGCTGTTAAGGCCTGATGCCACGTCATGGTTGTCAGATTACCGGTCTGACAATCGCTGCCAGTTAAACCGATAGAACATTGTTGCCACATCAACCCTGTTTCAGTGTCACTGATTGTGCCGTCACCGTGATTATTGTAGAGACTGTCAGGCTTGCTGATGCTTATCGCTGTATTACGATTTGCGGGGCATTCTGCCTGTGCCAATAGGCTTAATAGACAGCTTAATACCAGAGTGCCCGATAGTACGACGTTGTTGCTAGGCTTAGCCATAATCCTTTCCTTGCTATAATCTTGTTATTGAGCCGTGTTACGTACCAGGCGTAAATAATGATAATTGCTTTTGCTGGATGCTTTTATATCACCCACATTGAAGTTGACTCGCCAGGCAGCCACGGTATTCGGCGCAAAAGCTGTAGCGGTCCAATAATAGTCTTGAGTGTTGGGAAAGAAGTTACTGTCAACTGCGGCATTGGTACGATTGTTATTTACAATGGATTGTAATTCCTGCTTGTTAGGCAGGCGCCAATCTTTAGCGCCACACCAACCTGCGTTATTCACACGCTCGACATATGCAAGGGTATTGCAATCGTCGGCATCATAGCTGCTGTTAAAATTAGCCGATTGATAGCCATGACAATTGTCGCTACTGCCATCGACGTTACCATTGGCTCCGCCATTGTTCATGCTGTCGCTGTTATACCAAAGGTAGCTATCATCGGCATCATGTAATGATTCCCCACTGATGGAATTAGCATCAGTCTTAACTTCCCATATAAGCCCTGTGACGTTGTCTTTGACACAAGACCAGGTTGGGGCTGATACATCAAGCGGGTTACCGTTGCTATCCAGTTTGGTATAGCTAAAGCCGGCATGGCCATCACTGTTATCTGGATGACTGTGATCACGCCCGTTAATGGCATCTTGAGCAGCAAGTACGATATCACCATCGGCATCCGTGCCATCAGTCTCGGCTGTGGCGCCAGTGGCTGCACAATCCAGATTGTTATGATGATTGTTACTGGCTATTACAGCGTCGTAGTCATAGGCATAATCCCCACATAATATGATGCCAGTATCATTTAAACGGTGATTTACACTGTTAGGTTTGCCTGTGCCTGCTGCTTCAAGCTGTTCCCATATGCTTTCAAAAAAGGCTTCAATACTGAGGGTAGGTTCGCTAATCAATGCAGAGCGATCGAATCTGGGGTGCCAGCTCAATATATCCTGGTAACTGAGGGTGTTGTCTTCACTCACATCATGATGCAAGCGATATTCACTTAACAGTTCTAACGCCAGACGGATTTGATCCGCGTTAAGATCTAATTCCTGCTTGGCATAAATGACATAGCGGTAGATATCGTCGGTGAGTCGCGATACTTTCCAGTTCGGGGTGCGATAGAGTTGGCTGCCAATCACTACCGTATGAATGGCTTCGTCTACTTCGCTGGGTTGTGTATCAACAATGCCATCATCTTCAATATCGATATCCAAGCCGCCGCTGGCGGTAATAACAAAGAGTTGGTTATTGTCTGGAATACAGCTGGCATTGATGGAAAACGTCCCTGCGATATTCAGCTGCACACTCTCTCGAGAAAGCATCTGGCATAACGGCTTTTGCTCATCGGCAAAAAGCAAGCTGACAGTGACATTGGCATTAATGACCGGGCCCAGTAAAACCTGACCTTCATAAGGGCTGTTTTGATGACCTCCGCCGCCAGCACCTCCTCCTGTACCGTACATGCCACCATCACCACTACAGGCCGCAAGTAATAACAGTAGTGCAGTAGCTGAAAAGACTTGCAGTAGCTTATTTTTCATCATTATTTCCTTTAATGGCTTCGATCTCACCTTCGAAGTAATAGAGACCAAATCCCACTCGATGTAATTCTTCCTCGTTGGTTTCCGTTGCACCATTATCAGATAGCCACTGATTAAATTGTGTTAATAGGGAGAACACTTCTTTTTCACTGTACTGTTTAAATGCGGGGATTTTGGAGCCGGGGATATCCTTGTAATCTACGACCAACTGCAGACGGCTGTCTTCGTTATCGGCTTTATTGAGATTAAAATCCATGGTATTTAACAGATCAGCGGTAGATACACCGAGAATATGTAGAAGTTTTTCATCGCTTTGATGGGGGATATAGGCATCGTTAATCAGTTCGATGTCTTTTTGTTTATTTTGTCTAATAGAACAGCTCTGATGAAGTTCGTCAAGTATGGAGCGTACCGGCATATCTCCACTGTAACGTTTTACCAGATCTGAAAAACTATTGTCACCTTCCATCGGTAATATTTTGGCCACACCATTTTCTTGGAAGTCTTTATCTTTAAGCCAGCCGCTAATAACACGTGCTGCACGTCCCAGCTGCTCTACTTCAACGGAGTCTGATTCCAGTTTTTCTTTAATTTTATTAACGTCTTTACGGTGTAATCCAGTTAATACACAGATACGCGAAACAGACTGTTTGCGCCCTTGAATCTGAAAGTCTTTTTCAGAAACATCCACATAAATCATTTTGGCCAAGTCTGAAAATTCCGCATGAGAAATACCGTGGCGTAACAGAACTCTTATCAACGGTGTTAAAATGCGTATCACAGCATTGTGCAGAGTTTTTTGTAATATGCTCATAAGCCTGATTCAGTGGGTTTTATTTTTATAAGATGAGGTCACTATACCGAACTTCCATAATAATTGTGGAATATTTTCCACATTTTGTGGTTTTTTTACTGGTGGTTTATTTAAGTGTTATAAATCAGTGCTTTAAATGTTTCACCACATCGATATTTAGTGCTTCAAATTTTCAATGAATTGATGCCGTTAAATCGTGAGTCTAAGTATGAAAGATTCATAGGGCAGCATAAAACCAGGCGGCTTATATAAGATGCTGTGTGATTTAAATTCTTGTTTACATTTTTAGCGTTGCACCAAACATAAGACTTCCACGCAGGGCTCACCCATTATTCCTAAGCAAAAGCGCAAGCTACACACGTCGTGTGGCTATTGTTTTTTGCTGGGCTGTATGAAGGGTTCTTTAAGATGAACATTTTTTGTATGATGCCGATTATGAGAATTGATAAGTTTATTTGTAAAAGTACTGAGTTGACCCGTAGTGAAGTGAGTACCTTTCTTCAAGCAGAGAAAGTGTGTGTTGATGGTAAGGTTTATACGAATGGCGCCGTACAGGTTTATGCCGATAATGAGGTCACCCTTGAGGGCGAAATACTCATTGCCAGGCCTTCGCGCTATATTATGGTGCATAAACCACGCGATACGCTGTGTTCAAATATTGATGAGGCTTATCCTTCTTTGTTTCACCATGTTGGAGTTGAAAAAGCCTTCGA
>JABSRQ010000263.1 GCA_013215055.1 Pseudomonadales bacterium | reverse complement strand
CCCCGGAGAGTTCTGATGGCCGTTACTTTCTCGCCTTTGGCAGTGACTCAAACAGCAGTTGGGTTATCGATAGGGTCAGCGGTAAAGTGTTGACAAAACTTGCCCATAATAACGGCAGTAGTATTGGCGAGAAACATGAGGTTCGCTGGGATACAACGGGCAACTATCCAGGGCGCATTTATTATCGCTATAACATGAGCTTCTATCATATTAATGATGTCGTAAATGCGGCTCAAAATATCAAACTTATTAAGAATTTTTCCACGCTAGTGCCCAAGTCGACCAAGATCTACAACGATGTAGAGGGTGATAGCTCTAATGATAATGATCACTGGGCTTTTATGGCGGTGCATTATGATGGATCAAACTTTGTTGTTGATGCCTTTATTCATTATCAAATATCTACCGATAAGACCCATCTATTAAAGCCAGCTGATTTGACCGGTACCGGCTTAAATCACTATGCCGGCAACAGCACCTTGCCCCGCCCCAATATGGTTGAGATCTCCCCCCTGGGCACCGGGGTGGTTTTACACTATGGCAAGGTGAGCAGTAACCGCACAGCCGATAAGGGCACATGGTTCGATGGTGCTCATCTGTGGCCGCTTAATTTTGATCATAAGGCCTCAACGCCGGTAAAAATATCGGTCAGTCAAACGCATTCAGGTTGGTCATTCGATAGCGCCGGTAGAGAGATGTTTATCAGTCAGAATAATACCAATGACTGTCTGGACGCTATCTATATTGACGGCAGTAATGCCGGTTACGATAAACGAATCTGTGTCGCTAATCATGGTGATTTTGGCTGGTCAAATGGCTTTCATTACGGAAAAATGCCGCCGAATAAAGCCGGCTGGGTTTTTATCAATACCTACTCCCGATCCAATGGTAAGAATTGGGGCACAAATCAGTTAATCATGATGAAAGTCGCTAATATAAATAATAAACCCAAGATATGGCGTATAGCCCCCAACTACAATAAATACGATGGTAACTATAGGGATGAGGCGCCGGCGGCGATAAATGCTTTAGGCAATCGTATCTATGTTAGCGGTAATTGGGGCGGTGCATTATCCCATAGGGAGGTGTTTATGTATGAATTGCCCAATAACTGGAATGATGCGCCGGAGCTACAATAAAGTGTTGGGCAGGGTGATACTAGAGAGATTCAGCTGAGATATTGATGCGTAGCCCTAGAGAATAGCCGTATCTGTCAGCTAGGTATTATTGATTGAATAATCGAAGAACACTGCTCTTCTTTGGTTCTTCTTTGGCACTTCTTTGTTTTTTATATAGATCTATCAAAAGGTAATCTAGCCGCCTTAACTCGGCTTTCCAGGCGCCGGTATTGTGTGGCACCGTAGCGTGAAAAATTGCCTGCATGGTCAATAAATTGCTTAATTTCAGGTTTTAAGAAACGCCATGCATGAATCGTGAGATACAAAGATCTTCCCTTCAAGGTCTTGTTATAGGTGACCAGATTCATTAAAGCAGAATTACTGGGGTGCCATCTATTGAGCCAGGCGGGATAGTTTAATAAATCAACGCGTTGAATACTGTCATCCTCCAGAGCAAGCTGAAGAATCTCGGCAACCATGACGCTACCGGGTGCCAAGTCTGAGTGATTCTTATCAAATACAATTTTGTGCAAATACAGGCAGTCGCCTAACTTAAATCCCAGCGCTGCGGCCAGTATGTGATTCTGATGCTTATAGACATAGATCCTGGCGTGATGATCCGCCGAGAACTGTATCATTAAATCATGGTAAAACTGTGTGGTTGTGGAACAGTTGGCGATGGCAAGCTGTTGCTCACCTTTCCAGCTGCTCTCTTCCAGTGCGATAAATTCACTTAATGCCTGCTCAATATCCTCGGCTTGAATGTTGACCTGTAGTTCAGTTTCGGGAAATTTTTCCTGTAGACGTTTTTTCAGTCGTTTAATATTCCTATGTAATTTCTTGGAGATCAGGGTGTTTAAAGGTTTATCTTCAGCGGTATTAAACCAGGCTTTTTCGCCGGCATATTCCCCATGGTGGCACTGACTGGTGGCGATATTTCTGATGGCAAATCTGTCCCAGGTGAATGACTCCTGTTGTAGGCGTTGCAGAAGCTGATCGTGTAGCTCGGCATTACTATGATCCGGTGAATTACTCAATACAATCATGTTGATATGCGGATGCAGGGGCACACCGAGTTCATGCCAGTGTATGAAGAACTTGCTTTGTCGGGTCTCTACCAGAGGGATTACCGAGATAACACGGTTAAAAAGCTTGGCCACGGCAAAGTAGACCGTCTGTTCTTTATAGAATGCATCAAGAAACGGGAACAAGTATTGCCAGCGGTTATTGGCGGGAATATTTGGCTGTGGCTCGACAAATTCGTCCAACAATTCAGCGATATGTTTTTTTTGTGTGGCGTAGACCAGTAAGTTCCAGTTGATGCGATGTAAATCACTCATATGTCTCTTTGCCCATTAAGCAGTAGATAGACAGGTTTACAGACCTGGCTTAAGCAATAAGCCATGATGATAATCAGAGCTATGGTCAATCCCGGTGTTATCATCCAAAGCAAGGTTTGACCCATGCTGCCAGTAAAAAAACCTGACCTGAACAGCAAGTTCTTGACGAGAAGAACCAGCGGGAAATGTGCGGCAAAAATGAAAAATGCATAGGACGAGTGATCAACCAACCACTTAAAGATAGCCGGGAACTTGTGGCTTATTATATATATCAGAGACAACTGCGCAATGCAGCCGCTGCTGCGTAATATCAATTCGAATGTCGATTCAAAGGGCATGATGCCTTGATTGTAGTACGGCACATAGATTCGCAGGAGGATAAGGGCAATAAAGAAGGGGATAAAAAATGGCATCCAGGATAAGTGTCTGGGTTGCCAATGTCGTTGTCCCAGAAAGATGCCGACACTGAAGAAGGTGATGACCTTAAGATTATCGAATAGAGGAGGCTGCCATTGTACTATCCATAACAGTATTAAACTGCAGAAAAAGGCCAGAGGCAGTCGCCCTATCACAAAGCCCAAGAGTGGAGTCATTAATAACGACAATATTAAGTCATGTATAAACCAGAATTGAAACGCAAAGGGCGGCTGATAAATTCCCAGCACACCGTTTAACAAGGTGGTCACGCTAAAGTTATTAAAACCATAATTAAAGTAGACAAATTGGTTAAATGATTTGCCGATGGTATAGAGCAGAAAAGCAAAGATAAGCCATAGCGATGTCCATAGGATGGATGGAATAACAATGGTTCTGGTCTTTCTTAACAATAAGGTCGTATAGCTTTTATCGCTACTTATTGAGAAAAGGTAGCCGGATATAATGCTCAATATGGGCACCGATGACAGGAAAAAATACAGGAAAAAGCTGTTAATAGACGCGGGTATAAAGTGTTTGGGGGCAACAACACCTGCGAAGGGACTTAAACTGTCTTGTGGGAAATTTCCAAAGTGAACCAGAACCAAACCCATAATAAGCGTTAATCGAAGTGCCCGGATAAGATCACTTGTTTGATTATCCATAAAAGAAACCTGTATCGGCTTATTACTTTTGAAATTGTAGATCAAGCCGCTTTATTTACCATGAATTAGCCACGTAAAAAAATCATATAAAACAAGGGCTTTTATATAGCTTTTTAGATTAGAGATTTAGAGCCAAAAACTGGCAAATGCGTTTGTTAGCAACTAAAACTAGTTCTACGAGTCACTCGTTATAACCTGTTTGCATTTATGGGGGCGAAGTTTTGGCAACAGTCAGAATCTTTGATAATTATTTAAGAGTCCACTTTATTCTATTAGGTGCTGTGGAGGCGCTGCTTTTTTACTTGTCTGTCTATGTTGCAACCTACCTGCGATTTGGTTCAGAGACCCCTACTGATTTCTCTAGCTTAACTCATGCGGTAGATATTAATCTGTTATCGACCGTCTATTGTGTGGTCATGATGTTTTCTATGCTGGCTCTGGGGCACTATCAGAGTCAACAGCAGCACAGTGATGAGTTGCTAACGGGTAATGTACTGAAATGTTCGGCAGCCTTTATTATGGGGACTTTTATTTTAATGGCCCTGTTTTACATCTTGCCATCTATCCATATGGGAAGAGGTTTTATTGCCATTACTTTGCTGGTTTCATTCACTGGCATCATCATGATCAGAGAAACCTTCAGAAACTTGGTGAATAAGGACTTTCTGCAAAAAAATGTGCTGGTCTTCGGCGCCGGTAAAAACGCCGCCGCACTGATTGAAGATAATTGCTCATTGAGCAATGATTGCAGCTATAAGGTTGTAGCTTATGTGCCTATGGAGGGTGAAGATACGGTCGTGCCTGAACAAAGGCATGCCGATATCAGTCACAAGAATCTATTGCATTATGTGCTTGAGAATGAAATCAGTGAGATTGTCGTCGCCCTGGATGATATGCGTAAATCGTTTCCCGGTGCCGACCTGCTGAGCTGTAAGATGGTCGGCGTGAAGGTCTTGACGCCCTATGAGTTTCTGGAAAGAGAGCAGGGAAAAATTAACCTTGAAAAGCTCAGTCCAGGATTCTTGATATTCAATAAGGGCTTCGATAGAAGTAGTTTTAGACATTTTTTAAGCCGTATATTTGATGTGGTAACGAGTCTTATTATCCTGCTTTTAACACTGCCAATATTAATTATCACGGCCATACTAATAGGCTACGAATCGGGATTTAAACACCCTATATTCTATAGGCAGCAACGCATAGGACTGGATGGTGCAGCGTTTAATCTACTTAAGTTCAGAAGTATGAAGCCCGATGCCGAAGTTGATGGAAAGGCCATCTGGGCGGATAAGAATGATAAACGTATTACTGCCGTGGGACGATTTATTCGTAAGGTGCGCATCGATGAGCTGCCGCAAATTTTTAATATTTTAAGAGGCGATATGCGTCTTGTAGGGCCAAGGCCGGAACGCCCAGAGTTTGTTCAACAACTGGCGGAACAGATTCCCTATTATAATCTCAGGCACAGTGTTAAGCCCGGCCTTGCAGGATGGGCACAATTAAAATATCCCTATGGTGCCGATGAAAAGGATGCCTATGAAAAGCTGCAATACGATCTGTATTACGTGAAGCATCAAAATATTGTTATGGATGTTTTTATTCTGATACAAACGATTGAAGTGGTGTTATTCAGTAAAGGTGCGCGTTAGAAAAAAGGCAGAAACGATGTCATGGATTAAATTCATCGTTCAGCTACCATTTTTTTGGTTATTGCTGTCCAGCATCTTCACTATCATCTTCTATAAAAGAGGCCGTGGCTTAGGGTTTTATCTGTCTATCTTGCTTACGGGGTTTTGGCTGGTTTCGATGACACCAATGGGAGCTTCCCTGTGGTTTTCAAGTTTAACCGTTTTTGTCAAGGACAGCGATACCGCGTGTAGAGGAGAGATCAAAGCTGTCATTGTCATGCCCGGAGGTTTAAGCAGGAGGAAGGAACACAGCAATAATCGTTTATCTGTTTGGTCAGTGAATAGAGCGAATACAGCCTTATCACTGATGGGAAATGGTGCTGTTAATACGGTTATCATACCTGGCGGACATCATGCTAGAGACGGAAAACTCGAAGCCGATGTGATACAGGGTTTTTTCCAACAACGTATTTCAGGCATTAACTATATCCTGGGTTCTCGCTCCAAT
>JABSRQ010000262.1 GCA_013215055.1 Pseudomonadales bacterium | reverse complement strand
TTGGTAGACCTAAAAATATCATGCGGTAAAAAGCTGGCTCTTTTAATATCCAGATCATTTAAGGCATGATTTCTCTGCCCCGTCGCCAGCGCGCCCTTGGCCATATCGATATTAACCACGCTATCGGCCCCGGCTTTTAATGCCGCAATCGAAAATGAACAGGTATAAGAAAATAAATTCAACACCCGTTTGCCTGCGGCTTTTTCAGCCAACCATTGACGCCCGGGTCTGGCATCCAAAAAGAAACCAATATTTTGATTCTCGGATAAATTCAAAACCATCTTAAAACCATCCTCAACAGCGATGCATTTTTCAGGCATCTGCCCATACACCACATCCTGCTGCGCCTTGCCCTTAACACGGCGCTGAATCGAGACCGCTTTGATTTTATCTTGCTCTGCAGCCATGGACGATAAAAGTGCGGCTAACGCGGTGACAAACTCATCATCTACATCGCCATATAACACCACCCAGATAACCGGTTCAAACCAATCAATATTGATAAACTTCAGATCGTCATAACAATGGCCACGACCATGAAATAAGCGGCTTGCATCGGTGGGTAAGACATTAAATTGATTTTGCAGATGGGCTTGCAACTGCTGCAATTTTTCAGTGACAGATGTAGACATAACAACCTTAATAACAATTTTTTACCGGATATAAGACCCGGTCATTAAATGCTGTGATTACCGGTATAAAACCGCTAAACTTTTGATCCAGCGCCACATCGTTGCAATCAACAATTAAGGGGCGATTATCCAAAGCCAATAACTTTGCTTTACTGGCAATCACAATAATCTGTGATTTATCCAGCTGCGTTAATACCGCAACGTTAAGCTGCTGATTACCTCGCCCCAATAAAAATCCCTGATGGCCGGTAGGGCTTAAAACCACAAAAACTTTTTTAGCGGTTTTTAGCAAAGCTAAAATCGCGTCACTGTTAAGGTCGCAAGCGATAACTCGCCCCGCCTCAAGCGCATCAAAACCAACCAGCGTATTGGGTAAACCTAAACGTTGCATATAAAATGCGGTGGTACTGCCGGGGCCCAATAAAAAAATGGCATCAGGTTCATCATCAAGCAGTTCATCGAGTTGCTCGGCAATATCGTCCAATACCAGCGCATCACTCTCCTGCCCGCCCTGCTTCAGGTTTTGCATAAAACGCGGCTCGGCAGGTACAAATAAGCCGCCATAATATTGGGATAATACCCGCCCTTCGCGCAGAGCTGCTTCATCAATATCCCGTACATCTTGTTCACTGACATGGGTAAGACGGTTATGCAGCATGGATTTCACCACTTCGGCTGCCGCATAAGGCGATAACGCAAAAACGGCTGATTGCATCTTTACACCACTGGGTAGACCCAAACAGGGAAAGTTTAAGAAGTTCTGGCCTTTAATCGCCAGCGCATCAACGATATTTCTGGCCGTGCCATCACCACCCACTAAAATCAGTAAATCAACCGCCTGATCCATAAATAAACCTGCGGCCTCTATCGTATGTTTTGCTTCTGTCTCAGACCCCGCCAAACCATAATCACCAACACATAACAGCGGTTTTATGTCGGCGTCAATAAATAAATCTTCGCCCATAGGGCCTGCAGCGGTAACCCAGGCGATATCATCACAGGCCTTATCTAAAGCGGTAAAAAAGGCCCTAACCCTATCACTGCTGCGACGCTTGTCGCTATATGCCAATGCTTTAGCGCGTATCAGTTCACCATCAGAGCCTTTTAATGCGGCCTCACCACCAATACCGGCATAGGGATTTACCAGAAAGCCAATTTTAAGGCGCCTATTTTTTGTATTTTCACCGATCAATGACCAGATCCCCCATACATCAACTTATTCAAAATAGTTATATAAACAACGTTAATTAATACTAACCTGAAATACCTAGCCGCATCATGGCCGCTAAATTTTTGTCGCATTGTAACAGCTCATGCATGAAAATTGCGCTTGCAGGGTCATAAACAAAAGGCATACTTAAAACAAACAACGGGGAAAACTTATGGATAAGACAGCCACCAATAACCAACAACACACTAATACCGATTGGCTAAATTGTGACAGCCTGCATCAAGCGTGTTTTATTGATAACGACGGCATTGAAATACCGATTACACGTGCGATGATTGATCACAGCTGTGACGTACTTACACACAACGCTTCCACATCTCAACATCAAAACAGGGTCCAATAAAGCCCGCTTACAGCACATGAAAGCCTAGCTTGCTTAACGTTAGGCCGATTTTCTCATCAGACATACACACATCAAAATATGAAAACTCTGTACGCACAGGATAATGCTTGCGGTACTGGTCAAACAGTAACGCGTAATTTGTATCATCAGATAAATACGACGTTAAAAATGCCTCAGAATCGGCTTTAATATCATAAGCCGCTTTAACCCAGCTGGCAGCACTATCCGCTGCATCCAGTTTTAACGGTCTACGGGTTAATGCCAATAAATCATCTAAGGCATCATCTCGTTTGAAATGTGCCAACATCGCCATAACCACCTGCAATGAACCTCGAATCTTGCCCTGCTGGCTGTAACCTGCAATATGCGCGGTAGCCACATCTAGAGAAAGTAACAGTTTTTCATTGGGGCTAGGCTCATCTTCATATACATCCAACACGGTATACACCGACGCTTCACTTTTACTCTGCCTATCAATAAACTGCTGCAAGGCCTGATTATCAAATACCTGGCCACGGCAGCTATTAATTAAAACAGCACCGGGTTTTAACTGTTTAAGCTCATTGGCCGCCAGCATATGGTAAGTGGGGAAATCACCGCTACGAGTAATAGGCACATGGAAGGAGACAATATCGGCCGCCAACACTTGCTCATAAGTGGCCGTTGCAGCGTCAACAAACGGGTCATAAGCCAGCACCTTCATGCCCAGCGCCGATAAGCGAGAGCTTAACCGTGTACCCACCTGCCCCAGCCCAACAATACCTGCGGTTTTACCGCAGAAATAGCTCATATCCGCCTGATAAGAAAACATCGCCGCCAGCACATAATCCACCACAGCATCGGCATTACACCCTGGAGCATTCGCAAAAGCGATACCCTGGCGCTGTAGATAATCCAGATCAATATGATCGGTGCCTATGGTGCAAGAACCGACAAAGGCAATTTGACTTCCTTCAAGCAATGCAGCATTAACCTGCGTCACGGAACGTACCAATAACACATCGGCCTGCTGAAGATCGGCTGGCTGAATTTGCCGCCCGGGAATAAAACGTAACTCGACGTTCTGGGTTAACAATTGCGGTAAAGAAGGGATATTTTCATCGGCAACAATCTGTAGTTTTTTAGCCATGAATGTCATACACCCAATTCCTGTATTGAAAATTCATAATTAAGCCACTGGCTGTCTTGCCTATAAAAATGCGCTAACGCTTTTTGTAATAAAAGCGCCCTCGCAGGCAGGCCGTTCTGGCGGTAAGATGCCAATGCATCAACAACCGTTTGTTTAAACGGTAAATCGTCCCCGGGTTTACCGTCCAAATTATCCAGACTGATATAGAACCTGCGATTGCAGGCTTTATTAAATACCCATTCCAATGCTTGAGGCTTGGCCTCTACGGCTGCAAATGCCAGCTGCTGATCCAGAGTTCGCCCATCGGGCTCGTACCAATAGCCATAATCGGTTAACTGCCTACGGGCATCTCCGGCAATACACCAATGGGCTAATTCATGCATCGCACTGGAGAAAAATCCATGCGCAAATATCACCTGATGGAATTCACATTGTGTCGATTTAGGCAGATAGAGCGGCTCATCATCACCAGATACTAATAGGGTCTGCTCGGAAGACCTGAACTGGCGGGAGAAAAGCGCCATCAAATCGTCGATAATAAAGCTATCTTCAACAGCATATAGTGACATGTTCTTTAACTTAATTTTCGCAGACGATAGAGATATTCACCGTCAATCTCCTGCTGAGAAATAAGCTCATGATTCAGAAAGGCACAAAACTTGGGAATATCACGCTGGGTGGAAGGATCGCTTGCCACAACGTCGAGTTCATCACCGATGGACATTTTTCGAAACTGTTGATGTAACATCATAACTGGCTCGGGGCAGAAAACCCCACGCGCATCCAAAGAGAATTGTTCAGACATATTATTTCACTACTTAAAAGTATTTCAGGCCAGCATTTAGCTCATTAAAGCCTTGGCATCCTGGCTCAGCATCACGTTACAGCTCTCGGAGTCGGGATCAAAACACAGCACCAACTCCTGACTTTTTAAACGCGCTAATAATTGTGCCACTTTTTCATCGAGGCTGTATTCAAGTGCACCATAATCCGTGCCGTCACGACTGGCATATTCCTGCAAAACGGACTGCAAAGTGCCAGGATCTAATTGCTGATAAGGAATAATAAACACCGATTATTGACCCTCTATGTTAACCGTCGGCGACAAACATTGTTTAATACTGAGTCCTAATAACAACAAGGCCAACAGCCAATATAAACTGCCGGAAAATGCCGCAATATAGCCACCCAATACAAGCTGACCGGTCATGCCATGCAAGGTGATAACAAAAATCACCGCAAGGCCTAAAAACATATCAAACAAGGCATAAACAATCTTATCGCCATTGCGAAACAACGCCGCCAAAGATAATAAAAACGGCAGAATAAAAACAAGCCCCGCACCATAACGCTGAAGCATAGAAAACTTTTCACTGCCTTTATCCGTCATCACCGCATAACGTTCAAATACCTCGGCGGTTTGAACTTTATCCTGAGGATGTGGCTGTGTGGTACAGGTTGATAAAGGCAGAAACAAACAGGCCAGTAACAACGAAGCGGCTAACATCTTTATTTTTTTAATCATTAGGTTATTAACGCCATTTAAAAAAACAATATACCACTGCTGATCTAGGCTTTAAATAATCTAATGGTGTTTTGTCAAAAGACTGGCGTATACTCAAAATATGGCCAACGAACTCTAGGGAATTTTATGCAGCAACATATGGTTTTTACTTTTATCAGCGATGACAAACCCGGCATTGTTGAATTGCTTTCACAAACCGTTAGCCAAGCCGGCGGTAACTGGTTGGAAAGCCGCCTGACCAAGCTGGCTGGGAAATTTGCAGGTTTTGTTCAGGTCTCTATTAATACCGCAGACAGCAATAAATTACAGCAACAATTATCCGCCTTGCAACAACAAGGTATTGCCGTATTAATTCAAAACAACATTGATGCAGACAGCCAAGACTCAGCACAAAACATAAAGCTTACCATTATAGGTTTGGATAGACCCGGCATCGTTAAAGAACTGGCTACAGCTTTTGTTAGCCACCATCTCAATGTGATCAATATGCACAGCTATACCGAAAGCGCGGCGATGTCGGGCGGTGAATTATTTAAAGCAGAAGTTGATCTAAGCATGCATGCAGACAGTGAGCCGGATAAATTTACCGATGAAATTGAAGCGTTATGTGATGAACTGGACTTGGATTACACGTTAACCGACATTTAAACGCTTTCTAAACCACGTTAGCACTTTCAACAACAGCACACAGATCAAGGCGGCGGTAACCAATGCAGCCGTTAACATCAACGCAGACGTAAAATAGACCATCATCACCGCCGCATCAACCTCAAAAACATCGATAGCGCCCCAGACAAACACGACAAAGCTAAATAGGCCTAAAATCAGGGTTTGCCAGCGTCTATATG
>JABSRQ010000261.1 GCA_013215055.1 Pseudomonadales bacterium | reverse complement strand
CTTCATTCATAAATAGAGTAGAGCTTTGCTTAGCATAATGCACCAACTCACTATGAACTCTCTGTCGCTCATCCTCATCAGTCCAACCATATTGATAGCGGTCTGAGAAAGGGTGATCCAGGTAACCAAATAGGCAATGTGCTTTTTTAGCTTGATCGAATTGCTGCTTATATGTGCGGCTATCAAGGCTACCTTCTTGACCGCAGTCTCCGTGCAACATACATTGCTGCGTATGAGAAATTATTTGCATTTGACCACTGACTCTGCCCCCCCTTGCCAAAAGGTATTGAGGGTCATTAGCAATAATACCACTGATAAATGCGGTAAAACCCGCCTCCTCCAATGCTTGAACTGCATAGTCAGGATTTTGATGGAAAGGAGAAACAGCATAATTGATCGGTTTTATTGCATCTAACTTCTCTTCTAGCCACCCCTTTGAACTTTTTGCCTCATCATAAGCCTGCTCAAAATTCTCGCCCCAATTACAATAATGATTAACCGTGTGAGATAAAATACTCCCGTTAGTTTTTATCACATCATCTAGAAGCAAGAAGTGTCTCTCGGCTTCAGGTAGCGATGTTTTAATTGCCAGGGAGAGTGGAATGCCTTCTGATTGATAGTAATCAAACAACTGCCTGGCAGAGGCAATATCTTCATCACAATCTAACCGCATAGTAACCGCCGCATCATAGCCATAGGGGATTTCTGAAATAAATGGCATACAAAAGTGTGAATCACTTTTATAGTTTGCGACAAAATACTCCACCAGACTCCATTCATGGCTATCAAGAAGCCCTACCTCCCGATTCACCCATAATAAGGAGGCCGAATCGGGCTCATCCATCTCTAAAATAAAGGGGGTGATGATATTACCTTTCGCAGTGACGGACGCAATAATGTTTAATCTGGCCGGAGTCATCAGTTGAATAACTTGTGATACTGCCCATGGCGAATTATCGAAACTTATTGCACCAAAGCCTAAGTTATTCCATTCATCCATAAAATCGAAACGCTTTAAGGCACGACTCTGAATGGCAGAACTCTTTGCCAGCTCACCCTCGTCATACTCAAGTCTTGCGATGCTTTCTTTAGGTGTAAACCTTACTGCATTCTCACACTCTGCAAGTGCTTTAGTCTCAGGAGAAATAGCAGACACGCTCACCTGAAGTAACTGTGCAATTGCAGCAGTCACTTGTCCAAATATGATTACTTTACTTAAAGGGTTAGATAGTACACTTTGTAATAACTCAAAATGATCATCTGAAGGGTTTTGAAAGACATATACCCCAGCGGCTAAATCATCTTGGCTACTAGCATCCGTAGAATATTTTACTACGCCATGAGTAAATGAGCGCTTTAGCGCCATTCCTAACCATTCAGCACTTTCTGAGGATTTATGATAATAGAACTGCATTAAACCTGTGCCTCGATAACGTTTAACATCCTTTCCATTCTTTTCTCGTAGGTATGCTCTTTAGCTAAATTAAGCAGCATCTCCTGAGTTGATTTCGGGTTATTTAACGCTCTATCAATGTTGTCTAAAAAGTCATCTACCGAGCTGCTAAGATATACATCATCTTCGTATTCAGACAGAGCATGTAACTGTGTAGAAACCACTTGTTTACCCGCCGCCAGATACTCAAAAAACTTCATGGGGAACATATTCTTTGTATAATCGTTTAGTACACAGGGTAATAAACAAACATCAAAGTATTTTATATATTGTGGTAATTCGGCGTAGGCCCTTGGGCCTAATAGATGAATATTTTTTCTATTTAAGCGTGCTGCAATAGTGGTACCCGGCTGACCTTCACCGACCTGACCTATCAAAACAATATGACAATCAGGTTTAGAATCCGCCAGGGTTAACAGCAACTCCACATCGATTTTATAATCTGATATTGCCCCTACAAAGCCCAAGATAGGCCCTGTCATCGACTCCAGAGCATCTGGCTTTTTCACATCAGCATTCAAGGCTTTATTAAAGTGCCTAAAGTCAGCCACATTAGAGAAGTAATGACTGTTTCTATTAACTAAAACTCTACTTTCCTGGAGCTGCTGTGATGTTGTAAAGACAATATCAACCTCTTTAAGAAACTGCTGCTCATTTTTCTCAATGGTTTCAATCGGCATACCGGGTTGTGACTTTATCTCATCAACACAATGATACACCGAAGTTTCGAAGCGATTAACAGCCAAATATTCTGTAGTAAGTGGGTTATAACTCCATAAGCACTGTTTCTTAAAATTAAGTGCTTTAAGCCAAACAAACAGAAAGATATTAAATATCTTATTATTTACAAATTGAATCGCCGTATTGCCCTGAACAGGAATAATTAGTGGTGACCATACCCAAAGGTTTTCCTTCACTTCTCTGGGGGGCTTCAAACCTTTAATCAGCCTTTTTAACAAGCGTGTTAGATCCGATTTATTACCTGATGGCTGACGCAGGCCTATGCTTTCTATATAAAACACCCTATGTCCAAGCTGCGCAAGCTCTACAGCAACATGCTGCTTATTAGTCCAAAAAGGATTATCCCAATCTGCAGTCGAGAATAAGACGATATCTTTAGATGCATGAAAATCCATCTTATTTGGCCATGCGCCCTAGCATTGTATGCAGGCCGTCTAGCCATTCAGTACGGTATCTTTCACTCGCCAGCTTTGAGTTCTTGGGCCTGGTGACCGGCGTTACAAACTCGTCAGAGCCGATAGGATTAACTTTTGGTATATTGGTAATTAAACCTCGTTCACTCCCTTGCTTGAAGATTTCACATGCAAAATCATACCAGGTTACCCCTGGGTTAGACTCGAAGTGCTCAATCCCTCTACAGGTGTTATCTTGACTTAAATTTATAAGCAGTTCAGCTATATCTTGTGCCGATGTTGGCGCGCCGAATTGATCGTTGACGACAGATAATTCATCTCTTTCATTCGCTAGACGCAGCATCGTTTTAACAAAGTTATTACCATATTGCCCAAAGACCCAACTCACGCGCAGAATAAAGTGTTTATCCCAGGTCGCTTGAATGGCTTCTTCACCGGCTAATTTTGATGCACCATAAACCGAAGTGATGCTTGTCTTATCCGCAACAGTATAAGCCGTTTTCTTTTCGCCATCGAAGACGTAGTCTGTTGAAATATGCATTAAAAGGGCATCGATTTCTTTGCAAGCTTCAGCTAAAAACAAAGGGCCATCTCGATTAACTGCATAAGCCTTATCTTGATCCTCTTCTGCTCTATCCACAGCCGTATAAGCAGCGGCATTGATCACAACAGATGGGCTTTGCTTTTTAACTTCTGATATGACTAGATCTTTGTTAGTAATATCTAACTCAGATGAGCTATAAGCGATGTAATTAAGCTGTCTCTCTTTACAAAGTTCAACTAACTCACTCCCTACCTGCCCGCCTGCTCCAGTGATCAGAATTTTTTGCTGTGATACAACCATGATTATTTCAAACTTTCTGCGTAGGCTTTTAAGGTTTGATTGACTTTATCTTTATCTGAAAGACTTGGCTCTTTAATGGGCCAATCAATATTGATCGTCTCATCATTCCAGATAATCCCGCCTTCATCGGCCGGATCATAATAGTCTGTACATTTGTATTGGAAATCTGCTGTTTCTGATATCACGCAGAAGCCATGCGCATAACCTGGAGGCACATATAATTGCTTGTGATTAGTGCCCGATAAGAGAACGCCGACATACTCGCCAAATGTTGCTGATTCAGGATCAATATCAGCTGCCACATCATAAACTTCACCGGCAGTTACTCTCACCAACTTGCCCTGCGGTTTGCTGATTTGAAAATGCAGGCCTCGCAATACATTTTGACCTGAGCGTGAATGATTATCCTGAACAAACTCCAGCGGAATACCCGCCTCTTGATAGCGTTCTTTTTGGTAGCTTTCCAGAAAAAAACCGCGCTCGTCACCAAAGACTTGGGGTTCAATAATCACTACACCTGGAAGTATAGTTTTAAGGATATTCATGCATGTCATCCTCAGCAACTTCTGCTAAATAACGGCCATAGGATGTTTTTTTGAAATAATCGGCACGCTCTAATAGCTGTTCTTTACTGAGCCAACCATTGACGTAGGCAATCTCTTCCAAGCAGGCAACCTTAGCCCCCTGACGATGCTCTATGGTTTGAATATAGTGCCCTGCTTCCATCAAGCTATCGTGCGTGCCAGTATCCAGCCAAGCAAAGCCACGCCCTAACATAGCAACGTTGAGATCACCTAATGCAAGATAAGCGTTATTTAGGCAAGTAATTTCTAACTCACCTCGCGCAGAAGGCTTAACTTGTTTTGCTAATTCCACCACGCGGTTATCATAGAAATATAAGCCTGTTACCGCGTAATGTGATTTAGGCTGCTCTGGTTTTTCTTCGATGCTGATGGCCTTACCGGCTTTATCAAACTCCACAACGCCAAAGCGCTCGGGGTCTCTAACATGATAACCAAAAACGGTTGCACCTGACGTTTTCTCGGCCGCAGCTTGTAGCAGTTCTGTTAGGCCATTGCCATAAAAAATATTGTCACCTAGAACAAGGCAAACACTATCACCATCAATAAATTCTTCACCCAGAATAAATGCCTGGGCTAAGCCATCGGGGCTTGGCTGTTCTTTGTACTGAAACTTCAAGCCGAACTGACTACCGTCACCTAATAAACGTTCAAAGTTGGGTAAATCTTCTGGCGTAGAAATAATCAAAATTTCTTGAATACCTGCCAACATCAGTACCGATATCGGGTAAAAAATCATCGGTTTATCATAAACAGGTAACAACTGCTTAGAAATACCCTGAGTAATGGGGTATAAACGTGTGCCTGAGCCACCTGCTAATATTATGCCTTTCATTTAATTCTCTCTTATTGAGCTTTAGCGCCTAAACGCTCACGTTGATAAGATCCATCTTGCACATGCTCACACCATATTTTATTGGTGAGATACCACTCAACGGTTTTCCTGATGCCAGTTTCAAAGCTCTCTTCTGGCACCCAGCCTAAATCGGCTTCTATTTTTGTTGCATCGATGGCATAGCGAATATCATGCCCGGGCCTATCGGCAACATAGGTGATTAACTCTTCGTAGCCGTCAATCCCATTGGGATGTTTAGGCACTAGCTCATCTAAAATGGCACAGATGGTTTTCACGACTTCAATATTTTGCTTCTCGTTGTGGCCACCAATATTGTAGGTCTCGCCATCAGCACCTTCGGTAGCCACCTTATATAAAGCTCTGGCATGGTCTTCTACATACAACCAGTCTCGAATCTGATCTCCTTTGCCATAAATAGGCAAGGGCTTGCCCTCTAGGGCATTTAAGATCACTAATGGAACTAATTTCTCGGGAAAATGGTAAGGACCATAGTTATTGGAACAGTTAGTGATAACTACTGGCAGGCCGAAGGTTCTATTCCATGCCCTAACCAGGTGATCCGATGAGGCTTTTGACGCCGAGTAAGGGGAACTAGGTGCATAAGGCGTGGTTTCGGTAAATAAATCATCCGGGCCTTCCAGATCACCATAGACCTCATCGGATGAGATATGATGAAAACGAAACGCGTGCTGTTTTTCAGTCGTGCGTTCGTTGAAATACGCCCTGGCACATTCGAGTAACACCGATGTACCCACAACATTGGTTTGAATAAATTCGGCTGGGCCGTCTATGGACCTATCCACATGGGATTCAGCCGCCAAATGCATAATGATATCGGGCTGGTGTTGGTTAAAAGTGGCTGTCATCGCCGAAGCATCACAGATATCAGCCTGAACAAATGTATAGCGCTCATTGGAATCCACACTTGCCAACGATTCAAGATTACCCGCG
>JABSRQ010000260.1 GCA_013215055.1 Pseudomonadales bacterium | reverse complement strand
TATCCTCACGCCTATCCTCACGCCTATCCTCACGCCTATCCTCACGCCTATCCTTGCGCTCTTGAGTAAGCTCGGGGTCAGAAGATCGGGGTCAGGCCTCACATCTGACACCCATTATATGGAATTTTAGCAGAGTAAGGTGTGCCTAGAACAAGCGAGTTTTAAAGTGCTTATGATACCGTTCGCTTGCAGTACTGTAATACCATTAGCGTACATCGATTGTTATCGATCGATAGAGCCGGCTTTGGCAAAGTCGAATCCCTCTCGTGCCAGATAGATGGTTGAGCTTATCCCGCCTGTATCATTTTCTTGCTGGTAGTAGTTTGCTTGGGGCAGTTGATCACTGACAAGTATGCTGAGATGTAAGGCGAGCTCGTTTTCAGATTGCGCGTCAGCGTGCTCAATTTCCAGGCGACAGAGATTGTTATAACACGATACCCGTGTGAGTTGTGTTTGACTGATCTCCAATTGATCTATCATCTCGGTGATGCTGTCATCCAGCTCCGAGGACCACTGTTCATCCAGAGCCTCTTCGTCCAGCACCGATTCGATGACTGCCATGCTCTGTTGGTCATTTTGCGGATCTTCATAAACAGGTGGCGTGAGATCCTCACCATATGCTTGTGACACGTCGTAGACTGTTTCACTTGTATCGGTCAGTTCTGCAGATTCAAGTGCCTTTTCGACGGCCTCTATTCTATTGTTAACAGCGTTCATCTCATGCCTGACCTTTTGGGTCTCGCTGACCCATGTTGCAGTTCTGCCTCCGAGTTTTTTTATGTCTGCTAACTCTGATCTTAGTAGCGAGATATCCTGCTGCGCCTGCGCGAGGGAAGAATAAGCCCTTCCTTCCAGACCATTGGCATTGAGTTTATCTCCTGAGGCTTCAATTTCCGACATGGTTTCATTTGTATGGTGCTCCCTTGTCATGACGGTGGTATAGCCAATATTCATCAGGGTTACACAAGTCAGAACAATGAGCGGAAGGGCTGTTTTTTTCACGATACTTCTCCTGTCTCTTTAATGTTATTCACAACAAGTTAGTTTTTTTCACCAATTACGATGGTGTTCAGCACACTTGTTTTAGGCAGTGAACAGGTCATGTGATAACTCCCCCACTTGTCATCGACTGTAATGTCGGGGATACGAAACCAACCGCTACCCGTTAGTTTTGCAGATCGTACCTGGCGCAATCTTCCGTTCGCTCTATTACTTATCAGGCTGCAATATACCGTACCCGGCCCCGTTGCAGATAAATCAGTGAAATGAACCCATACCATTGTGGTGCCACTGGTCACCCCGAATTCATCAACTACAACGGGGCAGACTATAGATCTATACATGCCGGTGTTGTTTCTGATGCCATCCACATAGGTGAAATCGGCCGCTTGAGAGCCATATTTATTTTTACAGAAACTACCGTTATAGGCGTGTACGTTTTCAGCCTGTGCAGTGCCAGAAAGGGCTATGCAGGCACTAACACCTAGCAGAACAAGTGCTTTCAGGTGTTGCTTACGGTTAAAAAATATTGATGCTGCTCGAGTAACGTTTGTGACCGTGTTTTTGTTTTTCATAGTCTTTTCTCTTCTGTTTCGGCTTTGAGTTTACCCAGTGGGTGAATCAGAAGAAGCAGAAGTTGTGCCGAAATATAAAAACGAGTTTGATAAAAAACTATCTACTTGAAAAGAAGGAACTAATTTATTTTTCAGCCCAAATTATGAGAGTTAGCAGCTAGGGGAGTTGCTAGCGATTACGACGAATAATCCAACATATATTGCTCGTGTGTTGGTTTATATAAAACACTTCTCCAAAGATGGATTTGAATTGCCGTCAGATTCTGTACTTTATGGATTGATAAATACTGGGGTTATTGTACTTACAGCTTAATTCCTACCTTTATTTGATGATTCCAGTGCAGGCTAAACCTAAACCCTAAGTGAAATCTCTATGGTAGAGATGGGTTAATGCAGCGGTTTTCAACTTTTTGGCATATCTCTTCAGTTTAAGCCGGGCTTAAATTTGTTTAGTGGTTACGATTTCACACATCCAACCCTGCAGTTTGAACCCCAAGTACATTTCGACAGCAAGCCTGGCTAGTCGAAAGTAAGTCTCTGGAAAACTCGCCTAAATACCTCATAGCTTCGTGGACTCTGCAAGCAGGCGTAGCATTTACCTCGCAACAAACTATCCTTAACAGAATCGCCAACAAGAATACAAACTCAGGATCCGTTGTATACAAGGAACCCGCCATGATTAAGCTCGCATTCTTTGTCCTACTCTTTATTGCCACATCGGTGAGCGCAGACACGATAGAACTCTATGATGGCCGCATCGTGCAATGTACCGTTATCAGCCGTACTGACCACTATATTAACGTCGAAGTAGATGGGCTTGCAGTAAGGCTTGCGGCCAAAGACGTTAAAAGAATCATTATGGGTACTTCTACTGCCGAATCTGTGGACGTGGTGGGGGGGGATGGCCGTTACGAGGCCAAGGGCGAGATTGCGATGGGTACGGTATTGATCGTGCGCCTAAACAGCACACTGGATACCAGTAAAGATACTGCAGGCCAAACATTTTCTGCCTTGCTGGAGCACGCACTGCGGGATAAGGGGGTTATCATCGTGCCAGCCGGCAGCAAGATCTACGGCATGATTACGCAATCGGTTAAAGGCATTAAAGCCGAAGAGGCCACACGCAAGAAAGAACAGGTAGAGGCCGTAGCCGCTAGAATGTTGCTGACCATCACTCAGGTCAATATCGAAGGAAAACTCTTACCGCTGCAAACCCCAGCGATAAACCCCGAGGCGGCCAAAGCCCCAGTTTCAGATAAGGAACAGGATGGCGCTGGCCAGATCATCATCCTCGAGGGTACGCTGCTTGAATTTAAGCTGGGCCAGGCCCTTATCCATTAATAACATCTGAAGGGGTTTTCTCAGCCATAAAGGCTGAACTCAGGCTTGTCTCTGCGCTTAAAACTTTGCCAGCATGGAGGCGTCATAGTCTTCAAGCTTGATAGTCAGGTTTTTTGTTGCTATCCGGCTGTTGATTTTATCTATCTGTAGCTGTAATGAATCCAGCGTAATCGTATTATCATCCAGCTTAAAAAGTTGTGAGCTAGCGGTATAATAATAATTCAAGATAATAATGGCATCGATATTATCATCGTCTGCGGCGGCCTCAATGGCTTTGAGCTTGCGATAGATCTTATTCAGGCCCTGCTTAAGCTGCCAAATATAATAAACCTCCAGCATAAAATCGTGATGACGCACTGTATAGAGAAAAGCCAGGCAGGCTAGGCCTGCCATTACCACGCCTGCTAGATTAAAAGAAAAATTACTGCCCTGACCCTCAGAGAACAAGGCGATGAATAGTTGCCCAAATAATAAGGCCATCGCTATGAGGCTTACGCACAGCACCACAAGCAGGATATTTAAGTGCTTGCGATAACGTCGTTTGTTTATGTCTTGTAATTTCATGGGGTGGGCTTATGTTCCTGCGATAGATTTCATCTGTTAATCGCTTATATTATCCTATTTTCAGCTATAACTTACCCATTAAAGCAAAATGGCGTTCACTGTAGAGCTGCTGTGTGTCATGACGGGCTATCGAAGTCGGTAAAATCGCCGATCTGATTATCCTGTCGGATAAGTCGCTGGAAGTTGCCGCAGGCAATAGACGCGATATTGAAGTGCTATTGACGATAGTCGATGGGGTAGAGGTTTATCGTAAACCGTGATAGCCAATGAATAACAGACGCGGCACAGGCTTTGGCCAGTGTCGCTTCTTATCGTGCATATTCATCATCGCTGCAGATAGCAAATCCTAAGCTTCGGCGCCATCAGGCCAATCCTTAATATCCTTTCCACAGTAGCGACACTCTTTCGCTTGAGCCTTCACTAGCTCTGCACAGTGCGGACATTTTTTATTGGCGCCGTCAGATAACTTTCTGGATTCGAAATCCCCCCTGTTTTCAGCCAGTAGCAGCGCTATGATAAAACCTATTAACGGGCTAAAAAATATAGACAGTAAGAAGAAACCTATGCCTGATCGGCCTTTTTTTCTGGCAAAAATAGCGACAATCACACTCAGGGAAATCCAAAACACTACAACTTCCACAGAAGCCTCCAAATTAGTTTATTGACGTGAAATTTCTGTGGCTTTTGACAGTCTATTGGGCGGGAAGTTCTAGGCTTTCGCCATGGTTAATGGCACGGGCTAATTTTCTTGCAAACAAGTGCTGCGGCAACAGGACCTTTTTCCGATAAGCCAACGGCTAGGCACAATAAATAGATCATGACTACTGACAGTACACTGTCAGTAGGGGTAATGGATAATCAATGGCTAGAGACTGTTTTTGGCTCTTTTGCGACTATTGATGAGGTTTATTGGCATGCTTACAACGTGATGCTAAGGTGAGTTTTATCCGCTGAACCACCCCGCATGACATTGTCCCGGGCATCGCTAGTTGGCTTAAGGCACACTAAACCTTTATCTTACCTTAACTTGAATTGGATATTTTATGACAAAGACAAATATAGGCCGCGGTATTTTTGCGATCATCGCTTTATTCTTTATGGGAAACGGCTTGATATTGATGCTTAATCCAACCAGCATACTCGATCACATGCTGCTTGGATCTGTGGAATCTGTGAGCGGACTCTCGAGTATCCGTGCTTTATTGGGTGGGGCAATATTTGCGACCTGGGCAAGCGTACTGCTGGGCGCTATTAAAGCCAACTTTAACTATATTCTTGTCGGCGTTATCAATTTGAGTGCGGTTATTTTTGCACGCCTAGTGGGGTATTTTGTTGATGGCTCGTTTACGGAGTTTGTTCCTATGATCGTGCCGCCAATTGTCGCACTTTTTCTCATGCTAATTGCTAGAAAGCTTATGACGGATTCGATAGAAAAATAGACGAATGAGTCCCCTGAGCTCCATTTGATTCCCGCACAGGATGAAAGCGGGAATTACGATTGAGATATCCCCCCATTTGATTACAGAATAATAAGCAATTTCTTCTCACCGTTTCCAGTGGCTAAGCATTGCATTGAGAAGGATGGCAAGGGGGCGAACTTTTCTCGAAAGTTTGATGTTTTCTTGTAAACCTGGCTGCTATTTCAGGCTGCTTTGGCCATTTGAGCCCTGGAGGTTGTGCATGGGCTTCTTGTAGATGAAAGGCTGTAGCGATTAGCAAACTAACACTTTATTCCTGAACGAAAGGGGCTTTAGTTTATATTATTCAGGCTAATATATTTTTCGAAGATGGCTAGATTTAAGCCATTCATTTTTTCAAACTTGCCTTTAGATAAAAGCAACGTTGATAGTTTAAAAGATTACAGGCCCTTCATTGAAGGGCCTGCATGCCATGTGCCGGATAGCGCTTTAAATAGCGTTTATTTTGCTTGCATCAGCGGCGGTAATTTATTGGTTTTTATAAGCTTGGATCTAGTGCTTAACAAGCTTGCTTGAACATCGACATTATCTGTAGCCGAATCATAAAAGCGTTCTTTGATAACGGCAAAGTCTCCCCAGATTTGCTTGCCTATTTCAACAAGTTTATCTTTGCTGTTACGTTTCCACCAGACACCCCCGATGAGCTCGGCATCGTCAGCTACAGCTTTAACTTTCAACTCATATA
>JABSRQ010000259.1 GCA_013215055.1 Pseudomonadales bacterium | reverse complement strand
GGCATACGCTGGAAATCTTCGCTTTTCGTACCTGATAAATAACAAATCAATTCCGACTGAGAGATAAGGATTTCTGCCGATGCAAATATCAATATGATCTGATCCTGGCGTAGATTCAATTCATGCACGAGATTTATAAATTCTTCATTATTATTCATCGAACACTCATTATAAGTATTGCTGGGATGCGCCATTATACCCCTAGTGTTATTACTATTTCGAAAGAAATTCCCTTTCTTAACATAACCATAAATATTTAAATCTTCACGATTTTAGATATTCACCAAAGCACTGAAACTGACGTCTTCAGACTCTACTTTGAGTCTGACAAATATACACTTTATAGCACCATTGAAAAACGCCGTAAGACTCAAGTCATTATCCAGTAACTTATGTGTCGTTCTGTCGAGACATGAACACCAACATAGGGGCGCTGCGGGCATTAAATCTTGAGGCATCGTAATATTTTTATTTATATCTGGAAATTTTTATAAGAAGTAAGACTCCTCAAAGACACGTTTTCAGGAGGTTACAGAGGGTTATATCTTTGGGTTCGCCCGTTTGTGCTGGAACAAATTTACTCGTTAGCAGTCAAACTTAGACTGAGATAAGTCTCACATTGCTTTTTATTCCAAAGTGTAACGAAACCTGATTGCAGGCGGTTAATTATGAAAGACCTTGGTTTAGGTTTTCTTCTGAGTGGTGTTTTAGCATCATTAATAGGCTGCGGAACAGCGGACACGGCCCCAAATAATCCTAAGCCAGATCCGAGCTTCAATCAAAACGAGAAGCCTTATGGCTCAAGGATGCAGTCTGATCCTGAAGGGCTTTCTCCATCGAATCGGGCTGTTCTTAGCCACATGGATAAAAAAGATGTTATACGTATATATACGCATGATTCCTGTGGATACGATTGTAAACGCAAGATCGAAAAAGAATACCGGAAGGGAAGTCTTAGCAGAGGTAGGCTTGCACCATTATACCCCTAGAGTTATTGCTGTTTCGAAAAGAAGGGCCCCCTTTAAAATTGGGGCCTTAACTACCTCATGCATTAACCCACTAAAACTGATTCCATCTTTAAGCAACTTTGAACGCACATATAGGCGTGTCTTTTCTGTCATGTAAACAGCTATTTTTTTATGCCCCCCCACCCGGGTTAGACGTCTTGTCTCGATCAACAAACTCCTGCACATAATTATCGAGAATTTCTGGCTTTTATTTCAAGATGCGACAAAACATCATAGCGTCCATATTGGACGCTATGATTGTCCAACACCAAGCGCACTACAAGATGGGGTTACTGGCAGCTTACTGAAAATACTCCATAACAATACCGTAGCAGTCAAAGCGGTAGCGGCTAAGTATGGGAAGCTACTATCTATTGCATATAAGAAGCCACCCAATATCGGCCCAATCACAAATCCCATACCGACTAGCGAGCCTATAAGTCCTGCCAGAGCCCCCTGTTCATGGGGCTCGACAGTTAATGATGCTGCCGCCGAGAAGCTAGGGCCACAGCAACCCATGCCAAAGCCGAAGAAGGCCATGCCGGCATAGAGCATCCAGCCATTCTGAGCCAGTGCCAGTACCATGAAGCCAATAACAAACAACGGCAGGCCTAGCAGAATAAATTGCTGCGGGGATAGTTTAAGGCGTTGCACCAGAACCAGCTGAGCAAATAGCATGGCTGCCGCTGACGCTATCATGGAAAAGGAATACAGTTTAGCGGCCTCGGCTCCGTCAATGTGCAGGGTATCCTGGAAATAAAAGCCCAGCGTCTGCTGCACCATGCCCATACAGATATACACGGCCAAGGCCTGTATCAGGAAGAAACTATAGCGGCCATCGAGAAAGCGCAGCTTGGCGGGTGCCTGGGCTTTTGCATCTTGCGTCTGTGCCATCTTAGCCGCAGGAGTAACCGGCGAGCGAGGCAGGAAGATAAATACCATGATGGCAGCAAACAAGGTGATGAGCGATTGCACCAGAAACGGCATCAAATAACTGAACGTCACCAGATAGGCCAGAACAGGACCCAACATCACGCCCATCTGCATTGCAGCCGACAGCTTACTCAATCCCTGTGTGCGTTGGTCGGGGGGTGTGATATCGACGATATAGGCACCGATGGCGGATCCCTAGACTCTTAACAGTGGGCCGTCCTCACCGGCACTGGAGCCCTGCATTACGGGGTTTATAGTAAAGTATAGGCATCCATCCGAATGCCAGCCATAGCTCAATCAAGGCCCGCAATAGGGCCTTTTTCTATTAAGCTTTCAAACTTCATTAGACTTACCTTACTATTCCCATATCTATACATTCTATGCCCTTGGTGATTATTACTTACCTAATAGATAATTTATTAACTCCCGGACAATCTAAAATCCCAGCTTTCAACGTTATTAGTATCAAGACGCTGTAGAACTTTTGTCATCCAGCTTTCAGACAGTTTACTTTGCTTCTTTAATTTTATTAGACCTTCTGCATTGAGTGGGTTGCCATAGAAAATGTCACAAACTTCACGTACAGTCATCGCATTAGGTGCTCGTTCAATTAATACCAAGCGAGCATCTTTACAAACGAGTCCTGGGTGAATCACACGATATAGCCAGCCGCAGCGATTAGTTTCCTGCATAGCAATAGACAATCCCTCTATCCCCCAGCGCTTATTTAGCTTAAAGCATGGAGAACGGGGTTCACTCACTTCTATAAGAGCCTCTTCACCCCATTGATAGATATCCCCTAAACAAACATTATCTTCTGTCATCCCCACTGAACTGATATTTTCACCCATACCCGGTGCTTTCCAGTCATCAATATTTCCACCATATTTATCATGCCAGTATGCATAATGTTCCGAGGGATACTGGTGCAAAGCACGTTCGACCCCTCCATGATGTTGTTTATCAGCAGATTGATCCCCGTCCAAACCGTGATAAGAAAGATACAAGCTTTTATTAGTTTGAGTTTTATCTATCGCAGTATCGAGGCCGTAACGCTTGGCTACTTTTCCTCGATAAATTTTACAAGGATAGCTTGGGTCAATAACATCGATATTGAAGTGTTTAAAGCAGGCCCGATTATACTTTACAAAGTTAGCGGTGAGGAGTTTAGTAGGCTCAATCCAGACAATATCACCCTCGTGTGAGGGGGCAGCCTGCTCGGAAGGTTCTGCCACTATATCAGCCTTGTAAGTCCACACCTCGTACCCGTCACATTGTGCAATGAAGGGATCCGAGATAACTTCAACAACGTAGCCAGTCTCCTCCAAACACTCGCGAACTGCGGCATCTTCATATTTCTCGTTAGGTTCTACCTTGCCACCTGGAAAACAATAACCCTTGCCGTCAGAACGTAACAATGCCAGTACTCTACCTGCTAGACCTTCAACTAATACACATGCTGCTTTTTTCATTTTTAAGTATTTATCGTCTTTGAGAAAGTTTGAACAATAAGACATGAAATATAGCTTTGGTTCAAAAAATAGCCCTTACTACCTAAAACGACAATGGGTGCGAGGTAATATATCGGACTGGGTTCAATTTTTATGTACAGTCTAGTGCCTTCATATTTAGCGGATATTTACCTGTGAGACCTTACTTGAATAACAGGCTTTGTTGATAGGCTTCTTGTTGAACAGAAGTTCTATGCAATTTTTCAGGAACAACAGAAAAATTGTTGGCCTACATGTATATAGAGCTAACGCAATTCAATTATGTTTCATTGGTAAGAATATGTTATTTCTATACAGGAATTAAGGAGTCTTTCCAGTTGCATCAATGGAATAATGAATCTGCATGTATAACGCTTCGTTTATTATTTTTTAGGACTAATCATTGAAATTAAAATAGTTCTCATGCTGATGCCCATCATGAAAATTAGGACTTATTTTTTTTAATCTGTCTTATGATAATTTCGTTTTGCTGTCGCATTTTATTCATATCTTTTTCAACTTTCTCAGAAAAAATTCCAAAATTAAGGAACATTAAAATGGTCGCTATTGCGCCAGCCATTGTAGTTAACTTGTGTATGAGATCTATTACTTTCATTAGTCCTTACATGCCGCACAGCGGGTTAGTTGGTGTTTCTGGATGTGTTATATTCAACGATAATTTATATGAAATAATATTGTTAAGTTTCATGTCAAGATTACGACAGGTTCTCTTGTTCCCGGGCCGTAGGAATACGGTTCTTCCCTGCTTCTTTAGATTCAAAGTCAGGCCACTTAAATGCATCGACCTGGTCCTCATTAATTCCTGAAACGCATGAAGCTATATATTGAATATCTGCATTTTTTAAATATTCTTCGACATCATCGGAGATACTTTCATGTGTTTTCTTATGTTGTTTTTTAGTTGAAAAAGACATCTTTTATATCTCGCGATCTACATCAATAAAATATATATTTTGAGTTGACGTATTATTTTCAAAGCCTGGAAAAGTCAGTCAGTCAGGCCTTCCATAGGTTTATGCTACGTTAGGGGGCAATAATTCAAAGGTAAACGTATAACTACCCCCATCTCTATCTTCATTAAACCGGATAAAAACCCCTGATTCCGATTAACTATCCCTGTTAATCAATGGTTTATCTATTTCTTGGCATCAATAATTTTACTGCGCTGTTTTATTAGCGCGGCATAATAGAGCCTCTGTTAGCCTGTAAAGTTCCGTTGTTAAAAATATGTCTATTTTTCACTGTGAGTTATGGGTTTATTCCAATTGAATTTATTATATTCTTGATGTATATGACCGTATTCATGCGGAATAAAGTGAGCAGTTTAACGCCTGAAAACCGCGAGATATCTAACGGTGTCGTATAAATGCTACATAAAAAAAATACACTAATCACGAAAAGGGATTGGATTTGCAGGTTAAAAGCGATTATTTCTATAATGAGAATAATAAAAGCAGGGGGGAATCCTGCTTAGTAGTTCAAAAAACACGTGCATTAAAAATAATTAATATTTTATTATCATAGAAGTTAGCGAGCTTGATGCTACCTTCCAATTAAACAGGTAAGGTATAAGTATTATTAATGTTGAATAGCTTCAACTTTATATGCATCGTATACAGGCTTCGAATTAAAGCGGAATAGGTACAATTATTATGTACAGTCTCCCGGCTTCGTAGCAGTCCTTGCGCTTAGCTAGGGCAAAGTCATCAGTTGACTCCGCATGATGACGAAATTGCCCTGTTTAGCATTGATTGATATGGATTTAGGACAAAGACCTTTAGTAATAGATCGTTAGATTACCCTCGGTAATCTCACTAATTCACTTACCTACATACCTGTTATAGCTTCTAAACGACTTGAGTTTTTTTAAATTTATAACTGTAATTTTCTACCTTCAGAGAGAGAGCACATGTCGACTATGCTGCACGCTGGGGGCATTACTTCGGTGATCTTGATGTAGGCATTTCCTATTTCAAAGGAACAAGCCGTGAAGTCATCCCGATTGCATCCAGCATTGTTCCCAGAGAACTCACCGTATGATATATGCAGCTGGAGCAGGTAGGACTGGAGCTTCAATACGTCAGGGAAGACTGGGCATTTAAATTCGAAGGCACGCATAAAAAACAAACTTCTGGAGACTACAGCTAGCCAGTCACTGGATTTGAATACACACTAACTGATGTTAGCTTCACCGGTATTGATATTGGCTTACTGGCCGAATACATGTGGAACAACCGGGAAGATGTAGATGTTGGTCCTGCCAGCTCTGAAGCTATTGGCATACCGGTTTCTGAAAGATTGCTTCCAGATGAATTTCTATCACCTTTTGAGCATGACCTTTTTCTCGGTACACGCTTTACCATGAATAATGTGGATTCTACCGATTTCATTGCAGGTGTTATTTACGATATTAACAAAGGTACATCAATAGCATCCTTTGAAGGAGGGACGC
>JABSRQ010000025.1 GCA_013215055.1 Pseudomonadales bacterium | reverse complement strand
TGGCAAATTATGATGCGCCCTTTCTCTTAACTGAAACTGAGCCGGGTCTATGGCTGGAGACAGCAGCGGCTGGGCAACCGAGTGTGGGCACTGTGGCAACTCGATCTTTTGGTTATATTCTTATGGATAGGCCTGCCAGCGAATTAGATTACACGTTGGATCTAGCGGCTGCCAGCGAAGGCTATTTAATTTTGGAGGATGCTGTCGGTGATACCTTCTATGCACCTTCAGTAACGGTGTTTTCTGATGTAAATCGTACGTTAATTAATGATAATGGTTATTTTTTGCAGGGGGGGATCACTATCCCTTCTCAAGTGCGAGAGGTCAAGGTGGATGCTTCTGGTGAAGTGATTGCATTTCATTTTGCGTCAGTGACACCCGTGCATATTGGTCAATTAGAGTTGGCTTTGTTTCCGAATCAGGACGGGCTGCTTATGGTCTCAGAAGGGATTTATGTTGAAACTGTATCTTCTGGGGTCGCCACCAGAGGCGTGCCATTGAGCGATGGCTTTGGAGAAATTCTTGGCGATACGCTATTCTCATCATCATACTAAGTTCTGGTGAGCTTTCGTTTATAGTGAGTGACCGTTATTGGCACTTTTGAGAGCCTTGCTAAGGTTAAAACCATAAGCACAATCAAAGATCCCGTCGTCATCAAAAAGATCTTAGATCACATCAATAAAATTGAAGCGCCTATTCTACCAGCCTATGAGCTAGCTGAGCCTCATGCTCCTCCACTGATTATTCACATCTAAATTACTACACTCTTCTTAGCCTTAGGCATTTATTTTGAATGCTAGGGCCACACTTACCCTTATTCTATTTAATAGAAAAATCTGGCCTAACAGGTTTACCTTATATCCGGTTAAAAAACAAAGCCTCAGGTTTTTCAAGAATTTATGGACTACCGTAGATGAGCGAATCTTCAGTCATTACACAGAAATGTCGGCTGTATGACTCACACCCTTGAAGGGCTGCTTAAGCCTCTTTGCAGGCTAATTATATTCCTATGAATCGGAAACAATAGGATGATTATGAGTTTCAGCAACCTCTAATAAAACTCAAACCTTCAAGGAAATCCTCCAAAAAATTGAGTCCATCAATGTGATGTTCCTTTGCCATACATTGCCCCCCCATGATCGCTAAACCGGATTGATCTTCGCCTGTAGCGCCAAATAATGTTGTAAATTAATCTTAGCCGTGCAGCTAAATTTTTCCTGCATCAAGATCAGGTTATTGATGCGATCCAAACGAAACAGGCGGTAATCTTCACGCAAGGTACACCAGGCAACTAACGTCCAGGTGCGCCCCCAGAACACCAATCCCAGCGGCCAGATTTGTCTGCTGGTTTGGCGTTTTTTTTCATCCGTATAAAGCAGCATGATCTGGCTGCGTGATTTAATCGCTTCACGAATTTCATCGCTATAAGGCGATGATTGATCGCGATAAAAATCGGGCACAATCAGCCACTCGGGCTGTTGTACATAGCTTTTATGTAATGATTCGGGTAATACCGCTTTAATTTTATGTAGAGCTGAATCGGCGGCCTGGCCTAATTTCGGGCCACTCCAGCCCTGCACCATGCGTACACCCAAAATCAAGGCTTCCAACTCCTCCTCAGTAAACATCAAAGGCGCTATAGAAAAACCAGACATGAGTCGATAACCTATTCCGGTCTCCGATTCAATGGGCATGCCCGACAAAGACAGCGCTTGCATATCGCGGTAAATAGTCCGTTCTGAAACCTGTAGATTTTCAGCCAATTCGGCTGCAGTAATAACACTGCGGCGACTTCGCAGCAGTGTCATAATCTGAAATAAACGTTCAGCTTTTCGCATGCATTTACGCAGCGGCGCTGCAGTCTCCCATCGCTTCGGTAGATGCGGCCATATGACGCATTGTTACCGATTCCTCATCACAGAGTTGTAATAATGCCTGACAGGGAGCACTTTGCATAAAGGCATCCCCTGCAGTCTTAGCTTGTTCCAGGCTTTGCCAATAACAGATATCATAATTCAAACCGGCATCATCTACGCTACAAGAGCGGTAAATAAACCCCGGCTGCTGCTGTAAAAAAGCATTAACCTGTTCATGTGTGGCCGCAAGATCACTCTGGGTTTTGCCCGTTTTTAAACGGTAGGTGACTAATTCTATGGTGCTTGTCATGATGAATTCCATCTTCTATATAGTTAAGCGGCTCTGTTAAACCTGAACCGCAGAAGAACTATACCGCTCCCTACTGACAACATTGTGTCAGTAGACATTCAAGAAAATAAACTTATTTTTGCACCGCTGCCTGCAGTTGCAAAAATGACTGCTCCATACACTGTATATAAAACTGCCCGTCATCAATCATAGCCGGACAGGACACCACCGCTAAGGTGACTTGTTTTTTATGCGTAAACACCGCATGACACAGCGCCACGCCATCAATCAACGGCGGCATACCAACAAAGCTATGCTGTATTGCACCTGCATGAAATAAATCCACCGGCGGGCCTATCACATTGGTAATCACGGTGTTTAACATCACAGGCCCTACTCGCTCCATAAGCCGATGCTTTTGCATTAACTTCATTAGCGCCTTACCCGCTTTAGGATATAAAAAACCACCCATCATATTCGGGAAAAATGCAGCGGTATCCATTTCATCGGCAAAAGCCTTAGCCGCCTTGGTCGATTGATTTATCGCCTGTAAACGCTGCTTTGGATCCTCGATATTTGTATGGATACAAGCAAATAAACCGCCAACTTTATTACCGCTGGAAGCTTTATGCTCCACTCCTTTTCGCAGATTTTTGGGCATCATCGCCCCCAAAGATGTCTCCGGCAATTCACCTTTGGCCTGCAAAAACGCCCTAAGGCCACCGGCGATAATACAGACCACCACATCGTTCATCGTGATACCGGGTATAGATCTTCTTATCGCTTTAATTGCGGCCAAATCAAAAGCGGTTGAGGCCAAGCTTCGCTCTGCATCCGGGGTGCGATTAAAACGTGTCAGCGGCACCGATAAACTCGCCCCCGCCTGTTTTTCGCCCCGATATAATTGGTTGGCCACTTTAGCCAGGCTAGGCAGGCGTTTACTCAGCGCGATGGTTTGCTCTATCGCACTAACGGTATTTCGTCCATAGGCATTAGCCAGCATTTCATAACGTCCAGGCACTGATGCTTCATCAACAGCCCCCGCCATAACCATGTTTTCAGGTTGCTGTTCAACATCAACCAACGCAGCATAAAGGTTATTACCCGAGCCGCCATCCACACAGCTATGATGAATCTTGGTTAACATCGCAAAACTGTTTTGGCCTATATCGGGGAAGTCATTTAAGCCCTCAATGAAATAAATTTCCCACAGCGGCTTATCCATATCTAACGGGGTTTGCATTAACGTGGAAACCAAGGCATTTAATTGATCTTTATTGCCTGGTGCCTGTAACTGAATTCTGCGCACATGATAATCCATATCAAATTCGGCATCGTTGAGCCAATATGGCCGTTCCCATTCCAGCGGGGTATGCAACAATTTCTGCCTCAGAATAGGAGCCTTATGCACCCGTTGACTCAGGTATTCAATAATCTGTTTTTTACTTGTACGTTGGGTGTTAGCGGTAGATTGATCAAAAATACCCAGGCTACTGATATGCATGGGGGTTTTTATCGATTCCTGATAAATAAAACCGACATCTTGGGCGTTTAACTGTTGCAACTTCATAGGGAGATAATATGTAGGCAGTGGAGGAGTAATAACAAAAAATCTGTTTGTCATTCTAACAAGAAAAGCCACTCAACGTCGGAAAAACCTATTACCAAATATTAACCCTCGAAAATACAGGTATAAGCAGTATTAAAGCGGAATGGTTCAATTTTTATGTATAAACTCCGGCTTTCATTGTAAGAATTTGATGTATCTATTTTAGGTAAATAACAAAACAAGGTTTACACTGTAAACCTAGTGATTTATGGTAATACCACTTCCATTCAATATATTCGGTGTTTAATCATGCCCATATCCCTTTATCATGCTAGACGTGAATCTCTAGCGGCCGTGATGATTGCAAGTTTAAAAGCCTATGCTTACCTTGGTCGTTTATCTCCTGCGCGATCCAAGGCTAATCAAGCAGAAGAAACACCGATTCCTGAAAACCCCAGGAACCCTGAAGACTTCAACCCCTTACAGGAAAGCTGTTTTCAAAACCCCTATGCGTTTTATCAGATGTTACGTGATCAACATCCTGTGTATCAGTTATCCAATGGGGTTATTTGTATCAGCCGTTATGAGGATATTGTGACTCTAAGCAGGGATATTGAGACTTTTTCATCACAACATCAGGGTATCGTGGCAAACCTGAAACCAGGACAAGATTTATTAAAACAGGTTAAGGTTTTTGAAACTTTAGCTGATTTAGGCCTTATTCCTGCAGATGTTTTAGCCACTTCAGATCAACCGCAACATACCACCGAACGTAAGGTTGGCCATGCGGGGTTAAACTCGCGCTTTGTCAAAAGCCTTGAAGGTAAAATTGAAGCGCTTTGTCAAAGCATGCTAGACCCCATTCTTGCAAAGGGCGAGGTTGAATTTATGCAGGAGTTTGGCTGGCGTTTACCTATGGTGCTCATCTTACGTTTATTAGGCTTGCCGGAAAGTGATTTTGAGCAGATTAAAGATTGGTGTGTAGATATCTTAGCCTCGCAAAATGGCATTCAATCTTCCGCTGAAATGGCCCAAAGTTATGCTTCTGCACTGTGTTTTATACGTTATTGCTGGCGCCATTTTTTACAGGTTAAGCAGGCTCCCGCTGATAATTTAATGGGCATTCTCGCTAAAGCTGCCAATGATCAAGACAGTGAGTTTAATGATCAAAAAGCAGTGAGTGCGATTTTTCAGCTTATTGTCGCCGGCAGTGATTCATCGGCCACCACCATGGGTAATGCGTTAAAGCTGCTGATAGAAACACCGGGCATGCAGAAAAAATTACGTGACGATCCTGAACAAATCCCTGCTTTTATTGAAGAAGTGTTTCGATTGGAGGCTGCTTTTCAAGGGCATTTTCGCTGGGTGAAAAAAGACAGTGAATTACACGGTGTTCAATTAAAGCGCGGTGACCGTATCTTTTTGATGTGGGCATCAGGCAATAGGGATGAACGTTTTTGGGATGCGCCGGAGAAAATGATATTAAATCGTAAAAACGGTAAAAAACATCTGACCTTTGGCCATGGCATTCATGCTTGCATCGGCCGAGAGCTGGCTAGATCAGAAATACGTATCGTCTTAAAAGCTTTTTTACAGCACAGCCAAGATTTGTCTATTACCGGTGAAACACCGTTTGTAGCTTCGATGTTTGCACGTACCTTATTGCAGCTGCCGATCAGTATTGAGGCGCCGAAAAAGGAAAGTGAGCTTGGCGCCTCGTCAATGCAAGAGACGGCTTAACACAATTTAAAGAAGACCGTTAAATGCCGTTTATCCTATCGTTTATTTGGACTGCCTTGTGCTTAAAATACGCCAGGATAAACGTGTCATCAACAAAGCTATTTACTTGGTTTTAGGTATTAATATCGAAGGCATAAAGCTTTGGCTTTCTGTTTTTACAGAATCGGGTTATTCAGTACAGACTAATCACCAATGTAGACGACCTGAAAGGTTTTCCTGACACGATTAATCGCACGTTCCCAGTTGCAAAGCTACAACTGTGCATCGTCCACAGGGTGCGTAAAAATAATTTTTCTGATCAATGCTGCTGAACAATATTCCTGAACATGCAGAAAAGTCCAACCGTAACAACAATGCTAATACAGCTTCTTCTGGCACCGGCTCATTCACTATAAACAGAATCGGCACATTGCACCGAGAATGTTAAATGCTCAATTTTATACATGCTGTCGGTATCGAGTAGATACTTTTCGGGGGAGTCAGTCTCTAAAGGGCATTCGGGCATATACGCACTTTGAACATCAAATTTTTGTACGGTATTGCCCGGTGCATTCAATAGCAATAAACCGCCCCCTTCTGCCACAGAAGTCGTCTGCCATGTCCAGGGTGCATAAACATCATCTTGTTGTCGAAAGCCTGCTGAAACATCACAAGGTATAGAAAGTGGCATCTTCCCTTCACGGATAAACTGACACTCAACAAATACAGCTTGGCTTTGCGCCTGTAACACACCTGATTTGGCAACAAGATTTAACTCGTCAGAAAGTTGGAAACCTGCAGAAAAATGTTTTTGCGCAAAGCTTTTACTGCGCAAATGAAATGCCAATACACTCAGTTCAACATCATCATCCAACGCAACAGCTGTCCCCTCAGATGGTATTGCTACATCAATCACACTCAGCTTTTGGTCCGGATAACGAAGCTGCACTCTGGCATAGCAAGCTTCATTCTCCGGCACAGCCAGAATGGAACCACTTTCATCTTCGAGGGCACAGCTTAGATTAACATGACGACTTGCATTAACCGTGTGCGCCCAACTCCAGGCTCCCAGCCTGGAAATTTCCGCATGCAATACCCCACCGGGTTCCGTAAATAGCTGCGCAGGCCGATGCTCCAACCACAAGCCCGTTGCATCATCTAATAACCAAAGTGAGATAGCTTGTTCGGCATCAAGCCCAGGCTCGGAGGATAGTGTTTGCCTAACGGTAATGGCCTTATTATCAGCAATGTTTAAAGTCTCACCTTGATCATCAATCATGGCAATATGAAACATCGCGTGGCTGAACAACGGGGCAAGCACCCCTGCCTGATAGGTCTCATTACTTGCAAAACTTGCCGGGGCCAAATTCCCCTCTGGCAACCAAGGCGTAATGGAAACTTTAGCCGCACCTTCGGCCTCAATTCCCTGATGGGTGATTAAAGCATAGGCAGGCAAGAGTAATTCAACATCGGCAAACCTAATAGATTGTGCCTGTTCAATGGCCGCAACATCCTGCCATTGAGTTTGCGGCATCAATAAAACAACCACCGCATTTGTATTTTTAAGCACTCTAGCCGTTTTATCGACATAGCCCTGTTTAGAAATTTTTATCACAGGAATATCATTCAGGCTTTTTTCAATAACAAGCAAGCCATCTTCATCTGTGACATAAAATGAATCACCTATTTGAATGCGTGCATTAGGTATCGGGCGCCTATAAGCATCCCAGACTTGCACATAAGACTGCTCTTCACCCAATGCCGTTTCTTCAACAGCATGGTCGCAAGCACTTAGGAAAAGTTGACTCAACGTCAAAACAAGGAAAAGACCTATCGGTTTAGCATAAGTAAACATCAACACCCCCTAGTTATTCAGAGTATCAAATAATTCTTTTACGACATCGACCTCATTAGACTAGGTTGTTTTTTGAACATCATGAGTAAATATAAAGGGAGCGGGATTTGACTTGCACTAAATAAAAAGTCAATCGGCTAAAAAAACTTTTCAAAAAACAGGGCTATTAAACACAGATATTTATCCGAATTTTCATAGAAACTTGTAGAAGGCATTTTTTTAAACATCTCAACATGCACCAAACAAATCAAAATAGATAAGAACGATAAACCCATGATTTATTGATAAATGACAGCAATAATAAAATAGTGTATTGACAGTTTTTCATAAAAAATGACATTTTACAGCATCACGTTTTATGAACATCGAGGCCAATAGCGGAGCTATTTTTCAGGTCAAATCCTTTATAATAAGCGCGGTTAAACTTGCACGGATCATTGACAATCAGTTGTAATAGCAATGTCCTTTTAGCATTCAATATTCTAAAAAATTTATATATATTTAGTTATATAAACGATGCGTATAAATAACATTTATTACGTTTATATTTCTTCCTTTTTCTTCTCTGCACATCGCTGCATTAAATACGCAACTCCCCTCTTTAGGGTAATCACTTTGCAGCAGGCCTTGTCATGGACAATAAGCAGGCAAACTGATATCTTCAAGGCATAAAAACATTAACAAATTATCTCAGTTTCACATCGTCAGAAAAAATATGCCTATAAAAAAATTTGTTATTTCAATGACGTTAAGCGCAGGTGTTATCACTTTATCGTGTCACGCAAATACTGCTGAGACATCAGCACAACTAAAAATTGCGAGCAATAAATCCCCGAGAATAACAACATCATCCCTGCCTGCTGCCAAAGAAGGTACTAAATACGTCTATCAATTAGCCGCTAAGGATCCCGAAGCACAAAAACTGCATTTCAGTTTGCTGAATGGCCCTAAAGCACTGAAGGTCGATAAAGAGGGGCGAATAAGCTTCACCCCGGCCTTTGATACGGCAGGAGAATATTCGGTCGTTGTAACCGTCAGCGATGGCGTGTTCATCAATCAAAAAACACTGGCATTAAAAGTTAACAATACCAATCGGGCCCCGGTATTTAAAAGCCGGCCTAAATTACATGCCGCAGAAAACTTCAACTATATCTACGCCATTACAAGCCACGATGAAGACTCCGATGACAAGCTCACGTTAAGCCTTATAGATGGCCCCGAGGGACTCATACTTAAAAATGATCAACTGCAATGGTTACCCGGTTTTAAGGCCAAAGGAAGCCATGGCGTAAAGCTAAAGCTAACTGACCAGCACAGTGCATCGGCCAGCCAAAACTTTAGCCTGAAAGTGAACAATACTAATCAACTACCGCGATGGAAAACTCAGCAACTTACGGCAGCCAAAGAGGCACAGGCCTACAAAAAAGTGTTATTAGCCGAAGATTCTGATGGCCAAAAAGTCACATATACACTGATTACAGGCCCCGAAGGTCTCAAACTGACAAGTGCAGGTCAACTCAGCTTTACCCCCGATTACACTCAAGCCGGTGAACACCGGGTAATCGCCCGTGCCAGCGATGGCATCTCTGGCACTGAAATTAAATTCGCTTTATTGATAGAAAACACCAACCGACCCCCTGTTTTTAATAGCAAGCCCTTGCTCGACGCTTCGGAAAATATTGCTTACCACTACGAACTGCGGTTACAGGATGAAGATAGAGATAACGTTATCCTTAAACTGACTGAAGCTCCAGCGGGCATGATACTTGAGGGCCGAGAACTACATTGGCTTCCCGATTTTGAAGCCATGGGGCAACATAAAGTCATCATATCTGCCAATGACAATAAAGACGTCACTGAACAGACGTTTTTTATTCATGTAGCCAGCACCAACCGCCTTCCGAGTTTTAATGCTGTCGCCTATGAAAAAACGCTATTAAAAGAGAATATGCCTTGGTCATTAAAGCTTGAGACTCGCGATGATGATGGCCATAAAGTTCTGTTATCACTGAAAACCGGGATTCAAGGCCTCACTTTATCTGACAATACCCTGTCCTGGACACCGGGTTATGAACAAGCAGGAATGTATAACGTCATCGTGAATGCCAACGATGGCCTGGAAAACAAAACCACCTTGTTAAACTTACAGGTGGCCAATACCAACCGTGCGCCCGTGATACATTCCCTGCCGTTAAAAAAAGCCGTAGAAGGCACAGAATACCGTTATATCGTTGACGCAAGCGATGCGGATAAAAGCATACTCACATTGACTTTATCAACAGCGCCAAAGGGCATGGTTATTATTAATAATAATATTGTCTGGAATCCAAATTACCAACAGTCTGGCAAACATAACATTGAACTTTTAGTGAATGACGGCGACACCCATATAAAACAACAGTTTGAAATTAGCGTTGCCAATACCAATCGTGTGCCAGTATTTGATTCTCAACCTATTATACAAACGGCTGAGAATTCGGATTATCAATATAACGTGTCGGTATTTGATCCCGATGGTGCAGCAATTACACTGAGTTTATTAGATGGCCCAGACGGAATGGAACTGGTTAAACTAAAAAACGCCGATAAACAAGCTGCTGAAAATATCCCGCGAGTACAATATGCATTACGCTATACACCGGATTTTGAAGCCGTAAATAGCTATAAGGTTTTACTGCAAGCCGAAGACCCGGAATCTACAGCACAGCAAGCGTTTAATTTAGACGTTATGAATACTAACCGCTTGCCGGTATTTCATAGCACACCTGGTGACACCGCTCATGAAAACATCACTTACCATTACAAATTAAGCGCCAGCGATGCCGATAATGAAACTCTGACTTTTTCAATCGCGCAAGCCCCCGAAGGCATGCAGCTGAATGGCAAGCAGTTAAGCTGGCACCCAAATTATCAGCACAGTGGAGAACACTCCGTTGTAATTCTTGTCAGTGACGGCATTGATCAGGTTGAACAACGTTTTACCGTGAAGGTGAAAGAAACCAATCGCGAACCCTTTATTGCAAAAGTGAATAGTCAGCAAGTGATTGCCAAGCAAAAGTTCAAATATACTTTGGTGGCTAACGATATCGATGGAAGCAAACTTAACTTCAGGCTTGTGCACGGGCCAGAAACAATGCAAGTGAGCCGCTCAGGCAAGTTAAGCTGGCGCACAAGCATTGCGGATATAGGTTCACATACCATTCTGGTTGAGGCCTCTGATGGTGACTTAAAGTTCAGACGCCATTTTGACCTCAAAGTCATAAAAGAACAGATCAAGAAATAAAAGCCAACTCGCTTTCCTGCTAGCCTGATAGACTATCAATCACGCAGATTAAAAGTATTCTGATCAAACTTGAATCTAAGTTTCAGAAAAGGCCCCTGGGCCGTGTAACCGTTGGCATCAAAATCATCATCTTCAAAACCATCAAAGTTATAACCCAGGCTTAACCACATATTTCTGGCCACATCCACGCCTGCCGACAAACCGTAAGAATATTCCTGCAAACCTAAATCTAGCGCGGTTAATAGATGATAATGGCCGCCTACATCCCAATGTTCGTTAATATCGTGGCGCAGTTCGTTACCGAGGATAAAAGTATTGTTTTTAAATTCATAACGCTCGGTTTCTGTCACTGTATATTTATAACCCAGGTGGGTTGCATACTGCCAATCTGCAGAGGGCATATAGTTGATAGCGATATGCTCAACAAACTTCTTCTCTTGTGTGCCTTGTTGTAGCAAACCGTTATCGAGGAATTTTAATTCTGTGCGATTAAAGATAAACCAGTGACCGCCTATGGGACGAATCACAGACGAGTAACGCAGCTGCGAATCAATTTCATTATTAGCAAAAACATAATCGGTGTTAAACATTAAAAAACGTAATGCATGTGCCACGCCCTGATTAAGGTTACGCTGCCAGCTGGTGAAGATGCCGTATTTATCGTTAGTGGCTGCGCTACGATATTCCACACGTGAATCAAATAAATACAGGCCCGATTTATAAGAAGCACCTACCGTTGAAGCCCAGAAATCTTCATCTATTGCACCATTGGTTGATAACACCGTATTGGTTGTGCCTGATGCAATCGTTGTATCGGGATTCACCCGAGGATAGAAGTTACGCTCCAGGGTTTTGGTTTGGTCGTATGAAAAACTCATGCGCCATTGCTGATTAATCGGCACGGTTTGAATCAAGCCAAATACGGCAAAGGTTCTATCGCTGAATTCATGATCCTCTTTTACTACCGAGGTGTTAACGACACCGTTTTCCCAAGGGCGTGAACGCAGACCTGTGCGCACGGTTGAGCTGTTAACCGCCGAACCATCGGTGACTTCGTATTCGGCAAAGGCATCAATAGCGGAGGTGATGGCATAGTCGGCACCAAAGGTATGCCGAGTTGGGTAATCGATAACATCATCATTGGATAAGGCCCATTCGGACAATGCCCGTAAACGTAGGCGGTTATTGTATAGTTCTTTTTGCAGCCCAGTGCGTAATAACTCCGACTGGTGTTTTTTATTAAACGCATCGGTATCTTCGACAATCGCAGCTCCGATGAACATATCCCAGGTTGCAGGGCGGTAGTGATAACCCCCTTCAATGGCACGGCGCATCGCATCGGAATAGAGATTACCTTCCTGGCTAATATCCGCATCAATGGTCATATTTTCGGCAACCAATACATCGGTTTTAACACCTACTTTACGTTTGCCATTTTCAGATTGGTTTTGCATGCCAATACCAAAACCCTGTTCCTGCTCAATAATATAGGCATGAGTTTCAGCCTTGGCACTGATATGACGCAATTCGGCAGAATATGCCGAGCCCGAATCGGAAGCTGATTGTGAGCTGCCATCAAGTTTTGATGTTGCCACTTCGGCATGCAAGGTTAAATCATCAGTAATTTTCACATTGATATCAATACCGCTTAACTGCGCCTTAGCACCTTCGGTACCATCGTTAATATGACTAACACCAACTTCTATTTTTTCATCATTAAATTTTACCGCCGCACGACCACCGGCAACAATATCACCGGAGCTCGTACTGTAGGATTCATAGTCTGCAACAATATAAACCGGGTTTAACTGAGGATCGTAACGTGGAATGGGCTGTTTAAAATATATCGAGCCATCCTGGTAGTCGATTTGATAATCGGCATAACGTGTCAGGCTTTGTTCACTGACAATGCGCTCCGAATGAAACCTATCACGCACCTGAATAATGATTTTTTCACTATTGGCGATAATCCTTTCTTGGGATAAATGATAAAGCCCCGAGGTGCCATCACCCAGTATTTCATCACGTTTAAAAACCTGACTGCTTTCTGCGGCAAAGGCAGTAACCGAGAAACGTTCGTTTTCAAGCTCCGCCTTGGCTCCGGTAAATGCACGTGAATAACGGCTTAAACGGGTGACATTAAGCCCGGTATTATAGTCACCAAACATGGCGTAATACTCATCGGCATCCAGGCGTAAATATAATTTCTCACGGCTTGCAGCATCAAATCGTTGCTCCGAAGTATCGCCGTATAAGGTGTAATAATCTTCAGGGTTAATTAACTGTAAAAAGCGCTCTTCTTCTTTGGTTTTTTTGTCTGAATCGTAAGCCGCCGTTAACAGGTATTTACCTAAAATCTTACCCTTGGCATAAAACGCCAGGCGTTCTTCATTATAAAAGTCTTCTTCGATATCATTAACAGATAAACCTTCGGTATTACCCTTAACGTCATTAAGGCCAATTTGAGCCTCGGCCAAACCCACCATGATCCATTCTCGATAATGCGGCCTGACCTTCACTTTTAGCTCTTCAACCACATTTTTATATTTTACAATCACACGATACAGGCCGGGCTGGCTGACAGGATCAAAACGTACAAGCCCCTGTTTATTAACCTTCAACATTCCCAGTTCATCGGTCACATAGGGCATATCGTCTTCGGTAAATCTGCGTAAAGGGATCAGGTCACCACTGGTAATTTTTAAATCAAATTCGCCATGCACCTCAACACCGTTATTATCAAACAGCTTGATGGTTGCTTCTATTGGGCTTGATCCATCGGCAATATTATCCGCCGATGCAACAAACTGAATTTTTCGAATACCTTCGGAGCGGTTATAGCGTAACTCTTGCTCAAAACGGGCATTGCCAAAAGGACCCAAACCTTGCAAGTGCATGGCATGATTACCCGGATCCCCAAGGTCCAGGCCAAAATATACATACAAGGTTTTACCGTTAGTTGGATCAACTCTAGTGAAACCGATTCTATCGTTTGCAACAGCAACACCGTTGATTTTTAAAACCGGGGTCAATCGTGAATCCAGGTTAATGCGTACCGCATTGATCCTATCAATAATCGCATCACCTTCGGCAATGGAGATAATACCCTCTGCATCAATATGATCCGCCTCATCGGCCGATTGCTGCAGAGTGATGGTATTTTCTTTTTCGTTAATTTTCACCTGGGTCGCGGCCTTAACACTTTCTGCCTTGGTCACTTTTGCCTTGGGTGCATCGGTGGTATAAACCAGCACTTCTACCCGGTTTTGTTCGTTAATCCTGCTATTAAAATCACTGCCTTTGCCTTTCACCAATATCAGCGCATCGTCTAAGTTGGCATTCTGTAATAAATAGTTTGATACCTTTCTGGCTCGTTTTAGCGCCAATGCATCCGCCTGCCCCTGTGAGCTTTCTGCTGCACTGTTGCTATAGGCCAGCACCTCAACACTTTGCACCTGTTTATTACCTAACAGCTTTACAATATCATCGAGTGCATATTGATCCGACTTACGCAGCCTGTCATCACCCACAATAAAGTGGGTTGGCAATACATAACGTTCGGCCCGCATATTCTCAGGCAGTATCGAGATAATATTTTTTACCGTTTGCACACGTTCATTTAAACGTTGATTAGGCTTTTTAATATCCAATGATGCCTGCGAAATATAATCACCAATTTCCTGTGTTTTTAACTCGGCCTTAAAATGCAGCTTAAAGGTGGAAAGGTCGATTGCATTTAAATCAACGTTATAGCTTTTTTGATCTTTAGTGGCCTTAACGGACTGGCCATTGATGAAGAACGATGATGTATCAGCCTCAATACCAGCCGGCAGATCTACCGTTAACGATAAATCTTTGCCTTTAAGCGGGTGCGCTGAAACTTTTAATTGGTAATCCAGCTGGGAGCCGTTTAACGAGCTGAACATCTGCATATGGGCTGTGGTTTGATCATCTACCGTTGGGCGTAGATGAAAATTAGCACGCCAGATCAGCCCCTTTTTAATATCGACAAAACGTGAAGAAGGGTTACCGGCAAAGCGGTTATTGGATTCACATAAATACGCCTCATAACCCTCGGGGATAGAATCGGGGTCAAGCTGCAATACATGTGTGCCTGGCTTCAAGGCTTCAAAGTGAAAACGCCCAAACTTGTCGGTTTCAACAAAGCGCCCTTCTTCTGTGTATAAACGTACACCCGCAACACCCGGCACCGATGCCAGAGAGTGAGTGGGTGCCTTATAATATGGGATCTTAAAGGGTGTGCTTTGCTCGGAAGCATCACCCAAGACAATGTATTTTTGATTAATCACACCATCTTCTTTGAGCTCCACAATCAAATCAACACTGCGGAAATTTATATTTTTTTCGCCGGCATCCGGTTCATGCGTTTTAGCATCAAGGCTTAGTTTTCCAGGCGTGAGATTAAGTTTATTGTTAACGTAGAGCGCCACATTATTGGCTCTATCCCATGCCAAATCATCGCCATTAGTCTCGTGAATACTCGATGAGGCTAAAATATAAATACGCTGTATATCGGCATCGGTAATTTCTTTCAATAGATAATCGATGCCGGCAAGATCATCTACGGCAATAATGGAGGATGTTTCATCAAACAGGGAACGGTGAGATAAACGCAGGGTTTGCGTTTCTTTTTTCTCGGCCTTAAAGCTGTTTAATAAAACAGCCGTTTCATGTTTTCCATAATCTTTGGTCTGAAAACTGATCTGAGCAGAGGTTTCGTAAAGGCCATAGTAATCAGGCTGCCTCAGCTGGGCGCGAAAACGTAAAATATGCTCGGCACCATCGCTGGGTAATTTAAATTTTAAATGGCCAGAGTTGTTGCCAGGGTTAGATGTTTTTTCACCATTCAATATGGCGCTGTCTTTTTGATACACCAAAGCCTGTGGCAATACAAACTTGGCGATGGCTTTATCTAAAGATAATTTATTGGCATTAAAGCTCAACGTATAAACCACGGCATCACCGTCAAGTTCACTGCTTAAGCGGCTTTGTGTCTCATGGCTTTGTTCTTTTTCAATTTCACAGGCGCCCGCCATAACTCGGCCAACCACATGGCTATCAACATTGATAGGATCACGGCGCATATACAACAAAACTTCGGCAGCGTTAGAATGAATCCCGGCGCTACGTGCAATCGATGGGCTTTTTAATTCCCCCTGCGGTGCCAGCGATGAAACGTAAGCCATATACTCTATTTTTCGAGTCTCTTCCGCTTTTAAATCACCGACATAAAAAGCCAGACTACGGCCATCTGCAGTTAATACTGGATCGGCAATCGATTGGCCATCCCGTTTTGCAGTGCCTTGCATAAACCTAACTCCTAATGGCAAGCGATCTGAAATAAACACATTTTGTGCATCTCGCTTGGCATGGGTATTGGTTACATTTAGATTAAAAAATACAGGCTCATCGGCGCCTACATTGGTTTTACTGGCGGTATTGGATAAAAATAGGCTGACATCTTCACGCTCTATTTTTACCATCATCGTTTGAACGGCAGTAATGGGGTTTCCGGATAAATCACCCACGGCATTAAAAGTTGCCTGTAAAATGCCCCCGTCACTGTTTGAATCTTCAGGAATCATTACATCAAACAGAACATCAACGATATGCGTTGATTGCAGCGACTCATTAAAGGTAATTAAGATGGATCCATCGGGCTGCGAAACAGAAGTATAAAACGGTGAATCCGGCACATCGATATCTACACCAACGGGCGGCAGTAGATTCAATTGAATAGCATTCAAGGCGTTGCGCCCGGTATTACTTACCGTGTAAGTTACTGGCGCCGATTGCCCAGGCTCCACAATCACTTCACTACTGGCGAAGTTTAACGTGGGGTCATCAATATAGGGCAAGTCTGCAATAACTTCCGCAAAGGCGGTAAAAGTTGTATCCGAACCGTTATAAGTACCGGTAGCGGCTTCACTAAGAATAATCGTTGCGGCTGAAACAGATTGTACAAAACCAAAAAACAGCAAATGCATCAAAGCCACGGCTTGCAAAATTGCAAGATGTGGCTTTGATGCTGCTATTAAATGATGAAGTACCATGAAGACTGTTTACATTTAAATATCAACAGTTACCGAGTAAACAACACCGGCTTTTTCATCTTTAACAACATCGCCTGCTGCGGCCCCTGTAGTACTTTGAACCAGTACGCCGGAAGCCAAGCCCCCAACGGTTACTGCAGCCGTTGAACCACCAAATTGAACACCAGAAACATAGGTTGTGAACTCAGGAATCACATCGGTAACTGTTGCAGTGGCAATGGTTGATGCAGGGATGACTTGAATACAATATTCAAGCGTCTCGCCTGGAGCGGCCGTAACGCCTGCATCAGATGCATAATAAGTAGCACTTGCTGTACCACAGGCCGTTGTCGTTGTACCCGAGCCGTTGTCGCTAGTTGTATTTCTTACCCACTTTTCAAAAGCTGGAGAAGTAACGGTTGTAAGCGCATCTACATCGGCCGTATCAGCAGCACCTGGGGTAGTTGCCTTCACACTTGAAGTGATAGTACCTGCGGCACCACCTACATCGCTGATGGCAACGGTAATATCTGTACGTTCAAGAATTTGAACGCCCACTGCAACTGTAGCAGGGAGAGGTGACGTTAATGTAATGGTTAATAAACCCGCTGCGGCATCACCCACTTCTTCCGTTACAGTAGAAACCGTGTATTCGACTCCTGCAATAACAACTGTATCAGTAGCGGCTATACCATTAACGTTGGAATTATCACCGTCACCATCGTTAGGTACTTTAATTTGCGTGCCGATTGGTGCTAATAAAGCTGCAGATGTTGAACCTAATACAACCGAGGTCGTTACAGTCGATGCAACATTACCGGTTAAACCAGCTACCACATCGGTACTTGTGAATGAATAAGTCGCCATGCCGTTAGCCGTAGAGGTGACTTGATAGGTATAACTGGCAGCCGTATTTGATGCCACTGTTTGATCGGCTGTTGTTTTGGATAGATTAGGCGTTGCCGCAACTAAAGTTACAGTAATGTCTACCGTTGCTTCTAACGGAGTTGTTAAACCTGCATAGGTTAATTGAGCCGTGTTCTTGATAATACCTGCAGGTGTTACTGCATGCGCAAGAGTTGTCATGCCGGCCAATAGGCCAATTCCTGAGACTAGTGCTAATTTTTTCAATTTCATGGTCTTCCCCTTTGATTATTTCATCATTGTTTCCGGCCATCCTTTGCTGGTTTTTTTTCAACTGGCAATAGCTACCAGTATCAAGCTGCCCGCTACACATCCGGGCCGGCAGCCTTGATTCTTTAAATATTGGTTTTAGTTAAGCTTTGCTTTAAAACCAACGTTGCCGGTATCACCCGCGTTTATTGTTTTAATTTTCCATAACACATTGGTGTAGTCGCTTGTAGCGGCTTTCTGTGTCTTGCCATTTATATTGACGGTAAGTTGCTCGGCTGCTGCAAACGTTTTCCCGCCATCGGCAGAGAATTGAATCTCAGAGCCTTCACCCCAGGCGCTGCCATTCACATAGTGAAAGTTTTGCGAAACAGGATTTTTAAGTTCCAGATCATTGGCAGGCTCATCACCCGAGTTGGTATACGTCAGCGTGTAAATCACTTCCTGACCCGGGCTTACATCATCTGCGACAATACGCACGATTTGTTTCACACCGGCAATCTCTTTTTCTACATCAACTTCAGCCTTAGCATCCAGACTGACGTTGGGTGCAGCAAGGGCTGCTGACGCAAAAGAACTTAGCAACATCGTTAACATTAGTTTTTTCATTTACTTGCCTCTCTAACCACTTTTATTTGAACTACTTCACACTTTTTTGAGATAACTAACAATTTACGTCAGCTTATGCCTTACATTTCTTACAGCATCCTGCTCTTAGCTCGAATAGCTATATACATAAATATAGCAATGCAACTAGCATGCCTGATGGCATTACTACTTATAAAATAATTAGTTGGTATTGAATGACGACTTCATTATTACTGGTGGCATTGCTATTCATATCGCCACTCATGGGGATGCGCCATTGCTTCACTGTGGCGTCATAACCTGCAGGGGCACCACCGGCACCAGAAATGAGACTATAGCCCCAGCTATCGGCTCCATCATCATACTCTTCACCTGCAACAGGAATCATTAACCCTGAAGACGGACAGCCGGATAGACATTTAAACGGGCTGGACTCGATTCCATCAAATTGCATTCGTAGCGCCGAAAATACTCCGGTATGGCTGCCAATAACCACTTCATAAGCCAATGATGCCGAGTTATTTGTTGTGGTAACGGTATAAGTCACAATACTGCCGGGTCCAGCCGTTGGTGTATCAACACCGATAGCCAGATCAACCACGGCAGTTTCAGCTACAGTCAAATCATTAGATACCAGAGAAGCTTTGGCATAGGCAGCATTACCAGCGGGGCTATTATAATCTGCAGTATTGGCAATCACCGTACCGGGAGCCGCGGCGGGGTCAAGCAGGGCATCAAAACTTACAACAACAGAGCTGTTTGCAGGCACTGTAATATCACTGACAGTAAGTACCGTTCCGCTTAGTACCTGTATAGCACCTGCGGGGGCGTTTACATTACTTATACTGGTAATACTCTGCGCACTCATATCATCAGTGATACTGACACGTTCGGCTATTTGGCCATTACTTTCGGTAATAGTGATGGTGTAGCTAATGGTTTCGCCTGTCAGTAAATCATTGCCGTTGGCATCAACACCGACCTTGATAGAGGTTTGCAGATTGGGAGGTGTAATCGCTGTACTAAAACCACCTGTTGCACAGCTAGGGCTTCTGATCATTGCATGATTGGCCAAACTCCAGGTTTGCCAGCCTCCCATTCCCGGCTTTCTGAATCGCACAGAAGAGCCACCATCACAGCAGCCCTCAGAGCCAAAAAATTTTAATACATGCCAGCCTTCTGCCAAGGTGGGGTGTTGCCTATTATTCCCGTTGGACTTATCATCAATGCCATTACTTCTGATGATTTCATTGACGTTATTCCAGTTATAATCCCACCACAGATCCTGGTCCCAACGCTCATGGAGCTCAACACCATCGAGAAACATCGCTCCGCCATCGGTATAATCGCCTGAAAATTCAAACTTCCAACGGCCTGCTTCTGAAGCATCAACATAAAACCAATGCTCTGCACGGAAGAAAATATTATTTGAAGCCCCACCGGGATTTACCGAACCATTAGAAATGCTGTCGAATGCAGTGATAATGTCACAGCCATAACCTGCACTATCTGCTCTGGAGTCAAATTCGGTTTCAATCTGGGCCAATGTAGGCGTAGATGCGGGTTGATATCTTCCAGGCTTGGTATGGTAGCGTAAGCCAGACTCGGACAAGGTTGAAACCAGATCGGACGTGGGGACAACACTGCCATTGCCATAATAAAGATAAACCGTTTTTGAAGAGCCTGCTGCCAGCGATGTTTTTACAAAGATTCGACTCGATTCGGAGCCCGCTTCCCACTTATCAATATAAAAAGGCAACTCTGTCGCATCATCACTATCATACAAGCGCACATCGGCACCTGCGGGAGAGAATGTATAATCGGGGTGGAAATCAGATCCGGATAAAAGGATTTCAAAGACTTTATCGGTTACAGAGGAGGCGCTGGTATTATTTAAAACCACATGACTACGATAGGGCCAGCTGTCATCGGACCAACTCCAAGCCTGAGATATCCCTAAAAAGGTGAAAAAAACCGCTATCCATAGCCTGAGTAATTGTCGAGTAGCCACTTTTATATAATATTAATTCATATAAGCTTTATTAATTAATTGTAATCTATCAAACTTTGAGCTGCTTCACAAATTAATTACAGACTTGGCATGATGTTTTAGTTTTCACTCTACATGCAGTTGGGTATTATTAATACACCTAAAGAGCTAAATTATTCAATAATCCAAACAGTTTCTTAACTAAGATGCTCTTTCAGGCACAACTATCCTGTTAAGCACCAAAAATATCCAGTAGCCTAGGATCGGGGGGCCATTCTCGAATGTTTCACGCCAGATAAGCGCATGTCAGCAGTTCGTAAATCGATCGACCGGGGGGGGATTTCGCACTAAAAAGTCGACTACTCTGCTGCAACGAAAGTGAAAAACTTCCCTGTATCCCCACCCATTTGATCAATAAATAACGGATCAGTACGATCAATACCTGAATAATTACCGCTTTTTTCACTGCGTCCTAGGAACGTCTTGATTTTGAGATTTTGCTTAATCCATTTAAAAAATAATTCAATCTACAAGCATTGCTTGTAAAGCTAGGTAATTTTTCCGGCGCTACAGCTTTAAGCCATTACTCAAAAACACCAATTCTTTGTTATCTTCTTTGCGTAAAAATGTAATTTTCCGTAGCAGTATGGTGCAGTCTTTTTTGGAATTTTTTAGCACTCTGGCGAATCCAGTCATCAGCTATAATTTCTTTTCCTTCTGACTCACATATCTTCACCACCTCATGACGCGCATTCAATTACATGCTTGCTTAGTTAGCCCATTCAAAATGATTGAGCTTTAAATCGATGCTGCCTAAATCGATCAGGCGCACCATATCTTTGCTGTGCTTTTTAGGGAGCTTATCTTTTATCAATTCGAGAAAAAAATAAAAAGTTTCCAAATAAATGGCAGCGGGCCAGTTTCGATTTCCCTTGGTGCTGAGGTGATAGTGGTGCGCACTTCAACTGTTAAATTGACTTCAGAGTCTCATAGAGGTTTTCTGACGGCTAGCTGAGAGAACAATATAGAGAGCTGTTGATTCCAATATGTGAAATTACATGCACGATAATCGCCATTATCCAGACCAGCAGCTTATTGGTATTTGTGTCGCGGTATACATTTTAATAGTTGGCTAATATTCCCCACGCCTATGTCTTTATAGGGTTAGAAGGCTGTCTATATAACTGTTATTCTACCGTATCGCATGGAACATAGGCCCCTTCAGGTACTTAAAACTGAAGAATCGAACGGGGAAATATTATCCCCATTTTTGGATAGGCACTAGCTGGCCATTAAAATTAAAAAGAAGCCTATCTAGGCCCCATAAATTTATTATCGACGACGGCCGATAAAGGCTGCTCACCCATCGATTGAATACTGAATTGCACATCGACGTTGGCGGTTTTCAGTTTTTCCTTAAACACATAAACTGTAAAATCCAAATCCAACATATCACCGGCAGGTGCAATTAAATGATCGGCCCCTAGTATACGCCCTTCAAGCCCACTCATGCTCAATGTAAAATGCTGTTGCACCTGGGTTTTATTCGCCACTTTTAACGTATAGGTGTTTTTAATCTCACCGTTACCCAGCTCCTGAAACAGGTTGCCGCGTTCACGCAGAATATGAAAGTCTAATAGTGGCCGATTCCATAAATTATAGGCAAAACCTGCAATAGCCAACACTAACAAAGTGCCATAACCCATGCTGCGCATATTAATTGTGTGCTTTTTATTACCATCAACAAGCTCTGCCTCAGAGGCATAACGCACCAGCCCTTTTGGCGCACCCAGTTTTTCCATGATGCTGTCACAGGCATCGATACACAATGCACAGCCTATACACTGATACTGCAAACCATCACGAATATCGATACCGGTGGGGCACACTTGCACACACAGCTGACAATCGACACAGTGGCCATCGGTTTTATTGTCTTTCCCTCTGGGTTCGCCACGTTTTTCATCATAGGCTACCACCAAGGTATCGTGATTAAACATCACCGATTGAAAGCGCGCATACGGGCAAATATGCATGCAGACCGCCTCACGCATCCAACCGGCATTGATATAGGTTGCCAGCGTAAAAAACAATACCCATAACGGCAGTTGCATACTGGAAAACGAACCCGCCAGCATTTCTGCCAGTAAATCACGGGCGGGATAAAAATAGGCAATAAAGGTAAAACCGGTGATAAAAGCAAAGCCTAACCAACTCATATGTTTAGCCATACGTTTAGCCAGTTTATTCACCGACATGGGCGCGTTATCCATTTTTATTCGTTGATTTCTGGAGCCTTCAATATGCTCTTCCAGCCACATAAAAACAAAGGTCCACGCCGTTTGAGGACAGGTATAACCACACCACAGCCGGCCGAAAATCGTGGTAATAAAAAACAAGCCAAAGGCGGAAATTATCAACAAGACCGCCAATAAGAAAAAATCCTGGGGCCAGAACGTCATTCCAAAAACATGAAACTTCTGCGCTTGAAGATTAAATAATAACAGCGGCTGATCGCCAATCTGAACCCAGCAGCTCAGAAAAAAAGCCGACATCATAAACCACAGCGAATATTTTCGTAGACGCTGAAAAAAACCACTTATTTTACGGGTCTGAATTTTGAAATGCATGTCGCGATTTTTAGCTGGATGTGACTTTACTTCATAACCATCGGCATCGATGATTTTTATCGCGCTTACTTCATTACTCATGCAGTGGCCTAGCTGATAATTAAGGGGTGGTACACGCTAACGTTATTGCCAATAGGCAATAAGAGATCATGGCTTAATGCTACTAATAGCAAAGCTTATGCCAATTGATCTAAGTCAGACAATAGTGGATTTCTCTACCCTCGTTCATCAGAAAACCCAAAATAAAAACTACATATCAACACGATATATCATGTAAAACGATATATCGTGCATCAAAAAACCCAACAACTTAACAATTTAAGCGGCTTATTCAGCTTCTGTTCAGCTTCACGGCGGTACATTACACACAACAGTGTCAATAAACGGATCACCGCCATGCAACAGCCACTTAAACTTCTGCCAATAATCATCGCCAGCTTCCTGATGGGATGCCACGAAAGCGCTGTACATTATGATGTACACCAAACCATTATCGTTGAAGAAGATCAATCCTCGGTCTCTCTGGTTGATGTAGAAATTGTGGATACAGACGGCCATAGCAGTGAAGAGAGTTATTTATCGCCCCTGGCTATCAATCCTTATTATCATGATGGCTTTTTTGAAATATTTTGGCTGACTTATAGCAATGAACCTTACACCGCAGAGTTCCTTGTGGGGCGCAGCCCCGATATCTATCAGGCCACATCGGTATATAGCCAAAGTTGTGAAGGCCCTTGGGATACTCGCAACGGCTGTGGTGAGATAAGTAATCAGAGCTGTTTCTATACCCCAAACCTGGAATTACAATGTGGTTCTCTGGATCAGCCATCAACCTATATCGGCAATTTGATTCAGCATCTTCCCCAGCGTTTATACTTTTTTGTTGAAGTCTGTGAGCAATATGGTGAGATTTGCGAATATGATTACCGCGAGCTGGTCTTTGAATAAAGCCGTCTTTAAATAAGCCCTTAAGCAAAAATCGGATTGAACGATATCTCGTCTAGCCCTAAAATAGCGTAAGCCAGATGAGATCATCATGAATACCAGCAGCCAGCAACTTAAACAACGTTATGCCTTAATCTTACAATCCATGGGAGAAGGTGTTTATGGTGTAGATACAGAAGGCTGCGCCACCTTTGTTAACCATGCAGCCGAACAGCTTACCGGCTGGAAAGAGAGTGACTTATTAGGCCTGCGTATTCATGATTTTCATCACCACAGCCACAGCGATGGCACACCCTACTCCAGCTCCGATTGCCATGTCTATCAAACCACAAGAGATGGCATAGACCGCCACATCGATCATGAGGTTTTTTGGCGTAAAGATGGCAGCCAATTCCCGGTAGAATATACCGCCACGGCCATGATCAATCATGGCGAAATTGTCGGCACCGTTATCGTCTTTAAAGATATCTCTGAGCGTAAAACTGCCGAAGCCAATTTGCAGCAAGCCTTAACTAAAATCCAACAATTAAAAGAGCAGCTTCAAGCCGAAAACTTGTATCTGAAAGGCGAGATCAATGCGCCCTTTAATAGCGCGGAGATGCTGGGGAAAAGTCCGGCTTTCACGCAATTATTAACCCAGGTTTCCCATGTTGCACCCACCGATGCATCCGTTTTAATCTTAGGTGAAAGTGGCACAGGAAAGGAGCTTATCGCCCATACCCTGCATGAACAAAGCCTGCGTAAAGACAAACCTCTGGTAAAAATAAATTGTGGTGCTATCAGTGCCAATCTGGTTGAAAGTGAGTTATTTGGCCATGAAAAAGGCAGCTTTACCGGCGCGTTGCAACGCCGAACGGGGCGCTTTGAATTAGCCGATGGCGGCACCCTTTTTCTTGATGAGGTCGGTGAACTGCCATTAGATCTGCAGGTGAAGCTATTACGCGTATTGCAGGAAGGCGAATTTGAACGTGTAGGGGGCAATCAAACCATCAAGGTGGATGTACGCATCGTGGCCGCCACCAATAGAGACATTAAAAAACTGATGGAACAATCGCTGTTTCGCTCGGATTTATATTACCGCCTCAGTGTCTTCCCGTTACAGGTGCCTAGCCTTAGGGAACGCACAGAAGATATCGACGACTTGGCCCAGCACTTTATTCAGCGCTTCAACAAAAAGCTCGGTAAACAGGTAAAAGGTTTAAGCAGTGGCAGCCTAAAACAGCTGCAGCAATACGCCTGGCCGGGTAATATTCGAGAATTACAGAATGTGATAGAGCGGTGTATGATCACCAATACTCAGGATAAATTAGACGTCAACCTGCCCACAATGGCCACCACAGCAACAAAAAAAAACCCAGCGAACACACCTATAACAAGCCTTGCAGTCGCTGAAGCGACCCATATACAACAGGCCTTAAATGCCTGTAATGGCATGATTGGTGGCAAACACGGTGCGGCAGCATTGTTAGATCTTCCGGCCAGTACATTACGCTCAAAAATGCAGAAACTGAATATGATCTAAACCCCTACAAACTTGTCATTGGGCTACCTGCGATAGAGCCGTCAATAAGTTCCAGCGTACCTTTTCTGCGACTATTTTCATGATACATTCTCACTAAAACAAAATCCCAATCCACTGCCAGCCACATCCGGCTTTTACGTTTGGAATCCCCGCCTCTAACACGTTCAATCATCAGTGTTTTAAGCGGCCCTAATTGCGTCTCAATCACCTCTTCTTTAACAAACTTGAAGGTACTGGTTTTGATGCGCCCACGCTTGGCGATATGATAAGTGGTTTGTGGATAATCGTGGGCGTACTTTTTTAAATCGCGGCGAATCTGTAATTGAAAGTTAAGGGGGTCATATACCACATCGGTAAAAGGGGTTTGGGTTTCTTGCTTTTTATTACGGTAAATCGCCCGTTTTTTATCTTGGTCGATATCGATGCTAAAGACTTTCTTATTAAACAATACCTCACGATTATAGGTATAGCTGCGGCTGATTATCTGCTTATCGTCGATGTTAAAGTGAGACTCTTCTGAAATCTTACCCACTAACATCTTGGCTATTTGTAAAATTTTATAGGCCGACGGCGTTTTCGTAAACGTGCGTGTGGCTTTAACTGTAAACCCACTCACGCTGCTGTGGTAAGTTAACTGATAAGGCATTAAATCATCGGCACTCGTTTCGGCACTAGCCTGAGAACTAAAACACAGCAACAATATCAGCACGGTTAAGCTGCACTTTTTAGGCTGATGGAGCTGATTTATGGGGTTAACGTATGAGCTGTTAAACATCTTTAATGACTTTTTAAAAAAAACGAATGTCCTATGTGAATTGTAGAAGATAAACATGCCACAAACCCCCACTATTTTCTAATAATGCTTAACCTAAGCTGATTATCGCGTTTAGGCTATACTCGTAGCATCATTGAGGCTATGCGAAATCATTCAACTGGATGTTAAATTAACGATAATTAACCTTACCTTTACGTGAAAACTAAGTCACATCGATAGGATTATTTGCCAGTTCATTCCAAGCCTGAAAATGGCTGACATAAAGATTGCCCGACATATCATCAATAAAACGGCTTTGTTTAAGTCTATCTAAAACTGGGCCTTTTACTTCCGATAGATGAAAGCACATATCGGCATTACGCAAACTCTGATCGATAGTCATCAAGCTCTCCAACGCGCTCACATCGATATCATTGATGGATGAACACATAAGCACAAAATGCCTGGCCTTAGGATAATCGGCAATCAACTGATTCACTTGGCTCTCTAAGAATCGAGCATTAGCAAAATACAGGCTAGCATCAAAACGAAAACTGATCATGTTATCGGCCAGCTCCGTCTCATGACGTTTAATATTTCTAAAATGTTCGGTACCAGGCAGTTTACCTAACACCGCAGTATGTGGATGGCTAGACCAATACAAGTGCCAGGCGATTGATAGCAAAACACCGCCGAGTAAACCGACCTCAACTCCCATTACAAGCGTTAGAACAGCGGTTAAAGCCAGCGCGGAAAAGTCCTTGTGACTGTAGGCAAAAGTCCGCTTCATCGCAGCAATATCAATCAATGATATCACCGCCACTAAAATCATCGCGGCTAATGTTGCAATCGGCAGATAAAACAATGCGGGAGTAAGAAATAACGTGGCCAATATCATACCTATGGCCGTTAAAGCGCCAGCAGCCGGGGTTTTTGCACCTGCATTAAAACTCACCGCGGAGCGCGACAGACTGGCGGATATAGGAAATGCACCAGATAGACCTGCGCCTAAATTTGCCATACCCAAGGCAATGGCTTCCTGATTGGGATTAATGTATTGACGCCGTTTGGCGGCAAACGATTGGGCCACAGACACTGCAGATACAAAACCTATAATACTGATTAGGGCCGCCGACGTTATCAATTTTTTCCAGGTGTCGATAGTCCACTGCCATTGCTGAAAATCAGGCAAGCTTAATGTCGGCAAGCCCGTAGGAATATCACCAATAACCGCAATACGATATTGCTGCTGTAAATCAAACTGCGCCACTAATACGATTGAAATAATAATGGCCAATACCGGCGATGCCTTAGCCAAAATATTGCTGATATGCTGCGGCCACTGCATTTTTCCTGCAAATCGTATAAATAGCTTGGGAAAAAAATATAAAAATACAAAGGCGCAAACACCGATGATGAGTGTTGGTAAATTAACGTTATGTACTTGCAGACTGACGGAATGCAGCAGTGCAATCAGGTTTTCCCCCTCTACGTCAATGCCCAATAGATTGCCCAATTGGCTTGTCGCAATCACCACTGCCGAAGCAGAAATAAAGCCAGTAACAACAGGGAAACTCAAGAAATTATTCAAAAATCCCAGGCGCAGACAACCAAATAACAATAATAAAACCCCACTACTTAAGGCCAGGACAATGGCTCCAGCAATTAATTCTTCTACGGAAGCAGCAGGTAAGGCCACGCTTAATGCTGTGGCCGTCATAATAGATGAGATCGCAAATGGCCCCACCGATAAGGCACTACTGCTGCCAATGAAAGCATAGATTAATAACGGTAATATGCTCGCGTATAAACCCAGCTGCGGTGGCAAACCTGCCAATAACGCATAAGCCAACGATTGAGGAATCATAATGGTGGCAATAACGATGGCCGCCATACTGTCATCGATGAAGGTCTTTTTATTGTAAGTCCTGGCCCAACGCAGGCAAGGAATAAACTTATCGATTTGCATAAGGTGACAATTTAATCCCGGTAATAATATGAGAGCATCAATATAGATAGCGAGCTAATACGCGAATAAACAGCCGCTATAAAATATGCACTCTTAGCTTATGAGCTAATGAAATCACCTTATACAGTCAAAATGATACGGTGACAATAGTATGCCCTGACGTTACCAATTTTTTTCGAAAAAAATCGCGTAGAGACCATGCATACAGCTTAAAACGCAAAAATCCTAATATTCCTGAAACTCACCAGCAATGAATTACATCAAATAGACAGGTTGAATATTAACATGCACATGATTCCTTAAAGGCAAAGGTCAGGTCAGAGAAAAAGTGGTCATTGTCTATACGACATTTGGCTTATAGCGTTCATTATTCATATAGTTACACTTCGATATGAATAACACATTGAGAATGGCAGCACAGCATGATGTCTGGAATGTTTAAACACCATAATACAAAGCCATTTAGTTGCAACTAATCGCTTAAAACTACAAACAACTACATAACTTCTATAGCGCTGAACATGTAAAACACGGTAACATTACCTAAAGGTAATGTTCTAATTGGGATTCTTGTGTCCGTTAAAAAAAACTTAAGCGGAACAATCGATCAAGGGTAAGATTTTTCATGCATGTTTTTGTCACCGGCGCGACCGGATTTATTGGTTTCCACACAGTAATGGCCCTGCATAAGGCGGGTCATTCGGTGCGTTTAGGCATACGTAATCCTGAAAAAATGCGCCAGCTTTATGCCGATACAGATATCGACATTTCTGATTATGCGGTTGGGGAAATAACCGATGCAGCAGCCATCGATAAAGCCTTAGAGGGTGTCGATGCGGTAGTGCATACTGCAGCTATGGTCAGCATGGATGCCAATCAAGAAAAACTCATGCGAGCAACCAATTTAATCGGCACTAAACTGGTCGTCGGTGGGGCGGTAAAAAAAGGCATAGAATCGATTGTCTATATCTCCAGTGTCGCTGCAATTTTTGATCCCTCGGCCACAGTGCTTAATGAAGACACACCACTAATTGAACCCAAAACCGCCTATGCCAAATCCAAAAATGAATGTGAGCTGTATATTCGTGAATTAATGAGCATGGGGGCCAAGATTGCGATCACTTATCCCGCCGCAGTGATGGGCCCGGATGACCCGGGTTTAAGTGAACCTAACGAAGGCACCGCTTTCTTTTTTAAATTGTGCTTTGTTATTTCATCCACTGGGCAGCAGATAATCGATGTACGTGAACTGGCTGAAGTGCAGGTAAAATTATTGGAGCAGAAGAAATCTGGCGGCTATTTAGTCACCGGCCATTTTATTCCATGGCGAGAGTTAGGCTTTTTACTCGATAAAGTCACCGGCAAAAAATTGCTAAAAATCCCCGTACCCGCCCCGGTATTAAAAGTGATAGGCCATATTGTAGACGCCATCGCTAAAATCAAACGCCTGCCGATTCCGATCACCGCAGAGGCTATCACCTATGCCACCCAATGGGTATATGCCGATGATAGCAAGGTGCGCAAGGAACTGAATATTGAATACCGGCCATTGGAAGATACGATGGCGGATACGGTTTTATGGTTGGCCAAAGCCGGGCATATCAACAGCAAATGGGCTGAAAACATTAACCCCAAACAGCCTAGCGAAAACACCAAAGCGGCGGCGTAAATTTACCCTATAAGCTGGTTTTATAAGACCAGCTTAGCATTGATGGCTGACAGCCCCCCACCGTACGGCCCCTACCTGACTGAGTCTGATTAAATTGAATCATATAAATTTCACTGTCGGCATTATCCAACAGATTTTTCACATAGAGATTGGCATCGATAGAAGTGCATAGCAATCATTGGTTTATTCCAAGCTAAGGTTTACAATTCGTCTTCGCCAGCATCAACAGCTATCGCCGTTTAGCCCCGCTACCTTGGTATCCCCAATGAACAGACGTAAAAAGATCAATTCTATTTTGAAGAAAAAGGCCAAGAGGGCCAATGCCAAGCTTAACCCGAATAAAAAACCGGCTTATATTAGCAAGGCGGATAGGGCCAATCTGGTAGAAAACCCAGAAGAAAACCAGCCAGAGAACGCGGCCAGCGAATAACTTTTTACTATGTTAACCATCTCCACCCATGTACAAATAGCCGACTGGGAAATAGACATCACCGCCATTCGCGCCCAAGGGGCCGGTGGTCAAAACGTCAATAAAGTCTCCAGCGCTATTCATCTACGTTTTAATATCCACCGCTCTAGCTTGCCTGCCTTTTATAAAGAACGCTTGCTGCAATTATCTGATCAACGTATCAATAAAGAGGGTGAGATTATTATCAAGGCGCAGAGTTTTCGCACCCAGGAGAAAAACCGCGAAGATGCCTTACAACGCTTGGCCAGCCTGATTAAATCAGCCACCGTCACGCAGAAGAAGCGCCGCGCCACCAAACCGTCACGTAATGCGAAAAAAAAACGTATGGATAAAAAAACGCAGCGTGGACAAACCAAGTCTCTTCGAGGCCGCATCGATCATTAAATCAGCGATGATATATACATAACATCACTATGTATTATTGATAAACCCAGCGAATGCCTACTAAAAACTCCTGCCCACTTTAGGGTTTAGCCTCCCCCGCTATTGGCGTTAAACCTTAAAGGAATCACGAATGAGTAATTGTTATTTTGAAGATGCCGTAGTTGGCTATGTCACAGAGGGGCATCTGCACGAAGTCACTGAAAGCGAAATTATTGAATTCGCAAAAACATGGGATCCCATGCCTTTTCATATCGACGTATCCGCAGCAAAAGAATCACCTTACAAGGGCTTAACAGCATCGGGTGCACACGTGTACTCAATGTTTGTAAAACTTGCCCATAAACAAGAGCGGAAAATGGCTGTCATAGCGGCTCTTGGCGTAGAAAGTATGAAATTTACAAATCCTGTTAGACCTGGTGATGTATTGCACTTAGTGGGTGAGTGTATTACTGCTAGGGAGTCAGCATCGAAGCCAGACCGAGGAATTTCCACTTTCGAGTTTAAAGTTATAAATCAGTCGAATGTAACTGTTTTGGAATTAAAGCAGCCATTGTTGTTGGCAAAAAGAAGTAGTGGTCTTGATGTATTTTCACAGGCTTAACAAGGCGTAGCAGCAACTCCGTAACTCTGACTACGCGGCGTTATGCCTAGATAGAGCAAGCCATGCTACGATTAAAGGATGTGAAGACCGCAGATAATCATTTACCCTACTATTTGTCTTTGCCCCCCCCTGCAGTTGGAAGAAGCAACTTAATGAATTTTAATCCTGTTTTTCTTAAAACCTTGGCTGCTTTGCTGATCGTGTTAGGCCTAGGTTGCTCGTCTTCAGATAATGGTAGCGATCCTAGCCCCTCCCAAACAGACAACAAAGGTTACAATATACTGTTCATAGGGCATAGCTTTTTTAGGCCTGTTGCCGAAGGCATGACCGCGCATGCGGATCGTGCAGGCATTGTGGGTCACACACAGAAAATCGTCTATTCCGGCGGAGCTTCCGGGTCGCCTCAGGCGCTGTGGGAAAATATCAATAAGAGAACGCAGATTCAGGCTATTCTCGATGCCGGTGACATCGAGTTATTGGGTATGACATACCACCCCGATTACCCTGAGATTGATGGTTATGCAATTTGGGCCAAATACGCTTTGCAACAGAACCCAAACACAAAATTTTTTATCGCATTGCCCTGGCAAACGAACCCCAGCAGTATGGACAGCGCAACCTTTAAAACCACCTGGGCTGATGGCCATCCCTTAGCAACTCATGCACATATTGATACATTACGAACGACTTACCCCGGCAATGACTTTTATTGTATACCCTACGGCGCTGGTGCGGCTGAGCTTTATAAGCTGTATGATCAGGAAAACCTTACAGACGTACAAACGTTGATCAGTCAGGGAGGCAACGAAGCCATCTTTACGGATAATTTTGGCCACCCTGATGATATTCTTGTAACGTTGAGTCAAGTCATTTGGTTAGATGCAATTTACCAGGTCGACTTGAGTTCTTATAACTACGATCCCGGTTATATTACAGACTTGAAGACAATAGCATCCGATGTAATGGCACTTCACGATAGTGCTTATAACGCTCCATAACTCTTAGTCACCGAGGCAACTCATGTCGTTTGAATGCTACCTAGTATAAAGACGCAAGAATGAGTCATGATATTGGAAATTAAAGAACTACATTCGAAGGACGTGATTACAGCATCTAAACTTATAGATAGGTCATTTTCAAATTCTGTTGCTGAGTATAAGGGGCATTACCGCCCTATTCACTAAAATCTTGAAGTAAAAAATGTTGATGCGGTTTAGTAATCTGACGGAATTCAGAAGAGGTGACTGCCAATAAGTCTCACTCCATACTAGGTTAACACCCAGAGGTTCTAACAGGTAAAAACTAGCTTATGCATGCCCTACGGGGCTATGCCTGTACGATGCATTAGAATACTTAACTTATAAAAATACTTCTGCTGGCGGCCACTGAGCCTCAGGCAGCTGAAAAGCTTGAGGGATAACATTATCAACCAAATCCAAATTCGTTAATATCAGATCGATCACCAGCAGATCTTTAATCGAGGCAATGATTTTAACATTGCAACCGCATTCACTGCATACGTCCACATCTATTTCAATTTTAAAAACCCGCTTTAAGCGCTCAAACCAGATCATTCGGTGCTGTGGGAATGCTTTTGCATATTTGATTGTCTATTTGGGTTGCGCGCTTTGGTGAGCAAAAGCCTAAGTTTGTTATTAGAAGCGAAGACACCGTGATAGTGGGTGAGGTTTAGTCGTTATGGAGGTATCAGGGCAGCTAGCCTCTACCGCGAAGGTATACGATACGAAATTTTGTAAAACTGTATCGCCATTTAGGTGAGATTCTAGGTGTTGCCGGTATTTTACATCGCACTTCAAAGGATGCTGCATTAAAAGCCCGTTTAGAGCAGTTATATCGCACAGTATCTATCATCACCTTTGGTGGTGGTCCCCCAGTGTCAGCATAGTTGTCGCCTTTAACTTTAAATTGGAGGCAATAAATAATCAATATGAAATTCACGAAATCATTTAAAATACATTCTGTGGAAAAGGCGTTCAGCCGTGCCGAAGATGTCAGCCTAAAAGTCTTATCTGACTCTTTAGATGTCGGTTACTCAACGCTTCAACTATGGATTCAACAATACAAGAATCATGAACTTGAAACCGTTTCAGCTGGTGAGACACAGATAATGGCCAATGAGAAAACCCACAAGATTGGAACCTGGAAGAACGGCTGAATATGGTGATTACCTGTGGTTTATTGGACAATGAAACTATCAGCGAACTCTGTCGTGAGAGTAAAAATATATCCCCATCATGTTCACCAGTGGAAAAGTGATTTCTCCTGCGGTAACACCGTTGGCACTAAAGTGAAAAAACAGTCGATCCGAAAGAGCTTATGAGTGAAACCAAGGCTTTAAAAATGGAGTTAAACCGTAAAGATAAAGCGTTAGCTGAGACTGCAGCATTGATTGTTCTTCAAAAAGTAAACGCGATACATTGTAGCGCTGGATGAAAGCTGACAACCACCAGGATGGCCGCTTGGAAGCGGAGCACAAGCCAAAAAATAAATTAAGTGAGCTGGAGCACCAACGTATTATCTGTAAGTGTAACAAGGCAACGTATGCGGATTTTTCTGCGAGTAAAATCGTACCTACACTGGCTGATCAAGGCGAATACCTAGCCTCTGAACCCACTATTTACCGTATTTAAAAGGCAGAAAAGCAGGATAGGCATCGGTAGCCCAGAAAAAAGGCCAACAAGCCTCGGGCATTGATTGCGACAGGATCTAACCAAATTTACAACTGGGATATTACGTATTTTCCAACGGCTGTCAAAGGGCTATTTTTTTACTTGTATCAGGTGATCGATATTTACAGCCGTAAGATCGTTGGTTGGCAAGTTTATGAACAAGAAAGTAGCGCTTTGGCCGCCGATTTAATGACAGATATTTGTCGGCACGAGGGGATTAAACGTAATCAGGTAACCTTGCATTCGGATAATGGCAGCCCCATGAAGGGTGCGACTATCCTGGCAACATTGCAAGAGTTGGGTGTTATCCCATCATTTAGCCGCCCCTACGTAAGTAATGATAACCCGCATTTAAAGTCGTTGTTTCGGACTTTAAAATACCCCCCAGAATAGCCAGTGAAAAGCTTTACAGATCTGGCTGCAACACGGTTGTGGGTTACAGGATTTGAGTAGTGGTTAACCAAGAGCCTCTCCACAGCGCGATCCAATTTGTAACAAAATTGCAGAGTCATACAGACCTAGACAAGGATATTTCAGCCAAGCGTAAGCCCGTATATTTAGCGGCTAAAAGGAAGGATCCAGAGCGTTGGAGCGAGATATTAGGAGTTGGGATCATATTGGTGAGGTTTACCTTAACCCTGAGAAATCCAAAAATGAAACTGAGGAACACCAACCGCCATAATCGTTAAACTTTAGGCGATAACTATATTGAAAATTACCGCTCCCCCTGCATACAAGGAAGATATAAGAAGCATTAACGCGTAACTGGTTCAATCTCTATGTATAGATTTCGGCTTTAATTGTTATAAATAGTTTCAATAAAGAGACCCCTGCCTGATTAAAAACTAACAATTCCCCCCGTTAAAACCTTAAGTTCTAACAAAGAAATATAGGACGTTAAATAGCCTACAGTCAAAAAACTGCTGGATAGAGCTCTATAGTTGCAACCTCAGCTATTGAATTACTAAAATTCTTTATCAATCTTGAAAGTTATGCCGATAAAGATCTTATAATGTGGAGTGTCATAATTCACAATTCATTTGTCATTTCTGGTGTTTTGTTTGCTTTAGTTGATAAGTTAAGCCCGAGTAATCACTGATATTTATTGGATTGTTAAACCTATGCTTGTTGCGTTAAGGCACAGGGTTTATGATTGATATAAATAATAATACTTCGTTTGCCAATGTCTAAGTTCTTTGATCGTCATGTAGATTTTTTTTCTATCCCAAGTTTTAAGCATAGCTTATCTGCTGCGTTTCTTTGTTTCGCATTTATAATGCCGATCTGCGGTACACTTCCGCTGTTAGGCTTCTTAGGATTTTTCCAGGTTAGCTTTACCTTAATTGTTTTAATCGGCAATAAACAACAGCTGCGCTTGTTGATGCAACGTTGTAGGCAACAATCCCCTCGCCTGTCTTGGCTGTTTGTATGTTGGTTAATATTAACCTCGATCAGCTACATCATCGTCATGTTTGAAACAACCCTTGTCTGGCAAATGCTAGGTGCGACAGCGCGGCAGTCTTATATTCTATTGCAGAGCTTTTATGTAATTGCCGTGGCCATTTTATTAAGAACTATGGGCATTCGCCTTATGCATGTTTTATTGCTGATGTGCTTAGGACTTTTAGTGATGTTTATATTTATGATTTGGCTTTATCAAACTGAAGCCACTCATGATAGTTGGATTTGGTTTTTCAACCCGCTACTAATTGTACACATTAGAGACTTGGGCAATGTCGCAGTTGCTGCTGCTTTAACATTAGCGGTTCAATTTTTGTTTACCCAGCAAACAGGTATAATTAAACAGGGGCTTTATTTATTTTCCCTGTGTATTGTTTGTACCTTTATATTATGGACTGGAGGACGTATGGCTGTTTTTTCATCCTGCTTCACCCTAATGCTAATACTTGTTCTTGCAGGCCTGTATAAGGTTATCTCTGTGCAATCTGCTTTATGTATTTTTCTTGCCTTGATTGTTAGTTTTTACCTTGTTGATCTTGTAGCGGTTTTTGATTGGAATGGCATAACTCGTTCTTCATCAACTGTAAGTGTGGTGCAGCAAGTTGCGACTTCAGGCACAGGTTCATTAAATCAATTAAGTACAGGGCGATGGCATATGTGGTCCATGTCATTAAAGGCTATGTCTGAATCGCCTATTTTTGGTTTAGGGCCATATGGATATTATTTCATCCCTGAACGTACCTATGGTGATCAGCCACATAATCTCGTTGTTCAGTTCCTAGTTGAGTGGGGCATTGCAGGCACCTTTACAGTCTTGATGCTGTTAGTAGGATTGGCGGGTAAAAGTCTTAAGGCTTTACCTCAGGCCTTTAGGAGTAAAGATAAAGATTATATCGTGTCTGTCTCGATTGTTTTTGCTTTAACCCTGCATGCATTAACCGGGGGGACTTATTTTAACGTGCAGCCTATGTATTGTTTAACTTTGGGATTCTCTGGCCTGTGTTTTAGCGCTTATATCGCAAAACCTTTAGGCAATAAAAAATCGGCCTAAGCCGCTTATCAGAAGTCTTAAATGGGTCTTTATTCCCAGTTTAATGCACCACCTGTTTGATATTCGATAACTCGGGTTTCAAAGAAGTTTTTCTCTTTACACAAACCCATGATCTCGGACATCCAAGGGAATGGATTTTCAGCGCCTGGATATTGCTCAGTAAAACCGATGTGAACCATGCACGGTTAGAGATGAACTGGAGATACTATTCCATCTTAGCGGCGTTCTAAAGTGGCCTAATACCCAGGACACTTCGTTAAGAGTTAAAAAAACTCAACGAGGTGAGACATGACAACTGAAAATAAACGTATAAAATTCGACACCAATTTTAAGAAAGAAGCAGTAGCCCGAGTCACTCAGCAAGGCTACAGCATTAAAGAAGCCGCCAATATGGTGGATGTCAGCGAAAAAAACTTACGTCGTTGGAATAAAGATTTTGAGCAGGTAGCCATCTGTGAAAAGTTAGATACTGATGATCGGGCTGAATTAGAAAAATTTCGTAAAGAAAATAAAGAGTTACGCATGGAGAAAGAAATCTTAAAAAAAGCCAGCGCCTTCTTTGCGAAAAAATGAAATAAAGTTCGGTTTGATCAAAGAGCAAGTCCATAAATACACGGTTACCATGTTATGCCGAATTATGGGTGTCAGCCGTACTGCATACTAAAATTGGAAGCTGAAATCTGATGTGATTGATTCTGGAAAGTGGCGTCTTACCAAGAAAATGAAGGCGCTTTCCGATGAATAAAATGATCACTTGGATAGTCGTCAAATGATGAAAAAATTACGCAAATAAGGTATTACCATCGGGCGTTACCGTACGCGGACACTGATGCGAGAGGAAGGCTTAGTGGTTAGGCGCAAGAAACGACTTGTTGTCACTACAGACAGTAATCATGCTGAACCGATACAAGATTACATGTTAGATCGTTAGTTTATTCAGACCGATAAAAATAAGGTTAGGACAACGGATATTACGTATTTGTGGACAATTCAGGGCTGGGTTTATTTAGCGGTAGTGTTAGACATTTATTCACGCAAAATCGTAGGTTGTAGCATAGATAAGTATATGGAAACGCCCCTGATAAAACTAGCCCTGAACATGGCTATTAGCCTTAGACAGCCAGGCGAAGGCTTGCTGCATCATTCAGATAGAGGCAGCCAGTATGCGAGCAAGACCTATCGGAAGCTGTTGACTGATAACGGCATAATTTTCTCCATGAGCAGTAAGGGGAATTGTTGGCATAATGCACCTACGGAGCGTTTTTTCAGTAGCCTTAAGCGCGAATGGGTAACGGGTAATATTTATCCGACGAAAGAATCCGCGGTGCATGATGTGAATTTATATATTACTTATTACAACAGCCACAGGCTGCATACGACCATCGGTGATATGACGCCAATGGAATTTGAAAAATGTGCTTAACAAAGTGTCAGATTTGGGTTGACCAGAACACATGAAGAAGTGGATTTTCTCTATACAAGGTCTGGCCTAGATATGTATATTTCAGAAGCATTGATCGTCACCCTGGATTCAGGTGAAAGTATTCCAGTGCTTTGCAGAAACCTCCTTGTTCCGCCAGAAGATAACGAGTCAAACAACGAGTATCAAGAAAAGCTTATTGAATGCATGGCTAGGCTAAATGTCCCAACAGCCAATGCATAACCAGCAGCAAGCAGTATTCGTAAGCCTGTCACCTTTTGTGCGTAAACCCGCACACTTGCTACGCAGTTAACACTGGCATCATGCCTAATGAGAGATAGTGAACTATGAAATTTAGGGTTGATAAAATTGATGTCCCAATAGATAGTGAAATATCAAACAACTTGGCCGATGCTTATTACTTTGCCCCCTATCGTTTTCTAACTGAGCACAAAAATAGATCGTCGCTCCAGATATGGTTGGATCATGCTTCAAAAACGCCTGCTTGGATAAACTTTCTGATGACGGCACGAAATAAAATAGCATCCGCCCTTGGTCTAAAGAATCTGGGTCACTTAGGTGCTGTGGATACCGCGAAACCAGCGGATGATTACCAGATCGGGGATAGGGTTGGAATATTTGCCTTGTTATCAATAAAAGAAAACGAAGTTATTCTTGGTGATGCTGATAAACATCTAAATGTTAAAGTTTCAGTCTACAAAGAAAGCAAGGAAGGAAATTTTTTTTCAATCTCCACAGTAGTCCACGTTCACAATTTAATGGGAAAAGTCTACATGTCCCCCTGTGTCAGCATAGTTGTCGCCTCTAACTTTCAATTAGAGGTAGTAAATAATCAACATGAAATTCACGAAATCATTTAAAATACAGGCAGTGGAAAAGGCATTTAGCCGTGCCGAAGATGTCAGTTTGAAAGTATTGGCTGACTCTTTAGGTGTCGGTTACTCAACCCTTCAACTATGGATTCGACAATCCAAAAATCATGAACTTGAAACCACATTACCTGGTGAAATATTGGCAATGAGTAAAGAGAAACGACCACAAGACTGGAGTTCAGAAGAACGGCTTAATATGGTGATTACCTGTGGTTCGTTGAGCGATGAGGCTATCAGCGAGTTATGTCGTGAAAAAGGTATATATCCCCACCACGTTAATCAATGGAAGAGTGACTTTGCTAGCGGTAACACCGTTGGCACTAATGTAAAAAAACAACCTGATTCGAAAGCCCTTAAAAATGAAATTAAGGCCTTAAAAAAGGAGTTAAACCGTAAAGATAAGGCGTTAGCTGAGACTGCTGCGTTGATTGTTCTTCAAAAAAAAGTAAACGCGATTTGGGGCTGCGACGAGGACAACTCACAATGAAATCGGAACGCGAGCAAATCATCAGCCTGATCGGCGAAGCCCATACTAACGGTGCAAGGCAGTCAAAGGCCTGCATGGTCATTGGTATTAGCTCCAAAACCTTGCAGCGTTGGATGAAAGCTGACAACCACCAGGATGGCCGTCTGGAATCAGAGCATAAGCCAAAAAATAAGTTAAGTGAATTGGAGCGCCAACGTATTATCCGCAAATGTAATGAGGTGAAGTATGCGAATTTATCTGCGAGTAAAATCGTACCTGCACTGGCTGATCAAGGCGAATATCTAGCCTCTGAATCTACTATCTACCGTATTTTAAAGGCAGAAAATCAGGACAGACACCGGCAAAAAAGTAAGCCCAACAAGAAGGTCAATAAGCCCTATGAATTAATTGCAACAGGGCCTAACCAAATTTACAGTTGGGATATCACGTATTTGCCAACGGTCGTCAAAGGGCTGTTTTTCTACTTGTATCTGGTGATGGATATTTACAGCCGTAAGATCGTTGGCTGGCAAGTTTATGAGCAAGAAAGTAGCGCTTTGGCCGCCGATTTAATGACAGATATTTGTCGGCGTGAGGAAATTAAACGTAATCAGGTAACACTGCATTCGGATAATGGCAGCCCGATGAAGGGTGCAACCATGTTAGCTACATTGCAAGAGTTGGGGGTTGTCCCATCGTTTAGCCGTCCCAGTGTAAGTAATGATAATCCGTATTCAGAGTCGTTGTTTCGTACTTTAAAATACCGCCCAGAATACCCGGAGAAAAGCTTTGGAGATCTGACTGCAGCACGGTTGTGGGTCACTGGATTTGAGCATTGGTATAACTATGAGCATCTACACAGCGCGATCAAATTTGTAACGCCTGTGCAGCGCCATACAGGCCGAGACAATGATATTCTAGCCAAGCGTAAAGCCGTATATTTAGCGGCTAAAAAGAGGCATCCAGAGCGCTGGAGCGGCGATATTAGGAATTGGAATCATATTGGTGAGGTTTACCTTAACCCTGGAAAATCCAAAAATGATACTGAGGAAAATCAGGCGGCATAAACGTTAAAAATTTAGGCGACAACTATATTGAAAATTATCGATTCTAATGAGTCTAACAGCAGATTGAAGTTAATCCAGAAGGGACTAACGGGGAAATACCAGGCAGCCTGAACTCAATAGGGCTGTACCTGTATGAGCTAGAGATTGCTTGGCTCAGAGAAACATCTCAGAGGGTGGCCCTTGCGCCTCGGGTAGCTGAAAAATCGATGGAATAACATCATCGATCAAATCCAAATGGGCTAAAATATTAACTATGACTAGCGGATCTTTTATCGAGGCGATGATTTTTACTTTTCCGCCGCATTTTCTGCAGACTTCAGCTTTCACCATACATTCATTACCCTGTAGTACCTTCTGTGCCTAGTATTTGCTTGTTATTACCTTCAAAGTATAAGGGGTATTAAGCGCCAATGCCTTTAATGCGCGAAGTACAGCATCAGCATATAATCTGGCGAATTTACTCAAAACCATCGTGAGAAATTTCAATTAGTCTAATGCCAACCTCTGTAAATGCCCAGTGGTTCTAATAGGTAAACGCTAGGCAAAGTATGCCCTACAGGCCTAAGATTGAGTGATACTGTTAACATTTTAACTCATAAAAAATCCGGTAGTGGTCCTTGCGCCTCCGGCAGTTGAAAAGCCGGTGGGATCATCTCATCAATTAAATCCAAATGCGTTAACATCTTATCGATCACTGCGGCTTTTTAATCAAAGCGATAATGTTCACCTTACCGCCGCACTTGCTTTCATGCTTACTTGAACCTCTTCTTCAATTCTAGGCTAGCTTCACCTTTAACTAACGAATACATCAAGCATAAAAAAACCGATGCCAAAGCATCGGTTTTAACGGTCGCTTCGCGACCATTAAATCGTTGAATGGTTAAAAAGCTCGAACCGCACGCACTCGGTTTGTGCCGACCTTAAAGAGGCCGAAACTAACGCTAAGATTGAAATTCTGAAACCACGCAGCAGTCGAACGATACTCAGACGAACTCCAATAGTCGCTACTGGAAACGCCGCTACTAGCAAAGCCGCTAAAGCCGTCAATAGCTTCCAGCGTGTCTTTTTGCTTGTACAAGGCATTCAGCTCACCGATTGACGGCAAAAACCAGTCATCATAAGCACTATTTTCATTCATTCGATATGCGTTAGCCACTGCCGCTGCTGTATTTACCTCATTACACTGATCAATAATGGCTGCGGTATTGACCGCACCTTTGCCAATATCAAGCGTACTTGCAAGGGGGGTGTTAGCATCGCTATAACTATCCTCCTTATAATTAATGACGCCACTTAAATCTGACCCATCGCAACCCCAAATAAATGTATTTTTACTACTATCACCTTCACTAATCTCTACATCGCGAAGCGCGACTTCTAAACCATTAATACCGTTATTGCTGGTATAAAACACAACGCCGCCAGCTGGGCCGAAGTCACCCTCTGAATAAGGCTCTGCTGTAGCGTTACCGTCACAATCAAAATCGGTTAATGAGACATTATTTTCTGAAGCATCGGGATTAATCGCACTGTTATCATCATCACAGTCATCGCCATTGCTCACGTAACTAGCATCTGGCTGGTCGCCAGCAAAGGCGGTCGCAGGGTCACCAAAGGTATCGCCGTCAAAGTCTAAATACCATGTAGTTTCTGGTTCAACCGGCTCAGGTTTTTCAATACACGCCGTTAATACTAATGTTGATAAAAATATAGTGAGTAATTTTTTCGTGTGTGTCATAAACATCCCTGTAGATAGATGCTTGAGCAAGAAAGGCTGATTCCATTCAGAGCAAACAAACATCGTTTTTATTATTAGTAATTAAATCTTATATAACATATTAAAAAGCACAATTTTTTTGGTTTCTGTTTGATCATTAACGGGGTTTTCTGTCTCTTTTTGTTGCCTCTAATCAAGTTCAATTAAATACTCTAACACTTAACATTATATGGTGATAGAGCTGAATCGCCCCTCATTTACTAGACACTCTTAGAGTCTCACTTGCTCTAACATTATTTAATAGTACAGTCTGGCCTAACAGGTTGACCTTATAATTCAGTTAAAGGCTAAAGCCTCATGGTTCCCATGGGTTTCTGTATGGCCAGAGTCAAAGCAACCCTTTGATTTCAAGCTTAAATCGCGGTTATAGGCCTTATACTCAAGGGCTGCAATATGTGTCATTGCAGGCTGGCGGTTTAGCTAAGTGGTTTTAACCTCAATGCCCGTTCATGACACGAAAGCGCCCCATTAGATTGGGGCGTATAACTATTAAATTTCAATCTGTTCAGATATTTCCAATGCATCATCCACTTCTATCCCCAAATATCATACGGTACTTTCGAGTTCCGTATGACTTATACCCTTTATATTACTTCTCATCCACTGGTACAATGAGTTGAATACCACCCTTCAATTCAGTGTTATATAATTTTATTAAGTACTCTAAATGAATATATTTTTTTTAAAAAATATTGGCTATTTCGCCTTATTATGAATGCTTGGCCACCGTTATTTTTTGCTGGTATTCGCATTAAACATATATCAACTGATTTTAAAACGGCACGTGTAGAATTAAGCTTACGCCCGTGGAATAAAAATGCCGTAGGAAGCCATTTTGGTGGTTCTTTATTCGCAATGACTGACCCTTTTTATATGCTAATGATCATGGCACAGTTAGGAGACCAGTACTTGGTATGGGATAAGTCAGCGGACATTGATTTTATAAAACCGGGTAAAGGTAAGGTCACTGCAGACTTTTCCATTAATCAACAGCTCGTTGGCGATATTATTACTCATACCGAAAATGGTGAAAAATACTTACCTCAAATTCCCGTGTATGTAAAAGATGAACAAGGAGAGATAGTGGCTAAGCTAAATCGTACCCTTTATATTCGTCGGAAAAAGTCCAAAAGCATGAGTTAAAATTAGCCGCTGCATAATAAAGCTGACTGATATGCCCATGTTAATTTTTTAACAAAAAAAACCTGCATAAAAATCAGGATTTATAATATAAAAGAACTTACACGGTTTGTAATTATTAGCGCTTACACATTCAACATAATATGTTGGTGTACACGGATAATAATGTCATCACTTTCTTTTTTCCAATCAACTTCATCAGAAAATGCTCTCACCGCCGCAATGGCTTGATTAACAAACTTGCCATAGTTGTGGTGTGTTTCATCACTCTATCAGCAAAAAATACAAAGCGTAGTGTATCAACTAACTTATCTGCTTCCCAATGTACGCAAAAACGTGTCACTGAAGTTTCACCTCTAAATAACGACACTTTCATTATCCTTTGGCATTTTTATTGAGTGTTAGAGTCTCACTTGTTCTAACATTATTTAACAGGACAGTCTGGCCTAACAGGGCAGTCTGGCCTAACAGGTTAACTTTATAATACAGTTAAAGGCTAAAACCTCAGGATTTCCATGGATTGGGGTATGGCCAGAAACAAAGCATGCCTTCGATTTCAAGCTCAAACCGCGGTTATAGTCCTTATACTCAACCGCAACGACTGACAATAGATGTCAGTAGTCAAATCAGCGTTTGAAAGCAGAGGATGCGTTCAACAGCAGGTCATAAACCAAAACTTCTAAAAACATATTTCAGATCACCATCCAGGATATAGCTCACTTTTACGCCATGGATATGCCCGTTTTCGGCAAGATAAGTATCTATCACATATTCCTGTGATAAATGCGCCGTCGCATCGCTATCGATGATACGTATAATTTTCTCGCGGAAGATCAAGGCACTGCTGTTGGCCTCACTCTCTAAAAAGGCCCAGGAATGCATTACCTCTAATCCCTCGCAGCTAAATGCCATATCATCTCCAGCATCACCTATATTCGCCATCTCTGGCAGTGGATCACCTTCGGTAATAAACACACAGTCTTCGGTGATAAAGGGTCTGCCGCTATCGGCATAATAGGCACGGTTAATACGTGGCTGGGCAATGTAATTAAATTCTATATCGGTGACCACAACACGCAGTAAACTCTGCCAACTCTGCTCTGCGGCTAATACATTCTTGCTAATAGAGCCCTGATAATACGCATCGTCTTCGGGCACATAGGCCAAACCAGTGAAGGCATATACCGTTCCGGTCTGGTTGTCTGCAAGAGATTGAGTCGATACAGGTCGTGTGGCACGGATACGGCTATTACGACTAAGATCTGTGGCCCCAGTATCAGCATAGCCATCAGATCTGTATTGATTGGCGGGTTCTTGTTCATTTTCGGCCGCTACCGAATCGTCTTCAGGTAAACAAGCTGACAACAGTACAGATAGCAATAAACCCATTGCGCGGTATTTCATGATTAACGCTCTTTAAATTTTTCCAAGAGCTTAGTGTCTGACTAGCGCATTTAGTTCTAATCCACATGCCATAAAATGTATGAATATTTTTTAAGATAAAAGATCAAGGCTAAGCAGCAGGGTTATTGGGCAGCAACAAGTATTCATCCAATAAGGCAATCAGCTTTTCCTGCTCAAAGGGTTTAGTAATAAAATGATTCATGCCTGCCTGCAAACAACGTTGCTGCGTTTCTTGTAACGGCCCTGTGCAATTCCGAATCTATGAATTTTGGCAGCTTGTTTGCGCGGGTACTGATATCTTTAATGGCTAAAATATTAATTTTATCAGCAATATACACAAGTTCAGCTTGAACACAGCCTAAGCCCTGTTTAGATACGATACTTTAAATTAGATGGCTAAGTCATGGATTCAAGTCATCCTAAGCGACGTCTATAAACGCAATTCATGCGGTAGATGGGCTGGCGCATCCCAAGCAGGCACAACGATAACCCCCTATAAATATACACGTGTATATAAACGTGAGATAATCAGTATCTGTTATATATATAGGTTATGAATAAAAGTATCCTCGCTTGAAGATATTCAGTGCAAACGCCCATTATGCCTTGCAAATAAGGCAGATCAAATAGGGGCATTCACATGAAAAAAACTCATCGCCACAACTTATGCTTAGCGAACGATTTTTCCCTGCTCTACGGTTTTTCCCTGAGGCACTGCTCAATTTCACCAGGAGTTTTTAATACCATTCACCTATGAATACTTCACAATCTGGCTCATTCATCGAACTGATCTACCAATCGGCTATAGATAACGGTTTATTTGTTGATTTGTATGAACAATTGGCTGAGCTGAATTTACCCGCCAATGGTGAAGCAGAAGTAGAGCAAGAACTTCTACAACATTTTCAGCAATCCCTCAGCATTGCCAAACGTGTTAATCAGTTGCAGCAGCAGAAAAAAGTCGCCGAAAACATTATTAACCGGCTCAGCACCGCAATACTGGTACTGGATAGCGATGCCAGGGTTTTATATAGCAATGAACAAGCCATGGCCTTGCTTAAGCAAGATGCAAGAATAAAGCAGATTGATGGCTGCCTGCAGATACAGTCTAAGCCTGAAAACCTAGAATTGAGGCAAACATTAAACAGCTGGAAGCGCGATCGTACAACCACCGATAAGGCCATGTTATTAGGCAAAAAATCGGAGCATGCTTCCGTCATGATCTTAAGCCCCGCCGAAGATGCCCACCAGCTATTGCAGGAACAGTTACCCGATACCGCCTGTGGGGTATTATTTATTGCCAGTAAAACAACCGGCAATGCACAGCAAGCTACGCGCTTACAAGAGCTTTATCACCTCACGCCTACAGAGGCCGATATCACCCAGCGACTGTGCTACGGACAATCTATCGAAGATATTGCCCTGGCCAGGCAATCTAAACCCGCAACCATTCGTGGTTATATTAAAATTATCTTCCAGAAAACCTCAACCAAACGCCAAGCCGAACTGGTAACGCTGGTTTTAAATGCACCTTTACACGTGGGTTTAACAGCCCAAGAGCACAGTAACTCTGGCTGTGACATCATGATTCCAGCCAAAGGACATCGACAATTAGCGGTACGCAGTTATGGGCCTGATAACGGCACAGCCATGTTGTTATCTCATGCATCTATGAGCTCTCGATTTGAACGGCCACTGGATTTGGCCTTTTTGTATGAACATAAATTACGCCTGTTAGTGTTAGACCGAGCCGGCTACGGTTTGTCTGACGGGCCGGCCTATGAACAGTTAACGGATATTGCTGATGATATCCTCGCCGTGCTGGCTTTTATGCACATTGATAAAATCAAGCTTATTGGCACCGTGGCAGGCGGGGGTTATGCATTGGCTTTTGCCAGCCGCTACCCAGAGGCTGTTGATGAAATCATCTTGTTAGAGTCCTTTTCGCCTAATGTCATGGAGCATAAAATACCGGCAGCGCCCAACTATTATAAAACCGTGCCTAGAGTCGTTAGAGCCTTTCCCACGCTGGCGCAAAAGATCATGCAGTTAAGTATGCATGAACTGTCTAACGATTGGGAAAAAGCCTATGACAACTTAAAACGATTTTTTAATGACAGCGATAAACAGGTTTTTGACGCTGATCACGTGCGCTCTCAAGCTGTTAAACAAGCCACAGAGTGTAGTCGACAAGGTATTAAGGCTTTGGCCAGAGATATTAAACTTATTCATCAACCCTGGCCTTTTGAGCTTAAGGCTATTCACAACCGTTGTTATGTGGTTTATGGCAATGCAGACCCTGTTGCCACGTGCTATGCACAAAACTTGCTGAAGGAACTGCCCAATAGTCGCGCGATCTTTCGTGAAGGCGAAGGCTTTGCGGCCATGTTATATCATAACTTTGCAGATATTTTATGCCAGGCAGGTTGGATCAAACCTTAAGCCATCTCCGTTTTACCGCCCTTCTATTTATGCTTTGAGAGTTGCCCTGCCACCACTGCAGAATTTACTCATAGATCTCATCATCATTAAGTAAGAAACCCGTGGTTAATGCCACAGAACATCTTAGTGTCATTCGCGGCTCTATCGGTGGCCGTACACCCTTGTGAACCAGTAGCAATATTCAGCTTTCATTCTTTATTCCCCCCTATATGGGGGTGGGGATGGCTTTACTGGCTGTGGTAAATTCCCGCTCAATTATTCGGCTCTGATACCACGGAAAATAATCATGCCCAGATTTTTATTGATAGTCTTAATGTTGTCGCTACTGACAGCCTGCAAAATTAATTTTGACAATATTTTGGTCATCAATGATGAAATATCCTCCTCAGAAAATGGCGGCTTATCGAATCAGGCTTTAACGGGCAGCTTAACTGACGTTATTGATGTTAATGAAAATGAGACGACGGTTAACCTAGCGCAAACCTTGGCAGACCCCGATGGAGTGGCTCTGGTTTATAGCCTTGTCGGCGGTGCTGACCAAGCTTTATTTAGTGTTGATAGCGTAAGCGGCAACCTGGCATTTTTAACGGCGGCTGATTACGAAGCGTCTACTGCCGCAGCGGGTAACGATATTTATGCAGTACGTATTAAAGCCGATAACGGTGTTGATGCAGCCGTTGAGCAAGATGTCACGATTTATGTGATTAATGTTGATGATGGCTCTTCACAAGAAGATTGGCCGATCATTCAATTGCAGCGACAGGTCGAGGTTAGTGAAAATAGTGTCGGTAGTATTCCCGTGTTTTGTGATGATCCTGATGATGGGTCTGAGTGGTTGCAAACCAGTGGCTCTGACGCTGATAAATTTACGCTTGCAGAAGGTGTACTGCGATTTGCCAAGGCGCCAGATTTTGAAGTTCCAACAGACTCTGACGCGGATAATATTTATCAGCTAGATATTATTTGTTTTGCTCAATACAAGACCGAGAGTCGTTCTTTGATGGCCATAGCAGTAACCGTGACGGATGTTACTGAAAGTTATGTAGCAAAAATTATCTTTCCTACCGATAAAAGCAATATTGCCAAGCCTAGCGCTGCAACCATCACGGTGACGGTATTAGCTGACAACTTGGAAAATGCGACTTTACCGAGTTTTACTAATGCGCAGGTTAATGGCGTTGCGCTACAGCAAAGTGTTGATTACCCACATTTATGGACGGCGTTGGTGCCGGTTTCGGCGGGCGACAATACGCTAGTGATGTCGGCGCTGCTTAACGGTTACGGTGTGGGGCAAACAATCAGTGTTGATAATACGGTTGAACTTGATGTTAATGCGGGATACGGTAAGTGGTCCGGCATATTTCCTGACGCTGATGACGCCCGTATCATCGTCTTAGATAACTTTCGCCTGCTTAGCTTTCCCATCAATAACAACGCTAATGTTACCCCTAGTTTATTGATGGATAACTACCTTACGCAAACTAATTTTGATTTTCAATCAAGCTTATTCAACGCCTTAACAGACGAGCTATATAGCGTAACAGTACTCTCATCTAGTCAGCTACAATTGCATAAAGTCAATATCGATACCGGCGTAAGTAGTAGCACGACTATCAGTATGCCCGCAGGCGTTGATGCAAGCTATTTATCCAAAGGCCTAGCTGCTGACTTTAATTCAGGCACTCTTTATTTTACTTATAACAGCAACTATTCTGCGCAATCAGAATCTGCAATTTACAGTTACTCAATCGCCACCAACACTTTAACGCCATTTTTTTCCCAAAGTGATGCGCTGGGCCTAGTCACTAACTGGGGATATATTCATGCCATTGCGGTTGATACTGCTAATCAGAAAATATATTTCACGATGTATCAAAATGGATTTTTCTCGGTTGATATTGCAACAAAGTCTGCCGCCTTGGTGACAAACCAGGATATCTATTCGAACAGTGGTGCCCCGAGCATCGTCTTAGATGTACCCAGTGACCGAGCGTGGCTTCGAGGTGATGGTTTTGGTAGCAAAATATTGGAAGTGAAGCTGAGCGACGGCAGTGAAACTAACCGACTATCTCCTGGTGGCTATCTTGGTGGCTTTACTTACGATGCCCTCAGTAACAAGCTTTATGTGTTAGACACCTTACGTCAGTTACACCGCTATGATAATGCCGATGACAGCGTCGATAATATTATTTATCAAGCCGGTGTAGGAGAAAGAATCGGTAAACCGTCGGCTAATGTTCGCAACATGCATGTCAGTGATCAGTTGATTGATTTTATGGCGCATCAAGCTGGACGAAGAAGTTTTTATAGTCATTATATCGTCTCTGGTGATGCTGCAGTTGAGCAGGTTTCTCGTTATACCGACAAAAATGCAAGCAATTATGGTGTACTGTTTTCAAGAGCTACCAGCCAAGTTCATGGCTTTCATAGTGGCAGCCCAAGCCGCATGCATATAAGAACCGGAGGCTCCACGGAGCAGTTTCCATTAACTCAAACGCTCAGCAGTAAGGCAACGTTAGTAAACGATGGCCAGTCACTATTGATTGTTGATAACGGTAAATTGGTGAGCTTTGATGTTCATAGCAAGCTTGAAACGGTTATTTCTGATGCGCTTGGCACTCCTTCTGTGGGCAGTGGGCCGCAGTTCTCGCCGATTGCTGATGCGGTGATAGTAGACCGTGTAAGAAACGTAGTCTGGGTATTAAGCGAATCAGGTTTAGCGACAATCAATCTGAGTAGCGGGGATAGAAATATAGTGCTGACACCGACGCAAATGTTTGCCCAGAGCTGGGATTCAGATATACGTTATGATATGAGTCACTTTTCTGTTGATGCAGCATCAGGCTTTGCCTTTATTGAGTATAAAGGCCAACTGTTGAAAGTAAGCTTGGATGATTTTTCAATGCAAAGTGTGCGTACCTTACCGTTTATTTCTCGTAAAATATCCAAAGACTATTCAGGTATTCGTGCACATGCTGATGTTGCTTCTCAGTTATTATGGGATGTAAATTACCGTGGAGTATTAATGTTAGAGTCATTACTCAGTGGTGAACGGGTGAGTATTTACCAATAAACTTTGAAGTTGTGGAGTATTAAATATCCGCATTATGGCACTGCGGTTTCATAGTTCATCCGCATAAAGCGAGCCTCATTGGAAGTTCGCTTTTTTTGTGCCTTGCTGGATCTTGTTTTATCTGAGTCACATTTTGTATGCTTTGTACCGTCCAGCCCGCTTTAGCAGCTTGCGCTCATGCGCTGCCTGTAGTTGATCGCTGTCGTGAATCCCTCTTATACTTTCTGCAATACAGCAAAAATCAGTCCCATTTAAATGACTTCAATATGGCAAAACCTAATAAAAAAGGCCCGGTAAAAAACGCTCTATATCTTTTGTGTTAAATGCAAATCCCCGCTGTTTAAAGGCGGTAAAGGTGCACTGGTGAAATTTTTTAAAGAACGTATTAGCAAAAACTTTACCTGTGAACCCTGTACCTGCCTCGGTTGTCATGCCGTTTTTTCCAGGGATACTTTTCTGAGTGCTGCACCCGCGTTTAAGATTAGTGCTGGCAATGTGGTGGTAAAGTTAAAGCCAACGTTGATATAGAAATGACTATTTCTATTAAGGTTTGAGAGGCCTGAAATACATCAACCGCTGGAACTGACACGAAAGATGATCTCGTTACTGTTCTAAAATTTATCTAGGTAAAACCTTTTTGAGTGTTTTTTAATTACCCGGAATCAGAAAAAAATCCAAAGCCGCTTATGTATAAATCGCTAATAATTAGACCATCCATCCCCTAACATACGCTGCTATTTTTGAGTATAAGGTGGATTAGCCCCAATTCTCTTAAACGATGATGTAAAAAATATTGATGTGGTTTAATAAACTAACGGGATTCAGTGGATTAGAATGGTAATAAGTCTAATGCCATACCCTGTTAATGCCCAGTGGTTCTTGAGGGGCGGACATTTAAACGCCCGCTGGTGATGAAAGATATTCAGGTCAGTAACGATGTTTTTCAGTTTTATCAGGGGCTGGATGAAGATCTTTATTTGCATTGATGGGCCAGTTTTTTTTATTGCCCAGTGTTGTGAACGTGTAGCCTATTAAGAGACATAGTATTTGTGTTATAAAGGCCGGGTTTATCTTAAGGGGCATTCAAATTGATAGAGATAGCCCAAGGCCTTTACAGGAGTTTTTATGCTTAATTATTCTCAGCTGTCATTCAGGGTTCTGATTCTGGTTCCTATGTTTGTTAGCTTGCTCGCATGTGATGATGCAGAAGAACATGTTGAAGAAGAGCATGTTGAAGAAAACCAAAATGAGGCGTTGAATGGACCTGCCTATAATGAGATCAAACGGCTGAATCAAGAAGCAAAAACTCAGTTTAATGATCAGGCGTTTGAGTCTTATCGTTATAGCTTGTCTTCTACACAGGGCTATCAATGTGATCAGCCTATTAATGACTATGATATTATCGTTAGGGTGGTAAATGATCAGGTCGTTGAGGCTGTTGTGCCACAGATGCGAGCCCATTGTGATATTGAACAGTTTATGACGATCAATGACTTATTTGATCAAGTTGATTTTGCCATCGATCAGCAATGGAATGTGATCGCTGATGGTAAAACATTGCCAGAAGCACTTCCCCGTTATGAGTTAAGCTCTGGTGTGTTTCAGTCGCTTTATATGCAAAAAAACAACAGCGTTGATAGCCTGGAAGTGGTATTAACGATTTCTGATTTTGTTATAGAGCAGCCTGTTTTTAATGCTGCTATTGAAAAAATTGAATTAGTGCATAGGCATGTTCGCCCCTGTGCTTCGACAATAACATCAAGCTATACACTGGATGCATCGCAGTTGTCAGAAGATGAAAAAAAACAACTGGCATTAATTCTGACTACGCTGGAAACCACTGAATGTGATGCCTATGCCAGAGAGCAAGGGGAGCTTGTTTTTTATCCCGTTTTTGATTGGGAGTCGCATGATTATCAGTTGTTTATGACACAGGCTGATGGCAGTACTTATACCTATCATTCTACGGATGAGTCGGTGTGTACTAGCAGCATATCTGATAGCCATGACTATCTTGCTACTGACGAATTTCAAGCTTTAACAGTCACTATTGCAACGATAGTTGACCCGGTTATCTACGATGGCAAGATCCCTAGGTTATCATGTGTGGTCGATCCAGCGCCAGAGATGCCCTCAGACACCCAAGAAGTGGTTACTGAACTCCCCTGATCTAAATAAGCTGTGTATTTTATAGTGCAAAAAAGCCCGGCTGCTTTAAAAGCACAAGCCGGTTTGTTATGAAAAGTGTATTTCTATCGGCTTTTCTCTGCGGCTTTGTGATCAATGGCCTAAGTTTGCTATTTGAAGCGAAAACGCGGAGAAATCGAGTTAGGTTCAATCTTGTATAAATAGACGATCTTGGCGTTGCTAGGCTTTAACGCCAGCCATAGCCTGGGGCGATATGGGTCGCGGATTTTTATATTCCTTTTGCCCTGTTTTAATGGGCTGTTCGTATTTAATTATGGAAAAATGGTTGGGTTTAAAATACAGCGTATAGGCATTCTGCTATCCATAATGTGTTTTACAGTTGCAGCTGTATTGATGCATTTATAAAAGTATTTTATGGTAAGTTTTTACATCAAGGACGTTCACTTTATCATGGCTGATATTATCAACATCTCAACACCCAGGAACTTATTGATCACTTTAACGGCAACCGTGATACTCACGCTTGTATTCCCGGCACTGGCTTTTCTGCTGGATTTGACCTTTATCGATACGATATCTGATGCCGATCAAGTACGCGAAATAATAGCCGCCATGACAACGCCGCAGCGTACGGCACATGCCTGGATCACAGGCACCATCGATGTGCTCTATCCCTTGGCCTATGGTTTATTATTTGCCGGCGCGGCTATCAAGTATTTCCCAAGGCTGGGATGTTATCTGGCACTTCCGGCTCTGTTAGCGATTCCTGTTGATCTTATTGAAGGCCTTATCCAGGTCCTGGCATTAACGGCTACGACCGATTGGCTATCGGTGAAAGCTATTATTACCCCGCTAAAAACGACACTGTTTTTAACCGGCTTATTCATCGCGTTAGCCGGTTTGATGCAGGCTAGCTACTTGCGCTTTGGCAAAAAAAGCCATTGCAGCGAAGCCTAACAGTAGGCAATAACCCAAGTAGTCTAAAGCGTGAATGGCTAACCATACACAGGTGTGGGGTCAGCTCTTGAATCTTGCATCACGTTAGGCCTTGAACTTCATTTCCTATGTTGGGCGACCTCCACAATAAACAGCACTAACTATCATTATGCTTGTATCTCGTATTGTTAACTGGGTGCTTGCACTGATCAACACCAGCAGATGAATGGGTAAGAAGATGAGCCTAGTAATGGATTTAAGCCTGAATGAAACACGCCTGCTGTGTTGATTGAAAAAGAAATTACCACGCAGTAGCAATATGCTCTCTCCCTTAATGCCTTAACCAATGCCTGTAATCAGAAGAGTCATCGTGAGCCGGTGATGGCACTGGATGAATGTTTGGTGCAGGAGGTTAGCGATGGGCTTATTGCTAAAAGCTTGATGACGGAAGCTTCTGGTGGTAGCCGCGTGGTGAAGCTAGGGCTTTACGCTTTAGTCTTGGCTTTTCTCTGCGATTTTAATGCCATGCATTATCTATTATAAAGCTTGGCTGAAACTTTTTTTGTTAGCTTGGCGGTGAAGGCTTCAATGCTGAAGGCGACCTCATTAAACGCGATAGCCGCGATGTGCATTTGTTCAGTGGTTCTCAAATGTTTTACGTTTTAGAGGCCACTATTTTAAAGCTAGCAATAATATTAAGCGCTTCTACTAACGCTTTGGAATGGGTCCCATTTGTTAGCACCGTAAAACCAACAATAAGCCTAGAGTGTGCCGCTTGCCCTACCGTGATACTGGAGTATTCGCCTGCTGGTGGTTTCGTATGAAGGTATTTTTTTTCATTAAAACTAGCGTAAATGGCGGTGCCGATGGTTGTATCTAACTTTCCTAGTTGCACCTTCTGCTCAACTGATCCGGATACATACCTAGAGGCCATCGCATAAACATTATCGGCACTTTCAGTTTCTGAAATTCGCTTACCGATTTTGTTGGGGATAAAGGTTAAAGAAAAACTCAGCGGCACTTCGCCTTTTTTAGATATCATCTTTACCGTAGGCGGCAGGTCTGCAGAGGGCTGTATGATTCTCACATCCCACCATTTGTAGGAAAAGAAAACTGCATCGCCCAAACCGGGTATGGAGACCCGCACAGGTCGTAAATTTTTCATATCCCCGCTGTCTCGGTTAGCTTTTACTTTAATAGACTGCGATGTAACATCACCGGGGCAAGGTTTATCTTGATACGCAACATTGCCATTACTATCAACACACTTATTTAAACCATAAGTGAACATAGAAAATAGACTCAGTGTGAGTATGATTAAATTTCTTTTTATAGACATATCCCTATCCCTTGTTTAATAAAGCTTTAACGCTAAGCCGATTAAGTATCATAGACTTTTTTTGATAAACTATTCAATCAAGCGGGCAGAGTCATTGATTTTAATCAGCAATAGGTAATTCTTAATACACCCATATTAAAAACACTCATTCTGAGTGTCTCGATTTGGTATTCATACCCACTTTAACCAACGACTCTGAGCCCTTGATTATCTGCCGCTACCCTTGCCGCATAATACGGATCAGTCCCTGATCGCTCGTGTTTTAGCCGGTTGTTTTGCTGGGCCTGCCACTTATATTTCCATGTCACTGTTGATCGACCACATTCCTGTAGATCGACGTGGACGAACGATGGGCAAGGTTAAACGCGATAGCCGTTATGTGCATCTTTGGTGAGGCTTTGGATTCAGGCTCTATTGCAGCTTCTGTGGCTGGGTAGGGTGATGCTGATACGCAGAACCGTGATGATAGGATTGAGCTGTTGGAGATGCAGATGGCGGAGATGGCGGATGAGATCAAGCAGTTAAAGCAGTTGCTTGAATCGCTTACCTCCTGAAGGAGGACTGGCTAGGTCATCTATTTCTTATGATGTTGTACCCTAGAAACGTTTTATAGGGGCAGGGATTTACGCTTTAGCTTTGCCTTTTTCGCAGCGATTTTAATGCAATGGATTACGACTTATAAAGCTGGCTGAAACTTTTTTTGTTAGCTTGGCGGTAAAGGTTTGAGTGCTCTAGGAGGGAGGAGCATTAAAGGTGTATTGGATTTTATGTCAATCTGCTGTGTGTCAGAAGCAGGTGTTGAGGTTGAAATCACTTAGCTAAACCGTCAGGCTGCAATGAGAGTAGAGTATAAGGACTATATGCATCAACGCAAGATTGAGTTTGAATTGGCTCTCAAAAAGAGCAGAAAAAGACCGCCAAGAAAAAATCTTATGAAAGGCAAAAAGAAACATCATTAAGCATTTTTAGTAACCAATCCGTGTTGGTATAACAGCGTTCGACAGTGTTTTTTTATGCTTATGAGGTTATTTAAAGGCTGAATATTTAACGACTATCGTGCTTCCACAATGCTCAAATTTACACTTTCTGGCTGTCCTTTTTTGAAAATAGTATTGTGTTTGGCTTAACCCTAAGCTGCATATAAATACGACTTCTGTCTGATGTACAGGCAAAGGTGAAACTATCTTAATAAGACTTATACTCAGTGCTGTTAAGGGAGTTAGCCTGCCGTGATTGACAGGCTCAGAAGTGTGAGTGAACTTAATGGGTTTGTCTTAGTTCTTCTAAAAGTTGCTTGCTGAATTTACGATATTTAATGGAGATTAGCTTGTCGTCGCTGCCGGAGTCATAGCTGGTTTCCTTGATGATGGCAAACTCGCCCCAGATCTCCTTGCCAATGACGATGGTTTTTCCTTTTTTATTTTCTTTTAGCCAATATTCGCCTTCCTGCCAGGCCTCAGACGGTACGGCTTTAATTTTTTGCTCAATAAACCAGTGTTGAATGGCACCAAAATCATCGATATATTCACCATGTTGTGCGGTGGTGAGCTTGGCTCTCGAATCGATAAAGCTGTCGTGGCCCCAATGTCTATCGAGTGTACCGTCATAGTCGCAGTCTTTTTTGCTCATCCAGGCGTTGTTCCACTTCATGGTGACATGAATATCGTTATATTCCATGCACCAGTCGGCACCTTGATAGGCATCACAATAGCCGCCATTAAAGCTATGTTTTTTGTAGTTATAGCCCCATTGATCTTCACTCTTGGTGATGACTTCACCGACCGGGTTTAATATGGTGCCGTCTTTTATTTTGGCGCATTCTCCGGCAGAAACCAGTGTCGAAGAGAGGCCCGCGAAGGCGATAAATGTGAGCTTACGTAGAAGAGGGTTTTGCATTACTAAATTCCTTTTTTTGAATGCCGAACAGATACCGAAAAACTCGGTAGTAGGTGAATTTTTAACTTTTTTGGAAGCACTGAACGAGTATTATTCGTCAGGTACTAGAAAGATATATTATTAATCAATGATTAATGCAAGTGCTATATCAATAATGTTGCATTAAATATTTTGCAAGGTATATGTTATGCCCTGTTTAGGATTTTTGTGCATTAAAAGCTTGGCCAGTTATGCCCTCGCTGTCTTTACCCATGAGATACAGATAAGTGCCCATGATTTCTTCAGGCGCAAGATTACTGGCAGGCACTTCACCGGGATACGTGTCGATTATTCTATGTTTTTTCGACATAAGGCGTTGACGTGTCGATGCTGTAAGCGCGTTGTCTGGCGCATCATGTGCCAATGATTTCAGCGATCAAGGGGGCAGCCCTTGGTTATTATATTCGCTTATCTCTGCTGCCACAGCATCTGCTCCGTCCTGAATAAATCCTTTTAGTTGATAATCGGGGTAAGCATTGCAGAGGATTTTCTCCAGGCAAATTTTCTGTTCACTGGTTAGGGCATAGGCAGTACCGGCAAGCTTTGATACATGGTGACGGTATGTTTGCAGATACTGTATTTGTTTGGCAATCAGGGGGGCGGTTTTTCCTGGCGCGCCGTGGCCGGTAAAAAGTAACGGCACATCTGCAAGTTCAACGGCTAACTGTTTTAACACTGCCAGCCATTGCTGTGTGTGGCCATCATTCATAAAACCGTGCATAGTGTTAAATACCACGTCGCCGACAAAAACCACTGAGCGCTGCTGACCTAAGGTGATGCTTAGATCGCTTGATGACTCTGCCGCGCCCCAATCGCGAAAATGATATTGCAGCCCATCGAGGGTTAAACTTGTTCCATCCGCTACCCACTGGTTGGGCAAGATTTTATGTTCAGGCCAATCATCACCAAAAAACGGTTTCCATTTCACTTGCTTGGCATCAACACTATTTTTGATACAGTCTGTAATGCCTTGGCTGCTGATCACCGGCACATCTTTAAGGCCTGCAATTAAGGTGCTTGTGCCATTGTAATGATCCGGATGGCCATGGGTGATAATGATGCCTAGCAAGGGTTTTCCGCTTGGCAGGGCAATGGAGTCAAACAGTGCACACAATGCTTGCGCGTCAGAAACCAGCATAAACGTATCAATTGCGACCACGGCACTTTCTGTCTCAATCAAATAGGCATTGGTTAAAAAAGAACGTGTGGGCGATGTGAGCATGTGCACCACAAAGCCCTGATCTGGGTAGCTATATTTGTGATAAAGACAATGTGACAACATGGGGGGGCAATCTCGATAGTCTGGTAACAGAAAATAGCCAGGCATTAGCTGGCTATTGATTTGTAGCGTTAGGCGGGTAACTTTGCTGGCGTATTTTCTGCCGTCATCGCCCGTTTAATTAACAGGCCAAAGAGTTTTACCGGCCATGAACGTGGAATCAGGCGGTTTTCCCAGGCGTAGAACTTATTGATAAATCCCGGTACCACGGTGGCCTTTTTACCTAGCGCCTGCAGGCCAACTAGGGCGACGATGTTTGGCTGATGTTTTGTGATGGGCATCTTGTTAAAGTCTACCGCCATATTTTGTGTCATCGCGGTATCGGTTAAGCCCGGGGATAACACGGTCACATCGATGCCCTGTGGTTTTAACTCAACATTCAGTGCTTCGCCCAGCGAGAGTATATAAGCTTTGCTGGCGGAGTAGTTGCTGACAAATGGCACACCCTGATAAGCAAACAGACTGGCGGTTAATAAGATGCCTCCACCGCCTCTTTTGGCGAAACGCTGAGCGAATAAATGGCTTAACATCATCGGGCTGACGGTATTTAATAACAGCATCTTATGTTCATCCTCTAGTGCGTTGTTGATAAACGGACCATTATTCTCAATGCCAGCATTGGGGATGAGCAGACCAATATCCAAATCTGCAGTTTGTTGAACGATATCATGGTTGGATTCTGACAGCGAAAGATCTGCAGAAATGGTTTTGACCTCGATGCCATAGGCATTTTCCAGCTGGTTTTTTAATGCATCCAGATTATTTTGATTACGTGCCACGGCTACGATGTTTAATCCCTGTTGCGCAACTTGTTCACTGATGGCACGGCCAATGCCCGTTGAGGCACCTGTGATCAAAGCCCATGGACCGTATTTCTGTTTGAAGTTTTTCATGATGTTATTCCTAATGACTGTTGATAATCGTGTTGGTCTGTAAGCGGGATCAGGCACTTTTTCTGGGGTTAATGCTCTGCTGGGCTATCTTGCCAAGGTAGCTATTTTTAGCAGCCAGAAATTCTGTAAGCAGCATGGGGTAGGCTGGGTCTACAGCTTTTTTAACTGAGGGTCTGCGTAAGAGGTTTTGCCTCCAATGCTGCAGACGCGGCTGATGTGGCAGGAACGGCCTATCTAACAGTTTTTCAAAGACATCGATATAACGGAAAATGGGCGCAAAGGCGGTATCGATGAGGGAGAACGTAGCGCCGCTAAAATAGTCAGTCGCTTTTAAATTGAGCTCCAGGCGTGAAAACCTGTCTTTGAGCGCTCGCTCTGCAAGCAGGAAATTTTTTTCATCTTCGGCGTTATACAGTTGGCCAATATTGTTGAGCATGGCGGAGGCGTATTCTATCCAGGCACGCTGTCGGGCTTTTTCCAGCGGCTGCTCATCCAGCATGTGAGTCTGGTAAGCATCGTTGATGTATTCGCTAATAACTGCAGATTCAAATATCACCGTTTCATCATCTACAACCAGTATTGGCACCTTGCCAAGCGGGGATAATGTTTTGAACCAATCGGGTTTATTGGCAAGATCGATGTCGATACGTTTGTATGCCAGGCCGTTTTCCTCCAACACGCTGACAGCGCGTTGCACATAGGGGCAGAGTTTATGGCTGATAAGGGTTAGTTGATTAGGCTGCGTTGTAGACATGGTCTGTATCACCTTTATGGTTGCTGTTATCGATTTGATAAGTCCATCTTACGTTGTGTTTTATTCGATTAAAATAATCGTTTTTTGGCAGTGCCTGTGCAAAAATGAGCAGCATATAATTTATCGTGATGCACCAAGGTGATGTTATGAACTGGGATGATTTGCGTATTTTCTTAACCCTCTCCAGAGAGG
>JABSRQ010000258.1 GCA_013215055.1 Pseudomonadales bacterium | reverse complement strand
CATCAACGGCTCTGCGGTAATCAACTTGCCGATCACCGAAAAAATCACCACATAAGGCACCGCAGCAAATAAGAAGAAGGGAAAGGCATTAAATACCGCCTGAGCACTGGGTTGAATTAACTCAGGGGTCATATGATGAGTTCTATGGAACAACAGCCATAATACGCGGCTTTCATGCGCTAAACGATGGAACCAATAGTGAAAGAAGCCACCGATCATAGTGATTAAGAAGAACGCCAACCAAGCGGGTAGATCAACCAGGGTGGGCACTTGCTGGGCCCATGCTCTTATTTGTATTAATAAGTCTGCAAACGCATTCAGCCCCGCCATGAAATCATAACCCAACAACAGTGCAGCTATGCCCACCAGGGCATTGAGAGAGAAAATGCCCACCGTACAAATGGCGTTTAAGGAAAAATAGGTAAACAACACAGACACTGGGAACGGCTTGCCTAATAAGCGCGGGTACAGAAAATAGCCCGCCATAACAATGCCCGCGGTAAAGATCACATTAATAACGCTAAGCCCTACAAACAGAATCAACGGTATATGCAGCCAATTACCCTCGGCACTGCTATAGAATTGATCAAACACCGAGAGATAGGGCTGAAAGTTTAATTCATCGCCCAAACCCGGGCCTAGATACGCCACATACTGCATCAAACCCAGAAATGAAATGGCATAGCCTATGGCAAAAACAATAATAACGGCGGAGGCTACGGGGCGAAAACGCTCACCCACCAGCATCTCGGCGCTAAAAAAACGCTGAAGAAATGTTGTGCTTTGAGGTTTGCTTTGCGACTGCGTCGTTGTATTCATACTACTACTCAGAAAGATCGATACTCAGCGCCACAGTATAACCCGAGTATAAAGTTAAAATAATCGGATTTATTCGCACACCCCATGCTTTAACTAAACAATTGATTATGAAGGGAATTATCATTATAAAACCCCAATAACAACTCACTTAGCAGAGGTTTCAGGTATTTTGGCCCCATGCCCTCGGGTTTTACAGGTATTGGGTTTTTAAAAATACCGCCGCAACAATGGCAGTACAAGCACATGTAAACATAGGCCGCCCCCCTCCCCCACAACTATTCAAGCAAAGAATAAAAAAAGGATTCTGCATCCGACTTACCCCGAATGTGCTCGCAAGTAGGAATACGAGCATAGGTTGTCCAGAGTAAATTATTCAGGCAAGCCAGTGAAAAGTAAAATAGTCAGAAAGCAACTATTTCAAACCCCATATCGAAACGATGCACCTCTTTGTAATCTAAATCATCAACGGCAAAGACAAACTTAAATGATGAAGACAATTGATAGTTAATTTGAACGGACTGATCAGTCAAAGAATACCTTAAAGCAATTATTTGATCGCCGACATTGAACGCATACCCCACTTTTGGCCACCAGGCTTTAGCTACATAGTTAACATCCAGAAGCAAAGAACCTGAGGAGATATCCCAGCTATTAAGCCAGTAAAACCTGGGATCAAGACTTTGATCAACATCTCGTACGCCCTCGACGCCACTGCCTAGTGGTCTAATGTCCAGCTTCCCATCAGGAGCAATCGATCCAACCCTGTCTGAATTAGCCTTTAATCGCGTATAAGGGGCATCTTTCCAGCTAACTCGGTGATAAGCATCTTTAATGCTTAATTCATGATGAGTAATATCAGAATTAATTCCAACGCTGAAGGATAGCGCGGTTAAGCTGCCTTCCGGTGCATTAACCTCTCGATCAAATAACACATCACGCTCGTAGATGTATTCAACTTCTGCAGCCGCCGATAAACTGCCTTCATTGTAATTCAGATCACCATTTAGCCGCCCATCGTACAGGTAGTCTGTAGCGGCAATATCCAGATTAACTTTGATCCAGGCTCTATCTTCGAAGGCATATTGATAAGATAGCGTCACGCCCTCTGAAGCGAGCGTGTTAACATCAAGCTGATAATCATATTGACGCTCTTCGATGTCACTACTGTCTGATTTCTCATAATAATAAATAAGAGCTGCATCTGGGCTATGGTGAACAACCCCATCCATACGGCGCAAATACGCCAAACCGAAGCCCTTATAGCTTCCTCCTATTTCGGCACGGCTATGGGAATAAATCACCTCACCATCAGTAACCGCAGACGCATCTTCTTTTACCAGCTCATAGATTCGTAAGGCCGCGGAATAGTTCTCTGAAGAAAAACGCAGGAACACTTCCGCCTTTAACTCGCAAGAGAAAAGCAGAATGAAAATGAAAATAGCCAGCTGTAAATAATGCATAAAAAAGCCCCTGGAGCGGGGCTAATAATCCGTCAAAGTGATATTAACAATCAGTATAAATCGTATAGGGTGTCACCACCGTCAGGATCGGGATAGGAGACCTTTAATCCAAGATTCGTCAACTCAACAATGGCTGTGGCCAGGCCGAATTTAATTTCTATTGCTTCAGCATCTTTATCTTCGATATATGAACCCTTGAACGCAAATCCATTATCATTGGTGATAACATAATCAGCTAGCTCAGCATCTTTGACCATAGCCGAAATACTAACATCAGCACTCAAGTTTGAAGCATCAATATTCTCAAACGTTAAAGAAATAATTCCTGAGTCATAATCGGTACGCTCCAGACTAGCTGTCACGGTAGTTTCCCCCAGCCCAGCCAATTCGGTAACTAACGTCATCTTTGCATCTAGTTCACGGTAGCTGTTCGATGTTTCAACACCAGACTCAACGTCAACCAGATACATATCCATGGCAATAAATTCATCACTGATAACTAACGGCTTAACCTTGCCCTGAAACTTCCCCACAGCTGCAACTTCAGTCTCTATATAAGTGCGGGTATAGTCATATTTCTGCAGGTATGCATCCAATGATGTGATATTTTCACTGTCAAGGCTCCAGCTATAGTCCAGCTCAAAGTCTTTACCATTATCCGCGGTGAATCGTGACAACATAAGCTGATCCTCCTGTTTAAAGGCAAGAACTCGATAATCCGATAATACACGTTCGCCATGTTTCAAAATATAGGTGGCGTCACCATAGCTGTAGGTAAAGTTTAGCGTTGCTGGCGCTGGCTGGCCATAGTTATAGTCATAGGATAATGTTGCAACAATAGGCTGATCAACCCCAGGGATCAGTGCACTCGTATCAATCTGATAACTTCCTCCAATGGAATAATCTTCATTGTAAAAATACACATCTGGTCCGACAACGTCATTTATAGAGGCAACATTATTAAATTTGCTAATACTCTGAGAGTCGATATATATAAAACCATCATTGTTAGCCAGGGTATCTTCTGCATTAAAACGATAATATTCATAGTTATAGCCACATCTGAAATACAACTCATCAGCACTATAACTATATTTAACGCTTTCACTTAAAGCAGCCGGCTCACTATGAGCATAAGTCAAAGCTGCCGATACCACGCCCGCCCCCTGGCTTAAGTCGCTACCTGAAAAGGTATATCGGCCATCACTTCCTGAACACTCTATCTCAAGCTTGGAAATAGCATCGCTAAAAGATGAAGCCTGGTACGAATATTTATTGACATAACTGCCAGCCAGGAATGCCACATCAACCAATTCGGTGTTTGCAGTAATCAATCTATCGGTATCACCGATAGTCTGTATTTCCAGCGAACTCTCACCATTGTATTTATAACTGGCAATATCGGTGAAGGCAACATCATAACTTGGTAGTAAAGACAACGCATCGGGAACAAAGTTATCGGCATTGCTTGAACTTAATTCAACATTGGCCGAAAAACTTTCTCCATCATATTCAAAGCTGCCAGTTACTTTTGCAAACTTTAGATTGTAATAGGCTTCAGCCGGAGCCGTTTCATCGGCTGTATCGTATTCGACAAAATCATTGCTGGAGCGAACAACCCCTGCAACCAAGTCGCCTAAAAACACGGCATCTTTTCCTTCAACATTTTTTGCGGTCAGCTCAACAGACAGGGTAATTTCAGCCTGCTGAAGACCCTCAAAATATTTATCAACCTCAGCTTGAAGTTCAGACGATGCTAGGTCATTTAATTCAATACCGTTTGCGGTTACCAAACCTTGAGAAATAACAAGCTTAGCTTCAGCCGATTCAACCATCCCTGACAAAGAAATAGACACATCGTTTACTGATTTTTGCGCAGCAGCGGTCACCGCCATATTGCTTACGCTAATTGTTGCCAAACCGGTGTTATATGTGCCGTTTAAGGTCAACTGCAAGCTTTCTTCACTGAAACTTACAGTCCCCGTCAAATTGGTACCCTTGGGATCATTTGCAAAAATCTCAGCAACCGTCAATGTTTGTACATCAGAGGTGACAGTAATTAAATTTTGATCTCGATACAGGCACACCGTATCCGTCAGTGATGTGAGGCTATCTATCGTGGTTTGTGCTGTCGATATCGCATCTGAGGCCATTTGAATTTTGAAACTCAAATCATCCAAGGCATTGGGTTCTTCATTATCAATAAACCCGCCTCCCAAATAAGCAAGGGTATTTACATCATCAAAAAACGCCTTGATGACGGCCTTATCAGTATCGTAATTACCGCTAGAAACCTGATCGAGGACATCAACACTGATTGCCGCAAACTTAGTCTCGGTCTCAACTTGACTCCCAGCCTCTTTAATAACGGCTTCAATCAATTCCTCAATCGTTGATGCCGTTAAACCGGCATCTGCAATCGTTTTTTGCATATTTTCAATGATTGAATCCAGATCTTTTACAGAGATACCATCGAAGTTATCAACGGTTTGCAGGAACTGCTTATAAGCAATGCTACTGGCCAGATCGATGCGGATGGGCTCATTGGCTTCAACCGCTGGAGTAAATACACTTTTTTCAGGGTCCAGTGTATCCCCTACCTTCAGGTCTGCCTGATTGCTGACATCAACAACGATGACGCAATCGATACGCTCACCACCATCCAGAACAAGGCTATAGCTACCATTATTTACTCGTGATATCGCTATTGGAGTAATTAGCTTGAGAATAACGCCTTTCGCATCAACAAGTGCAACCTGAATTTCTTCTTGCAGATCATCATCTATTGCATGCGCACTGGGAACAATCAATGCAGCAAGCATTTGAACGGCTTCAATGATTGAATTAGATTCTTTCAGATTCGCTAAGGAAGTATTGGGGGATTCTACTGAAAAATTAAATGTAGAGGTCTGTGTATTGCCGTTACTGCCAGAATCAGTAATGCCGTCATCACCTCCATCTGATCCTCCGCCACAAGCACTTAAGGTTAAAACCGACGCAGAAATCACTGTCGCTAGCGCAGTCTTCCTATAACTATTCAATACCATTGAAACATCCTTATAACTAACAACCAGAGAAGAGACGCCACCATATACTTACTCCTAACTTATGTCTATAAAACAAACACTTAAAAGACATTACAACACGGAATGGTATGGTTATTTTACATGATTTAAAGGCTTAATTTTAAACCACAAAAACAATCCTCAGGCTCAAAAGTACAATGGCAATTGTTTCTAAACTGTCATTTATCGATAAAATAACAATGGGGCATGCGCTTAAGAAGCGTAACCGTCATTTGTGCACCCATGGCCCCATTCATGGTAATGGCGCCTCCACCATCGACGATTCCTGAAAAATCATCATAGCGCGAGAGAAAGACATAATTATTACTACTTAGCGCAGCTGCACCATCGTAAGCCAATTGATCTCTAGCGGTATCACCCGCCATACTGGAAATAATTGCACCTGTAGCCCTCTCATTCCGCTTTAGCTTAACCGAGTCAATGACAACTTTTATGGAGTAGCGTAAAATAGCCCCGCTACATTGAACCACATCCCACATGGCACTTATTATGAAACTTCTTGTTCGTAACCTATCACGCACCACCACCGAAGCAGAAATCCAGGCTTTATTCTCTGCGCATGGCAACG
>JABSRQ010000257.1 GCA_013215055.1 Pseudomonadales bacterium | reverse complement strand
TCGCTAGGGCGCCACACCTCCCGCTCACCATAGATAAAACCATTAATATTACTGCTAAGATGTTTACCGCCAATATCGAACTGACTGGTGGTTAGCGCCGATATAGCCGATAACTTGATATAACCATCCTGCATGTCCTTAAAGGCCTTCAGATAAAACGGCTTACCCTTTACCTGAAATGAAGCAAAGCCCCGGGAATCGGACCACCCAGCCCCAATACGCTGGCCCTGGTAATTAAACACCTCCACCTTGGCCTTCTCTATGGGCGCCGCTGTTTTAAGGCTGGTCACCGTTACATGCAGCCTATCGCTGGCAGGCGCCTGCTTCACAATAAGGCCTATATTAGAGCGCAGTAAATTCTTCGCCGCCTGTGTCTCGCTGGCATTGGCATAGTAATCATCCTTACAGGCATTATTGCTATGGTAGTTACCACGGCCCTGCTGCCACATATCCCAGGAGCTATTGCCATCTTCATGTTTAAATTGCTCGGCATTCGCCGGCAGGGTTTTCTTAGGCACCGCCACGGCATTTTCCGCATCCGAACAGGGGTATAGCGAATCCCCCCTATCCACCGATAAATACAGGCGTATCAGGCTGCCGGTTTTCTTCTGCATCAACGCAGAGATATCCAGCCGATAATCTTTCCAGGTACGTATACTGCTCTCATCCAGCGTAATAGACTTCTGCCAGATAAAACGCCCCACCCGCTCCAGCGATTTAGTCTCCCCCAGCTTGTTCTCTTGCAAGAACTGGGCAATATTATTCTCAAACACCTCGAACGCTGTAATCGTCACCGACTTGGCACTCACCGCCTGAAACGGCAGCTCAATCTTCTCGGCATCCGGCAGAATCACGCCCTTACCGGTAAAACGCACACCAGGCTTCAAAGGATCAATGCTAAAAGACTTCTGCTGCATATGACTAAGCCCTATACCGCATTCATCCTGCAATTCCTTATGCAAGACAATAGCCACAGACTTGGCGCGATTATTATTCAAGCCCAGATACACCTTGTTAGCGACAATCTTGTAGCTGGTAAATCGATAATCACTGCTAATTAAATGCTTAAGCGCCTGCCCCTCTTTCAACGTGCGATTAAACACCAGCTCCAGCACCCCATCATCCCCCGGGAATATCTCAGAGGAAACCAACTGCAACGCCGATTTATCATTCCCCACAACACTGGGCACAATAAAGTTCTGACTACCGCTAAACTGCTTATCAACATCCCCGCCATCCCAGCTCACCGCCACTTCCTTTGCACAGGTCTTATCCCGCCTAACGCCTTTAACAATCAGCTTGTAATAACCCGGATTAATTTCATCAACAGAGATCACCGCCCCCGCATCAGATACAGCAAACATCGCTCTAAGCGCCGCGATACCAGCCGCCGAATTACTATTCAACAAACCATGAATGGCAACGCTAGCGCCCTCGCCCCTAACAACAGGCACCCCGGCCTCAACATCCTCCCACTGCAAGCGGAACTCGGCAGATTGCTGCACCAGCTGCGCCTGAGGCGAAACAACCACAGGCTGCACCGCAACCTGCGCTGGCTGCGGCGAAACCTCAGCCATAGAGCCAGCCTGCCCAGCAGTATCTACCGAGTTTTCTACCGATGATGGTGTTTGACCAGAGCTAGAACCGCCCGGTGACGGTGTTTTAGATTCATCCGCCTCTTGACTACAGCCGGCGATAAGAAAAACAAGAGCGATGAAGACGATGCGCAACATACAAAGATCCCTGTGTAGAGGCATTATTCTTATAAATAGAGGGGGATTATTATAAACAGAATCACTGAAAATGCGACTTCCAGCCATGATTAGCAACGTATTAACCAAGTCGTTAGACTCGGCCCCACTTCAACACTTGAAAGTTATGTTGATGAAACAACGAGAAGTGAGTCATACAGATGTTTACTTCATACGAATTAGGCTGCATCAATATCCTTCACAAGGATAAAGACACCAACGCGCCATATATCGACACTCAATAGTTTAAATTTCGCTTATTAATGCCTGTTATAACAAGCTGCAACTTGTCGTTAGAGCACGTTTGAAATGAAGATAAATACAGTACGGGACAAAAACTAACTTCGTCTCGAGAAGTTAGTTCCAAAAGGATATAAAACTAGAGGGAGAATTGCTGTAGGCGATCTAATGCGATCTTAATATGCTTTCTTTCAAATAATGCAGCCTTTCGTTTTGCCCAATGCTCACCTGCAGGCCACTTAAGAATACCTTCTTCAATAGCTTCAACAGTAGGTTCACAATGCTCTTTCTGAATTAACCAATCCACGGTTGATAGTAACTCCATACCATAAGGCGACTCAAAGCCATCGATCAACTGAGTCGTCCTGTCGAGAACATCAATATAATCTTGCGCTTCGGAATTCAAATATGCAGCGATTCTATCTTTATTCTTATCATTAAACCAAATGACATCCAGGGGTTCGGCATCAGGTATACGTTTATCAGAGCTTAAATAACTTCCATCAAGCGCATTTATTAGATGAACCAGGTTATTTGAATAAGGGCCATAAAAATGAGCCTCAAAGCGCAAACGAAGCGGATCATCTTTTGACGTAGCCAGGATAGAGCGCTGTAAAAACCAAGCTAATTTTTGAATCTCCAAGATGCTGCATTCCATGCCTAGAACCCAATACCTTCGAACGAGTTCGGCAATTAAAGCTCTGGCAGGAGTAAGCTGTTCAACACCTTCTTTCTTTGCCACATTTTGATATTTTACAGTCGGTTCAAAAACGATCACTTCTACGCCGTTCAAATCGCCTAAAATCTCTTCAACATGAGGCTTCACTTCAGACCACTTTAACCCGCCATTACCAGCACCTAAAGGAGGCACTGCAATAGATGAAACCTGATTTTCGAGAATAAAGCGGCGCAAATAATGCAGCCCATCAATAACCCATTCTATTTTAGACTTAGTACGCCAGTGGCGTTTAGTAGGAAAATTAACAATCCACTTAGGCCCCATTAATTCACCTGTTTCTGTCACAAACATCGTACCTGTGACAACTTCACCATTTTTACACGCTTTAGCATAATCGAGCATATTCTTCTCGAAGCGCTCTTTGAACATCAAAGCAATCCCTTTGCCCATCACACCAACGGTGTTAACGGTATTCACCAACGCCTCGGCGGGCGAATCCAGTAAATTACCTTGGGTATAAGTGATCATGTTAAATGTACCATTGTTTACGTGTATGAACAGGAACATGCTGGCCCTGCTCTAAAATCATGCTTTCTAATTGTTTTTGCACACTTTCAGTATAACAAACCATGCCTAATAAGGCCTCAACGGGGCAATGTTTGTGAACTAGCGCTTCTGCCTGATAACGCTCAAACTTAGCCGGGTCATCAGCATCACGAGTAAAGTTTCGCGTCTGTAAAAGACTCCAGTCAACTTTATCAAGATCAGTCGAATCTGTATAAAAATTCGCCCATTGGTAATAAGCATGACTATCGGTAAACACAAAATCCAGCCCAAGCTCTATCACTCTTGGTAAGCTAGACACCAGAATAACAATCTCATCATTACTACGTTGCGGAATTCCACCCCAACCCGTTTGAATATTACGCATCATCACCGAAAAAGGCGTGAAATAAAACGGCACATAATCATTCAAATAGCCACCAGCACCTGCAGGTACTGGATGTCTACCACGCTTATCAGTCAATTCAGGATTACCGATATGCACCCAATTTTCTGACTGAACCGCACTATTCCCACAATGCAGGCCATTTTCTAAAACCCAAGCCACATTATCCCTATGGATAATCCGCCATATAAGCGCTTTTTCAGGATTAAGATTGTTATAAGCCATAGTATTTACACAAAGAAAGCAGCCCGCATATTCACATAGAGAGAAACCGGTGATCTCGCAAGAATTTGTTTAACTGAGCCTATCTTCCTCATTTTTAACAACAATTGAAAGTATCTTATCGGCAGAAACCTGATTTTCTGACAAGCACGCTGCCATAAATTCTCATTTTAATGCGGGATCTCGATAATCCTTTTTCTCCATCAACACCCACCCCATAACTACAAGGCTGTCTTTATAATCGAGAATTTTATCTCGCCCATCAACCAAGGGATGTCCGGTTTAAGTTGACCAGAACACCCCTGAGTAATCCGTAATGTTTCTTTTTTTACGCAAGGCATCAAGCTCTATCATCCTATCAATATCAAGCCCCACAGTTTTGGGTAAGGTTTGAATCATTGTTTGGTGATGGCCAGGCTTGCTGGTGAGGGTACGAAATCCATTGCTCTGTAATGCGGCATTGGCTAACAGCATAATAGCTTTATAGCCAATATCAAAACGGTTCTCATTACTCAGCTCTGCAATAGCTGAATTTTTAATATTCACAGCAGCTGCTGTTAATAGCTTTTCAATAATAATCGGGTCTGCTTCAATAGTCTCGAGGCTTCTTGCTAACAGGTTGTCTAAAGTCATCTGAGTGGCCTATAACATCAATGACAGGCTTATCAATTAACTCCCTGATAAAAACCGAGTCAGTTTCACAGTGCTGCTGCCACTCCAACACACTAAAACACTTAGGGTTTATTTCTCTTTGCAAAATACTTTGGCTATCATATAAAGCTTTAATCACAGCCCTGAAGTCAACATCACCAATAAGACATAAATCAATATCACTATCATTATGTGCTTTGCCGGATGCGATAGAACCAAATATAAATGCAACCTCAATGTCTGCAACTAAAGGCAATAAAGCCTGCTCTAACACTTCCTTCACGCCAGAAGTTTTCTGTAAAATACTGAACAACTCATCAAATATTAAACAATCACGATTAGCGCTATAAAGCAGCTGGCTGCCTTGTTTATGGCTCTGCAAAATGCCTGCTTCTGCCAGCTTTCTTAACTCTTTATTTAACGTACCTGCAACAGTATCAGTTAACCTGGCAATTTCACGCACATGAAACTGCCGCTCAGGATGTAGCAACAAAAGCAGTAAAACCTTGCGCCTATAAGCTTTAAATAAAAGATCAGATAAAAGAGAGGACATGTAAAACACTGCTGTAGCCATTTTAGCTACAATTGTAGCTTTTTTAGCTACAACCAACAACTTGATCGTATGCCATGGGTTAAAATCACTGGGAATCAAATATAGCAGTTTCATCGCATGAAACACTGATTATTAATACAGTACTAATTTTAGTTCAGCTACAAGCTTTCGTCACAAATAACTGATTATTTATACAGTTTTTAAAATGCATAAACTAAAGCTACATAACTCATTCCATCTACAACAGTTACCCGAAACATCCAGACACATGCCTTATCATTCATACGCAAGCAAATGAGGTAACCGGATAACGAACAATAAGCCACTTGACCCAGTGGGCATCAACCAATAAAACATAGCCAATAACAGGCATTATTATCGTTATTCGATGTTCCATATCACCTCATCCCATAGCCGTCTTTGCAACGGGCATCCTCAGCCTTGCACAATCACAGCAACAATCCACGTATATGCTCTAAACACTTTTCAGGCAATATTTCAGAATAACATGTGAAAATATGCAAAATAAACATGAAAATATATGAAAATCCATGAAAAATATGAAAAATAACAAAATCGAGTTGTGGCAAAATCAATTTTTCAACACCTTACCGATGTTGGATTGAGTCGAGAGTGTCGGAAATGGAAAGGTATGATAAATATGAAAAAAAAAATGTGTTTTATAGAAAATCTCATTTTTCGATTTTTGATGTTCAAAATCTTCATTTTCGTCATAAAATCAATGAAAATCATGGAAAATACATGAAAATTGATGAAAATCATGAAAAAATTGTAATCTGGCTGTAACCTTTGTGATTTTCAATATTTTTCCATGATTCCAGCTGTATGTGACAGGTTATATCGGTGTTTATGACGTGATTGTCATATTTTTCA
>JABSRQ010000256.1 GCA_013215055.1 Pseudomonadales bacterium | reverse complement strand
GCTATTGAGCCGAGCTTGATTGAAGTCAGTAGTAGGTGAGCTGTGAAGAGGTATCACAGCGTGCCTTGTTAAGGCTGCTTGGTGTCAAGAGCAGTCTTTGGTCGCTCTACGGTGGGCCAATGAATCGAACAGCCGCTATTGCGTACAAAGCATTCCTTTCAGAAAATACCCGAATAGTTCGACTTTGTCTTTTTATAGTGCATTTGTGTAATAGATAAGCTTTTGAATTTGATGTAGATTTACGCACTAATAAATAAATACACCCGAAACCGGTAACATCGGAAAGTTTCCGGTGAATCAGCTGTCACAAGGATCCCATGAAATTTCTATACTACTCATTTTTTCTAGTTTTATTATTGCCATGCTTCGCTATATCTTCTGAGGACTGCCGACCTATTACAGAAAATCTAACTATTGAAGAAGCAATGAGAAATAATATTGAGGTCCTATCTTTAGAGACAAACATAAGAAAAACTTGCAAAGCACTAAACATAATTGCCCCAAAGCATTACTTAGGAAAAAATTATGCTGGTTCAAGTGTTATTATTAATAATAAATCGATGTTTATTGCGAGTTTTCCACTTTCAACAGGTAAGAATTTTGACGGCGACTATTTCTCTCCATTCGTATTCTGCTCTGAGGGAGCTGATGAGCTAATCATAGAATTACTATATGGATCAGAGTGCAGTAATATAATTAATATAATTTTAAAAACTAACAACTTCTAACAAGGCCAAGCTTCCGCTGTTGGCGGTGTTATGAGAAGAATTAGATCGTACTAATGATATTATCCAAGTCACTAAAGATTGACGATATTCCAGTCAAAGAAACTGAGTGGGAAGAAGTCATTAAATTTTCTCAAAAATTTAACCCTCGTATTGAGAAAAAAAGCATTAATAATCGGTTCACACACCATATATTCGTATTCAGGTACGACATTTATGTAATATGGAGGTCTGCTAATCATTCAAATGGCTACACTGAAAAAAATCTAATCAGAGCTAATGAAAAATTAGAGAAAATAAGGCAGCTAGTCATAATAAGAAATAATCTTTCTCGTTTTAGGTTAGCTATTGAAAACTTAGTATATTCACTATTTAAAGAGTACTGGATTAATAAGAGTAAAATCTCATAACAAGGCTACCTACGGCCCATCCTAACGGCGTCAAATGACTAGAGAGAGTATGACAACGGAAATCCCAGAAGGAGTAATACCAGTCTTCGATTTCGAAAACGACACTGGTTCAGTCATTACCTTGGCCCTTGAGTGTTCCCCGCAAGAATATGAATTGGAGCACGGGGATAAAGTGCAGGTGTACATTCTAAATGAGGATGGGAATCTTCCTTTAAATATTAACCTGAGCAAAAGTTGTCTCCAGATTTACCCGAATACAAGCTGGGGTAATTGGTATGTATACAAAAACGGCATAGACATCTCATCTGCATATAGAGGTGAGTCCGGTGCGTAATTCATCATTCAACAAGTCAAGGCACAATCGCCCTGCGGGCTGAACGCTATCGCGCCTATGCTTGACGCGTATGTTAATGTCCACTTTGAAGTTTAAAGCAGCCCCTGAAGCCCAGTTAAATTCTGGGCTTTTTTACACCTGCGAGAGACTGCTCATGACACATTGGAGCCTAAGCTGGGCCACTCGTAGTAACAACTAACAGGATTGATCTGCTCGGTATTCGGTTAGGACTCCAACGTGTCAGGAACGGGCATTGGGTATAAGGCCTATAACCGCGATTTCAGTTTGAACTCGCAGGGTTGCTTTCTCTAGAGGCTGTCGCTCACTTAATGCCCGAGGATGACCCCGTGGCGCGCACGAGAGAGATTGGCCTGAAGGCGAATGCCAAGGTGCCGCTGACGTGCGTATAGATTTAGCGCCTTAGGGTTTATGTCTCAATCCAGGGGATGGGGTGACGCGAGGCCATCGATCGCTGGCCAATCTCTACCGGGTCGTCACTATCACGTCAGTTTGGTCGGCCTGTCCTTGCCGACCACCTTCATGATCTCACTTCTGGAGACGAAAAACTGCTTCGACAGCTGGCTCTTGCTCACCCCTTGGGCAAACAGCTTCTTTACCTCGGTGTATTTGGCCTGGTCCAGGGGCTTGGTCTTGCGGATCTTCTTGGGTTTTCTCTCTTTGGCGCTTGCTAGTCGACCGGGAGCTTTATCGGCTGCCGCGGCGCGCTCCAGGTCGGCAAATATCACTATCAGCTGTGACATGGCTTTTTGCATGGGATCATCGGAGGAGGTGTCGATCTGGCCGTCGAGTGTCTTGATCGACACGCCCTTGTCACTCAGTGCCTTGAGGGTGATTAATACCTTGTGTGCGGAGTGGCCCAGGCGATAGAGCTTGGTGAGGATGACTGTATCCCCTTTCTGCGCCTTGTTGATCAGCGCCTCTAGTTGCTGGGCGTTGTCATCGGTTTGGTCGATTTTTTGGCTGCTGATGATCTCGGTGCAGCCTGCGTCGGTCAATACGGCTTGCTGCGCCTGCAGGTCTTGATCCTGCGAGGTGACTCTTGCGAATCCTAAAAGTGCCATGGCTGTTGTCCTCTGTGAGTGCTGCTCTGGGTTAGCGCTGCGCTCGGTCAGCGGTGCAGTGCAGTGCGCGCGCATGGTATGCCCTGCCCCAAACTTTGTAAACACACACTTTACTTAAGGGTTCAACGTTTTGTACATTATGGTTTAAGAGAATTTGGGGGGTAATCCACCTTATACTCATAGTCTCATTGGTTGAGAACTATCTACCTCAATATCGTAGTGTGACCGGCTGGTTTTGACACATTCCAGTTGTACGCATTGTATCCACAATCAATTTTAATTTCATAAACATGAAATCATGTGACTGTATACTTATACAGTTAATCCACAGGCTTATCCACATGGACTTCATTTGACACATTGGAGTCCTAACCACCATCACCCTGTACTAAAACTTAACCGTTATGGCATACCCACAACCGGCATAGATTTAAAGTACTAAATAACTGAATATTTAATTTTAGAACGTACAAAATCTAACACACCTTTTATGGAACGATTCAATACACACTGAAAAATGGCACTTATGTACAGATTTCAGGCATATCAAAAGATAGCGTCTTAAAAGAGCATTCTGGGGTCTTAAAAATATCAATATGAAAGACCCAAAACCTTTCGGGAAAAGGTTTCATAATAACGGTTAGTTATCAGATACTATTGCTACTCTCTTTTGAGGTTTATAAAAAGTGATATACAGAGTTACCACCATCTCTAGTATACCTCCTCAGATAACGATATAGCCGAGCATATTTGAAATGGAAATAGTCTTAAACAGATGGGCGGAAAATGTCTAGAGACACTATAAATATAGTAAATCTCTTAATCCTGGCAGAGTTAATCCTTCTTGTTATAGCTGGGTTATTTGTCGGGGGCATAGGCTTAAGTATAATCGTCATTCTCTCAACTCTTCTTGTCTCGTGGGTCTACATCTGGGCAAAAGCTATGGGCGCTGCTTATACCAATAGCCATGTTAAGTCTTCGATTAATGCTGATGTGGTTATGGTTATAGGGCTTATTGCTGTGCTATTTACCTATCTTGCTTTGGGTGTTGAAGCGTTTTTTACGGCTTTAAAAACTCATGCAGCAGTGCCTTTGTATTTTTATATTTGGCTTGTATCGGTTGTGGTTAGTGTTATTAGCTTAGGCGTTGTGAGTTATAAAACTAACCCAATACGGTTAATGGAGCTAGAAACGGATAGGCTGATGAAGCAGAGGAGGCTGGAAAGAGATCTTTTGAGTGAGCAAAAGGAAAAAGAGCGGCTGGCGTATAACTTGGCTGTTGTTCAACTTCAAGGGCTGTTTGAAAAGGCAATGGATGGGCTTGATGAAATGGAACATTACATTGTTGAGTCTGAAGAGGTTTCTCTGCGCTTTAAAGATCTGTATTCGTTGCCAAGTATTTTACCTAACTACAGCACCAAGTTGATTATTCACTCGCTGGGTAAGCGGGATTATCAAGTGGCTTTGAAGCTGTTTGATAGTTATGTCGATTGTATTGTTGTTAACAGTGGCTTAGCTGAAAAGAGTACGGATGTTGCTAGTAATGCGATTGTGCTTTGCATACAACTTAAGGAGAGTACGATTTTTTCTAGGGTTGAGCGCTGTATTCTTGGTGAGGGTTTCAATATTAATGAGATGAGTAATGAGGTGCTGCTTTTTAATCTGGCTTGTTATTACGCATTGCAACGCGATAGAGAGAAGCTTCTGCCTGCGGTGAGACAGGCTGTGCAGTGTGGAAAATCGGCTGAGCAGTTTATTAACGATGCTGATTTTGAGTTTTACTTGGATGATAAAGCGTTTTTATCTGCGCTTACTTTGATGGGATGATTTCAGCAGCTTTCAGTTTTTTAGCTGAACGCTTAAAGCGACTATTTACCAACAGTAGACGCTGTAGGCGAAATTAATATCGAGGTCTGCAGTGAATGCGGCGGCAAGGTGAAAATCATCGCTTCGATTAAAGATCCGCTAATGATCAATTAAATATTATCGGATTTGGATTTAATCGCTGAAAATACCCCACCCGTCTTTCAGCTGCCTGAGTCGCAAGGGCCACCATTAGAACTGTCTTTTTAAGCTAAATATTCGCATCGTATAGGTATAGACCTATAGGGCATACATTACTTAGCCTTTACCTGTTAGATAAATGCAATTCCTACAGGCAGATACAAGCTAAGATGAATGAACTCATGCTAGATTACTATCCCTCCATACTCACCTATAGCAACACGATAGAAGCTTTTAATCTGTTAAAATCGCAGGCGGATACAACAATAAAAACAATAATCCTCGTACAGGTAAATCATGGAAATCACTCTTTCCCAACAGGCGATTCGATTTCGCTGGCCTTTGTTTGTTTTAACGCTGTTACTGGTTTTGGTCGCCAGTTATGGCATGAAATATTTCCAGTTTGATGGCAGCCCCAAGGCATTTGTTGATGAGGATGATCAGGGGCTGAATCTACTCAATAGCCTGGAAGAGACTTTTGGGCGCACCAATAATGCGGTGATTTTAATTGGCCCTAAAGCCGGCGTGCAGGTCGATGCATCAACCGCCTTTATGTTTCAGCGCCAGCAGTTACAGCTTTTAACCGAGTTTACCGAAAAGGCCTGGTTAATTCCCCACGCCCATCGAGTGGATTCCATCATTAACCATCCCCATAGCTGGGGCCAGGATGATGAACTGTATGTCGAGAGTTTACTGGAAGAACTCGATAACTTAACGGCTGCAGATATTGAACATGCCAGGCAGGTTTTAACCCAGGAAATCTCGGTGGTAGATCGACTGCTAACAGCGGACGGCAATCATGCGGGTTTGATGATTAGGTTTTCCCTGCAAGAGGGAGATCAGGACGCGGCCAATGAGGCCGGAGCTGCAGTGTATGCGCTGAAAAAGGAATTGGAGGAAAAATACCCAGACATAGCCATTTATCCTTCCGGCACCCTCGTCAATAACTATGTCACCATGGAGCTGGCCATGACGGATACGGCCAAGGTCGTGGGCACCATGTACCTGGTGATGTTTGTATTATTAGCCTTCTTATTGCGCTCGGTGGTAGCGATGATGGCCATTGTCTTTGTTACGGTGATGAGTGTCATCGGAGGGCTGGGCCTTTCGTGTTGGGGCGGCGCGGTGTTTACCAGCCTGAGCCTGTCATCCATCAGCATTATTATTACCGTCACCATCGCCCACTGTGTACACCTGTTTCTAGGCTTTTTCCAGGGTTATCGTTATGGCATGAATAAGAAGCAAGCCTTGCTGGACAGCATGGTCATCAATTTGCAGCCGGTATTTTTAACCAGTCTGACCACCGTTGTTGGCTTCTTAAGTATGAACCTGAGTGAGATGCCGACGATGCGGGATTTAGGCAATATTTGTGCTGCAGGGGTGACCGTCTCTTTTATTTGTGCCTATACGATGTTACCGGCTCTGATCACTTTTTTACCCTTCAATCAAAAGGCCAAGCCCACGGGT
>JABSRQ010000255.1 GCA_013215055.1 Pseudomonadales bacterium | reverse complement strand
TCAGTTATCAGTTATCAGTTATCAGTTATCAGTTATCAGTTATCAGTTATCAGTTATCAGTTATCAGTTATCAGTTATCAGTTAAAATAAAGAAAGTAAGGGGTTATATGCCTTACTTTTTTATTGCCTATCTCATCGCTTTATACAGAAATAACAGGCATAAAACTATTTGCACGATTAAACCATCCTTTAAGAAACACAGATTGGCGTGGATTTTTGTCGACGATATCGACATAGAACCTTTGCCTCTCATTGACGAGCGCTACCATCATCCAATTATTTAGTGCTGTATAGCACTCAGTTGCCTTGTTGCAGGTATTCGGACCGACTAAACCATCACTGTCAATAGGGCCGAAGTTATATTGATTGCATGCATTTTGTAGGAATCTAATGGCACGACGAGGGCCGTGATTCACCGCTGCATCAAAAAGAAAAGGCTGTAGCTCAGTAGGCAGTCGATCGATTTTAGGTTGCTTATAGTATTTCTTTTTATAGATGTCTTTGGCTGTTTCTATCTTCAGTGATTTAACATCATCAACACTCACTGGCTTGTTCAAATAATCGGATAGGGTTTTGTGCGTGATGCCAAAGTTGGTTGCACCACCTTTATCGTCAGGGTGATTAACAAAGCCACCTTCTTTAGCCAGAAGGTCCGTTAGCATATCGTTAATAGTCATCATAATACTCGTCATTATTAGTGAGCAAGTAATGTACTTCTCTGCCTATTAAAATACACGGTGCAATCAACCATTCTAAAAATTAACTATTTTTTTAAAGGTAAATACATGGTTATCGAAGAAATACGGATAATATGACGATTATAATAATCGTATTTTAACCCAAGTTTTATCTAACGCTCTCTGTAAAATTCAATCAACTTTTAAACGTCAGGTTACATCCTTACTTTTATCGATTCATTTGATAGGTATTCAGCCGCAAGCCTCTCAAAGTTTCAGGAACCCAGCATGACAAAAGATGATTTTATTTCAAATTTATTAAAAATTGTTCCTGATACTTGGGATGATATATTGATAAAAACGCATACACTCGAGGATCAAGTCGCCTCGACAGAGCAGCATATAAAAGACACAAAGCAGGCCGTGCTCGATATGGTTAACCCACTGCTAGACAGTGTTGATGGCATTGCTGTATTAAAGCGTTTTATTGAAAAAACGGATATTTATGAGAAGTTGGGTTCTACGTTAATTGATTTAGAAGCGCTTACAACTTTTGAGTTACCTGCTGATCTGGATATGAGTCAGGATCAAAGCATTAGGGACGTCATCCAGCCCAAAGCCCTCGCGTTACAGCCTATTCTATCCGCCTACGATATCGATTGTTCGAAAGAAATTGAAAATATACTGGTTGAGTTGCTGTTGTCGAGCGATTCGCAGCCCAGGACTCTAGCAGCGATGATGGTGTTAAAAAACGAAAAAATAACGACATTAACTACGGATATAACGTCGCTAGTTAAAAAGCTATTTAAGGTGTCGTTAATGAGTGACGATATCGATGCGCTAAAAATTATGTCGGATTCCGCGCTTGTTTTAGCGATGGATTCGGTCATGAAAGATCGTATTGATGCAGATATTGTCAGTATAGAAAGTCTGAATGATTTGCTTAAAGGTACGCATACTGCTGAATCTGAAGCGACACAAAAAGCGCTAGATATACTCATGGCCTACAAGGCAACCCTTGCACTGAGCGATGATGATACCTCTACGATAGATGAATTTACCTCCCAGTCTGATTTCAACACAATCGCCTCTGCGATCGAGGTTTTGCGTCAACTTAACGGGTTGAGTTCAGAGCTAGTAAGCGCAGTATACAACGGTCTCGACACATTAGGTGTGTTTCAACAGCATGTTTATCCCGTTACGTTTGCCATGCACAAAATAACAGACTTCGACACGGGATTCTTTCAGTCATCGAGCAATGATGCGCAGCCTTTCTTTGATTACGCCGAAGCGGTACTGGGGCATCTCGATACCGATTCATCGACGTTGCTACCAAGTACTCTCAATGCGGATTCCGTAATTGCTGCGACCCAAAAGTGGCTAGAGGTAGTTGATGCGCAGACGGCACCCGCTGGCGCGAAAGCGGTGATTGATCTTGTCGAGCCTTTAGCCACCGACTTTATCGATAAATCAAAGAATCCCGATTTTAAATCAGCGCTGGATGTGTTGTTTGGTTTTACCCAAATTAATGATGCGGAATCCGGCATTCGGTTTCTGCATGATAATGCCCAATCCATTGAGATCTTACTCTCTGCGATGGAGACATCGTTTGATGCTGGCGCTTGGGCCAAGCCGTATCTGGCATCATTAGACTTGGTGGATAATTACCCTTATGAGTTAGTCAGCAGCACCGACATTATCCTTTTCCTTATGGAGTGCTTTGCCGATATCGTTCAAGACGCACTGCCGAAAAGCATCGATGACGCATTAGGTGAGGGCGGATTAAAAGCCTTCGTCAGTAAAATTAGAGCCTTCATTGATTTTCTTGAGTCGCTCCCGGTGCGGTTGAGCGTATTGAATGCGAGTGACATTTCGGCCTTGTTTTCTGAGCCTGTTGTGGGTGTGGATACCCCAGTTGAGGTTATTCCCTCGGTGGCACCTGCTAGCAACACGCCTTCGCCAGCCCCATCGACGTCTACTCAATCCTTCGTGGTGCCTGAATCTGACATTGAGTGGCTCAGTATTCTGGTTGCTTTGCTCGATAAATCAGGATTTTTTGATGCGGTAGGTGTTGATGACGACGCCACGAAAATCTTGGAAGGGGTCGTTGCGGGTGATGCCATGCGCTATTGGCAGGATAAATATTGGCAAGCAGGGGGCGAGCAAAGCCTGCTTGATAAGTTCACGACTTTGAAAGATCTCGTTGAAGACAATATTGATGTGAACAGTATGTTACGGCCATTTCCTAGCGATTTTCAGCTTAGCGGTTTTATAACCTATTGTTTTGATTTTATTGATGCGCTTATGGATGCGATTCACGCCATTAAAGAGGGCGTGCTAGATGCTGCTGAAGACACCCTCAATCAGATGGTTAGGTTTATCAATTTCCTTAAATTCCCCGATGATATCGCTCAAAGTTGGCCTGCCAATATGTTTTTTAAAGGCGAAAATTACAACTTACTTTGCTTGTTATTCGCCATACCGCTCAATATTTTGGGCGCGATTCTGGATCTTGTCATGACGGCAGTCCTGGAAGAAACATCGGGAGATGAAAACCCGGCATGATTTTTATGCCACAAAAAAATATTTCACAAAACATTATTAATATAAATTTAATTACTCAGTAAAACAATAACGTTGGAGACCTATTATGGTTAATGTTGTAGACACCTTTAAGGCAGACGCGAATCTCATTTTAGAGGACTATTTTAATGACTACGTGGATGTCATAGCGAGCGGTGATGCCAAATCACAGATTGCCGATGCGCAGAACTTGCTGGGATATTCATTGAGCCCTGTTGTGTTGGACTACATCCAAGACCCTGACAAGAACATACCTGGAAAGACATTTTATGAACGTATGAAGTTTGCCCTTGATTATAACGGGACAGATACAGTTAACGGTCCTGATGCTTTCAATATAGATGATGAAGCGCATCAGGCAAAGGCCGATATTTTAGAGACTGACCTAAAATCTTACTATAAAGAAAGCGTTACCAGCACCATGACGGTTGATCAGCAGGTTATGTATGCGGGCTATTGTGCTTGGGTTTTCGAGCGTAGAGGCAACGACCTCAATTCAGCATGGACAAATCAATCAGGTTATTATGATGCGATACCCAAGCTCGTCGATACGTTTGTTTCATTTGTTAATGGTGCGGTTTATACAACGAAAGCTTTCTTTTACCGAAATGAGATTTTATCGGAACAAGTCAAGAATGTGACAGACTATTTAAAAACGCTTACATCCGATGATGAGCTATTGAATTCCGAATTTGTCACTCTTGAATCATTCGTTTCACTCGGTGTAAACCAAATAGTGGGTACCACTGAAAGATACCGATATAAAATATCTTTTGACATAAAAAGCCGTTATCTGCCATTAAAAAATACTATTCGTACCATAACCATCACTGGAACAAGTACCAAGGCATTGTTTTTAGCGGATGTTAAAAAAGGTATCGAGGATATTATTGTCAGTGAGTCCAAGAAAAATGCGTTAATCGACGATTTAGCGAATTTGGATAACATGTCTGCGGCCATTCAATGGGGCGGGACAGTTGCTGAGACCGTGAGAAATTTCAAAGCGATCAACAAGCAGGCGGATATCCGTAAATTTAACCGAACCAGTGATACCACAGGTACAGTGCCAACGCTAGAGCAAGGTGCTTTTTCATACGTTAAAGCAGGCTTTACGATAAAAACGGACGATGATAATAAAGGAAAAACCACTGCGATTATTGATGAGACTTAAACGACTGCATGACGTCATTCATCATCAGGTTCGCCTGATGATGTATCAGCACTCGTTTTCTATATTAGCGTTATCCCGTGGAGAATAATTCGATGACCACAAGTTTAAAAGACAGCGTCGCAAAAGGACTTGCTCTGGCGGCCTGGATTCCTTTGAAGGAAGAGGGCACAGCCATTGCCCCCGAGTTTAGCCTGATACGCAAAGAGGGTGATTTTATCCTCACGGGTAAATTTGGCCGAGATCACCTTTTCCCCGAGCTTATTCACCAGCTTGAAGCGAGTCATGACGAAACATTAACCGTACCTGAATTGAGCAACTTGCTGACGGGTCTTAAAGACGATGTGACTGCCAGCCTGGATAATAATCAGAATGATGATTCATCCGGATTAAACGGCCTTACAAGCTACGTAGATAGCTTTAAATCGTGTTTTTCTTTGATGGTGAATATTCATTTTAACGAAGTCGAGTTTTCTGCCCGCTTCGGTGAAGAAACGAATCCCCTGACAGGGAATATTGAAAAAACAACCTCGGTCATGTTCGCGTTAGAGACCGAGTGGTTGGCGATACAAATTTATTTCAAAAAATCGGTTGTTAAGATTAATGGCATTAACCATGGGTCATCCAAAGTGCTGCTTTTAGCGAAACCCATCAATGAGGTTGAGCTGCGTGACATCGTGCCCTTAACAGACCCAAGCGTGCTCCCTGATTTTTCATTGGATGCCTGTTTTGTCTGTAGTTCAGTGCCACTCAATGGCGATGAGGTCTCTGCATTAATGGTACTTAAGCCGGGCGCTAATGCTGCACAACCTTTGTTTTCAGGGTTAACGAACAACACGCTGGTAAACAGCTTACCGGCTAAGAAGCTCAATGTGGGCGTTGCGTTGCTCGCCAACATCAAGCTCAACGATACCTACGCACCGCTTTATATTCCGCTAAACCCGGATAAAAAAACAGAAACACCGGCCAGTGGGCTAACCGAAGCTGAGCAGAAAGTCATCGATGAGCAACAAACGACCCCTTTAAAAGCCGGTCAAAGCGGTGCGATTACCGGTAAAAAATTAGGGCCTATCACGGTAAGTAGCGTCAGTCTTACTTATGATGACCCCAACATTAAGCTCAGTGTCGATGGCACTTTAAGCATGGCAAGTTTTCAGCTTATCTTGGATGCGCTGGTTCTCAAGGTGGATCTCAATGAGATTTTCGCAGGCAATATCGTCGACGCACTCAGCTTTGATTTAGCCGGTTTGAGTTTATTTATCAATACCAGCAGCTTTTCGCTGGCGGGGAGCTTGTTTCGTATTGAAGGCGAATACGCCGATGAATATTTGGGGCGATTAAGCCTGAGCACCAAGACGCTCTCGCTCGGTGCCTTGGGTGCTTATACCAAGCTCCCTTCAGGGCAAACCTCGATGTTTGCTTACCTCGCCATTAATTACCCTATCGGTGGCATTCCGGCCTTTTTTGTCGAAGGGCTCGCCTTAGGCTTTGGTTATAACCGCGCGATTAAATTGCCCGGCATTAACAAAGTGCATCAATTTCCGTTAGTGACAAGCCTCAACGGTAAATCGGTTGGCGGCAGTGTCGATGCTGACAGCATTGTTGAAGTGAAGGCACAGTTAAAAGCCTTGAGTGCTGAC
>JABSRQ010000254.1 GCA_013215055.1 Pseudomonadales bacterium | reverse complement strand
ACAGTCAGGAATGCCCGTAAGAGGGATTATCTATTGAATTAAAGGGATTTTTTCTCTTTTAGGATTGACCTTCTCGAGGCGGTCAGTATACTAGCGCCCACTACTTGCCAGTGTGATGGAATTGGTAGACATAGGGGATTCAAAATCCCCCGCTTAATAGGCGTGCCGGTTCGAGTCCGGCCACTGGTACCAAATATAGAAAAGCCCCGTAGATCAATGATTTACGGGGCTTTTTTTATGTTTTAACACTCGTAAAAACTACGCCTTAGAGCGTAATAATTACCCAGAAATCAACAAGGTGTCTACAAAGCGTCTACGCAGTTTTATTTCTTTTCCTTTCAATCTGTTTTAGCGGATTTCGTTTTACAGAATCTTCCAAATGCTCGGGTGATAAGTCGGCATAGATCATGGTCATCTGTATATTTTCATGGCCGAGTATTTTCCTCAAATCCATAATACTGCCACCATCCATAACAAAGTGGCTGGCATATGAAAGACGCAGCACATGTGTTTTTTGCCCTTTTGGTAACGTTATCTTTGCTCGTTCCACTCCATTATTAAAAGCCTCCCAAGCTGAGCAAAACAAAATGCCACGCCTTGCCCGACCTTCAAATATGTCAATTTCTAAATTTTTACCGATAGGAACGCTACGATTTAGGCCGTTTTTAGTATCAATAAAGTGTATTCGGCCGTTATGAATATCCTGGCCATCGAGTTCTTGGGCCTCACCCCATCTGCACCCAGTTTCTAAACATATCCGAGTAATAATCAACACATCAGGGTTTCGGGCATCTTCCAAAGCTAGCAATAAACGCTCTATTTCTTCTAAAGACAAAAAACCTAAGCGCTTTTTCTTAACTTTTAGCTTGGTTATATTTTGAAAAGGATTTGATAGTTTCCAATCTTCTAACTTGATAAGCACATTAAAACAGGCTTTTAAATACGTTAGTTCGTGGTTTAAATGATTAGCAGTAATACCGGATCCTAACCGCTGATCACGGTATTCAATAAATTGGAGCTTATCGATATTTCTGGCAAAGGGATCATCCAAGGCCCTGCAGATTTTTTTTAAAATTGTTAAGCGTTGGCTTCCAGTAGTTAAGGTATTGCCATGAAGTTTGTGCCAGGAATCACAGATATCAGATAACCGGCGATGATCTTTTTTAGGTGGTGCGGTGTATTCACCCTGCCTGGCTTTGGCTTTTTCGTCAGCCTCAAAATTCTGGGCATCCACTTTCTTTTTAAACGTCTTCCTTATCCGCTTGCCCGCCCTTCCTTCCGGGAAAAAGTCGGCTTGCCATCCAGTAGCAACTTTATTGATGGCCATTTACTTGATCTTATCTTCTAAGTGATAGCCTTTTGGAATTTGCCCCGCTTCAATTTTGGCCGCCGCTAATTTACACAAATTCTCGGTGCTGTTTTTTAGGTCGTCCATATTAATATCACCTTCAAACGTTAGCCAGAATATAAACTCCGGTAACAGTGCGCCAATTTTGGCAAACTCATCTTCAGCCATACGAGCTTTTTTCTGCTCGATATTCCGTAATCTCACGTAATTAATATCTAACATCTCAGCAAACTGTGCCTGAGTTAGGCCAGTTAATTCTCTAAGTCCTTGCAAACGTTCGCCCGCACGAGTGTTCATTTTACCCTCCTTCATTATCTATATGCACATTTATACGTGCTGAAGCATAGAATATAGCTATCAGATACTAAAAAACAATACTTTATGCGTAATTATTACAACCACACTACCCTTTACGAGTACGTTCACGCTTAAATGTGCGCGTACTATTTACGCACCAATTAACATTTAATGTTGACATACGCATCAATGCGTAACTATTATGCGCTCTGGATTGACTGATTAGCAGCATACATAAGGCGTAAAAACTATGGCAACGATACATAAAACCCCTCTCGCATATACATCTCCAATAATCACACAACAGTTATTCAGTGATCATTGCGGATTAAGAAAAGATCAAATACGTGGTCAAGCTGAGCGTGAAAATGTACTCATTTACAAGCTTGGCCGTTTTTCTATGGTGAACGTGACGTGGTACATACCGGAAGATAAACACGTATTGCTATGTCCAGTAATGACCAAAGCCTATTTTGCAATCGCCTGTGGATTAAAAGAACACCAGGTGGAAACACAAATCATTGAAGGCAATTTACCCAGTCAACGCATTGGCCGCTTAGTCATGGTCGATATAGCAGAGTTGACTAAACGCTGCCTAGAACAAAAGCAGGAACGTGAAAACCAGTTACTTAACGAAGCAAACGCATAGGAATCCTTATCATGTTGGATACCTACTTTGATGAAGATATGCGCCTCGACATCGTTCAAGAATTGCGTAATCACGCCACGCTAAAGTTCTCAAAACAGCGCGGGAAAATGCTTAGAGATGGCACTTGCCCTGGTTCTGATTGTGGCCGTAAAGATGCCTACATCAATACCGAAAGCCCAGGTGCTGTGAAGTGTGGTTCTGAAGGTAAGGGCTGTGGCAAAGTTTTTCCGGTTACAGAATTATTTCCCTGGTTATTTGAGAATCTTAGCGAACGCTACCCAGCTACGAATGAAAACCCTAATGCTACTGCCGATCAATATATGAAAGGTAGAAGAGGTTTTGATATCAGCCGGCTTAAAGGCTGGTATACACAAGGCCGCTTAAAACTGCCCAATGATGTATGGGATGACACCGTGCGTTTTTATCTCAACGAGAAAAAAACCGAATACTGGGAACGCATGATCAATAACAGCGCGTTAAAAGTTATCAATCCCAAAACCGGAAAGCCCGTACCTAAAGGTAATTTCTCCTATAAATATACCTACAGCGAAGGCAAATACTGGGCTCCACCTGGGCAAACCATAGTAGCTGGTAATGAAGTATTCATTGTTGAAGGTATCTTTCACGCTATAGCCATGCACTTAGCCGGTTATAAAGTGGTAGCCGCCTTTAGCTGTACCAATTTACCGCGTCTATTAATCAACGAGTACAAAGGCCAAAACATCACATGGAATCTAGCCTACGATGATGAACCCGGTGCCCATAAACATATCCGTAAATACATCAAACAACTTAAGCAAGATAACGAAAACTTTGACATCTATCTAACAGGTTCTAAAGGTGTTGATTGGGACGATGCAGCCAGACAAGACAAATTAAATGATAAATACTTGGAACAGTGCTATTTCAGAGGCCAGTTATTTCGGGCTGAATCAGAAGAACAATATGCACTCAATTTCTGGCTACAAAATGAATTCCCGTATTTCGTGTTCCCGTTTAGAAACCGTTTATATAGCGCAAACATCAACATCACTGAACTACAAACCTCGTTAAAGAAAAAAGACCTTGAACACCCTGGCTTAGAAGACTTTAACAGCCACGCTAAAGTGATAGAGATATCTAACTGTTACCCTCAATTTCTCTACATTGAACGTGATGAACTAACCCATGATCAAAAATACTGCTTTAACGTAACATTCTCAGATAGCCGTGGCACCAATCAGGCGGCACTAGAACCTAGTGCGATCAATGACCCGCGAAACTTCAGTAATGCACTCCTGAATAAAACAGGGGGTGGATTATTTGAAGGCACAGCCGGTGATATGCGTACCCTAAGAAAACTATGGCTGAACTACAACGTCGATTATGTCGAGGCCATAGATTTTATCGGTTATCACAAACACAGCCAGGCTTATATCTTCAACAACTTTGCCGTACACCAAGGCAAAGTTATTGAAGTGAATGCCCAAGGCTATTTTGCTATCGACGATTTACGTTTAAAAACCAGCCTCAAACACATCAACATCATCAGTGATGGCGATTGCAATACCGACTGGTATCCCGATTTCATGGAATGCTTTGGCTATAACGGTTTCGCCACACTGGCCTTCTTCATCGCTAGCTTATTTACCCGTCAAATAAAAATAAAAATGGGCAGTTTCCCAATACTGGAAGTCACCGGTGATAGAGAAGCTGGTAAAAGTACCTTGATTCGTTTTATCTGGAAATTACTAGGGCGAAACAATTACGAAGGCTTTGATATGTTAGAAGCCAGCCGTTCAGGGGGAAACCGTGAATTGGCACAGGTATCCAATTTGCCTGTAGTGATACTGGAATCTGACCGCGAACAAATGGATGCTGATGGCCGTTCAACCAAAACGAGCAAATCCATCAATTGGGACACTTACAAAAAAATTACGGATCTTGATGGCGTTATCTCTATCCGCGGCGTCAATAACAACGGTAACGATACCAAAACCCCCATCTTTCAAGCTTCATTATGTATAAGCCAGAACGATACTGTAAATGGTAGTGAAGCACTGCTTTCACGTATCGTGCATTTACATTGCACCACCGCCCATAAAAAAGTAGAAAATATTCCTAAAGCTGACCATCTAAAACAGCTCAAAGCTGAAGATATTGGCGGCTTTCTTATCCATGCTATCAGCCATGAAAAAGAATTTCTGGAACACTTCTTTGAAGTTGTTGAAACCTACCGTAAACGCATTCGCAAAGATGCCAAGATCAGTTCTGAACGTATCGTAGATTTCCATGCCCAGGTAATGGCCGCCGGTGATGCACTCAGTACATTACTGCCGGTTACTCAGGTACAAAAAGACACCCTCTATACACACATGCTATCTAGGGCTCACAGCCGCCAAGGTCGTCTAAACAAAGATCACCCAATGCTTGAACAGTTCTGGGATATCTACCACTACCTGAATCAAGACTTTATCGAAGTCAACGACGAAACCGGCACCCATCGCAAAGAGGTTGAACGGTTAAATCACGCCACCGATCCCAAGCTCATAGCCATTAATCTAAACCAGGTTGAAGAGATGGCAGGTACACATAAACAAAAGCTACCACCAATGTCTTTGATCAAACAACACTTGCCCACCAGCCAACGGCATAAGTTTCATGCCAATAAAAAAGCTCACAGCAAGCTGTTCAAAGCCACTATCAATGTCTGGATCTTCGAGAAGTAGCCTAAGTGTTTGTATATAAAGAGTTTTCAAGTGTATTCGAGCCTGTATCTGGGAATGCTCTATAGGCCGTGTTTCATTTGTGTGGGAGGTGGTTCAAATGCTGGAATGTATGGAAGGTATAAAAAATATGACTAATTACTATATATATAACAATAACTTAACTGAATTACTTAAAGGTAATAATAGCGGAAGGTTACTGGAAGGTACTGGAAGGTCTTCAAATAAAAACATTCCACTACCTTCCGTTACTACTGGAAGGTCTGGAATGTATCTACAAGCCTTATGTACTGTGGTTTTCAGCTGTTTCGTAAAACAGGCACCTTCCAGCAATCTTCCAGTAGATAAAAACACCGCAATCGCATGTGGCACTAAGGCTAGAAAGCCATTTTTTAGGAGCACATTCCGTACATTCCAGCAACTAGAAGGGAGTACACGCACATGAGCACAGCATTAACCCAAACCGACACCAAAATCATATGGGATTTCTTCAAGAAGATGGATGAAACCAAGCAACCTGGCACCTCTATCACAGTTGAGAATATTGCATATATAGGCTGTCACTTCTCAATAACAAATGATGAAGATAAAACACTAGCCACCATTAAAACCTTAAGGGTTCTGCTCAATACGTTGAATCTATACAACACCAAAACGGCTGAGAATCGTCTAATCACGTTAATCAAAATTAACCCCGTTGAACTAATGCGTGCATTGCATGCTCACTGTGAAGTTATCAATGCTTTTCGGGTTGCTGAATAACATGGAAATCCAACTACACAACAACTGCCACATGGCCGAATACAGCGACAAATACCCACTGCTATGCAGCGCCTGGTAAACCACACATAAATTAATAGGTAGAAACACCATGCAACAATCACAACAGAAAAAAACAACAGCCACACCTACCAACGACACGCCTCATTTCATCAGCTATGAAATGTGGCGCATTAGCCATCAATGTTCAGAGAAGGCCGCGCAATCTGCCTTTAAAAGTTTGGTCACGGCCAATAAGGCCATTAGCACCCAAAGCAAGACCATCACCAGCCAAGGCAAAAAAATTGAA
>JABSRQ010000253.1 GCA_013215055.1 Pseudomonadales bacterium | reverse complement strand
CATTCACCGCCTCGATATAACCATTAACACCATTTTCAACGATCTCTGGCCAGGCTCCGGCTTTTGTGGTCAATACGGCAGTGCCGCTGGACAAGGCCTCTAATGGCGTGAGCCCATAACCTTCGTTATCACTTAATGCGGCTAATAAAGAGACGCTGCGCATTAATGCAGGGATTTTATCAAAGGGTTGTTCACCCAGAAAAACAATGCGTTTTTCCAGGCCATGGGTTTTTATTTCCTGTTTAAGTTGGTCAACAAAATCCTGATTATCTGCACTGATGGCTCCGGTAATAATCGCGGTAAATTGCGGCTGTTTTTTGAGTGCGATGATGGCGGCTCTGACAAATAAATGTACGCCTTTTTGTTCCCGTACGCGGCCAAAAATGCCTATGCCATAGTCACCTTTAAAACCTAATTCTTTGCCTAAAGCTATAAACAGCTGCTGACGGTTTTCGCTAGGATAATAAACCTGAGTATCTACCCCATGTGGAATGATGGTTTTAGGTGGTGTTTCGAGGTAACTGGCTGCCGCCGCGCAGGTTGAAATAATCGCATCCATTTGGCCCATCAGCCATTTAGTAAAACCGGAATGATGACGTTGTGCGGTTGACGTAAAAACGATACGTAAATCACAGCGAAAGAGTTTTTTTAATAGCAGGGCTTGAATCATTTCATCATTACGACGGGCATGAAAAATACGCGGCCGGCCATTCTTTAACGGTGTTTTGCAGAGTTTAACGGTGTTAAAAAAAGTGATGGCCAGCTCGGCATCGGGTAAATGATGGGGCCCCATTACTTTTAAACCCAGTATGCTTTTTTGCACGGCTAAGGTTTGTAACATCGTGGAGGTCACGCCGGAAAAACGTGAGTTGGAATTGCCTAAGATCACGTCAATCTCAGTGGCGTTTTTTTTCTCAATCATGGCATGAAATTTGTTTTAATTCAGTGAGGGCATCATACGATAAAGCCTGATAAATGCCTAATAGGGTCTAAAGATGAAGATTACTTTTGTGGTCTATCATTTTATACTGCTGCAAATTGTTATCTGTTGAGGAGGACGGGGTCCGTGAAGGTTTTTGCCACTGTGTTTATTTTATTGATGCTGTCTCCTGCTGCGTTTTCACAGTGGGACCCCGAGCCGCCGGTGCCGGATAAATGGGATTGGTTACAGCTTAAATCCGGTGAATGGTTAAAAGGCGAGCTAGTAGCTTTATATGCTGATGAGCTGGAGTTTGAAAGTGATGAACTTGATACCTTGTTTTTTGATATTGACGATATTAAACGTATACGGTCAGGTAAAACATTAAATGTGATGTTAATAAATCATCAAACCGTGTCGGGTTTATTAATACTCGATGGCCATCAGTTTTCCATGAGGGGCTCGGAGCAGTTTTATTTAAGCCAGGATATTCTAACGGTGATTCCTGATTCTGAAACAGAGGCCAGTCTATGGGCGATTAAATTCAGCCTTGGGGTGAATTTACGTTCGGGTAACGCCCAGCAAGTGGATGTTAACAGCAGTTTAAAGGCACGTAGAAGGACCATAGCCAACCGCTTTGTGTTTGACTATATGGCTAACTACAGCGAAACCGAAAATACAGTGACGGATAAAAATCACCGCATCAGCAGCGCATTGGATGTATTTTTAACCGATGCGCTGTTTATACGGCCTATCTTTGCTGAGTACCTGAAAGACCCGTTTCAAAATATTGCCGATAAATTTACGGTAGGTAGCGGTTTAGGTTATCAGGTTATTGATACAAATCGGGTTGAATGGTCGATGGTGACAGGACCGGCTTATTTAACCACGCAGTTTATAGAGGTGGAAGAGGGGGCTTCCGATAAAGAAGACAGTGGTGCTTTTGTCACATCAACTAACCTGGAAGTTGAGCTCTCTAGCGATATTGATTTTTTTTATGATTATCGATTTACTCTGGTCAGTGAAGCGGTGGGTTTATATACACACCATATGGTCACCGGACTGGAAATCGAATTAGGACAATATCTCGATTTGGATTTGTCGATGGTTTGGGATAGAACCCAAAAGCCTAAAAAAGATGCGCTTGGAGATGAGCCTGAAAAAGATGATTACCGTGTGATTATCGGCATCGGTTTTGATTATTGATAAAATTTATTGCATGGCGGTTGTTGCTTGAGCGACCTGATTGCGGCCGTTTTCCTTGGCAACATACAAGGCTTGATCGGCTTCTTGCAGCAGGGTGTCTAAATCTTGATTTTCATTTTGGGCATTTGTTACGCTGATGCCAATGCTTACGGTGATGTTGATGCTGGATGCCAGAGGGTGGTCCAGTGTCATATCGGTTGATTGCAGGCTTTTACGAAATCGATCACAGCACATTAGGCCTTCTTCAAGGCCTGTTTCTGGCATACAAACGGCAAATTCTTCGCCACCTAAGCGACCGATAATATCGTAATCGCGAAAAGATTGTTGCAGTGTCAGTGCAAACTGAAGCAGTACTTTGTCACCACTGTCATGGCCGTAGCGGTCATTGACCTGCTTAAATTTATCAATATCCAACATGGCAAAAACCATCTCGGTATGTTGACGCTTAGTTTTACCGATAAGTGGCGAGACCAGCTCCGAGAAGTGGCGGCGGTTATTAATGCCGGTCAAGAAATCGGTGGATGCCATTTTCTCTAATAGCCGGGTTTTTTCTAATAAACGTAGGGATGTTCGAATACGCGCTTGAAAGACTTCAGGAATATAGGGTTTGGTGATGTAATCATCGGCCCCGATATCCAGGGCGGCGACTATCGAATCTTCGTTATCAGAGCCTGATAACATGATGACAGGAATATTTTGAGTGTGTGTATCTGTTTTTACTTTTTGTAGCACCTCCAGGCCAGATAAACCGGGCATATAGAGATCCAGCAGGATCAGATCGATGTTTTCCTGGTTTAATATTTCAAGCGCTACCTCGCCATTCTTGGCTTTAAGCACCTTATACCCATGCGCCTCAAGATCTTCTTCCAGCACACACAGGATAAAATTAGCATCATCCACCGCTAAAATTGTAAACATAACCCTCCCTGTAGCGTGACATTGTTAATACTAGTTTTAGCACAGTCGGGTAAGAGTGCCAGTTAAGTTGTTAAGCTTGGGTTTAAATACAACTTAAATGTGCGCTGAGCAAGGTCACAGCGTTTTCTACCCGATAAATTCTAGGTCCCATGCTGATACGTTTAATTGCCAACTTTTCAATTAGCTTAACTTCATAGTCGGTAAATCCACCTTCTGGGCCTATGATAATCAGGCGTTTTTTATTGGAAGGTGTTGGCATTGGTACTGCATCATAGGGGTGGGCGATAAACGCTTCGTGGCCGTTAATCAGTTCAGGTAAAAAATCTTCGACAAAGGGTTTAAAATATTTATGTAAATACACCTTGGGTAAATGGGTGTCTTTTGCCTGGATCAGGCCTTCTTCTAAATAAGCCTCGATGGTTTCAGGTTTTAATACCGGGCTTTGCCAGAAGCTTTTCTCAACTTTATAGCTGTTGATAAAGTGACATTCTTTAATGCCAAACTCGGCAATGTTTTTTAATATTCGGCGTAACATCTTGGGGCGGGGTAGGGCCATCACCACGGTTAGCGGAAGTGCAGGCGGCGGAGGGGTGTCTAATTGTAAGACCAGGTTTATCTTATCTTTTGTACATGTGGTGATGGTGGCTTGACCACATAGGCCATTGATAAGGCCAACTTTAAGTGTATCGCCCACTTTGCCACCCAGTACCGTTTGAATATGTTTAAGCCTGTGATCTGATATTTCTGCTGTCACAGGGCTTTTTAAATCATCGGGGTTTAATAACAGCAGGTTCATGGTCGCAGGCTTATATAATGAAATTGGTAATTAGGGGGATGGGTGGGTAAAATCGACGTTAGTTTACCGTGTATTGTCTGAATTAGGGATTATTGCTTTTGAAAAAGTTAAAAATGTTTCGCACAGGTTTATTGATGGGCTGTTTTTCATTGGCCATTTTTTCTGGCGCACTGCAGGCCAATAATAATTATATTCAAGAAATTGCCGCCGCCAGCAGCATTGCAAAAGCTATTTCCGATAATAGTTTACGCCCTGTGCCCAGTGTTGATTGGACCGCCTTTGATAGGCGTAAAGCAGTGAATGTGCAAAAACGTGTGGTGGCCATACAGCTTAAAAAAGGCCAGAAAATAGCCGGTTTTAAAGCCGGATTAACCCAAGCCGGTTCGGCTGAGAAATTTGGCTTAAAAGCACCGGTGACAGGCGTGTTATTTAAATCGGCAAAGATTCAAGAACTTAAAGTGTTGAGTTTAAACGGTGCTTATCGCTTGATGATAGAGCAGGAATTAGCCTTTTTATTAGCCACCGATATCAACAAGAAGATACCCGATATTGCTTCCTTAAAAGGCCATTTTTCGCATATCAGCTATGCGCTGGAATTCCCCGATTTAGGTTTTTCTTCACGCCCCAATGGCCTGGATATTATTGCTAACAATGTTGTAAATCGATATTTCCATATAGGCCCGTGGCAAACAGTGCCTGAAAATATCAATGCTATTGCTGTCAGCCTGCGCTGTGATAATAAAACAATCAATCAAGGGCGTAGTGGCGATGTGATGGGAGATCAATGGCAGGCGCTGTTATGGATGGTGAATGAATTATTAGCGCAGGGTTATGTTCTACATAAGGGACAGGTTCTTATCAGCGGTAATCTGGGCCAGTTGTTGCCTGCCAAGCTGTGTCGTTATTCTGCTGATTTTTCAGAATTGGGCCATATCGAATTTACCGTGACGCCCTGATATCCCAAAAAAAGGTTTGTGTTCGATGTTAAACCCATTAAGGCTGGCCCTGGAAGAAAGCCATAAAGATTTGATGCAGTGGTTTCTTATGCACCAGGAATGTTTGTTATTAGGCGATGATAGCCAGGCGCAAACGGCCTTTTTAGCGTTTAGTGATTTCTTGCAAACACATCTGCAGTTTGAAAATAGCTATGTGTTAAAAACAGCAGAAGATTTACGTTGGCCGCTGAAGGTGTATCAAAAAGAACATGATAAATTATTGCTGATGCTCAACAAAATTGCGCGCTTATTAAATGCTTATTATCCTTTGCAAGGGCGTAAAAAACGTTTGGCTTTATTGGAAGTCCTGGGTTATCAAGGCAGTTTCTTGCATGTGATGGAACATCATGAAGAAAGAGAAGAGCAGGACTTATTTTTACAACTGGATGATGATCCTGCAGCTTTTAAAGCCTGGCAAGATTGTGAAATGCAGCTGCAACGTTATGATGAAGACAAAGTCAGGCTCAAACGCTATTTGGCCGCACATTAAGCCTGTATTGTTAAAATATTTACTGTTGTTCAATAATTAATAGTTTTCCACTGGCCTTTAGGCTTTTCACTCTGGCGTCTATACATTGAATCCGAATGCCCTCGCTTTGAAGTTTTTCTTCACAGCGCTGGGCTAATAACGTAAATGGTGCACGTTCAGGGTCGGCATAAACGATTTTTTTTACGCCCGCCTGCAGTGCTCGGCGGATTAAATTAAAGTGGATATCGCTGAGCTCATCCCAGAAGCAGACATCGGCGGCGATGATCAGGTCATATTCACCTAATTCAGATTTTGTAATTTTCTCAAAGCGTTTCTGCTGGGTATGAATGCTTGCCTGATTGATATCAGCATGTAGCTGGGCATAGGGGAAAACATCCTCATCTGCATCCAGACAATCGACTTTACTGGAAAAATTTTTATTTAAATAGATGCCGGCCAAGGCCCATCCACAGCCTAATTCTAAAACCTTGAGCTTCTCTTGGGGCGGATTCCTTCGAAAATAATCAATAATAAGGAAGCTGGAACCCCAAAATTTATTGCCATGAATCGAGGTTGGGTGTTGGCGCTTGAGTTTTTTAATGTCGCTATGTGATGAATTAAGAATCTGTAAATCAAAGGCGATTTGAGAGTCGTCTACAGGATTTTCATCCATAGATTTTTGTTTTTTTCTGGAAGACATGACGGTATAGCCTTGTGAATCAGGGGCGGTATTTCAGGCCATAAAAAAAGGCACACCGCAGTGTGCCTTTTTCATTGGACGAATGAAGTTACTTTTCAGTCGTGTTTTCGGTCATTGTTTCAGTCGTGTTTTCGGTCACTTTATCAGTGGTTTT
>JABSRQ010000252.1 GCA_013215055.1 Pseudomonadales bacterium | reverse complement strand
ATCGAGACACCACCAACGGGTACCAGTTTAATATCGACGGATTCATCACCAAATCCATGCTGGATGATGCCGTTAATTCTGATAATAATGCCCTCCCAGATAGGACAAATTGCCCCCCCGTTAGAGTACCTAGGGTTACAACCCTTAATATTACAACCACAGCCACCATTACCAATGATAACGACTTGATTGATTTTGACGAATGTTTGAACGTCGAACCAATAACCGGCTACGCCGGTAAAAATCAAGAAACTAAAGCAGCTCCCCTACGGGGCATGAGTAGCAGCTCGGGTGAAACCGTTGGTATTAATCAGGATGTGGTCGCTAACGCTCCAGTGGATAATAATCCAAGGACGCAATCTAAGCGGTACGTTAACAAACCAACTCATAAACAGCTCTTTGCAGCCATTACCGCTATGACTGAGGATCGAACGATACGTGACTCAGTGGTTGGCCGTATCGCTAAACTATGGCGTATCAGTGGGCTTTCAGAGCCTGTTATGGCTGAGATAATGGCCAATGCACTGCGATCAAAAGACAGTGATCGGGGTGTTATGTCTTACGTTATCGCCACGATTAACCAGCGCTCGGGAAATTATGCGCTAACTGGGATTAATGCCGATGGGGTGTGTTATGACAACTTGAATCGATTACGCCGTGTAGTCGAAGCCAGAAAGAAACGAGGCCTGCCAGACTCAACGATTGAAGAATGGGCGCTGTCAGCGATGCTGGTGGATAAATCACTGGCGGATCAGGTATACATTGTAAATTATGCCATTACAGAAGGTTGGGAAATGATCCACTTCATCGGCAATGAAATTGTCGCATCCTAGATGGGACACTGTTGACGGGGGCTACAGAGGATTATGTCCCCGGAACCCCTATCGAATGTGAGATTTCTAAGTGGCCTATGCGCCCGTGAAGTCATGACTGGTGCATTAATAAGTCCCTTCTTATTTCTAAAAGGCTTTTTAACTAAATGCGGCTCCACTTCCCCATTGATCTGCACGGAAAAAGCTAACACCTTCAGGATTTACAGACTCAATAGCATCTTTAACAGACTTATGTACAAGACAGGTTGAGGTCGACTCTTTCAGTAAGAAGATCAGACGCTCCTCCAATGGAATTTCTGCTAGCACCTCTTCATTCAGCCATAGGCTTTCAATATCAATAACACGACCTCTACGACTCAGCGTAAACACTGCCTTCTCCCGATCTAAGCACTCAACCTCATTAAAAACATGCAGCAGGAAATAATCATCATAAACCAGGTCTTCGTGAGTAATACGCGCTGGTAAACACTGAGTGCCAGCTATCTTCATCGGCGTGAGTACCTGTTCAATCTTCTTGCTTATGATCGCATCTGGCAAGCTGTGGCAATCTATCATGACTGGGTTAGGCGGAATTGGCTCTCCTAAACGCAACTGAATAACTTGCTCTGAGTAGGGAGGCTTAATTTCTAAGCCTTTATAATAAATACCCGCTTTTTGATCCCATTCCAACAGCGGATTTTCATTAGTACCACCACTATCAAAGACATAATATTCCGAATTCAACATACTACGTTCCTAGTTCTAGATTACCGCTATGCACAGGAATCACTTTCTTGGTTTTCTTCTGAGTTAATTGATGCTGGCGCTGATGTTTGCAGTTAGCTTGCGGCTTATCAGAAATACTCTTAACATCGGCACAGCCCTGCCCACCCTGCATGTAATCCTTGCCATCGGTACTGATCGTCCAAGTAAAACTGCTAATTTTAAGAAGAATATCTTCGCTGATATCATCCAACTCTTCAGCCATGGCCTCTGGGTCAGAACAATATTCGCCTTGCTCAGCAGCAGCGCGAATATCCCTAAGTTTCTTCTTCACAGCCTTGGGATAAGGTAAATGCACATCATCCGCCCACCCTTTACTATGGTTACCTCGATGCACCGGTACATGCAGCTGGCACGCTAGATCCATCTGACCAGGAAGCATGACACCGTTGTTCTCATGGTTAATGCTGTAACCGAAATTACGGCTGAATTCATACCAGTCATCACTATCCATAGATTCACTACAGATAATATGATGCGCTTCTAATGACCAGCCTCCACTATACCAAGGGTGATCCTGCTTCTTTGAGCCTTTAAATATCGAATTTGCCAACAATGTACCAGAACCATTGTTGGTGCCTTTTTTGCTGGAAAAAGTATGTTCATCCTCACCACAAAACTCACACTTTGCAGGCACAATCTCTTCAGCTGAAGCAAACACTGCCGCGAATGCGGCAATCTGCCCTTGCATCAGTACTGCAGGAGGCGTGTTTTTATTGTTTGCCAAAAATAAATCGTTATTTCTAACAACAGGTTTACCGTTAATCTTCACATCAAACGAATACAAGATAGGTTCAGCAATACCTTTGGTTTTACTGGATGCCACACCACCGCCAGCAGTGCCTGCCTCATTACCTGTTGAAGTACTGAAGTTAGAGGTACTTAAACAAACGGGGTGACCATCGATCATAACCTTCTTACTGCCTTTGGCTAGGTCTGATGATTTAGATATATTGGGATAAGGGATTGGGACTGGCCCACCTGGTGTTGGTGTTTTACATATATCAGGAGCTGCTATAACGGTACCACCTGATCCTTTTGTTACCGGACTTTTGCCATTGACTAACGTTGTATTTCCCACTCATAACTTCCATTTTCTACATCCATTTGCGGTATATTCTAACCGTTATTATTAACTAATAAAAACATCAATGTTTTAACTATCCACCCACAGATAGAGTCGTGTGTTATAGCAGCCTTTAATCGGTCGTTATTTACGGTTATTTTAGAGTTTGTTTTATTTACGGGTTTATTTATCGATTATCGGCATAAATAAACCCGTATTTCATATGTAAATTAAACGGCCGTTTAATTTATAGGTGGAATTGAAAGAGTTCTTCTCTTATGGCACGATAGCGGCAAGAGCATTGCGATCCCTAGTCCTTTGGCTCTTAGAGTTGTGGCTCAACTCACTAATACCGAAGATGTTAGAAACATCTTCGGTATTTTTTTGTCTGAAGAATACTGGCGAGTATTAAATAGTAGGATAATGTTCAGTACTACATACTGCACATCACAAAAATTTCCCGCTATTTCGCCAACTAAATAAGTAGTAACCAAAAAAAACAATTGCAGATAAAAGAGCATATCGAGCTAAGTTGACTTAATTAGCTGCTATAAGCTTAAGGATGTTGGAATGAGTGAAGTGCACCAGGATATAGTCAGTTGGTTAAATGATCAGCAATATTGGCTGCAAAAATTAGCTAAGCTGATAATTAATCAAGGATCAGTTAGTGATGATGGCATTTCTTCATTATGCGAGCTTCTTAAAACAAGTGATGGCCAATCAATTGATACTAAAACTGACTTTTCTGAATTCATGGGCGGGGAATCTACTTTTAAGCAGTTAAAATTAGAGACTATTGGTGAAATTCACGGAATTGATAATTTATCACCGAGAACTCCTTTAGAGTTTGGATCTACAAATCTTTCTGTTGTTTATGGTAATAATGGTTCAGGTAAATCTGGCTATACCAGAATCCTAAAAAAAGTGTGTGGTAAGGCTAATGCAGTTGAGTTGAGGGCTAATGTATATGCTGAGAAACCTCAAAAACAACAGTGTACTATAGGCTATAACATTGATGGCCAATCAGTTAAAGATGAGTGGCTAGTTAATTCTGATGCAATTGATGCGCTTAATAGCATTGATATCTTTGATTCATTGACTGGACGGATTTATATAGATAAGGCTTCAGGTGCTAATTACATACCAGAAACAGTTGCTCTGTTTGAAGATCTTGTATCTGCATGTATACGAATTAAATCTGTTTTAGAGTCTGAACAAGCTTCTCTTAAGAAAAACCTCCCCCTGATAAAACCTGAATACTCAACAACTAACTATGCTATAGATATTGGGAAACTAAGTGCGACTACCGAAGAAGAAAAGGTCAGAGAATTCTATAAATATACCAAAGATGATGAAAGTAGAGTTAAGGAACTGGAAGAGCGCCTTAAAGGTGATCCAGCAGGATTGTCGAAATCTAAGCGTCAAAGAAAGCAGGGGCTAGAAACATTATTAGTGAATTTAGAGTCTGCAATAAAGAAGATTAATTCTGAAGCTATTACAAACTTTACTCAACTACATTTAGGAGCTGTGGAAAAGAGAGGTATATGCAAAGAGTTTATTAAGGCAAATACTGAAGGTACTGTCATTTCAGGTGTTGGTAGTACAACTTGGCAAGCAATGTGGAGTGCTGCTAAGCAATATTCAATAGCAGAGGCATATACTGGGAAATCTTTTCCAAATACGTCTGACAGTTCACATTGTATTCTATGTCATCAACAGTTAAGTGATGCTGCTAAACAAAGGTTAAATGACTTTGAAGGCTTTGTCGTAAGTACTCTAGAACAAGATGCTAAGTTGGCAGAAGATGCATACCTGTTAGCAGTCAAAGAACTACCAATTGTTAAAACTGTAGAAGATATTAAGACAAGTATTCAAGCGGCTCAAATAGATGAAGACATGTGGCTTCCTATATTTACGAATACTTGGATAGAAATAGAGAAGTGCATTACGAGTATAAAAGAAAGTGGTGGTGACTTCCCGAGAGGATACACTGAAACTTTTGAAGTATTTAAACCAATCAGAGAGTTAATTGAAGCACTAGAGTCAGAGGCTGTTCAACATGAGAAGGATATTATTGAGTTTGATTCTGCTGCGATAAACAGTGAGCTTATAAATCTGAAGGCAAAGGAGTGGGTATCAGGATATTTAGAATCATATATTGAAGAGATAGGAAGACTTAAGAAGGTTGCTCAGTATGATGACTGGCTTAAATTAACTAAAACACGCTCGATTTCAACGAAAGCGGGAAGCGTATCCGAAACTGTAATCACTCAAGCTTATATAGATAGGTTTAATAGCGAATTAGATGCTCTTGGCGCTAAGAATATTAAAGTTGAACTTGTTAAGAAAGGTGTTTCCGGAGGGAAAACAAAGCATCAGGTTCAACTGAAAGGCTTAGTTGCGCATAAAGTAAAAACTGATGATGTTTTAAGTGAAGGTGAGCATAGAATCGTATCTTTAGCTGCTTTTCTTGCAGATGTTCTTGGTCAGCCAAGTAGGTCACCTTTTATCTTTGATGATCCAATCTCTTCACTAGATCATGATTATGAAACTGAAGTGGCTAAAAGATTAGTTTTGCTGTCTTTAGAGCGTCAAGTGTTGGTGTTTACTCATCGGCTGTCTTTGTATGGGGCGCTTGAAGAGTGTAGTAAGTCACTTGCAAAAAAGGCTGGGGGTGAAGGTAAAGACTTTCTATCTCAGAGGTGCATACAATCCTTTGATGGTACTGCAGGTCATATGGTTGAGCCAGATACATGGGTTGCGGCAACAAAGACGGCTAATAATATATTAATAACCAGGTTGAATGATGCTAAGAAGAGCTACGCTGATTTAGGTGATATTCAGATGTTTAGTATAGTCGTTCAATCTATCTGTTCTGATTTTAGAAAACTATTAGAGAGAACAATAGAGGATGATTTGCTTCAAAAGGTCGTCAATCGTCATCGTAGAAGTATTACCACTGTAGATCGCCTAGATAAGTTACATTATATTTCTCCTGATGATTGTAAGTATTTTGATGTGTTAATGACTAAGTACTCGTGTTATGAGCATAGTCAGTCTACTGAAACCCCTGTATTTATACCTGAGTATCAGGATTTAATAGATGATTTGAATGGGCTAAAACTTTGGCGAGAAAAGTTCAAGGCTAGGCCATCATTAACTTCTGCTTAGCCGAAGTAACAATGCAGCGGCAGGTGTAATATGTCTGTCTATGTTGTTCGTATAAGCGCTTACTAATAATTCACGCCTTCGGCCTGCTTCGCAGGTGAATTACAGAGTAGACCTATAGAGCTAAAGCTCTATAGATCTACTCTTTTCCTGTTTGTATGCGATATTGCGCAAGAAAGCAGTGTTTTATTTATTAATATCAAGGTTTTGCGCGCTTCTGTGCCCGCCTCAATACGCAGGATCAACGGCAAAAAAAGGGAATCTACAGCGGCTACGCCACAGTGATCTCCTATCTTTTTGCGCTCCACCATTGCTATTAGCTCGTGCCTCCCTAATACGCATGTTGAAGCCGTCGATCTGCGAT
>JABSRQ010000251.1 GCA_013215055.1 Pseudomonadales bacterium | reverse complement strand
CCAGCATGGCTACACTCCAAGTACCTGTGATCTGAAGCGATCATAGCGGTTATTACCCAGAGCCTGCTTAACCCAGAGTTTTAGTTGATAAGCCAGCCTCATACGCTGCAAACAGAAGCTGCGGTCTCGAGTAAAAGAATACAGGCTATAAGCACTATCCATCGAATGTACAGGCACTCTGGGAATAAGAAAGCTTGTGCTATCAGTCCAGTTGTCGGGTGCAGAATGTGCAATGGCCCTATAGCCGGCATGATGGCAGGCCTCTAGGGTCTGTTCATTGAATCGACCACCTGGAGGAGCAAATAAATGCACGGGGCTGGACAGTTTGTCCTCGATAATAGCCTTGCTTTTCTCCAGTTGATAAGTCTGCAGGGCAGCACTGAGATCGGAGAAATACACATGATCAAGACCATGCGACTGTATGCTCATGCCCAAATCATCCAGCTCCTTTAGCTGTGACCAGCTCATATAATCTTTCTGACCTATGGTGGACGGATTGATAAAGAAGTCGGCGTTACCGTAGTTTCTGTCAGCCAATTCCAGCGCAATGTTATAATTACTGATATGTCCATCATCGAAACCGATAACCGCATTACAGTCATTATCGATATTCATAGAGCGCTCAATACTGCTTACCTCATTCCCCAGCATCTGCAGCAATTGAAAGAACTTTGTTGTTGAAAAATTATAGTGAATATCAGCACTATCGTTAGCAGACAGCTGACCTATAGAGTGAAACATGTACACAACACGTTTTGACATCACCGTATCTCATTAAGTTCTTCATCCCTGTCCAAGTTAACAACCTCATCCCGTAGCTTGCTTACAAGCTCTAGAGGTTGTGAAGAAACTGAAGGTAGTTTAGCCAAGTTTTTACCAATCTGCTCAAGCGCAAATACCATGCGTTCCATTAATTCGTCACTGACATTGATGCCATCACTGTTCGAATTTTGTTCTTGCGATGCTTCTGTTTCGCTCTCATGAGTCGAGATCATAAGGTCATCGGCAATATTTTCTAGGTCGCTGGCTAACAGCTCGGTTCTGTTATCGGCATAGGCACACATCAAAAGAGCATCACAGACTTTATTGATAATGCGTGGTATACCATGAGAATAATCGAAGATGGTATTGATAATATCGGCATCGAATAATGAGTTATCAGGCTTGCCAGCGGCGCGTAATCTGCAACTGATATATTCATTAAGACTGTCCTTCTCCAGCCCCTGTAAATGAAAATGCAGCTTAACCCGCTGTTTTAATTGTTCAGACTGTCGAAGTTTTTTCATAAACTCCGGTTGGCCAACAATGATAACGCGCAGTAAAGCACCACCTGAACCTTCGAGTCCCGTTAACATGCGAATATCTTCCAGGTTCTCATTGCTCAAATTTTGAGCTTCATCAACAATCAATACACAGGGTTTACCCGTCTCTACCTTATCATTAAAGTATTTGGTTAAGGCCAATAGCATACTGATTTTGTCGTCACCCTTGATGTCGATCATCGCCTGCATCACCAAATAATGCAGTAACTCCTTACCATTCAAATTGGTAAAGGGTATATGAAAGCAATCAACCTTATCATTAAAGTTTTTGATCAGACGTTTTATCAGTGTCGTTTTACCCGCACCTATCTCTCCTGTGACGACGACAAACCCGTCGGGTTGCCATGCAGCATAATCCATATAGACCAGAGCTCGGGCATGCTGCTGACTAAGGTAAAGAAAGTCATCATCGGGCGTTATTTGAAATGGATGCCGCGTTAAACCGAAATGTTCTAGATACATAATTGCAGACCGCCTTTTAATGACCCAAGGCTACATTACGACCATAGTAGCTAATGATCCAATTGATACTGAGTGCATCCCCATAGAAATCATTATCTGTTTGAATAAGACTAATCTCTTGATACCAACTGCGCTTCCAAGGATATTCAAAGCTTAATTCGTGGCTGCGCCATTTAGACAACACACTCTCACCATCATCGAAGCTATAACGTATAGCACAGTATGTGCATGAACTACTGCCTAAACGATAGGACATATCCAGAGATTTGTAATCAAGAGTCGTATCATCCAGCTCTTCTCCATCGGCGAATAACTTGTTAGTTCTATCTTCAACATACAGATTAAAACGGGCATAGTTATAACCCAAAGATACAGATTCAGTCATTCTGTCAGCATTGGGACGGATATAGCCTACCGAGTCTTCCTGACTGCCTCTGATGGTGTTGCGCTGCTTATTAAAACGAAAGTTAAGCGAACTCTTACTATTAATACCATGCCTGATAAAGCCATCATAAGTCGTATAGTCATCATCATTAATCGTTAAAATACCGACCCTCATAGAATAATCAGTACGCGGTGTACGCCCGGAGAAAATTACGGCCCATTCATTTGAACAAGGAGGGCTATTGAACTCCGTATCATAGCTGGTACAAATCGTTTCATATTCCAGCCCCATGTCATACAGTTTATTAATAGCCTTGGTCAGCCCGACGGTACCCGTGTGTTCAGCGCTGATAAAACCTCTGTAACTCTGAGCAGCATTGATCAACTCGGCATCCATACGGATATCACTGCGTAAATCCTTGCTGAATCTTGGCCCGGTAGAGACCTCCCATGCATCTGCATCACCGATCAGCAGATCCGGGGAATATTGATATTGCCCCAGTGTGCCCCAGCTAAAATAGGGGCTGGAGAATTGATACCTGTGCGCAGCATCGGCACGTATTTCATTACCGGTAAACTGATAGCTATGCCCCTGCACAAACGATGCACGACGAGAATCAGTATTCTTCTCAATCGAGAAATTGCCTGTGAAGCTATTGCTCTCTGTGATTCCCGTAACAAAATAAGCCGCAGAAATACCACCATAGACATCATCTTCATCATAACTAACACCGATACTGGCCTCTCCCTGGCCAGAAAATTCTGCATGACATATTCCCGACAATCCTAATATTACGAAATAGTATCCATAATTTTTCACTGGCGTTTCAGTGCATATATTCGTTGTAAATTAAACCCGCCATTTTCTCTACTGGCACAACTTTTGAAACTGCATTCAGTAAATGCGTATTGGCCTTTGCGTATGACACAACGACGACAACTTGATCACAGATATCCAACAGTATTCTGGCATCGGCTGAATTCAATATTGGTGGAGCATCAATAAAAATGTTTCTATCGCTATATCGCCCTTTCAGGTTCTGCAGTAATGAAAAAAACCTGGGATGAGAGAAAAACTCGCCATGCTGTCCCATGGATGTGCCTACTGGAATACAACGAAAGTGCTTTATGCCGGTCTCACAGATGATATCTTCAACCGTTAAGGTCTTATTACAGACATAATCGATGACACCGCGGCGCCCATCCAAATTAAACAGTGTTTCTGAAGCGTTCTGACCAATATTACAGTCCACCAGCAAAGAGGTACGCGAGGACTCAAAAGCAGAAACCGCCGAGAGGTTTCTGGCAAAGAAGCTGCTACCCGAATCAAGCTCAAGCCCCGTTATCATGACCACATTCCTGCTTCGGTCATTGAGAATAGCAGTACGTATATCACGTAATTTATTGGTAAATTCCACCTGATCACTGCCAAGAAAAGCAATTTTCTTCCTGCTCAACTCTTTATCACTGAGCAGGAAATCATAATTCATCTTGGTAATTTCGGATAATGATATGTCGGTTTCAGCAACATAAGTTGAGCCGGTAGTAAGACCATTTTCCGCTGTTGTGCGGCGAATCGCCTTCTCTAACATATTCATAGTGCACCTCCAGTTGCCATTAAGCGTAGCCAACCGACATATCCGTATGCACTTAATACGGCAAACACGGTCATCACAGCATACGTCAACCAACCAGCCTGCTTGATGGCCGATTGCTTATTCTTGTATTCAGGAATTGAGCCCAGCACGGGGATTCCGGTGCTATGTTGCAACAGCAGCGGTGAACGAATCTTCTCATCAAACTGTATACGGGTATAACTCAAACCGAAGGGAATCGCCACGGCCATCATTATGCCCAATACTGCGATGTGCATTAATCGCACGCCAACAGGTATAAGTGGTATTGCGGCGGCCTCTTGTATTCTTAATGTCAGCCCCTGATTCTCTATATCGATATGCATGGATATTCTGGCATTTTCGCGCTGATCCAGCAGGCGCTGATAAATCTTGTCATTGGCATCAAAATCACGTACTAACTGTGATAACAAAGCCTCTGCATTATTGATTTTTATGGCTCGAACTTTCTCCTCTTCTAGTAAGTTCCTCTGTGCCTTTAGCCGTGATTTAAGTGCCGCTAGCGTGATGGAAAATTGTGAGTATTGCTGTCTTAGCTCCTGAAAAAGTGGATTAGAATGACCTAGTTTTCCTATATGACCGGCCCGAGTCTTATCCACATTCAGAATTTGCTCCTGCAACGAGGCGATTTGATCTTTCAAGATAACGATATCGGGATAGCTATCTTTATAGGTCATGCGTAGAGCATCCAGTTGCTCTTGCATGGTTCTAACCCTTTCTTCCAAGTGACCTTCGGCATTAAGATGAGCCGACACTCTTGCCTCACCCGATAATTGTGCTTCAGTATTTTTAATTTGGATTTTTGTCTCGGTAACTTGCAACTCTGTCTCGTCTATAAACCGCTCCAACTCAAGAATTCGGCTATTCACTGTAGCCATAGTATTAGGGATGGCACCGAGGTTCTTGGTACGAAACTCCTTAATCGCCTCCTCTGATTTGAGCAGCTTTTTATGGTATATCCCCGCTTGATTTGAAATAAACACATAAGCAGATTCACTTTCTTCGCGTTTATTATTCTTGCTTACGTTAATAAAATAATCAGTATAAAAGTCTACAACTTGCTTGGAATTAAGCGCATCGTTGGATTTGAATTTAATGCGAATCAGATTATTGCCTACCGATTCTATCGATGTTTTAGCGATAAATTTATCCCAGAACCGCTCTTTATCTTCTCTGGATAACGCCTCAAGATCATCGGCAAGCAGAACAAATATTTTCTCCTTTGCCTCTCGCCCAGATAGTAGTAACTTCGCATTCTTGGCTTGATCGGCCACACTGGTAGCAACTGCCGTGCCTTCCATTAGCGGCTCAAGAATATTTTGATCATCAACCAGAATAGTTGCACTGGCCATATATTCCTTGGGCCAGAACCAACCAATCGCCAGCGATAAAAGAGCAATGAATACAAATAGCAGTAGTGTCACATTGCGTTGTCGCCACATTTCCTGCATGGCGATTCTTATCAAATCGACTTGCGATAGCTGTATCATAAGCTCTCCTAAAACATTCTTTCAGGCACGGTAATTATGTCCCCTGGAATCAAACTGTAATTCGTCTCCAGTTCACCAGAATTGAGAATATCCCCCAGATAGACGTCATACTTTTGGGTACCTGTTTTTCCTTTTCGAAATAGCTTTGCTCGATCCGGTGCTGCAAACTCATTAATCCCGCCAGCTTCAAGTACCGCATCGAGTACCGTCATGCCCTGTTGATAAGGCAAAGAAGCCGGTGATTGTACGGCACCGGTAATACGTACACGCGATACAAACTCATGACTACGCAATTCAGCAAGAATGACGGTAACCTGAGGCTCATGAATGTAATTCCTCAGCTTTTTCTCTATCGCTTCAGCCACCTCCATAGGTGTCATTCCTCCTGCTCTCACATCACCTATCAAAGGTACCGACACCATGCCATCGGGTCGCACTGGCACGGATACAGAAAGCTCTTCATTACGCCAGACATTGATTTGCAAGGTATCATCCACGCCAATGCGATAAATTTCTCTGTTCTCATAAAAGGAAGAGCTGTTATCTATTAAGGTGTTCTCTTCAGGCGAGTTGGTACTACTACAGCCCGATACGATAAAGACTAAAAACAGCATAAAATAACGAAACATAGACTTCTCCTCTGATTGATTCCATCGATGCACAAAAATACAAATTATATTCTGTTACTTAACCAGTACCAGAGCAGTGCAATCCATTCGTGAATGGCAGCTTTTGTTTTCCAGTGAGCTTCTAGCGTTGGAATCACGCTAGAACTGAATAGCTTTGGAGTTTCAACAGGGCATATTTTTAGCCCTATTTTTCTAGCAGATTTAATGACACGTGGCATATGCCAATACGAGGTCACTAAATAGTAGTACTGTTTGTCATCCACAACACTTTTTAGACTTAATAAGTTTTCATAGGTCGTATTGGAGCG
>JABSRQ010000250.1 GCA_013215055.1 Pseudomonadales bacterium | reverse complement strand
ATAGCTGTGCATTGAATCATGACGGCAAAGACTTGTTGATTCGTAAGATGTTGGCGCAATCGGGTATTGAGCCGCAATCAATTGATACTGATAGCGAATAATGACACTTAATCGGGTATTGCTTGATCTGCTGGCACGGCTAGAGGTAAGTGAAGGGCTGGCGGTATTTGATTGGGATGCTGTTCAGGCTTGGCAGTCTGGAATATTAGAGGCACTGATTAAAGCCCAATTACTTACCCCTACAAATTCGGCTAGAACCATTGAGTGCCAAGGTTGTGAGCATCACTGTTTTATGGAGGTCATAACCCACACTTACCCTAACAATATCACCCGCGCCTTTATTGTGTGTGATGTGGCGGATAGCCAAGCTCAGATGGGGCGTATAGAGCTACCTTTAGAACGGCTGCAACAGTGGCAGGGCAGTACAAGGCAGTTGGCTAAGGTGATTGTAAGCTTGCTGGGGCTTGAGGCTGAGCCTGATTACCAACAAAATACGGCAAGTTTTAAGTTGGGGATGCTGAAAGGTAAAGTCGGACGGCGTTGGGTTTCTTTGCACATTCAGCCGTTAATGTTAGAGGTAAGCACTCATTCGGTGCCTGTTAATGATGTGCTGTATTTTGAAAATAATACATTATTAATTGATGATTTACGGATAGCTGAGGTGTTGAATTTACCTGCAATGGGCAATGGAAACGGCTATACCCCCGACGTGAGCAAGCGAGAAATTAGAAAGCTTGCCACCCAGGCTATGTATCAAGATTGGAATGATGAATACCTGGGGTTAGTGAAAAAGTACCCCGATAAAGCCGATACTTGGTATTCAATGCAGATTGCTAAATTGTCGATTGCTCAAGGGAAGCAATCGGAAACCATTAGAAAAAATATGAAATAGTTGTGCGAAAACTTTGCGCCCAGCTAAGTGATTGAATTCACTTATATTCTTTCCGTAAATATTCATTGATTAGCGCCCACTCGACTCAGATTATCGGCTGTCCCCTTGATTATACGGCTTGGGCTGCGGTCTTCTCGTGTCTTTTTAAGCCCAAATCGCCCACATAAAGTGAAACCTCAATTCCTAGCAGCACTAAAGAGGTTTCAACATGACACACACTATTCTAAGACTTCCCGCCGTTAAAGAACGCACTGGCTTATCACGTAGTAGCATTTACCTACGTATGGCAAATAATGAATTTCCTAAATCGGTGTCTTTAGGTGGCCGTGCGGTCGGGTGGGTGGAGTTTGATATTGATGAATGGATTGTTGCCCGCATTGAAGAAAGCCGGATTAACGACCTTGGCTAATTATAATCACTGCCGTGTGAAAATGCATCATAGCTATACCTTTGAAGAGGTGGCGGTGTTGTTTGGTGTACATAAAAATACGGTGGCGGGCTGGGTAAAAAAGGGCTTGCCTTGCTTAAAGCAAAGAAAGCCTTATTTGATTTTGGGTAAAGAGCTGAGGCTATTCTTACAGGATTTACGGCAATCAAAGAAGCAGAAATGCAAGGCTGATGAGCTTTATTGTATGGGCTGTAAAAAGCCCCAAAAGCCGATGGGTTTGATGGTGGATTATTTACCCATTAATGATGTTAAGGGGCGTTTGATAGGCTTGTGTGAATGCTGTGAAAGGCCTATGAATCGTTTTGCTAATGCTGGGCAATTAGATGATATGAAGCGCCATTTTGATGTGTCAATTGAGTGAGGGTTGAAGGCATTAATAGATACTTTATAACCCCTCTTAAACAGTGACATGATAAATACAGGTGAGACATGACTAAATGCAATGAAGATAATGAGCGTATTAAGCGTAAAAATTTAGTCTTTTTAAAAGAGGCTAAGGGGCAAGATGTAGCAACGATTGATGCGGTGGCAAAAGCCTTGTCTCGCTTTGATGAGTACAACCGATATAAGCTATTTAAAGCTTTTCACTATGAGCAAGCCTTAGGGTTTAAACGTGACCTGTTAAAGCATAAAAATCAAAGGACAGGTAAGCCATTAAGTAAATCAACCATGCTTTCAACCTTGCGGCATGTGAAATCATTTATAGAATGGTTATCTCAAGAAGTTGGCTATAAATCACGCATTAAATATAGTGATGCTGAATATTTTAGTCTTTCTGAAAAAGAAACCCGTCAAGCCACGGCTGCCAAACGGAAAAACATAGCCACACTTGATCAGATTAAGCATGTGATGAATGCTATGCCCAGTACTACGGTGATTGAAAAGCGTAACAAGGCAATACTGGCCTTTACCTTATTAACGGGTGCTAGGGATGGCGCGATTGCTTCATTTAAGTGTAAACATGTAGATTTAGAGGCTGGTTGTGTTTATCAAGATGCTGATCAAGTGAAAACCAAATTCAGCAAAAGCTTTGTGACTTACTTTTTCCCTGTGGGTGATGAGGTAAAAGCCATTTTTGTTGAATGGATGCTCTATCTAACCAATGAGTTAATGTTTGGTGGTGATGATGCTTTATTTCCTAAAACCGCTGTGGGGCATGATAGAAGTGGTGATTTTTCATGTGGTGGTTTGAGTCGGGATAACTGGGCAACGGCTCAGCCTATACGAGATGTATTTAAAAAAGCCTTTAAAGCGGCTGAGATGCCGTATTTTAATCCACATAGTTTTAGGGATACGTTGGCAAAGTATGGGCAGACTATATGCAAAACACCTGAAGATTTTAAGGCATGGAGCCAGAATTTAGGCCATGAAAAGGTTATGACTACGTTTTTCGCTTATGGTGAGGTTGAAGAGTGCAGGCAGGCTGAGATATTTAAACAGCTAGAAAAGCCGCGTGTAGAGGCTGTGACAGCTAGTGTTACTGAACTAGCCAAAGCTGTAGCTAAAGAGATTGCGATGCAGACAATCTAATTAGCGATTTTTATAGCCTATATTTTTAACGGAGAAAAATATTTCATTATCCGTACTTACTAGCTTTTTGTTGTCGAATGCCGTCTTAGCCCATAGGGAGTTTTATTTATTTAGCATTTACATGCCTTATCATGCGTCGATTTCATTAATCGACGTGTGGCGCTGTAACTCTAAGACTTATCTGAATATTTGGTAGATAAACTATCAGTTAGAAGTGCCACCCGATTGATAAATATCCCTCATGATATGAGTCTTTAGTAGCGCTTATACCGTTCTTATTATTTATCCCGGACTCCTTATCGCTGTAATACCTGTATCCAATCTTAATATTTGGTCCGTTTTTATGCTTCCATCCAGTACTCACACCCATTGAATAATGGAAATTTTGTACAAGAAGCTTAGGAATCACCTCTGAATCTAATCCGATATAAGTTCCATTCCACATAGAGTATTCAGCATCAAAACCTATGAAAATATTACGTGCATACTCATGATTTTTTTTACCCCCGAAAATCCCGGTTCTCATGTTCTTTCCGTTTATCCGATTCTTAGATAGGCCTAAAAGCGGGCTTATAGTCAGCCTAGGCGCTTTATCAGATTTAATGTTATATCCGTATTCAAAATTAAGTTGTCTACCGCTGTATTCCGGAATATCAGGGGTACGATGAAAGTCATCTAAATGCCCCTCTATTTTAAAATAATTGCTCTCATCTAAATTCCATTGAATTAAATAAGTTAAATCATCTAATTCAATAGATTCTTCTTCCTTCCCACCAGATATTTCAATATAGAGCGTATCAGCTGCTAATGTGCAGTTAGGAATTAACATGCATAATGTTGAAACGATGAATTTATTCAAAGAAAATCACTATAGGTTATGAGCTTAATACCTATGACTAATGTTCGAGAATAAAATTCTTTCGGTAAATATGCGACCGGTTCTATGTTGTGATTCCAATTGTATTAGTGAGCGGTAGCTGCTTGCGATTTGTATACTTAGAGACGGAATGTGAGGCTTTTAAAGTCAGATATCCGTAGCATACCGACTACAGCGTATAAATCGGACGTGAAAATAATCAAATTTGGAGGGCATATGCCGCTGGAGGATAGGGATATTCTATCTGTTCAATGTTTGAAAATGATAATACGGGGTGTTTTCTTTAGCTACATATAGAAGTATTAAATATAATTAATACTTCTATATGTAGCATATAAACATATACCACATATCTCTATGTGGAGGATCATTGACAGTATTGCTCGGCCTTTAACTAAGGTGGCAGCCTATCAGAGGCTTAGAAGGATGCTAATTTTATCCGTTTACTAGTTTAAGCATTTTATTACCAGTTAAGCTCATGTTGCCTGTGGCGGCCTGCTCTATATGTTCACTCCACCAATTCATTAGCGGGATTCTACGTTTTATGTATTCTGCGCGGTTGTATGCGTTACGGACTTCATTATTTCCTACATGAGCCAGTGCGGCTTCAATTATATCGCCATCAAAACCTTGTTCGTTTAATGTGGTGCTGGCTAGGGCTCTTAGGCCGTGGGCTACAAGCTGTTTATCAAAGCCCATACGTTTTAGGGCTGTGTTGGCTGTTTGTGAGTTGGTATGGGCTCTAGGGTTTCTATCTGAAGGGAAAATAAAGTCACTGCGTGAGCTAATAGGCTTTATTAATTCCAGTAGCGCTAGGCATTGCGGGGATAATGGCACGGTATGAGGCTTTTTCTTTTTCATACGCTCAGCGGGAATATTCCAAAAGTTATTTTCAATGTCGATTTCATCCCAGCGGGCTCCAGCCGCTTCGCTAGGCCTTACCATCGTGTGTAATTGCCATTCAATCAGGCAACGGGTTGTGATCTTGATGTTGGCAACAGTTAACGTCTTCATTAAGGTTGGTAGCTGTTCAGGCTTGAGTGTGGGTAAATGCTGTTTAACGGGTGTTTGAAAGGCTTTGCCGATACCTGCTAGGGGATTGGTTGTGACTAACCCTGAATTTACCGCATATACCATGACTTCATTAATACGTTGGCATAGACGCTTAACCGTTTCTAGGCTGCCTTTGGCGGCAATGGGGTTAATGGTATCAATTGTTTTAATCGCTGTGATCTTATGAATGGGGATGTTTCCTAGGGCTGGAAATATATGTAGCTCAAGTGAGCGCCACGTATCTTCGGCGTGGCTTGCGGATACTTTGCTTTTCTTCACTTCTAGCCATTGGGCGGCAATATGCCTGAAAGTATTGTTATGCGCAGTTTCACTGATGCGGGCTTGTTCTTCTCGGTGTTCTTTGGGGTCAATGCCTTTAGCGAGTAGTTCTCTAGCCGCTTCACGTTTGCCGCGAGCTTCAGCAAGGGATATTGCAGGGTATAAGCCAAAGCTTAGGCTAGTACGCTTTTTTGTGTATGGGCGGTAATAATCAAATAACCATAGCTTTGAACCGTTGGGCTTCACTCTGAGTTGTAAGCCGCCACCGTCTGAGAGGGTGTAAACCTTGTCTTTTGGTTTGGCTTGCTTAACTTCTGTGTTGACTAATGGTTTGGTGGTTCTAGCCATTTTAGTAGTACCGGTTTTAGTAGTACGGCCATGGTACTACTAAAAGTACTACTATAAAACGGGGATGTTATTGGACGGCTTAGAATGCTATAGGCATAAAAAAAGCCTCAATCCCTTGCGGGGTGAGGCTTTAGTCGACTTCTTAGGCTTTATTGGATTGCCTTAGAAGTCTGTTTGGTGGAGTCGGCGGGAATTGAACCCGCGTCCGTCAGTTCGCCATTCTCGGCTCTACATGCTTAGATTCCATCGATTAATTTAGCGCCTTACAGCCCGATGGGCAGGACGTAATTTGCGATCTTGATTTAAGTTTAGTAACGCAGTCTCAAGCATACATTGTTACGATTCAGTTCTGTTTGACAGACAGTAGCGCGGTACTGACACCTTGCTAAGGTCCGATAACGGACGAACCGTTATAAGAAGGTTTATGCGGCTAGCGCGTAACCTTCATAGTTATCGTCGTTTGCAACTATAACAGTTTCAGCTTTGGATTTACGTGATTGGCTGACCTCACGACATGCACCTAAGAGTTTTGAGACCGACGTCGAATCCAAAACGACCCCGAAACTAGCTCTTAATCCCGATTATCCGCGCAATATGGCGATTGCGCAATGGTTTTGACGTGATTAGACCAAAAAGCTTTCATCACGTCGATTTTTTGAGCGTTTTTTGCATATCTAATGGGTGGATTAGAAGCTGACATCGTATTGCAGGCGGATACGGTTCTCTGAGGTCGTCATGCCGGTTAACTCATCATCGATCTCGTAGCGGCCTATATCGGTGGTCAGCTTGTTGCGGTGGCCATTGAAGAACCAGTTGGCGCCGATCAGGTACTCGCGTTCATTGTTGCCGCTGATGCTGGTATCGGGGT
>JABSRQ010000249.1 GCA_013215055.1 Pseudomonadales bacterium | reverse complement strand
TATGACGTTCAAACGGGATGCGATTAATTAAAATGTCCAGTTCAAAGGGGCGGTCGGCGAACAGGGGGTCAACGGCTGCGGCTGCGAGCTGGCTGGATATAATATGGCCAAAGTCATGGATGTAGCGTTCATTATGCTCCACTTGCCCCCGCAATAACATAAATGCCAGCGTCAGCATGCCGACCATCGTCAACGTGAAGATGGTAGCAGTATATCTGGCCGCCAGAGAAATGCGTCTTTGGGGTGTATGGGCAATCTTCATAATATTATTGTTTGTTGCACGTATCCCTTGGGCTTAAGTTCTATAAAGTCTAGTCTAAGATATAAACTTGAGTTAATACTTAAGCTCTTTACATTAGTGCTTGTTTTTAAAACTAAATTGCGCTGCAATTGGACTTCAGTGTACCCTAAGTACGGGTTTATTCTAAGTAATAAATAAGCCGATTCATCAATCTTTGTGAGTTGTTTAGTTTTTATGAAAATGCTTTTTCAATCATTGTTTACACTCGGTTTGTTCTTTTGGGTTTTATTGTCGGTGTCAGCCTGTCAGAAGGCTACGGTAATTAGTCATTGGGATGGGCATTGGGAGCGTCGAGTGAATGTGCCAAAAGGGCAGCCTGGTCGCTGCTATGATGAGACGTTAAATATTGTTAAGCGTCAGTGGGTGTTGACGGCCGTTATACACTCAACTTATGAATGTAATTACCCCTTTTTAGAATTGGGTTTTTCCGGGGAAATTGATGAGGTTTTAATTAAAAAGCATTCTGATGACAATAACGTCACCCTGATGATTAAGGATATTCATCTTATTTCCATGGTTGATATCACCGCAAAAACCCGAGTGGTGTTATCTGAGCAGGCGGTGGATAGCCTGACAAATAGATACGTGCCTGAGAAATGGCAGTCTTTTAATCAGAGCTTGGTATTTAATAAAAATCGTAGCACCATGGCCTCCTCGGTATTTCAGCCTGCCGCATCCGTGGCTATTCCACAGCTGTTAGATAAAAACGCCATGATTAATTATCACCGTTAATATACGTCATTCACTAAGTCGCCAGCGATTTAGCACTATGACATTAGGTAGGCCAAGAATATCTCGACGTATCAAATCCAAGGCTATGGCTGTGACCATTTGCTGAAAGGGGATGCGTGGCTGCTTGATGTGCAGACATGCACTTTGATAATTGTTTTTTCTTCCCCAGGCTAGCCAAACGGTGCCTACGGGTTTGCCAGGGCTGCCGCCTCCCGGGCCTGCGATGCCAGTGACGGCAATGCCATAGTCAGCATGAGTTAGCTTTAATATCCCGGTTAACATTTGTTCGGCGGCAACCTGGCTGACAGCACCATTGTTTTCTAAACATAGGCTGTCGACCTGTAAAACCTGCTGTTTGATATTATTGCTATAGCTAATAACACTGCCGGGGAATACCGCTGAGCTGCCTGGGATCATTGTGATCTCACTGGCAATCAGTCCACCGGTGCAGGATTCTGCGGTGGTGATAGTCAGCTTCTTTTCACGTAACAATTCAACAACCGTTTTGGCAATGCTGTCGTCATTTCTACCGATGATATAAGGATTTATCAGTAAAAGTATTTGCCTGTGTTTTTCTTGCTGTCTCTCTTTCAGAGTCGCGCTACATGTTTTTAACCGTATTTTAAACTCCAAATAGGGAAGGCCTGCTCTAAAGCCTATATCTAAAAGATCTTCTGTTTGAGTTAGCTGGTCATACAATAGCTGCTGTAAACTTGACTCGCCGATGCCAAGCAATTGATAACGTTGCCAGCTTTCTTGATGTTGATTGGGGAAGTGTTTTTGTAATAATGCCCGGCCTTGATTTTGCATGATATATTGTAATTCGGAAGGGACTCCGGGTGTGGCTATGATTAAGCAAGATTGGAAGGATAGATAAAAAGCGGCTGCACTACCGGGAGCATCGGTTAATATTTTTGCGTTACGGGGCAGAAAAGCCTGCTTCATATTGGCTTTATTAAGTCTTGCGCCGCGTTCTTGGCACCATTTCTTAACATGCTGCATAGCCTCTGTATTTTCACTGAGGTCTTGATGGCATACATGAGCAAGCACTTCGGATGTCAAGTCATCCTCGGTGGGGCCTAAGCCGCCGTTGATGATCAGGCAGTCATAGTTTTGGCTTAGGCGAGTTATTGCTGCCTTGAGGAGGTTGGTATCATCGGCAATAGTGCATTTCTCGCTAATGGTTAAACCTATCTCTGCAAGTTGGTGAGCTAACATCGCTGAATTGCTATCGATGATATCGCCAGACATCAGTTCGCTGCCGGTCATTAATACCGCAATGCTGATATGAGATGCTTTTTTATCTGTTTTTGTGAGTTCTGACATATTCAATGTTTGCCTAAAATTCCTGTGCTGGTTATTCTATTGACAGAATAACAAAACAAATAAAATCTAGCTATTTGGGGATGAAATGGCGCACAACTCTTTAGAAGAACTCTCGGTGCTGATGGTTGTACCCTCTATTGTACAGGGGAAAATCCTACAAAAAAGCATCGATACACATGGCGCGGTAAATATTCGCCAATGTAAAAATATTGCCGAGGCTTTATCTGCCCTGGATGAACTTAAACCTGACTTGGTTATCAGCTCCATGTATTTTGATGATGGTGATGGTATCGATTTGGTGAATACGTTGCGCCATGATGAACGTTTTGAGAATATCTTATTTATGCTGGTCTCCAGCGAAGAACGTTTCGAGGTTATCGATCCCATCCGCCAGGCCGGCGTTATCGCGGTGTTGCCCAAACCCTTTAATAATAAAGATATACAGCGTGCGTTAGATAAAACGGTGGTGTATTTATCCGAACATGCTGAAGTTAACCAGCATGTTAATGCGCAAGATATGCGTGTACTTGTGGTGGATGATAGTCGCTTGGCAAGACGTCATTTAATAAAAATGTTAATCAAGGCTGGGGTACAAGAATCACATATATTGCAGGCCGAAGATGGTGTGTTGGCCTGTGATTTATTGGCGGATAACCTCTTCGATGTGGTGCTAACGGATTATAATATGCCGAATATGGATGGTGAGGAATTGCTGGTGCATATCCGTCAAAAAACCCAGCAAGAGGGTGTGCCAGTCATTATGGTGACGTCTGAGCGCAGCGAAAGCAAACTTGAAAGCATTCAGCATAATGGTGTTACCGCCTTATTGGATAAACCCTTTGATCCACAGCGCTTGCAACATTTGTTGCAAACCTGCATCTAAGAAGGGTTTTCAGCCTAGTTTTCAAAGCGTTAGTGGCTGTGTTACCCTAGTTGTGAGCGTCATTTGGCGTTAATCTACCCTGTAAAACTATGCTGAATATATACCATTCCAATAAGATTGAAGTGCTGGCTAAACAGTTGGCCGCCTTATGTCAATTTGATCCATTATCCCCGTTGGCGGCCGAAAATATTGTTGTAGAGTCTTCGGCCATGCAACATTGGTTAACCGATGCGTTGAGTAAAGAATTGGGCATTATTGCCAATGTTGAATTCCCGTTTCCTGCTGCAATTATCTGGAATATTTACCGCCTGCAAATGCCCGAGTTGGCCAGGCATTCCAGTTTTGATAGAGCGCCTCTTTGTTGGCGTTTATATGCATTATTTAGCCAAAACGAGTTCTATAAGCTTCATCCAGAGTTTGAAAACTCGTCATTACACTATTATCTGAAATCGCTAAATGATGAACTGCAGTTATTGAATTTTTGCCAACATGTTGCTGGTTTATATGATCAATATCAGATCTACCGACCTGACTGGTTGCTACTGTGGCGCGAGGGTTCGCAACAATTTGCAGATTCAGGCCAGTGGCAGGCGCAATTATGGACGTTATTGTGTCAGCTGGATGTCGAACAGGAAGATAGAGCGTCTATCTTTCAGCGCTCAATAAGTCATTTCCCTTTAAAACCCCGCGATGCCAAGCAGATTGCCCAGCGTTTAAATATTTTTGCGGTCTCCACATTGGCAAAAAACTATGTAGATTTGTTTGCCGAGCTTTCTGCCAGTATCGATGTCAATGTCTTTGTATTAAACCCCTGCAGCGTTTATTGGGGGGATATCCAATCCCAAAAGTTACAATTAAAACATTCTCCTGATGGCCATGTTGACGGTGAAAATAATAATGAATTATTGGCCTTATTAGCACGCCAAAGTCGGGACTTTGTTGATCTTTTGCAGAATATCGAATCGGCCCAGGTGCAGACGTTATTTATTGATGATGCACAAGACGATGCCAGCCTCTTGCAGCGCATTCAGTCGGATATTTTGCATCTTCGCCAAGCCAGCCAGCTTGAAGAGAAAGATAAACCGCTTATTTCCCTCGATGATGAATCGATATGCTTCCATAGTTGCCACAGTCCGTTACGTGAAGTACAGCTGTTACACGATCAGCTATTGCATTATTTAGCCAAAAAACCACACATTGCGCTGGATGAAATTGCCATTATGGTGCCTGATCTTGAGCGTTATGCGCCTTTTTTCCATGGCGTATTTTCAACCACCAGTGCAGATAATTATCTGGCATATCACATTGGTGAACGCTTGGTCTCTGAACAATCAGGTATTAAGGTCTCTTTGCTGCAATTGCTTAATTTGTCCAAGGGTGCATTTAAACGTGATGAAGTGGTTAGCCTGCTAAGAGAGCCCAGTATTGCTGCGCAGTTTGAGCTGCACGACAGTGCCATGATTGAAAGTTTATTACAGGCTTTGCAGCTACGTTTTGGGCTTAACGATGAACATTGGTATGAGATTGGGCGATCAAATGGCGCAACTGGCTCTATGGTCAGCGTTGCCTGGCAGCAAGCCAAGCAGCGTTTATTAGCCAGCTTTGCCATGAGGCAGGCCGATGACTGGTTTTTAAGCCAGACTTTATGCGGTATTGATGACGATGCCGCCGAACAAGCAGGGCGCTTATGTCAGTTTATCGAAAGTTTGATGCAGTTAAATCTAGGCGCTGAAAAAACAGTGACGCAATGGTGTGCTTTTATTGAAGCGCTGTTGCTGCAGTTTTTTAAAGCCTCGCTGGAATCCGAATTAATCGAATGCCGTGAAATTCGGTCCGCTCTGCAGGCTTTGCTGGAACAATCCGAGTTGGCAAAATTTGAACAACGTATCAGTGCTGATATTTTTATAAGTCAGCTTGAGCAGGCATTGCAGAGTGCGGGAGCAAATCACTACTTCAAACCCGGTTGCATCAATATCGCCACATTATTGCCGCTGCGCTCGATGCCGTTTAAGCGCATCTGTGTATTAGGCCTCAATGATGGCGATTTCCCAAGGCCCTCCAGCTCCGATCAAATGGATTTAATGGTGATTACACCCCGTAAAGGCGACAGGAATCGTCGAGATGAAGACCGTTATTTATTTCTTGAAGCCTTATTGGCGAGCCGAGATAGCTGTTATTTTAGCTTTATAGGCCGCAGTCAGGTGGATAATTCAACACGTTATCCATCCCTTTTACTCACCGAGCTGATAAAACATATCACCCGGCATTACCGTCTTGAAAATAGACAAGAACTGATTACCCAGCATGCACTGCAAGCGTTTGATCAACGCTATTTTGATGCCACACAGCCTCAGTATTTTAGCTTTAATAGACAGGCTTTGCAGCAATCCAAGGCGCTGTCTAATCAGTCATCAACAAGCTTATCTTTTATTGGCGAAACAGCTATCAATTTGCCTGACATGAATGAAAAACGTTGGGGATTGGCACAGGTCTTGGCTGCATTTAAAGACCCTTCGGCCTATTTCATGTCTGAACTGGGTTTACGTCAGTCTTTTCAAGACTTGGAGATAGAGGCGCTGGAGAATTTCCGTGCCGATGGTCTGGATAACTATACCGTCTTACAGAGATTGTTTGAGGATGTGCAAAACGTCGATGATTGTGCCGATTTATATATCGATAAACAGGCTTTATGTAGGCAGGGATTGATAGCCCAATCCAGTGTTGGGGAGTTGGAGTATCAGGCTTTATTAGCTTCGGCCTTCAACATAAAAAATCAGTGCCAACAGCACCACCTTAAACCCATGACTCAGCGCAGAAGTTTTTCCATAAGCCTGTCTACGGCTTCTACTTGTCATACTATCGAGGGTGAAATAAGCCGTCTCAATAATGACTTCAATCAGCGTATTGCCTGGTTTGGACGTAAAATACACGGCGCGCATATTATTAAATGCTGGCTGGAACACCTGATCACTCAAATCGCCATAGGCCCAGTGAATAGCTACTTAATCACGGAAACCGCTGTATTTAAAATCGAAAAGCTATCAATCCAGTGTGCCGAAGCCTTATTGCGAGCCTTATTGGAGTTTATTGAGTGTTCGGCGCAAGGCTTAA
>JABSRQ010000024.1 GCA_013215055.1 Pseudomonadales bacterium | reverse complement strand
GCAGTTGCTGCGGCTGAAGTTGCTGCGGCTGAAGCTGCGGCTGAAGCTGCGGCAGTTGCTGCGGCTGAAGTTGCTGCGGCTGAAGCTGCGGCTGAAGCTGCGGCAGTTGCTGCGGCTGAAGTTGCTGCGGCTGAAGCTGCGGCTGCAGCTGCGGCAGTTGCTGCGGCTGAAGTTGCTGCGGCTGAAGCTGCGGCTGAAGCTGCGGCAGTTGCTGCGGCTGAAGTTGCTGCTGCTGAAGCTGCGGCAGTTGCTGCTGCTGAAGCTGCTGAAGCTGCGGCAGTTGCTGCGGCTGAAGCGGCGGCAGTTGCTGCGGCTGAAGCGGCGGCAGCAGCTACGGCAGAACCTGGCAGCCTGACTTTAAGCTGGCATATTCCAGATGCCAGGGAGAATGGTGAAAACCTGGAGCTTTATGATATAGGAGGCTATGAAATTCAATACAAAAAAGATGGAGACACTCTTTATTATTCAGAGATCATTACCGATGCACAAACCAGTGATTATCAGATCAAAAATCTTGAACCGGGGGATTATGAAGTGATGTTAGCGTCCTACGATAGCGATGGGCTTTATAGCCAGTATAAAACCATTCATGTGACCGTTAATTAATATACTGAACAGTGTTTTAATCGTGATTTTTCAATCACTCTTTTAAATCCTTCGGTTTTATACATCACGCCTGCTGTTAAGCGCAGCGGGCGCTCCATGACCCACAAATTAAATGCCCACTTTTCACATTCCTGCACTGATAAACCACTATGCAGGGTTAACCGATGAATGCTATTGCTTGCTTCCCTGCAATTATGCAAGACAATCATTCGCCCCACCTTAGGCCTCACTTCTAAATCCAGCTTAGGGAAACCCGTACCACCGCCTGCCTGTACTTTATTCAGGTACCCCAGGCAGGTAAGTAAACGCTGGCCTCCCCGCTGGGTGCATCGTTTTCCATGTTCGGTATCTAGATCCCAGGCATCATAATGGGCGCGGTATTCCTGATTTTCACTATAATGAATAATCTGAAGTTGTTCGGCATGTGTCAAAGGGATTTCTACTAGTTCACTGATGCGTTGGCATATCGTCAGGGTGAAATCTGTCTCATTATGCTAAACCAATGTGTGTCACTGGTTCTGCTGTCATGCTTTACCCCACCTTTCGCCGCACTAACGGTTGAGCGCTTCACGCCAGATAATGAAATATCTATCTAGTGTTTACATTCTCCTGCATTGAGAAATTAATCAAATACATAAATAACCGGGTCTTCTTCAATTTGTCTTCCCGCTTCATAACGCTGTGGAAAATGTAACGTCATAGTCGTTAATCATTTGCTGATTTAGTTATCAAAAGTATAGATGAAAGCTCGGTCTATTTTTACAGGCAAAAAAAAAGGCGCACAAGGCGCCTTTTTTATTGAAACTAAAAAATCTATTTCGCTTTTTTAGCCAATTTTTCTTTGATACGTGCAGCCTTACCAGTAAGTTCACGCAAGTAGTACAGTTTCGCTTGACGAACAACACCACGACGTTTCACTTCAATACTATCAACAACTTTGCTGTAAGTTTGGAAAGTACGCTCAACACCGATACCGTGAGAGGTTTTACGTACGGTGAACGCAGAGTTTAAACCACGGTTACGTACGGCTAAAACAACACCTTCATAAGCCTGTAAACGCTCACGGTCGCCTTCTTTTACTTTAACTTGAACAACGATAGTATCACCTGGGCCGAACTCAGGTAGTACTTTAGTCATTTGTGCTTCTTCAATAGCAGCAATAATTTTATTCTTGCTCATTGCATTCTCCTAGTACGCTCACGCGTAGCTAATAATTAATTCGATTGCCATTCCATTTGAAATTCAGCCAGTAATCGCTGCTCTTCATCGGTCAGGGTCTTCTCTTTCAGCAGGTCTGGACGCTTTAACCACGTTTGTCCCAGCGACTGCTTTAAGCGCCAAACACGTATATGCTCATGATTTCCACTGAGCAATACATCAGGCACTGAACCGTCATCATGCTGAACAGGGCGCGTATAATGTGGGTGATCTAACAATCCCGCAGAAAACGAATCTTCTTCAGCACTCAAGTTGTGCCCTAATACATCAGGCAAACACCGGGCAACAGCATCAATCAATACCATTGCCGGTAACTCCCCACCGGAGACCACAAAGTCACCGATGGAGATTTCTTCGTCTACCACAGCGTCGATTAAACGCTGATCAAGACCTTCATAACGCCCGGCTATCAATACCACTGCCGAAAGTTGTGCAAGTTCCTTTGCTTTGGCCTGTGTCAGAGCTGCCCCTTGTGGGGACAGGTAAATCACTTTAAAAGAGGCCGCAACTTCTGTTAACTCTTTATTACTATCGGTCAACTGCGTTTTTGCCTGATGGATGGCCTTTTTCATTGGCTCAACCATCATTACCATACCCGGGCCACCGCCATAAGAGCGGTCATCCACGGTACGATGTTTATCTTCGGTAAAATCCCTTGGATTCACCATTGAAACTTCCAGTAAACCTCTTTTCACCGCTCTTGATGTCACACCGTATGCGGTGATGGCATCAAACATCTGTGGAAACAAGGTAACAACAGAAAATTTCATATTAAGACGCTCTTATCAGATATTAAGTTTTTAGTCAGCAAAAAGGCCAAACTAGAACTCAGTATCCCAATCCACTTCCATAGAAGCCGATTTAAGATCGACGCTTAATACCACTTCAGGCCGGTAAGGTAGCAAACGCTCCTTATCATCTAAACTGCCTTCGCTGGCTTGCACTACCAACACATCATTTGAACCTGTTTCCAGTAGATGATGTACTTTACCCAGTAGCACTCTTTCTTGCGCTTTATTGTCCGATTCAGCCTGTGTGGGATTAACCACCCAAACCTCAAGCCCTTCCAGCTGGTGCCAGTAGTACTCTTCTTCTTTCAACTCAGGTAATTCAGACTGTTTTATCGCTACAAAGAATTTTCCAAACTTCTCTACCGCGGTTCTATCTGCAAAACCTGCAAACTTGGCAACGAGACCTTTACCATGTACTTTTCCGTTATCGATCTTGGCTGGCTGCCAGGATGGATTCGGAGAGCTATAACTACTAGCGGTACAGATAAAACACTCTTTATAGGCCAAAAAATTGTTATCGGGCTCAGTAAAGGATTTCACCTTCACCCAACCTTTCAAACCATAGATGCCGCAAGTGTGGCCAATAACTAAATAGGTGTCAGACACGGTGTATCCACTTATTGACAATTAATACCATTTGCAACGTCTTAATCTTCAGGCTTAAGCTGCAGCTTGTACGTCTTTAACTAACTTAGCAACACGATCAGATAACTGTGCGCCTTGAGACACCCAGTGATTTAAACGTTCGCTATCTAAACGTAACTTTTCTTCTTGACCACGTGCGATTGGGTTGAAGAAACCCAGACGCTCGATGTAACGACCATCACGAGATCTGCGGCTATCAGCTACAGTGATGTGATAAAAAGGACGTTTTTTAGAGCCGCCACGTGCTAAACGAATTGTAACCATGCGTAAATTCCGCCAAATAATTCATGTTATCAATTTAAATACCACTATGAATTCAAACCTCATAGCAGCGTCAAAATCTAAGAAATGGGTTAAAAAATAACCCCATTTTCAGGCGCGATAGTCTACGAAAATCGCAGGCCTTTTGAAACCCCTTTTTCATCTATTTAACAAAATAGATGATTGAATCGTTTTAGCCCCAAGTACATCTGGTGCTAAAAAGCGGGAAAAAGAGAAAGCCCCGCCTATACTTTTTTAGCGTTTGCCACCACCTAAACCCGGTGGTAAACCAGGCATTCCGCCCATACCTGGTGGCATGCCACCTTTGCCCATCATGCCTTGCATGCCGCGCATCATATTCTGCATGCCGCCTTTTTTGGTCAGCTTCTTCATCATCTTCTGCATTTGTTTATGCTGTTTAATCAGACGATTTAAATCTTGTAACTGGGTACCCGAACCTTGCGTGATACGACGCTTACGTGAACCGTTTAACAGTTCGGGCTTGCGACGTTCAAGTGGCGTCATGGAATCGATCATCGCTTCCATCTGTACAAACATCTTGCCGTCTACCTGTTCTTGCGCAGCTGCGGCCATACCCGCCATACCCGGCATTTTCTCCAACATGGAGCCCATGCCACCCATATTTTTCATTTGCTGCAGCTGATCACGGAAATCTTCCAAATCAAACTTTTTACCTTTGGAGATTTTCTTGGCTAATTTTTCTGCCTTTTTCTTATCCAGCTTTTGCTCGGCTTGTTCAATCAAGGAAAGAACATCACCCATGCCCAGAATACGTGAGGCAATCCGGTCTGGATGGAAAGGCTCTAGCGCATCGGTTTTTTCACCCACACCCATGAATTTAATCGGTTTACCGGTGATTGTACGCACCGATAATGCCGCACCACCACGTGAATCAGCATCGGTTTTGGTTAAGATCACACCGGTTAATGGCAGCGCATCACCAAAGGCTTTGGCGGTGTTTGCCGCATCTTGCCCGGTCATTGCATCAACCACAAATAAGGTTTCAGCCGGTTTTATCGCCGCGTGTAAGTCTTTGATCTCGGCCATCATGGCTTCGTCGATGGCTAAACGACCTGCGGTATCAACAATCACCACATCGCAGAATTTGATTTTGGCTTCTTTAATCGCTGCGGTGGCGATATCCACAGGTTTTTGTGAAATATCGGATGGGAAAAATGTCACATCCACTTCTGCAGCCAAGGTTTCTAACTGCTTGATTGCCGCTGGTCTGTAGACATCGGTGGAAACCACCATCACCGACTTTCTTTCAAACTGTTTCAGGTATTTAGCCAGTTTGGCAACCGTGGTGGTTTTACCCGCACCTTGCAAACCCGCCAGTAAAATAACCGCCGGAGGCTGCTGATTAAATTGCAGGCCAACAATTTCTTTACCTAAAACCTCTTCAAGTTCGTCTTGAACAATTTTAACAAAGGCCTGGCCTGGGCTTAAGCTGCTTAATACTTCCTTGCCAACCGCACGTTCTTTAACTTTTTCAACAAAACCGGTCACAACGGTTAAGGCAACATCCGCCTCCAATAACGCCATACGTACATCACGTAGTGCGCCTTTGATATTATCTTCGCTGAGCCTAGCCTGACCGGTAACCGATTTAAGCGTAACCGACAGGCGTTCCGTTAAATTATCAAACATGGTATCTACTCTTAAAAACCTGCAAACCAAAAGTGGGGAATTTGTCGCTTCTGTAGGGCATTGCTTTGGGTTACTATGGCTAAAAAGCGATAACGTGCCTAACGCAAAACCGAAGCTATAACAAAATTCGACGCGCTAGTATAAAGACACTTAAGCTATTGAGCTAGGTTTATAGCGCGCTATAGGTTTAAATTCACTGATTCACATGCTTTTTATAGTAAAAACACGCATATGAACAGCTAAGAAGAATAACAAGGATTCGATTCACTTATGCAAATGCTTGGAGCCATAGCTGCGATAGGTCTGTATTTATTCGGTTTTTTCACCCTTTTACAGCAGGTGAAAAATGCCACGGTGCACGATAACAAAACCTTTAGCCTGATTTTTTCTGCCGCGATTCTGGCACACATCATCACTATTCAATACACGGTGTTTGCCGGCCAGGCTCTGCATCTGGGCATTATCAATGTGTCATCGTTAATATTCTGTGTTATCGCCATCATCAGTTTTATTGCCCATCTGCGCCGCCTGGAAGTTGAAAACCTGGTTCTGCTATTATTACCCCTCGCCGCTATCAGCATTGCGGCAGCCCAGTGGACTCCCAGTGCCGATAAAATTGTTACTGAGACTGGTTTAATCATCCATATTGTTTTATCTATCATTGCCTACAGCTTAATCACGCTGGCCTCTCTGCAGGCCATCTTGCTGGGCAAACAAGAGCAGCAATTACGTAGCCATAATTTCAAAGGCATCTTTCGCTATTTCCCGCCGCTGCAAACGATGGAAACCCTGTTATTCGACATTATCTTGGGAGGTACTGTGATGTTAACCCTGGCCATCGCCTCAGGGTTTCTTTTTCTCGATGATATGTTTGCCCAGCATTTGGTACATAAAACCCTATTATCTCTTATCGCCTGGGTCTTATTCACTGTTTTATTATGGGGCCATCATCGACGCGGCTGGCGTGGCCCGGTTGCGGTGAAGTGGACACTCATCGGTTTTATGGCATTGATGCTGGCTTATTTTGGCTCAAAATTTGTGCTAGAAATTTTATTACAGCGACCATAAAACCCCACCAGCATTAATTTCTTGCTATAAAGCCCTTCACATATTGCGTCTGCCGCCGACTTGCGGCAAGATGAAAGTCTTATTAATTACTTGGTACCCCTGTCTTGAACGACGTGCCCCTTGGCCTCTTATTTGGCTGCATTGCTCTACTCATCATTATTTCCGCTTTTTTCTCAGGCTCAGAGACCAGCATGTTGTCGCTGAATCGCTATCGCCTGAAACATCTCAGTAAAAATAAACATAAAGCGGCTATTCGCTCGGCCGAATTATTACAGCGACCGGAGCGTCTTATTGGCATGATTCTGATCGGCAACAATCTGGTTAACATCCTCGCATCCTCCATCGCCACGGTGATTGCGATGCGCCTCTTTGGTGATGCGGGCATCGCCATTGCTACCGTTGTATTAACCTTGGTCATCCTGATATTTGCCGAAGTCACGCCCAAAACCTTTGCCGCCTTTTATCCGGAAAAATTTGCTTTCCCGGCCTCAGGGCCGTTAAAGGTCCTGTTATTTTTATTAACACCCTTTGTCTGGTTTCTTAATCACATCACCAATTTCATCCTGCGCCTGCTGGGCTTAAACCCGAATAAACAACCCGATGATCAACTCAGCGTCGCCGAGTTACGCAGCATTGTGGATGAAGCCGGTGACCTGATCCCCGATCGCCATCAAGGCATGTTATTAAATATTCTGGATTTAGAAGACGCCACCATCGAAGACATCATGGTGCCCAAGGCTGAAACCTATGCGATCAATATCAACGATGATGTTGAGGTCATCTTACGCCAACTACAGGAATGTGCATTTACCCGTTTGCCGGTCTATGAAGATGATATCGACAATATCATCGGCATCTTGCATATGCGCAGCCTGGGTAAATTACTCACCATGGGTTCTTTTACCAAAGCAGCCTTTAGAGCTATTTTAAGAGAACCTGTATTTGCGCCCGAAGGCACAGGCCTGCATATACAGCTGATGAACTTTCAAAAACAAAAACGCCGTATGGCAATTGTTGTGGATGAATACGGTTCTATCATGGGCCTGGTCACGTTAGAAGATATCCTCGAAGAAATTGTCGGCGAATTCACCTCTAATCTCACCGAAGACAGCGATGACTTCGAAGAACAGGAAGACGGTTCCTACATTATTCAAGGATCCGCCACGTTACGTGATATTACCAAAGCAACCGGTTGGGAATTCCCCAGTGAAGCCGCTAAAACCCTGAACGGTCTGGTTTTAGAACAGCTTGAATCTCTGCCCAGGGTCAATACCACGTTTGAGTTAAATGAATTTTCTTTCAAAATTCTGGAAATTGACGGCAATATGGTCGCTAAAGCCCGCATTTACACACTTAAATAAGCCCATATTTAAGCCAACATGACAATCTTGCCATCTACGGCTATTGATCAATAGAATTCAGTATAATGCGCCCCTTCACATTACAACGTAGGGGCTTTAATGGAATCCTCCATTGTTAACCGCATTTTCTCCCACCGCGGCTTACTGCTAACACTTTCTTTTCTATTTATTGCCGCAGCCTCCTCAGGTTTGCAGCATATAAAATTTGATGGCAGCACCGAATTCTTTTTTGGTGAACAACACCCTAATATGGTGTTATGGCGCCAATTCAGCGATACCTATGGTTCGGCCAACCGCGCTCTGATCATGCTGAAAAGCAAAAATGGTGACTCACTGCTAGAGACACAATATCTCGCCGCGATGGAAGAAACCACCCACCAACTGGAACAAATCCCGTTTATTATCCGTGTGGACAGCCTGACTAATTATCAATATTCCCGCAGTGTCGGCGATGATATTTTTGTTGCGCCTCTGGTGGAGGATGCCACACAGCTAAGCGCTGAAGCATTACAACACATTCAATCTGTGGCCCTGACGGATCCGGCCCTGCAAAAACGCCTGATCAGTGTTCAAGGCGATACACTGGTTGCGGTTATGACCGGCGCATTTAATAAAGAACTGGGTGAAGTTGAATTACAAAAACTGGAAGTCGCCGCCGATCTTTATGCCATTCGTGATGATCTGCGCCAACGTTTCCCCGAATTAGACGTGTATATCAATGGTAATATCGTCGGTAATGCGGTGACGATGAAAATCGCCATGGATGATATTCAACTCTACATCCCGTTGATGTACCTGATCATCTACAGTTTATTGGCCCTGTTATTACGCAGCGTAGTAGCCATGTTAACCATCGCGGTAACCGCAACTATCTGCACCGTCTCCTCCCTTGGCATCGCTAGCTGGTTAGGTATCACGTTATCGCCGCTGTCTCTGTCTTCTGCCAGCATTATCGTTATCACCACCGTCGCCCACTGTGTGCATATTGTTATTGCCTATCTTGAAAGCTTCCGGGTTGGCAATACAAAAGTGGATGCGTTAAAAGAAAGTTACAGAATCAACTTACAACCGATATTTTTTACCAGCCTGACCACCGCGCTGGGATTTTTATCGATGAACATCTCTGAAATGCAACCCGCCAGAGATTTGGGTAATATCGTCGCCATTGGCGTGGTCATCTCTTTTATCTTTTCGTTAACGCTGCTGCCGAGCTTTTTATTGATAATGCCGATAAACAAGAGAATGAAAAACGCCTCAAAACTGCATCAGTTTTCAGATGTAATCTGCCAGTTTGTTATCAGACATCCCACCAAGTTATTGCTCTCATCATTTATGGTTGCCGCCGTATTAGCGGCCCTTGCCAGTACCAATATCGTTACCGAGCGCATGACAGAAAACATAAAATACCCCCATCCGTTTCGCACCTCTGTGGATGCGTTTGATGAAAAACTCGGTGGCGTCTATACGATTCAATATTCTTTACAATCAGGAGAAAGTTCCGGCATTTCCGAACCCGAATATCTGTCACATCTAGAGGCATTCAGCAGCTGGTTACGCCAACAGGACAACATCAGCAATGTGTATGCTTATTCCGATATCATCAAACGCTTAAACCGCAATATGCATGGTGATGATGAAGCCTTCTTCAAAATCCCCGCGAGCCGGGAATTAGCCGCGCAATATTTATTGATGTATGAATTCTCCCTGCCGGCTGGCCAGGATTTAAACAATCAAATCAGTCAGGACCGATCCTCAACACGTATGATTATCAGCATTCCAACCATGGATGCCGTCACGCTCATTGCCTTACAGGAGAAAATTTATCAATGGCAGCAACAGAACCTGCCTAAAACCATGCAAGATTATGGCACCAGCTCGGCCGCCATGTGGTCTCACCTGAGCATCAATGTATTAAACAACAGCTTACTGTCGGCGTTTACCGCGTTGTTTTTAATCTCCATGGTGTTGATGGGTATCTTGCGTTCATTTAAATATGGCTTGATCTCGTTAGCCCCAAATATGCTGCCCGGCATCGCAGGTTTTGGCTTTTGGGCGCTGTATAGCGGTGAGATTAACCTGGCCTTGATGAGCGTCTTAAGTATCACCATCGGTATTGTGGTAGATGATACGGTGCATTTCTTAAGTAAATATATTCGCGCCCGAAAAGAACAGGGCCTGGATGCAGAAAAAGCCGTGGCTTACGCGTTTAAACAGGTAGGCCCAGCCATAACGGTTACAACGATTGTGTTAGTAGCCGGGTTTGGCAGTTTATCGATGTCGCCGTTTTTGGCCAACAGCAATATGGGCATCATCATCGCGGTGATTATCTGCGCCGCGCTGCTGTATGATTTCTTTTTATTACCGGCCTTGTTATTGGTCGTGGATAAAAAAAAATAAACAATCGAAAACCATAAAATCACGGCCCATAAAAAAGCCGCCAGTCAAAAACCTGGCGGCTTTGTTTTTTAAGCAGATTTATTTTTTCAGCGGTGTGATATTGGCGTTAGACCAATAAGCCTTCATAGAAACCACTTCATTGGCTTGGTTAAATTCAAAGACATCGATGATTTCCATTTTCATGCCATTAAAAATCACATTAAAAGAAAAAGCGGCAGAATCACCCGCCACTCTTACCGGGCCAGAAAGCTCGGCAGATAAATTACCTTTAAATGCACCTTCGGCATAAAACTTCACCACAGCCTCATGGCCTTCTTTTAACGGTGTGCCAACAGGGTCTTCAACGGTAGCATTTTTTGCATACATCGATTTGATGATCTCAATATCAGCGGTATTTAATGCCTTCATATAGTTTTCTACCGCCACCACTTTGGCATCTTTAGCCGCAAAGACCACTACAGATAAGCTACACAGCAATACAGCAATACTGGTTTTAACAATTTTTAACATGGGTTTTCCTTGATTGGGTTTTAGATAGACTAAGATTATCAAAGAATTTCAAATCTTGGTACTATCAATTCACGTAACACTATTGATAATGATTTGCATTTAGAATATTATTGCGGCCATTAAAAAATACAAACTATCTAACGGAATAATTCATGAACAAGAATACATGGCTAATGCCTAGTTTATTGGCTGCTTCTATAGCCCTAACGGCTTGTGGTAGTGATGATGATAAAAAACCCACACCTAAAACGGGTGCTGAAGCCACGATTGCCGGCGAGAATGTCATAATTCCAACCACTTATACCTTTGCGTCACAATTAGAAGCTGACACCTCTGCAGTATCTTACACCGGTCAAACTGCCCGTAATGCAATGATTTCTGCCATGAAGTCTCAGATTGGTAGCTCCGAGCTACTAAACAGTGCCGATGCCAAATTAGATTTAGACACCGCCTTTGGCACAGAAGGTCTTCAAGTAGATTTAGATAACGCAGCGCATGGTATCACCAGCAAAGGCGGCTTTGATGTTATTCCAGGCCCTAGTTATGCTGATATTTCCAGTGGTAAAAACCTGGTCGGTAAAATTGCCGGTAACGATAAATGTTCCGGTGTTAATGCCCTGTTACTAGGCCAAACCGACGGCATTGATAGCGCTACTGCCGACGCACATGCTGCTGCTGATTGTGTATGGAGTCCGACTGAAAAAGGTGAAGCTCAGCAATTAATTGAACATTATTTTACTAAAATTCAAACAGGCATTACAGCTGTTAATGCCAGCACACCAGCGGAAATTGCAACAACTGCAGGTACTGCAGCATTACCTCACTACGTAGATGCTCAAGGTCGTAACTATCAACAATTAACCCAGAAGTTTTTATCGGTGGCGATTGCTTTTAACCAGGGCACTAACGATTATCTGATAGGCGCTTTAACAGCCGCTCATACTGGCGATAAAGATGGAGCCAAACCCTATACCACTGCTGAACATAAGTGGGACGAAGGTTTTGGTTACTTTGGCGCAGCCAGAGATTATGCCTCATATACTGATTTACAAATCAAAGAAGGCGAAGTCATCGACAGCAATGGCGATACTAAAGCCGATCTTCGCAGTGAAATTAATCTAAATCATTCTGTAAATTGTGCAAAACGTGACTACGGAATGAAAGATGCCGAAGCTGCAGATCAAACTGATTTTAGCAAAGACGCTTTTACAGCCTTCGTAGAAGGTCGTGCCATATTGTCTTATTTAGCCAAAGCGAATACAGACTTATCTGCTGAAGATTTTGCCACTTTAGAAGACAAGTTAGCACCTGAGCTAGAAGCAAGAGCCAAAACAGCCGCACTAACATGGGAAAAATGTATCGCTGCAACCGTTGTTCATTACATTAATGACAGCGTTGCTGACATCGATGCAACTGAAGCTGCAAGCTATGTCTTTGCTGATGGTGCTGCATTTGAAACTTATGCAAAACATTGGTCTGAACTAAAAGGCTTTGCCTTAGGTTTACAGTACAATCCTAACTCACCGATTTACAGCAAATCTACAGGTGAGACAGATTACACTGCAGCAATGAATCTTATTGGTGATGCGCCTAAGATTGATGCTACCATGGCCGATTATAAAACCGAGCTATTAGATGCAAGAAGTAAACTGCAAGGTATCTATGACTTTACCGATTACCAAGTACAAAACTGGTAATCACCTTAAGTTCAATCGGTAAGTTCTAGGGAGCGGGGCTAATTTTTTTAGTCCCGCTTTCCTCGTATTTAGAGAGTATAAAAATGCGTCAAATTTTGCTAACCAGCATGATCACCCTATCCCTTAGTGCCTGTGTTAATAATGATTCTGGAGCCCCAGTCGAAACCGAGGGTTATGATGTTAAAGCCATGCTCAGCGGCATTGCTGACAACATTATCGTACCTAGATATAAGAGCTTAAGTGAACAAACAATCAACCTGCAAAAAAGCATTAGCGACTACTGCATCGATGTCGATAACAAAGACAATTTACACACTGCTCAGCAAGCCTGGCAGCTCGCTGACTTAAATTGGCAACAGGCTTCTGCTTATATAGTGGGCCCAGCAATGGAGGCCGCAAAAGGCACAGGGCCAAGTACCGTATATTACTATCAGCTAATCAATGATTACAGTGATCTAGCCAAAGTATCGGCAGCGTCTATAGATAGAAATATGTATTTCTTCCAACTTCAGGCTGAACCACTGGACATCACGAACATTAATACCAGTGAAACCATGTTGGGTTTAAACACTTTGGAATATTTACTTTTTGATACTGCTCCAGAAACATTAAAAACAAGCGATGATGACTCTATCAATGCATGGACGGCCTTAACGGATGATAAAGCCCGACTCACTGAACGTTGTTTATTCACGGCCAAAGTTGCGCAACGCCTGGCATCAGACACTACAGGTCTTTATGAAAAATGGTTGAACAGCGAGCGTAATAACTTTGTATTAAAACATAATGAAAGTCTCACAGCTTTATCCGACTCTCTATTTTATTTAGATACATGGGTCAAAGATGTGAAGCTTGCACAGGCATTAGGCATTAATGGAAAATGTAGTCTCAATTGTGCTGAAAAGGTTGAATCCCCATTTTCACAACAAAGCCTGGCGATGATAAAAGCGAATCTAGAAGGCTTTAAAGAAATCTTTACTGCAGCCGATGGATTTGGCTTCGACGATGTCATTATAGCTAAAGGTTACCCTGAGGTGTCAGCGGCTTTTATCGATGATAGCAATGCTGCAATAGCCAATATTGATACATTGATGGCTAACGATATCAACCTTTATAACTATGCACTAACCGTCGATAGCACGGCTTGTGAAAATGCTTCAGCTAACCCTGAATCAGGTGAAACAGCCTGCCATCTTCACGGCTATGTAAAACGCATCACAGACAGGTTAAAAAGTGACTTTGTCTTACTGGTTGATACCAATATTCCAGACAATGCTCAGGGCGACGGTGACTAAACCCACATCCGTTTAGTCAGCCCCACTATCAAAGAGTTAAAAAAATGTTAAAGCACTCCCTTGTATTAATGCTGGCAACAATGACCAGTAGCCAGCTTTTCGCCCAAAGTGAAAGTAACAAAGAAAAGAATGAAAACACTTCTGTAGCAATGCTAGAAGAGATGACGGTTCTAGGAAGTTCAGAAGATATTCAATCACTCTCAGGTTCCGCACACAGTGTTGATAGAGATGCATTAGAAGAATTTGAATACACAGACTTAAACCAGGTGTTAGTGACTATACCCGGTGTTTATATCCGCCAGGAAGATGGTTATGGTCTGCGCCCCAATATCGGCATCCGTGGTGTAACGGCGGATAGATCACAAAAAATCACCATCATGGAAGATGGCATATTAATTAAGCCTGCGCCCTATTCGGCACCTGCTGCCTATTACATTCCTAATGTTAATCGTATGCAGGCCGTGGAAGTCTTTAAAGGCCCTGCGGCGATAAAATTTGGCCCTAATACGGTTGGTGGTGCAATTAACTTGGCCACCAGACCTGTACCTGTAGAAGCCACGGGTGAGCTCGATATAGCTTATGGTTCCTATAATTTTCAAAAATTACGTGGCATGTATGGTGAAACATTTGAACAATTTGGCTATATGATCGAAGGCCTACGTTACAGTGCAGACGGTTTTAAAGAGTTAGATGGCGGTGGTGATACCGGTTTTGAACGTAATGATGTGAATGCTAGATTTATGTGGCGCTCAACTGCAGAGGCTGACATTCAGCAACGTTTGGATTTAAAACTGGGTTATGCCGATGAAGCGTCTGATGAAACCTATTTGGGTCTCGCCGAAGCAGACTTTTCGGTAAATCCTTTACGTCGCTACGCGGCCTCCAGCGAAGATGCCTTCAACTCGGACCACAGCCAGGTTCATATCATCCATCAAATGGCATTCAACGATAATGTATCGTTTATCAACCGTGCCTATGTAAACCGCTTTAATCGCAGCTGGTTAAAATTTGATGGTTTTGTGGGCAATGATGCACCCACTGCAGAAGAAATATTACGTGACCCTACAGGTATTAATGCGTCCTTTATGGCGATTATCCGAGGTGATCAGGATTCAAGCAGCGATCCGAATACGGTTATCGATATCACCGATAATGATAGAGAATATGGCTCACAAGGCCTAAGCACAGACATGACTTACTTTATAGCGAGTAATGCGATGGAACACAAGATTGAAGCTGGCTTACGCTACCACCATGACTATGTTGATAGGGATCACAAACAATATGCTTATGGCATGCTGAATGGCAAACTGGAACCACGAAACAATGGCCAAGTATTACAAAAGAAAGAATTTAATAAAAGCGAAAGCAATGCGCTTTCTGCCTACTTACATGACACCTTAACTGTAGGCGACTGGATTATTAATCTGGGTGCCAGAGTTGAATCCATCGATTCAAAAAACACAGATTACCTCAACAGTTCAAAAAATAATAAACGTCAACATACAGAAGTTATGCCTGGTGCTGGGGTGTTTTATCACCTGACAGAAAACCTAGGTATTTTGGCCGGTGTTAACAAAGGCTTCTCTCCAAACGGTCCTGCAGCATCTGATGCAGCCAATCCTGAAGAATCCATCAATTACGAATATGGCCTGCGTTATAATCAGGACAGTTTACACGCAGAGATTATCGGCTTTTTCAGTGATTATAAAAACATTCTTGGTCGTTGTAGAAGCAGTGGCGATCGAGACTGTCATTTTGATGAATTTAATGGTGGCCGTGCAGAGATTGGTGGCGTGGAAGTCAATCTCGAACAGACTTATCAATTCTCTGATATGAATATACCCTTAGGTTTAAGCTACACCTATACTGAATCTGCATTCCAGGAAAGTTTTGAATCTAATTTCTCTCAATGGGATGAAGTTCAAAAAGGTGATGAAATGCCTTATCTGCCAGAAAATCAATTCCGCATTTATTCAGGCCTAAAAGCCATGAATTGGGATATTCTAGCGAGCATTAAATACACCGATGAGATGCGTGATTTACCCGGCCAAGGCGCTTTTGATGAACATCAATATACCCAAGCGTTAACGGTGATTGATCTTTCGGCCAGTTATTTCTTTAACGATGGTATTACTCTGCAACTGACTGCCGATAATATTACCGATGAAGTACTAGCGGTATCCTACCGCCCCTTTGGTGCCAGGCCTAACAAACCACGCACATTTACTGGCACTGTGAAATTCCGTTTTTAGATCAACTTGTGCAACAGTTCTTGGGCATAGCAGCTGACTTAATCACAGAGGTGATAGCGGTTTTAATACAACCGCTATCACTGATTAATCCTGCCGCCAGAATATTTTGGCCCTTTCTAATCAGTTCAGCCCTGTTAATTCTATGGGTGCTATGGCAACAAAAATCACTACAGAAAAGCCAATTAAAAAAAACGTTTTTTAATCACCGCTATTGGTTGCATAGATCCAGCTTACAAGATGTTTTATGTTTAAGCTGCAACGCCTTAATCAAGGCCTTTATTTTTGTGCCTTTTTTAGCCAGCCATATCACCGGCAGTCTCTTTATCGCCAGATTATTGCAACAAAACGTCGGGGATAGCCCCGATATTCAGCTATCAATCACGACGGTGATGGTGCTTTTCAGCCTCTGCTATTTTTTATTCAGCGACTTCAGCCGCTTTATATTACATGTCGCCATGCACCGTATTCCACTATTATGGAAAATTCACCGCCTGCATCATAGCGCCACCGTGTTAACACCACTGACCGTTTATCGTATCCATCCTCTGGAAATGTTTTTATATAGCCTGCGTTTATTATTCGTGATGTCGTTGACAGCAGGCTTTTTTGCCTGGCTTTTTCAGGGCCATATCAGCGGCTTAAGCATTCTGGGAGTGGATGCGCTGGGGTTTGCCTTTAACTTCTTTGGCGCTAATTTACGCCACAGTCATATCCCCTTAAGTTTTGGCAGGCTAGAAAGAATATTTATCTCACCGGCTCAGCATCAGATTCATCACAGTAATAAAACCAGCGATTACGATAAAAACTTTGGTACCTGTCTGGCACTTTGGGATAGGTTATTTAATAGCTGGCGAGCCGGAAAAAGCACACAGAAACTGCGCTTTGGGCTATAATCGCCAGCACATTCTACTGCAGTGATAGCGCCATGTTAGACAATATCAAAATCGTGCTGATTCAGACCTTTCATCCCGGTAATATCGGTGCAACGGCCAGAGCCATGAAAAATATGGGCCTGAGCAATCTGGTCCTTGTGAACCCTGTGGATTTCCCTTCTGATGAGGCGACCTCAAGAGCCAGCAAGGCCATCGATGTCTTAGAAAATGCAACGATTGTATCCAGCCTGGAAGAAGCTATCGCCGATTGCTCCTTGGTCGTGGCAACCAGCGCCCGTGACCGCACGATAGGCCTGCCCCATTTAACAGCCAGAGAAGCCGGGCTTAAGCTCACAGAAGAAAGTCAAAAGGCCAAGGTTGCGGTGGTATTTGGCCGTGAACGTATGGGCCTGCATAACGACGATATTCAGCAATGCCATATGCAGGTGAATATCGATTCTCACCCTGATTACCCGGTGTTAAATATCTCCCAGGCGCTGCAGATTATTTGTTATGAAATTTACCAGGCTGATCTCGCCGACAAGGGCAAAAACTACGCAGATGAAGAGGAAGAATTCCCTTTACAGAAAGAGCTTGAAGGCTTTTATGGCCATTTGGAGTCGATATTAACCAGTGTTAACTTCCTGGACCCTAAACGACCAGGCCAGGCCATGCAAAATTTCCGGGCTTTATTTCGCCGCGCCAGACCCACCAAAAAAGAGATGAACCTATTACGCGGTGCCTTAAAGGCCATCGAAAGCGATAAAAACAAGCGCTAATGGCTATCTATAATATGAGTATTTAGAGACTATATTCTTAAAACAAATTAGCCTAACCGGAAATAACAAACAGGCTATACTTTAAATACAGTCATGAGAAAGACGTACATGTGCATGAACATCGTCCAACATCGTTATTTCCTTTGGGGCTTAGGCCCCTTTTTTATTGCCTGCTAATAAGTCACTTAGGCTTAAACGAAGATGTTCAGGAATACAATAATCACGTGATTTTTGAGACCGCGGGCAAATAAAACATAAACGCCGAGCCTGAAGTTGTAAGTTAATATCCCCCTCTTGCGCCTGCCCATAAAGTCTATCACCGATAATTGCATGGCCAAGGCTGGCCAGATGCTGGCGAATCTGGTGTTTTCTGCCGGTATTTAAACGAACATCGATTAACGAATGCCCCTTATCTATCTCGGCAAACTTCAACAATGTTGAGGCCGATTTCCCGTCCACCGGCACTACCACCTCGGTCCAATCATCTAAGGAAGATAAATCCCCTGCCACAATCGCCTGATAACGTTTATCCACCTTGCGAGCGGCAAACATGTCGCTGAATTCACGCGCGGCTTTTTTACTGTGCGCCAACACCATCACTCCACTGGTGGCATTATCTAATCGATGCACTAAAAAGACCGGCCTGGCATTTAAAAAGTGTGCCTCCACTTGCCGATTAATAGATGAGAAATCACCCCAGCGTGAACCCTGACAAGATAATCCATAGGGTTTAAACCATATGCTGTAATCCCCTTCATCGGCCATTAATTGCGGCTGCGGTACTTCTTTTTGCAAAATAGCCGGGTTATAAAATAACTCGAGTCTATCGCCCTGCACCAAAACCTTGCTGGCACGTCTAAGGCGCTGACGCTTTTTATTATGCTGAACCCATACCGCACCCTTGCTCATGGCCTCTTTAATCTGCGCCTGTGAAAGCCCCGATAATTCGGCCAAGACTAAACTGGCTTTTTTAGTGCTTTGATCAAGCGTGATTTGATGGTCTATTTCAATTATGTTTTCCATCGCGCTAGTATAAAAAAAATGGAGCGATAAAGCCTCTCTTGGATTCAACTAATAAGTGCATAACTTGAATAGATAAAAAAAGATCAGCTGCTTACAAGCTAATTACTTTTTCGCAGGCTAGATGCAATGATAAAAACTTATAAACAACTCACCTATGAACAACGATGCCAGATTTTTGCCCTAAAGAAAATAGGTAATACTCAACAAGAGATCGCTGGTGTCGCAGGAGTGAGTCAATCAGCCATTAGCCGAGAGTTTAAACGCAATACAGGTCGGCGAGGTTACCGCCATAAACAAGCTCAAAAGCGGTGTTAAAAACGACGGTTGGATGCCGTGAAAATCATCAAAATGACGCAGTGATGATTGATATTATCAAATCAAAATTTCAAATAAAGTGAAGCCCTGAGCAAATATCTGGCTGGTTGCTAGAAGAGAAAGGCGAGCTGATAAGCCATGAGACGATATACCAACACATTCATGCAGACAAAAAATCAGGTGGCACCCTATTCAACCATTTACGCCGTAAAGGAAAAGTTTGTCAACATCGTAGCAAGTCTCAGGCTGGGAGAGGTCATATTAAAAACCGTGTAAGTATTGATGAACGCCCAGCTGAAGTTGATGAAAAAGAGCGCATAGGCGACTGGGAAATAGTCTCGCCAAAGGAAGTTGAGTCTGCAATAGTGCAGCTGAATAATCGCCCTAGGAAAAAGTTAAACTATCAAACACCCGCCCAGTTAATGGCCGAACATATGGCTGCGTTAACAGCCTAAATTGTTATGCACTTCAAAGTTGAATCTGCGACTTCAAGATTTGATTAAAAACGGTGTTATGATATTTCACACCTAAGCCCTTGTTGGTGAAAATCTGTCTCGACAACTGCCATTCTACCGTAAAGCACGGGGCTTATGTTCCTCAAGCCTTGCGTTTATTTTTAACCGGACAGTAGTGTACTTATAAATATTTTTCGTATTCTTTTCCTCAATCATCGATCAGTAAACACCCAAATTTTACAGTTAGAACTAAGAATGACCTTATGCCCTTTGAGCCTTCTGTTTCCCAAGCGATTGAGGAAAAAAATTTTAATTGTCACAAAATCTAAAAATTAACCATTTAAAACTGTATTCAGTTTGCATCTAATAGAACACTTATGTATAACTAAGTTAATGTGTTAGGCATGATCCACTAATAAGAATTAAAAACTCGTATGGACTACATATCATTCAACAGGATTGTTGATATTTATCAGGATTTTGAAGAGTCAGATAACAGAAAAATGGCCACTGCCGCCATAGACAAGCTAAAAGCTTTCCTAGAAGTAGAAGGCGTGGCTCTGATTAAAATTAAAATATCTGAGTCTGGAAAACGCACAATATCTCATATCATCACATCAGACTTTGATGGGACAGGTTCCAAAAAAGAATGGGAAAGTGTGTATTTACAAGAAAGCCTGCAAAATGTTGACCCTATCGTAGCAGCCTCTATTGTCACTCCACATCCATTTAATTGGAGTTCAATAACCTCCATTATTGATATATCCCCCGAGCAATCATTGTTTTTGGCCAAAGCTCAAGAGGCAGGTCTTATAAATGGCGCAAGTGCTTCCTCGGTTACCTGCAAAAAGCTATATCATGAATTGAATATTCTCTCTGTCAGCGGTAGAAATTTAACAGAGGGTCAGCTGGAAGTATTGAGACTATTGCAGTCTTGCACCTGTTCATTATTAGAAAAGTCAGTAGATGGAGCTCAGCAACTCACGCCTAGAGAACATGAAGTTTTAGCCTGGTTAGCCGAAGGTAAATCTTATTGGGATATAAGTACCATCTGTAATATTTCGGAAAGAACGGTAAAATTCCATATACAAAATATTTATCAAAAGCTCAATGCTCAGAATCGATCTCAGGCTATCGTGGTTGCGATGAAACGCGGTATGATTTAGCCTGAATCGATTCTTAAAAATACGTTTAATTCAATTTTCACTTCACATGAATAATCAAATTATTGATAAGGTTTTTTTCCTTAAGAAGCTATTTCATGCGGGGCTGTTCCACGCTTTGGTGAGGTAAAAAAGGATACCGATAAGCACATAACCTGTTGAAGTATAAGGTATCTAACCTCCTGATATTCGACCAACTAATGCCTATCGACATCTCAAACAATATTCTGAGCCTCAATGGCCAGCGAGTCAAAGTAATTACGCAAGATTCTGACTCAATAAATATTACCATCTACTGTGAACGCGACAAGCACAGAAAGACCGTTGACCCGATCACAGGCATCAAAATTTAAAGCACCGTAGAACCATTCAAGACATGCCTCTGTTTGGCCGTCCATGCTTTATCGAAATCGAATTAGCTCAGGTCGCTATCAGTAAAAATCATTTGCCAAATCAGAAAATTCCGCATGGGAAATACCATGGCGTAACAAAACCCGAATTAACGGCCTTAGCATTCGCTAAGGCAGCATTTTCCAGGGTTTTCTGTAATAAGCTCATCGTCAATATGTGAAAAATTAAAAGGGACAAATACTATACCCAAGAAAGAGCTTATTGATGAGAGATTTTCCATATCCTGCCCCTAAGTACAGTAGATAGCTTTAGAGAAATCGTTTTCAATACGATGCCCGTCACTAACACCTGCTATGGAAGCCTTATGTATAAATTAATAATAAATACCACCTTATTATCGATGACCATCGCCACATCCGGACTGATATCAGGCTGTAATATCGCCTTTGATAATGGCAAATTCTCCTATAACAATACCGATGATGCCTCTGCACTGACACCACGTTTTGATATCGAAAACTATACCGCCCTGGAAAATGCCGATGCCAGCCTTGAAGGTTTATGGGTGATGACCGCCATTAATGTACAAACAGAATACAACTTATTAAGACAAACCGTCGCCTTCGATATCGGTGACCCATTAGGAGACACAAATAATTATCGCGTGAGTGAGGTGGTATTAACGGGCCAAGGTCATGTTCGCCAACTGTGCAATTTTATACTGGCAGATGATGAAACAACACAAACCAGCATCGAATACACGTCAGATTGCAGCTTCCAACAAAACGGGGGTTTTATCTATACACCCGCCGATAACAGCTTTACCGCGGTCGATAACACCCTGATCTTGGCCGTATCCGAAAACAAAGCTATGCAAGGAAATATGGGCATAGGCACCGATAATGTTAGCGCTATCCAGATGCGCCGTATTGCCGATGTAGGTTTAAACCTGGGGGATTTTTCTTTAACTCTCGCTGATGGAGAAACCAGCAGCACAGAACAGGTATCCTCTATTTCCGCTTTTACCGAATCTGAAGTTTCCTATAGTTTTAATATTGCCAGCTTGAATTTTAAACAGACATTTTCAATTAATCACTTAAGCCTGCGCGCTGATAATGGTCAGTTAAGCCTGTCATCACATATTGGGGTTCATCACCAGCTTAGCGATACCATGACCGTCGATGATACCAGCGTTCCAGTTTATTCTGAACTTGAACTGATGGCTGCCAATAGCATTGTAATAAACACACAAAACCTATCGGCCACAGACTACAAGGTTGTTTATGAAGGCAAGGTTATTGATAAGGAAACCGATGTAGAACATGTCAATATGTTAGAAGACTATTCACTGATATACACGATAGATAATAATAGCTCTTCCGGCTATAGCTTAAGTTTTTCCGGAATAGATAAAGAAACCGGGAAGCTTATGTCGGGTCAGGCCTTATTGAGCTTTTAACTCTTTAATAAAAGAGATGTTAGATTACACGCCTGACGACACGGCATTGAATGTTTTAAAGGAATAAACATGAAATTAAAAACACCCTTTCTATCTGCAAAGTTTTATTTGCCTCTAACCGTCATCAGCACATCGTTTTTATTCAGTGCCTGCTTTGATTCTGACTCGCTGTTAATTCCCACAACAACCATCACCCCGGTATATACCGTACGATCTATCGACGACAAACATGTATATGTCAGTGCAAAATTAACTTCATCCTTGGCAAGCTCCATTGAACTTGATAATTCAGAGCAATTAACCGCAAGTTTTCTGTCTGAAACCAAGGTACTTGAGCATGAGAAAGTTGCGGTAACATTTCCATATCAAGGCAGCCCCTGGGCCTTAGGTATCGATTTACCCACTGGCTGGAATCCTTTTAACGCCATGAGTTATGCCGCAGGTTTTAGTGGCAACGATGCAACAGAACTGCAAATAGATGTAAATTTTAATCGGGCCGCGGGGCTAAAAAGTACACACTCCTTTGTCACCATGCCGCAGGCTTCCGACATCCTCGCGCCGGCATCCGGAGATGTTTTTCATTACAATGATAATAATATCGAGGTGCAATGGTCTAATTTTGGTGTATCGGAAACCGTGACCCTGAGAATGAAAGGGGCTTGTCATATAGAAGGTTATTATTTTTCAACAAATGATGACGAAGGTAATGACCTGCCAGAGGGAGAAGTTAGAAAAGTAGACTTTTTATACATCCCCACCGTGCGTTCAAATTCAATAGAAGTGGCTGATACCGGTTCCTATACCTTAACGGCGATGAACCTTTTCCGAGGTCCATTCTATCTGGATACATTTATTGCCGCAGACCCCGCGCATGAAAACCTTCCCGCATTCACAACAGCGATAGAAACCTTAGACTGCGATGTGCAACTGGCGATAGTACGTAAACAAACCGGTGAAGTGGATGCTCTTTACGTGGACGGCAGCATCACCGCTGAAAATATACGCACCATCAGCGGTATCAAAATTGTTGATACACTCATCACACCTTAATGACGTTATGGTGTGATGCAAAGCTAGCTATGCTCCATCAAATCCAGCATGCCATCTTTCGCCGCTATCATATACGCCCCCTCTGGCACGGAAATATCCGCATATACGCCGCAGGGGTTTAGTTTTTCCAGATCATGATGATGCACATGCAATAGGGTTTCATGATCCCCGGCCTCCAGATATAAATCATTCTCCTCTTTGAGCTTATCATCCCATACCGTGCGCATATGATAGAGCGTGCCCATAGGTGGCACCGCCCCTAACTCACAATCAATAAAGAGTGAAGCCAGGCGATTCTCTTCAACTAGGCGTAAATCTTGCCCCAGGGTAGAATTCAACCAGGATAAATGCAGACGATTACAGGCGGGAATAACCGCCATAAAATAATGCGGGTTATGCCGGGCTTCAAGCACAATGGCTTTTACCACTTGGCGGGAGGCAACATGCGCCGATGACGAGCTTTGTAAAGAAGATGCAGAATGGGCATGCTGCACAGTTTCATAGTTAACATCATGTTTATCAAGATAATGTAAAAAGTGTTTGGAGACAGACATAATCATACCTCAATCGCTAAAAAAACATTCAAGAGCAGAAGCGATAACCACTATATCCAGTATAGAAAATTTACAGCACAAGATTAGCCCCATTTGATCTAAGCCAATGCCATTTTGGCGTTTATTTTTATATAATCGACCATTCCGTTACACCGATAAAACCCCATGACTGAATCCAGCCCCCTGTTTAACAACATCTGCAGCGATCTTTATCAACAAGGTTACAGCATACAAAAACATTCCCTGTCAGAGACTTTAGCCCAAGGCTTGTATCAACATATCTCAAACCTGGATGATTCTAGGCTTAAAAAAGCGGGCATTGGCAGAAACGCCGACCACCAACAGCAAGATGACATTCGCCGCGATAAAATCCTCTGGATAGAGGGTGAAAACGAGATAGAACGGCAATGGCTAAACTGGCTGGAGGACTTAAAACAATGCCTTAATCGACAGTTGTTTTTAGGCCTTTTTTCGCTTGAAAGCCACTTCGCAATATATCGACCCGGTGACTTTTATAAAAAACATCTGGATGTCTTTCAGGGAAAAAGTAACCGTAAACTCAGTGTTGTGACCTATTTAAATCCCGATTGGCCAGAAGATGCAGGCGGGGAATTGGTTCTGTTTGATAAGCCAGAGAATCACATGCCATGGCAGGATAGCCACGAACTTTGTAAAGTTGTGCCACAGATGGCCACCACGGTGATATTTCTCAGCGAAGATTTTCCACATGAGGTACTACCTGCACAGCAACGCCGCTATAGCATCGCCAGCTGGTTCAGGGTTAACCACGTTTAAATCCTGCCTATTTTATTCAAGGCTGGCCAATGCAATTAATATCACTAATCGCTATAATCCGGCCTCAAAAGTAGCAGTACACCTTAGGATAGTAAGATGGACAAAATACAAACCGCATTATTGGACGGCAGCTGGATAGAACTTATCCTCCCGACTCTACTGAATTTAGGCCTGGCTGTTAGTATTTTTATTATCGGCGGCTGGTTGGTCTCCAAGGTGGTTGATCTATTAGATAAGATCATGCAAGTGCGTAAAGTGGATGCTGCGTTACGCCACTTTCTGGAGGCGATTTTACGCACCGTGTTAAAATTTGCTATCGCCTTAATTGCTATTGAGCAGCTGGGCATGGATACCACCTCGCTATTAGCCTTATTGGGTGCAGCCGGTTTAGCGGTAGGCCTGGCCTTAAAAGATTCGCTGTCTAACTTTGCCTCTGGCGTGATGTTAATCTTGATGAAGCCTTTTGATATTGGAGACTGGATAGAAGCCGCCGGCATTTCAGGAACGGTTGAAAAAATCACCGTGTTTAATACCGTGATCATCTCCGGCGATAATCGCGAAATCATCGTACCCAATGGACAGTTATACGCAGGCACGATCACCAATTATTCAGCCAAGGCCACACGCAGAGTGGATCTGACCATTGGCATTGGCTATAACGATGATATTAAAAAAGCCCGCGATTTAATGCAGGGCCTGATTAATGCCGATGAACGTATTTTAAAAGAGCCTGACTCAGTGATTGCAGTGGGTGAACTGGCCGATAGCAGTGTCAATTTTGTCGTGAGATTATGGGTAAATACGGCCGATTACTGGGCGGTAAAATGGGGTTTTCTGGAAGCGGTAAAAAACACCTTCGATGAAAACGGTGTATCTATTCCCTACCCGCAACAAGATGTGCATTTACACAAGGCCGATTAACGTTTAAGCCTTAAAGCGACGGAATTTGATGGCATGAATACAAATACAAAAAATGAAGCACTGATAATATCAAACCTCGATGAAGATCAAGCGGTGTTAAAAAAGCGCTTTCAAGAATACGGTTATTTGTATTTCAAAAAAGCCATCAATGCCCAGCGCTGCCAGCAGCAATTAGACAATTTTTTAGCGGTTTTAAGCCCTTATATCGGCTATAACCCTGAGACAAAAACACCTGTATTAACCGGATCGGCTTTTGGTGAAACCGATGCTATCTGGGATGAATGTTACCCGAAGATGCAGGCGCAGGAATCTTTCCACAGTTTCTTCCATGAGCCTGAAGTAAGCTCTTTGATGCAATTGATGGTGGGCGAACAAGTGTTTGCCTACCCGATGAAAATGGCCAGAATCTCCTGCCCCAATAAACTTGGGTTTGAAACCCCGCCACATCAAGATGCGCATTCCCATCAATCTGGCCCCACCATGTGTGGCATCTGGGTCGCATTACATGATATCAAAGAAGGCATGGGCCGCTTAAAGATGTTGCCCGGCTCACACAAACAAGGTGTTAGAAAAGTCTTGCAGGCCGACGGTGTGGGGGGTGTGCAATGTGAAATATTTGAACATGAAACCACCTGGCATGTCAGTGATATGCAGCAAGGTGATGTAATAATATTTGATTCCTGCTGCATCCATAAGGCCGAACCGAACACCACCGATGAAGTATGCCGCATGAGTATAGACACCCGGTTTTGCACCTATGGTGAACCGGTATTTATCACCAATATCGACCCCCATCATGGCTGGCGTATAGAGCAGCTGAACTGGGAAACTATTTATCAGGGCTGGAAAAATAATGACTTACAATATTACTGGAAAGACTACCCGGAAATATTCTCGGTTATGAAAACAGGATGAGAATCTTTACCACCTCCGATATTCATATCGATTTTAAACCTAATCGTGAATGGATGATCCATCTATCCCGAGAAGATTATCAGCAAGACTGTTTGATTCTCGCCGGTGATATTTCCGATAAAGAAGAATACCTGCAACTGTGTTTTAGCACTTTGGTAAAAGTGTTTAAACATGTTTTATTTGTGCCCGGCAACCATGATTTATGGGTGAAAAAGACCCGCTGGAATAACTCGCTGGATAAATTCTACGCCATCAATCAAATGGCTGAACATGCAGGCATTCAAACCAGCCCATTACATCTGCCACAAGTCAGCATCATACCGCTATATAGCTGGTATGATTTCAGCTTTGGGCCATGTGATGAATATTTACAGCAACGCTGGATGGACTTTATACACTGTGAATGGGGTGACAGCTTTGCCGAGTTAAATCCTTATCAGGAACAAGCCGCAGCCATTAATGACTTTTTTCTTTCCCTGAATGAAAGCCGCCTATCGGTGCAGGCTGATAAAATCATCAGTTTCTCACACTTTCTGCCGCGTATCGATGTGATGCCACACTATATCCCTGAGATTCATCAAAAGCTCTATCCCATTTTAGGCACTGAAAAACTCGATCAACAGATTCAAAAACTGGGTTCTGCATGTCATATTTATGGCCATAGCCATGTAAATAGAGATGTGGAATTAGATGGCATTCGCTATGTTAACAATGCCTTTGGTTATCCTGCCGAGCAGCGTATTAGCCGCAAACAGTTATTATTAATTGATGAACTATAAAAAAAGGCCACCTCGATAAGGCAGCCTTTTAAACGCTAGTTCCGATAAAAATATCGAATAAGATTATTTAGCATCAACTAAAGAGATCGCTACCGCTTCAACGACAGTTAATACAACCGCATCACCCACAGTGCCTTTTTTCAGGTTTTCAGGATTTTGAGCGGTGTATTGCTTAACCACGCCATCAGGGCCTTTTAACTTGAAGGTATTGTTTTCCAGATCAATATCTTCAATTTTAAAGATGATAACCGCACCTTCAATAGCTCCAGCTGCCGCTTTTTCGCCTTCTGCTGCACGCTCTACTTCGTCAATAATAACAACGGTAGGCTCCAGGCTTTTATCATTAATCACTTCAATAGATACGGTTTTTAAGAATTCAACTAATACTTGAACACCCGGCTTTACTTGATCCAGGTTATTAGCTTCATCACTGGCTACCACGGTTCTTTTTTCGCCGGTAGCTGTCACTAATACCGCAGTTTTAGTCGCTAGATCAAAACTTTCAACGGTGAACGTTTCAGAAATCACTTCTGTGCTTTCCAATAATAACGTTTCTTTGATTTCTTCGGTTTTTTCTACTGCAGCAGCTTCAACAGCCACTTCAGGTGCTATCGCATCTACAGCCGCGGTATCTTCGGCTTTATTGCTACAAGCGGCCAGAATCAACGCGACAGCAGCCACACCTAATGTGTTTTTCAGAATTTTATTGCTCATCATGGAATTCCCTTATTTTTAATGTAAATTCATTTAATCGCAAACATTCTACAACTGAAAGAAATGAATTACAGTAACTATTATACAAATCACCTTAAGCCCGCATTATCTTATGCATAAAGCCCTGCAACAGAAAATCCTGCATACCATGCAGGCAAAAAGCATTACAAAAATAGTCTGTATTCAAACCCTGTGGAGTGGTTATGGTGAATTACTCAGGGTGTTTTTAGCCGGCAGTTCACAGCCCAGCATTATCATTAAACATATCAATCTGGCTAAAATTGAGTGCCATCCTAAAGGCTGGAATGATGATTTTTCTCATCAACGTAAACTCAACTCTTATCAGATAGAGGCCCGCTGGTATAGGGACTATGCACATCTGTGCGATAGCGCCTGTACCGTGCCTTTATGTTTATCGTTAGAACACAATGCCAACAATATCATATTGATGATGAGCGACTTAGAGACAGCCGGTTTCACCAGGCTTTTAAGTTACCAGCAAAAAACCATTAAGCAACATGAAATTCACAGCGGCCTAAACTGGCTGGCGGCCTTCCATGCCCGTTTTATGGGCAGCTCCGGTGAAGATTTATGGCCCACTGGTAGCTATTGGCATTTACAGACTAGGCCTAATGAATTGCAGGCCCTGCAAGATCAAGACTTAAAATCCGCCGCACAAAATATTGATGACAAACTCAAAAAATGCAGCTATCAAACCCTGATTCATGGTGATGCCAAGCTGGCTAATTTTTGTTTTTCTGAGGATGGCAAGCGCGCTGCTGCGGTTGATTTTCAATATGTGGGTAAAGGCTGCGGAATAAAAGATGTGGTCTATTTTATTAGCAGCTGTGTCAGTAACGATGACTGCTTTACCCTGGAACAAGACTTGTTAAACCATTATTTTAATACGCTAATCCAGGCGTTAAGCCGCTATCATCCGCAGATCAATGCCTTTGAGGTAGAAAGCCAATGGCGTGTTTTATACCCCGTGGCCTGGGCTGATTTTGTGCGTTTTTTAAAAGGCTGGAGCCCTGAACATTGGAAGCTGGGCAGCTATAGTGAAGCATTAACCCTACAAGCCATAGACGACTTGCCATAAGGTTTATAAAAAAACGCTTATGACAGCGATTTTAATAGCTGTATAATTTCACGCTGCAGCTCCGGATCATCAATTTTATTCGCCGAAGCTTGAGCCAGGGTTATGCGCTCCAGAGCCTCGGTTTTTTTATCCATATCCTTTAATAACAGCGCCATCGCATATTGAATCGATGCGCTGTAATCACGGGTTTTACGTACATGAGATAATTCCAAGGCTTTTTCATAAATCACCAACGCGTCATCAAAGTCTTCGGTGAAATCAGCCAGGGTTTCCCATTGCACCGGATGATTTTTATGTTCATCGGCTTCGTTCTCTTCACATAGCAACTTCAACTCGGCATAGAATTTTTCAAAAGCGCTGTCATTTTCTTGCTCGGCAGCATCGATTAAATCAGCAGCCAGGGTTTGTACTTTTTTATACAGTTTGGTATTCATGTTTTATTGGCCTTCTGTTTCTGTAACGCAGACGGGAACGCCCCATAAATCGTATTCATCGGCATGTTCAATATTCACTTCAACAAAGTCACCCGGCGCACAGTCGAAGAATTCATTGAGATAAACGACACCATCAACACCCGGCGCATCGGCGATGGAGCGGCCAATCGCCCCCTCGTCATCCACTTCATCAATCAAGATCGTCATCTGCTGACCAATACGCTGCTGTAAACGGTGCGCAGAGATAATCTGCTGCGTTTGCATAAAGCGCTCCCAACGTTCCTGCTGAATATCTTCAGGCACATGGTCAGGTAGTGCATTGGCCTTAGCACCTTCCACCGGGCTGTATTTAAAACAGCCCACGCGGTCTAACTGCGCCTCTTCCAACCAATCCAAAAGAATCTGGAAGTCTTCTTCGGTTTCCCCTGGAAAACCAACCACAAAGGTAGAACGTATCACTAAATTAGGCACAGCTTCACGCCAGGCTTTAATACGCTCAAGCGTGTTTTCGGCATGAGCCGGGCGTTTCATCAGTTTTAATATACGCGGGCTGGCATGCTGGAACGGGATATCCAGATACGGCAGAATTTTACCCGCAGCCATTAGCGGCATAACATTATCCACATGTGGATAAGGATAAACATAGTGCAGGCGCACCCACACACCCATTTTACCGAGCTGCTCACATAACTCCAACATACGGGTTTTTACCGGCTGGCCATCCCAGAAACCGGTTTTGTATTTTACATCCACACCGTAGGCCGAGGTATCTTGGGAAATCACCAACAGCTCCTTGGTCCCTGCATTCACCAGACGTTTGGCCTCCTCTAATACATCACCGATAGGACGGCTGACATGTTTGCCACGCATATCCGGAATAATACAGAAGGTGCATTTATGGTTGCAGCCTTCGGATATTTTTAAATAGGAATAATGCCTGGGGGTTAATTTAATGCCCTGCGGCGGCACTAAATCGACAAAGGGATTATGCTCCATCTTCTTAGGTACCCAGGTATGTACCGCTTCCATGACTTCTTCATAGGCTTGTGGGCCAGTCACGGCCAAAATATCCGGATTTTCTGCCTTAATCAGTTCGGCATCCGCGCCCTTGCCCATGCAACCGGTGACAATCACCTTGCCATTGGCTTCCATCGCCTCTTTAATCGCATCTAATGATTCCTGTTTGGCCGCATCGATAAAACCGCAGGTATTCACCACGACTACATCCGCACCTTCATACGAGGGGCTGACTTCATAACCATCGAGTCTTAATTGGGTCAGGATACGCTCGGAATCTACCAGCGCCTTGGGGCAACCCAGAGAGATAAAGCCAACTTTGCCATTGGACTGTTCGGCCATCAACTCGGAAAGTTGATCAGCAGAGATTTCTGTTGGAGTTTCAGTGGATTGGTCAGACATACGGCCTCTGAGTCTGCGCGATTGCGCAAGATTTGTACAAAAAAGAGGCGCGATTATAGCAGAATTAAAACAAACTGTCTGCTGATGAAAATCAGATCTATGCAGGAAATAGCCGCTAAGAATCAGGGTTTATTTTAAGTCCAGGGTTTGGCTGCACTAATATCTGCCAGCCCAGGCGTACAATTTTCACCCGCTCATCCTTATCCGTACACTGCATTAATAAACCCGCCTGCGATAAAACTGCACCCTCGCTATAGAGTTTATTTTCAAACATGCAGTGCTTTTTTTCATCATGCGGGTTGGTATTAAAATGCTGATACCGAGGCAGGGTTTCCAGCGTTTGAGCCAACGATATAGAGGCATAACAACAGATAAACAGCGCTGGAAAAAGTCGCATAGGTCAGCCTCAGTGAATACGGTTTATTCAGTATAGAATATAGCCAATTAACGGGTCGCAGAGAGCGTTAACGATACGGAATCGGCAAAACGCAGCGCATGGGGTTTATCCACCCGCACCTGCGCATACTTAACTTTGGGGTCTTGCATGGCAATAGTCAACAGATCAGAGGTTAGGCGCTCCAACAGTTTAAAGGCACCCTGCTCGGTATGTTTAATCATCTCTTTGCTGATGACCTTATAATTTAAAGCCTTGTCGACATCATCACTATCGGCGGCTGCGGCGGCCGGGTAGTGAATCTCGGCATTTACAATCACATCTTGCTGCTTTTGTAGTTCCTCAGGGTTAAAGCCGATAAACGTGCGTAACCTTAAGTTTTTAATCTGAATGACGGCATCATTCAACTGCATGGTAAATCCTTTTAAAGAAATAAATATTTGAGAATATGGGTATTAAGGTTTTTGAATAAACACCCAGCGCTGATGGTTTTTATTGGCTAAAATCATTTTTGGATTTTCAGGGGCAAGCGATAAGTGCTGTATTGTCATACCTTGATTAAGTTGCTGCAAATAAAGTGGGGTAAAACTATTCACGTTGTCATCTTCACTATGGCAGCGCATACGGGTTGTTCTAGCCATAGCTAAGGTAAAGGTATTTTCGCTAATGCTGCTGCTGGCATTAAAGCGATTACAAGCCACTGCACCGCTGGCATGACCTTTCTCATCGATAAACAACGTAAATTGAGCATCGTCGGCTAATAACCACTCCCCTTCTTTACGAATGACTTTTTCTAAATGCCACTGCCCCTGCAGCGAGCTTACATCATCAATTTTTGTCTCTGTCATCGGCATAGCCGTGGTTGCATCAGAACAGCCAGCGGTTGATTGAATCGCCAATAACACAAGCAGGCTTAAAAGGACTTTACTGTTTTTCATTTTTGTTTTCACTCTTAACAAAACCTACAAAGATTGACGTAAAGTCGTCTGCCTAGTTAGCCTCAAAAACAGCGCTAAAAATACCAAGCTAAGCCAGGCAATGCTACCACTGGATCCACCTTTTTGGGTAGGCATGTTTGAAGACGTATCAGAACCCGATGCACAAGACGTCACCGGGATATTTAATTCTCCATCGGAGGTTTCATTTAACCAGCAGCTGTAATTGGCAATGCGGGTATAAACACCGGGTTCGCCTGCCGTGTCGCACTCAAGAGGCCCCCAACTGGTAATGCCTGCCAAAACAGAGCCGGTGCCATCATTACTATCGGCAGCCAAAGGCCCACCACTATCACCGACACATGTATCAAAACCCAATGTTTGCGCACAAATCATATTATCAGTGACATCAGAGCTCGTATAATTTCCATCTACATCTAAACAATCCACCATATTCACTTGTGCCGATTGCAATTGTGTAGGGTAAATAGTGCTTTTTTTACTAATATTACCCCAACCTGAAATCCATACAGGAGTACCTAAAGGAATTAAATTGGCCTCTGTCTCAGGCGTCGCTACCTCAATCGTCGCACAGTTATTGGCGGCTTCACATACCGAGAAATCAATATCAGCGCTTAACTGCACAAGAGCAATATCATTATCGAGTGTTGTTTTATTATATTCAGGGTGTTTTATCGTCGACTTTATCGCAATTATCTGATGTGTATCAGCCGAGGTATCGGTTAAATTACTAAGCCCTATAACCACGAACTGAGGAGGAACAGGGTTTGTATCTGTAATATCAAAACAATGTGCAGCCGTGACAATCCAACGTTTATGTAAAATAGAACCACCACAGGATTGTGTTCCATAAAGATTACTACTGCTTAAAACCAGAGCCACCTGCCACGGAAAGTCGTCAATAACCGCGTCTTTTCCACCTATAATACGTGGTTGAATATCGATGGCTGTAGCAATATTGGCAATACTGAAAAAGGCCATTAATATCAACTTTGATAAGACTGGAAGCCATTGATTTTTTGACATTTTTTCGACCTTATCATTCTTATTGAATTGCTTACGCCATAGTTTCATACTAGATCAGCGGCGCTTAATTCTCAATAACCGTGAATGTTAATAGCTCTTAGATCCGCCCCGATAGAAACAGTTCATTTATTACATTAAAGGATTTCCATGCAATTACATGGCAGCTTCACCTCCCCCTATGTACGTCACTGCCGCATCGTGATGGCGCAAGGTCAAATAGAACATGATTTTATTGAAGCTGGTTTTGAACAAAGTGCGGCGCTATCGCCCAGTAAAAAAGTGCCTTTTTTGATAGATGGGGATGTGCTGTTAAGTGATTCCAGCAGCATTGTGCGCTATTTACGTGAAAGCCAGAATCAGGATTTTCTTAACACGATTCAATATCATGACCTATTCAGCCTGATCAGCACGTTGATGGACAGTGCCATCAATCTGTTTTATCTGGAAAAAGAAGGCATTAATGTGCATGCAGCCGCATACCTGCAACGCCAGAAATTACGGGTAGATGAAGGTCTAGTTTATTTAAATCAACATTGTCCAAGCACGATAGACTTATTTAATGATGCCCATCTACGCTTGGCGATATTTTTAAGTTGGGGTCTTTTTCGCCAACGTATTAATCTAAACCCATTAGAAAACCTGCAAGCATTTTTACAGTCTGCCGAAGCCGATGCGATATTTTCGGCCACTAAGCCCGCTTAAATCCTTAATTTAAACAGGCCTGGGTGCTGCAGCTTAATTGATTATTGGCAAGTTGCTCTATAAAGCTAATAGATAGTTATGGATTCAACCCACTATTTAAGCCGCTTTATGCAGCAGCTGCTTCTGCCATAAATAAAACAATACCGGCAAGACCAATAACGTTAACAGCAGGCAGCTCACCATGCCGCCGACCATAGGTGCGGCTATACGCTGCATGGTTTCCCCGCCTACACCGGTTCCCGACATCACCGGAATCAATCCAATAACCACGGTGGCTACCGTCATCATAATCGGGCGTAAACGTAAACTGGCCCCTTCTATAATGGCCTGTTTCAAGGTTTCAGCGGTTACTGTTTGCTGCAGTTTTTGCGCCTCTATTTGATATTCATCCAGCGCATGATGTAAATACGTTAACATCAAGATACCTATTTCCACACTCAACCCGGCCAATGCGATCATGCCCACACCTACGGCCACTGAGAAATTAAAATCGGCTAGATACAAAAACCAGATTGCACCGATTAACGCAAAAGGCAGGCTGCCCACAATCAATAACACTTCGGTAAAGCGGCGAAAATTTAAATACAGCAGCAGGACGATAATTAATAAGGTGACCGGCACCACAATTTTTAAACGCGCCTTGGCCCGCTGCATATATTCATATTGCCCCGACCATTGCAGCGCATAACCTGCCGGTAAATTCAGATTAGCCGCGACCACTTTTTGTGCCTCCTCTACATAGGAGCCTAAATCGCGGTTTTCAATATCCACCAAGGTCCAGCCATTGATGCGCGCATTTTCACTTTTAATCACCGGTGGTCCATCGCCGATGCTGATATCGGCAACATCCGATAAGGCAATACGGCGATTATCTTTGGTCACTATCGGCAGCCATTTTAGCTTCTCGGCACTGTCTCTATAGACTTGTGGATAACGCACATTCACCGGAAAGCGTTGCTGGCCTTCAACCGTATACGTGACGTTTTTTCCACCGATGGCGGTTTGTACCACCTGTTGAATTTCCGCCACACTTAAGCCAAAACGCGCCGCATTAAAACGGTTAATATCCACATTGATATAACGCCCACCGGTCACTCTTTCGCTATAAACCGAAGCCGTACCTTCAACATCTTGTAATACGATTTCCAGCTCTCGGCCAATTTTTTCTATGACCTTTAAATCCGGGCCTGAAACTTTGATACCCACCGGCGTTTTAATGCCCGTGGCCAACATATCAATACGGGTCTTAATGGGCATAACCCAGGCGTTAGATAAACCGGGAAATTGAATTAAGGCCTCCAGTTCTTTACGGATATCGGCCTTGGTGACGCCTTCTCGCCATTGCGATTCAGGTTTAAATTGAATCACCGTCTCAATCATGGTTAACGGGGCTGGGTCTGTGGCTGTTTCGGCCCTGCCAATTTTACCAAACACGGTTTTAACTTCCGGCACGGTTTTAATCAATTTGTCGGTTTGCTGCAGAATTTCTCGGGCTTTTCCTACAGAGACACCGGCATAGGTGGTTGGCATATACATTAAGTCACCTTCATCCAGCGGTGGCATAAATTCACTGCCTATTTTACTCAGCGGCCATAGACCCAAAACCAAAAGGCTTAATGCCAGCGATAACAAGATTTTGGGATAAGACAAACACCAGCTGATGATCGGTTTATACACGGAAGACAAGACCCGACTTAACGGGTTTTTAGCTTCAGTAATAATTTTTCCACGAATTAAATAACCGATTAACACCGGCACTAATGTCACCGCCAATATGGCCGAGGCCGCCATCGCATAGGTTTTGGTAAAGGCTAAAGGGGCAAATAATCTGCCTTCTTGTGCCTCCAGAGCAAATACCGGTAAGAAACTCACCGTGATAATCAATAACGAGAAAAACAATGCAGGCCCCACTTCCGAACATGATTCTTTAACAATATCCCAGCGTCGTTCTTCATTAATATTGCTTTCAGAGCCGTATTTATCCAAGGCTTTATGCCAGTGTTTGTGGAAGTTTTCCACCATTACGATCGCACCATCCACCATCGCCCCTATCGCAATCGCAATGCCACCCAACGACATAATATTGGCGTTGATACCCTGAAAATACATGACAATAAAGGCCATAAGAATGCCCACAGGCAAGGTTAAAATAACCACCAGGGACGAGCGAAGATGTAATAAAAACAAACCACAGACTAAAGCCACAACAAGCATTTCTTCGCTAAGCTTTTCCAACAGATTGCTGACCGCTGCATCAATTAAACCGGATCGATCATACACTTCAACAATCTCTATGCCAGCGGGTAGGCCCTGCTGTAATTCGGCCAGCTTGGCTTTAACATTTTTGATGGTTTGTTGTGCATTTTCACCAAAGCGCATCACCACAATACCACCTACCACTTCACCTTCACCGTTTAACTCGGCGATACCGCGGCGCATTTGTGGGCCTTCAACAATGTCGGCGATATCCTCTAACAATAACGGCCGGCCACTATCCGATAATCCCAGAGGCACTTTTTTTAAATCTTCAATGCCCTGCAGATAACCGCTGACTCTGACCATATATTCGGCTTCAGCCATTTCTATCACCGATGCACCAGTTTCCTGATTGGCCTGTTGAATCGCATTATTCACCAACGATAACGGTATTTTATAGGCCGCCAGTTTATTAGGGTCAACCACCACCTGATACTGTTTTACCATGCCGCCTATGGTCGCAATTTCAGCCACACCGGGCACCGCTTGTAGCTCATATTTTAAAAACCAATCCTGGTAACTTCTTAACTGGGCTAAATCATGGGCGCCGGTTTTATCCTGTAATGCATATTGGTAAATCCAGCCAACGCCGGTGGCATCAGGGCCTAACTCAGGCTTGGCCTGCGCCGGTAAACTGCCAGCCACCTGGCTGAGGTATTCCAACACCCGGGAGCGGGCCCAATATAAATCGGTGCCATCTTCGAAGATGATATAAACATAGGAATCACCAAAAAAACTGAAGCCTCTAACGGTAGTGGCCTTGGGCACTGACAACATCGCTGTAGTTAACGGATACGTGACCTGATCCTGCACCACCTGTGGTGCCTGACCGGCATAGGATGTTTTGATAATGACCTGCACATCGGATAAATCCGGAATTGCATCCACCGGTGTCTGCTTCACTAAAAATCCACCGCCAAATAATAAAATGGCAGTGAAAATCAATAATAAACTACGATTTTGAATAGAGGCCTGAATCAGCTTAGTGATCATCATGGCCTCCTTGAGAGGACATTTTCATTGCCGATACCACTATCTCATCCGCAAGTTGTTCTAACTGAATGGTATAAACTTCCCCTTCAATAAAGTGCTGTAACATCAACGTACTGCCAGCAGCTAACTCCATGGTCATGGCGATTTTATCCCAGGCTGGAATAGCCTTATGCTGAATGTTTAAACGGTGTTTATCTATATCAACGTTTATAATTTTGGCATTTATCCATACCGTTAAGGGTTTATCATCACTGCTCATACGCATCAATTCGGCATCGATATTGGATTCAGAATCGATCAGGAACTGGGCCGAAACCACCACCATATCCTGTTTTTCTAAGCCGTCTAAAATCTCGACAAAACCTGCCGATTCTATGCCGGTTTTAACCCATACCGATTGATATTTACCGCTCTCTAACTGTTTAACCACACGCTGGCGATTCGCCGTACGAATCACCGCCTCAGTCGGTATCAATAAACGTAAATCATCATTGCCGGCCTGAATCTCTAGCTCGGCCACCATATTGGGTTTCAGCAATAACTCGGCATTATCAAAACTGATACGCACTCTGGCTGTACGGCTTTTTTTATCAAACTCGGGGTAAACATATTGCACCTCGCCTAACCAGGATTGATTATTAAAACTACGGACCTGCATTTTCACCTTCTGGCCAACTTTTAACCAACCCGCTTGGCGCTCAAACACCTCAGCCACAACCCAAATGGTCGATAAATCCCCCACCGCCATAATTTTTAATGAAGGTTTAATAAACATGCCTTCTCTGACATTCAATTCACTGACTACACCATCATGTGGTGCATAAACCTCTACCCTGCGCTGTACTTTGCGGCTGCGTTGCAGACGCTTGATTTGCTTAGGGGTAAAATCCAATAGTAATAAACGCCTTTTTGCCGAGTTAATTAAACGGCTGTTATTGGCGGATAACACCGATAGAAATTCTTCCTGTGCATTCACAAACTCCGGTGAATAGAGTTCAAATAATACCGCGCCTTTTTTAACCTTAGAGCCTATAGAATTCACATACAGTTTTTCTATCCAGCCTTCGGTACGGCTATGAATATGGGTGATTTTATCATCTGAAAACGAAACATTCCCTACCGTGATAATCTGCTGATAAAGCGCCCTATGTTCAACGCCTGCGGTTCTTAAACCTAAGTTATTTTCTACCCCAGGAGAGATACGCACCACCGATGCATCGTCATTCTCTGCTCCCTGACTAGCATAAACGGGCACTAAATCCATGCCCATGGGTGACTTACCCGGTTTGTCACGTTTGTATGCGGCATCCATGGGTGCTACCCAATGCAATATTTTCTTTTCATTGCTGGCTGAATCAGATGTAGATGCGGTGTTACCCGGCAATAAACTGCCTACCGCTAGGCCTACAACCAGGCCCAGCCCCAGAGCAAAAATAACGCTGGTTTTGTTTATGCTGTTTTTTTGTTCAGAAATGCTCATAAAGAAATCTCCTGCGCCTGTGACTCACCCAGTAATAAATACAGTTTGGCCAGGGCTTTTTGTTCATCGATTTGCAGCTGCAAATAATCCAGCTTAAATTGTTGGCGATTGATGCTGGCACGCATCAGCGCCTGTAGATCACCCACACCGGTTTCATAGGCTTTTAAACTCGCATGTACATGACGGTCGGCCTTGCTGATCAAATCGGTGGCATAAAACTTTCGCCTTTGCTGCAACTGCTGCCATAAAACCGTTTGCGCCTGCACCTGTGTATAAAGCTGGCGCAAGGTATCATCGTAGCCGTATTGCAGCTGTTGTTTTTGCAGCCGAGACGCTTCGCGGCGTTTATCATTACGATTGCCGCCCCATAACGGGATAGAGACATTCACCATCGCAGAAACTAAGTCAGAACGTTTCTCGCCCATGTCATTTTCTGAACCTCTATAACCATAAGACACTTCTGCACCCCAGACGGTTTTTGTGTTGCTATCCACCAGCGCTATTTGTGCATCGGCCTGGCGTAATTGATAATGCAGCTGACGAATTTGTGGGTGCTGGCTTAATTTTGTTGCAAGCTGGGTTTGATTATAAACATCCACTGTAATCGGCATTAATGGGCTTAGCGTTGTTGGCCAGCTGCGTGTTAACACTTCAGGGCCAGTAAGAACCGCCATCTGTAAACGGCTTTGGGAAAACGTCTGTTCAGCCTGCATTTGTTTTTGTAATAACAGGCCTAATTCCAAATCACTGCGCAATACATCTTGCTGCTGACGTTTACCCACTTCATAAAGCGAATAAGTTAAGTCTTTTAACTGAACAAAAAGCTTTTTATCATTTTTTAAGATCGCCACCTTCGCCTGCCATTTAAAGGCATCCAGCCATAATAGCCGGCTGTTATAAATCAGCTGTAAACGGGCTAACGCGGCTTGTTCGGTTTTCGCCAGCTGCTGCTGTTGATAAAGCTTAGCCGTATCTTCACGAGAATTGCCGGCGGTAAAACGCTGGGATAAGCTGATTTTTGCCTGGGTCATAGGATCTTCATCCAAGGCCCAGCTATCAACCGGAATATTTTGTGCTCCAAACTTTAATACAGGGTCCGGAAAATCACTTTCGGCGATGGATAAATGCCCCATGGCCTCGGCCTGCGACAAGATTCTTTGCACCGACACATCATAATCCAGCGCCAGAGCCTCAGCTTGCTTTAAGCTCAGCTCACTGGCATAAAGCGGTACTGTTTTAACAAATAGTAATAAACCCAATAAGGGCAGAAAACAAAGGGGGTTTTTCACAATCAGATCCCATAACATCACATAAAGCAGCAAGGCTGCACAAATACCTAAAATTCAGGCGCAATAAAGCTGTGAGTTATACGAATATGGGAGGCGGGGGAAGGCGGCTTAGCTCTACACTATGATCGGCCATCAATGCCGATGCCAATAAAGGCATTTTAAAAGCCGGCTTGCTTAATAGAGTACTACAGCTTAATAAGCTGCTAATGACACAGGTTTTGCAACCATTATCGCAGCAATCAGCTGTACTCTCGCTGGCCGTAACCGCGGAGGATTCAGCCATATCGGCGCAGTGGCTATATTGCCGTGAATTATTTTCTACCGAAATGTTATCAATAATCGTCAGCGGCAACATCTCTATCATCATCACCATAGACAATGCCGATGATGTAAAAAACATCAGCAGAGTCATCACAGCGATTTGACGAACGTATTTTTGCATTACCAGCAGATATCAAAAAAGAAGAAGTCAGAGTATAAGGCTTGAAGAAGCAAAGTTAAAGCATGATATAATGGCGCACGATTTCAACACTACCTCAAACTACACAGGCCTCTTATGCGCTGGATCTGCCCCCATTGCCAACACACATTGCAATTAAATGCCGAGCATAAAAACTACCGCTGTGAAAACAATCATTGTTTTGATATAGCCAAAGAAGGTTATATTAACCTGATGTCGGCCAATCAAAAAAAGAGTCAAAACCCGGGAGATAACAAGGCCATGGTTCAAGCCAGAAAACAATTTCTGGCGGCAGGGTTTTATCAAAACCTGGCCGATAAATTAGCTGAAATTACAGCCCAATACAGCCCCGATACAAATGCACAGATACTTGAAGTGGGCAGCGGTGAAGGTTATTACCTCAGAGAAATCAACAGACTTTTTAACGCGAAAAACCCAAAACACACCGCCGTTTTTTCGGGACTGGATATCAGTAAAGATGCGGTTAAAACCGCCGCTAAAATGAGCCCTTTGCAGTTTTATAGTGTTGCCAGCAGTTTTCATATGCCGGTGATGGATAATAGCCTGGACATTGTCATCCGTAATTTTGCCCCAGCCCCCAGTGCAGAAATTAGCCGGGTATTAAAAGATAATGGCAAGTTTATTGTTGTCACACCCGGACCCAAACATTTATATCAGTTACGCCAGCTCATTTATCGCCAAGCCACCGAACATGAAAACGTGCTCACAGGCATTGAAGACTTCCAGCTGATAGAGCAAGTTCATCTGCAAAATACAATCAACATTGATAAACCTGAACAACTTAATGCTTTATTGCAGATGACCCCTTATTACTGGCAAACCTCTAAAGAAAATCAGGAAAAGCTGAATCAATTACAACAGCTGGAATGCCAAACCGATTTTGTCATCAGTATTTTGCAAAAAACAGCCGTCTAACCCGGTTATCAATCATGGAAATTCTAGCAATTTCGACTAAGGTTTCTATAGGAAAGTGTAGGTAAATAGCGATATTCTGCGCCTATGAATGCATTATATCGGCGGTTTTATTTAATCGTTAAAAGTTATACCAATGCCCATATACCCGCTTGTAAAAAAGGTTTTGGCACGGTTCTGCAGTAGGTTTTTTTCAAACTATTGTCATGTCTCATTTTGGCTGGCACTTCTACTGAGTCTTAATACACTTGCCACATCCTCGGTGCTTGAAAAAGCACCTGCGGCCTCCAGCAAAACCTTTATTGAAATAAACCAGGTTCAACACATAAACAGTCTCTTTGAATTTATCTACTTTTGGCAGCCAACGTTTGCCACAGATGATGGGCAGGCGGCTTTAAACAGTTTTTTGCAAGCATCAACGCAGTCACAATGGCCGCCCTTTAGCGATTATCAAGGTCATATTCTAAGTCTAGATCATCTATGGCTGGCCCTTCGTTTAAAAAACTCAGGCCCTAAAACACAGACCATTTATTACGAAAACACATTAATGCCACTGCCTAATAGTGATTTTATTATCGCGCATGGGCACAATATTCTACTGCAAACGAAGTTTGGACTGCGCCATAAAGACGACACGGCATTTGCAAATAGCCGCACCTATATTATCGCCATTACAATACCGGCCGGCGCCGAACGTATTATATTATTACGCAACGAAGGCATGACCTTTGAAGGCCTCTCTTCATCCCGTTTTTTAAGCCAACAGGAAGTGCTTTTTCGCTCAGACCCTATAGCCGCACAAATCTGGTTTTTCAGTGGTATCAGCCTGATATTAATGATTCTTTGCCTGATTTTTTATTATTACAGCCGTGAAAAGTACAATCTGTTATTTGCCCTTATTTTAATAAACTCTGCGTTCTTGCAGATTTATTACAACGGCTTAACCCCCGATTTCATGACCCCAGGAAATGCCACTTGGCAGGAAAGAACTCTGTATATACATACCAGTATGGGTTTTGTTTTTATGCTACTTTTTGGCAACATGTATTTAAATATTCAGCAGTTTTCAATATCGTTTCACCGGTTTTATCTAAGCACGGCAGCATTATTATTCATCAATATCATACCGCTTTTATTCCTACCGTTTATTACTGCATTAAAACTTCTGGTGATCACATCCTGCCTGGCAATTGTGGCTTTACTCTCACAACTGCCGCTGGCTTTTTATCAATGGTATAGAGGTCACCATAGCGGCAGGGATTTTTCAATCATATGGAGCGTTTATCTATTCTTGAGTTTATTGTTTTATATATTCTTAAACAGTAACAGCCAGATTTTCTCTGCCAGTCAATATGTTATTTTCACTCAATTTTCTCTTAACCTGGTTGCGATACTGCTTTTTTTAAGCATCTTTAATAATGTTGAAGAAACCAAAGATCAACGCCATGTTGCGGTTGCGGAAAGTCATGCCAAAAATGATTTTTTAGCCAAGATGAGCCATGAAATTCGCACACCGATGTCGGGTGTATTAGGCATGTCTGAATTGATGGCCGAAACTAAACTCAACGAGCAACAAAAACATTATAACGATATGATTTATAAATCTGGCCGTCATCTGCTGTCGGTGATTAACGATGTATTGGATTATTCAAAAATCAGCGCCGGAAAATTAGAACTTGAAAACATAGAATTTAATATCACCCGTTTAGCCAAAGATGTGATGGGTTTATTCTCCATTATGGCCAGAGATAAAAGCCTGGACTTAGTTTGCCGGGTAGCCCCCACCATTCCACTACATTGGCATGGTGATGAAAATCGCATTCGCCAAATCATCATTAATTTATTAGGTAATGCATTAAAGTTTACCCATAGCGGCGAAATATTAATCAATATCGATTTTAAAGATAATGATCTGCCCTATGATAAAAAATCCCGTAAATCCGACCTGCCCACCCACCTGTTATGCATCAGCGTTAAAGATACCGGCATTGGCATCAAGGAAGAATTACAGCATCGCATCTTTGATGATTTCAGTCAGGCCGATTCCAGCACCTCAAGAACCTACGGCGGCACAGGTTTAGGCTTAAGCATCTGCAAACAATTGGTGGAATTAATGCAAGGCAGCATCACGTTAACAAGTCGTTTGGGATTAGGCTCAACGTTCACCTTTCAACTGCCGTTAAACCCCAATTTGGATGATATTTATCAAACCCCGGCGGTGCTAAATCAGCTATCGCTACTTTTGGTAGATGATAATGAAAGTTATAGAAAAATCGTCGTGGAGCGCCTGCAGGGCAGCAATATTCAGTTGCAACTGGCGGAAAATGCGAAAGAGGCTTTAGAGGCGATTCAGGAAAAACGCATCAGCAAAACAGATTTTGATATTATCTCCCTGGATATCGATATGCCCGATATGGATGGCATTACCTTGGCGCAGCAAATCAAAGAACAAGATTTATCCAAGGCTGCATTATTACTTTTATCCTCGGTACGCACCATTCCAGCCGTACAGGAATACAGCCAATGGGGAGTTAATTATGCAGCCCAAAAACCGGTGTTAGCCAGCGAACTCATTCCATTATTTGCTCATACACTAGGGCTGCAACAAGGTAAAACTATCGACGAAGAAAAAGCCATCTTTAAACCTCAGATCAGCAGCCGCCACATCCTGGTAGCCGAAGATAATGATGTCAATTTTCAGGTCATATCCATCTTGTTAAAAAAACAAAAACACCGTGTACAGCGAGCCCAAAATGGCTTGCAGGCGATGGAGTTATTTAAAGCCAATAATCTACAAAACAACCCATCTTCGGCTTTTGATATTATTTTAATGGATTGTGAAATGCCGCAGATGGATGGTTATCAAGCGGCAGAAGCCCTGCGGGAACTTGAAAAACAATACCGTCTGCAACCGATCCCCATCATCGCGTTAACCGCCCATGCGGTGAAAGAACATTTAAATAAATGCCTGATGTCGGGTATGGATGAGGTAATTACCAAACCCTTTAATCAACAGCAGATCACCCAATTATTTATTCGTCTTTTTCATAGTTAAACTTACATATATTAATTTCGATCATTATAAAATCTTTATAAACCAGAGCATTTATAACGTATACTCGCGACCCTATTCAATATGGTCACAGTCTTCAACGGAAATGCTATGCAATGGTTAACCCCTGAATTCCATCATTATGCCACCTTAATGGTGTTTGGTTTCACCGCCTTGATGCTCTCTATTCTATTTTTCTGGGATGCACCTTACGGACGCCAAGATGGCGCAGATACCAATAAATTATGGGGCCCTAACATCCCTATCAGAGCCGGTTGGGTCATACTGGAGCTGCCGGTATTCTTAGGTTTTGGCATCTTTTTCTTTTTGGGTGATCACTGGCTAAACCCCATCCCTTTATTTCTTTTTCTGTTATGGCAGGGGCACTATTTTCACCGTACCTTTATCTACCCGTTTACGCTTAAATCCAAACCCGGAGCCGGCTTTCGCCTAGGTGTACTGGCCAATGGTGTGCCATTAAATGCCGCCAACGGTTTTATCAATGGCTGGTATATCAGCCAATACGCCGATCACCTGTATGAGATTAGCTGGTTATGGGATCCACGTTTTATCATCGGCGTGACGTTATTTATTGCAGGCTTTGCTTTAGCCAAACAATCCGACAAGATTCTGGCTTCTTTGCGTAAGCCCGGTGAAACCGGCTATAAAATCCCGTTTGGTGGTGCTTATCGCTATGTTTCCTGCCCTAACTATTTAGGTGAGTTATTACAATGGGCGGGCTTTGCGATTGCGTGCTGGTCGTTACCGGCGCTGGCGTTCTTCTGTATCACACTGGCTAACTTATTACCCAGAGCGGTGAGTAATCATCGCTGGTATAAAGAGACTTTTGCGGATTACCCTAAAGACCGTAAGGCTTTGATTCCGCATATTATCTAAACTGTATCATGTAGCGCTGCGATTTTTTCCAGCGCTACAACCGCCCTACTGCCCGCCTTCAAAACCCTGCTGACGCCAAGCTTCATAAGAAATAATTGCCACCGAGTTGGATAAATTTAAGCTGCGGCTTTGCGGCAACATCGGAATACGTAAACGACAATCTTTATCGATGCTGGATAAAATGGCATCGGGTAAACCCGCAGTTTCAGAACCAAATAACAATACATCCCCTTTTTCAAAAGCGATTTCGCTATGAGGCCTGGAACCCTTGGTGGTACAGGCTAAAATGCGGCTACCCGCGACAACCTTTTTAAAATCTTCATAACAGCTGTGTACCTGCATATCGGCAAACTCAGCATAATCCAAGCCCGCGCGGCGTAACTTCTTTTCATCCAGATCAAAACCTAGCGGCTCTATCAAATGCAGACGGCAGCCGTTATTAGCTGCCAAGCGGATGATATTACCGGTATTCGGCGGAATTTTGGGTTCAAACAGCGCGATATGAAACATAGGACTGGCCAAGCAGGTTGAAAATAATGGGCGCAGTATAACGCAGTCGCTTCCTGCTTGCTTGGCCCTGTTTACAAATCGACATCAGCAAGTATTTTGGTTTAGCTTGTCCCTTTGCTGGCAATTTATACCATTGATTATTTAACCTAAAAGAGTCCTTCTCCAAGAGGGTAACGATTCAATCACAGGATCATTAACTCATTACACTCTGTAACAATGCCACTGGCAATTAATGATGGAGGAATATACTTAATAAAAGCTGCATTTTTCACACTTAACATCCTTTGTTATTATTTTAATCGTCAAACAACTTTGATCAGTTTATGTACAACAAATAAGCATGTAAACTGCGCACTGTAAAAAGTTATTAGATGCACAAGGAAGCCTGCTATGAATTATGCCAGCTGCAAAAGCTATTTACTGAGCAAACCCGAAGCCCGGGAAGACTATCCCTTCGGTGCGGATATTTTAGTGCCCAAAATTAAATCCAAGATGTTTGCGACCTTAAGTGTCAAAGACGGTGTCGCACAGATGAATCTTAAGTGTGATCCTCAGCAGGCCCTGTTTTTAAGAGATATGTTTGATGCGGTGATCCCAGGCTACCATATGAATAAAAAACATTGGAATACCATTATTCTAGATGGCACGGTGCCGATCGGTGAAATAGAGCGCATGATAGACCATTCCTACACCCTGGTTGTGAAATCACTAAAGGCTGCGGAACGTAAACTCTTGGAATTACAATACGGAACGCAGCTGCTATACCGTTAGATCAGGCATAAAAATGCCGGATAGATTTCCGGCACTTAGAATAATGTTGAACAACCGAAGACTTAGATCGTCGCAGGTTGGCTTTCAATCAGACGCTTTGAGAACAATTCTTTTAATAACAAATTAATCGCTCTTTCTCTACGTACGGTACGCATCTCTTCGGATACGTCTTTATCGGTAAATATTTGCACAACGCCACGCCATAATAATTCATTGTCTTTATTGGTGACCGCTAACACCAAAGCGCCTTTATCATGGTTCATTTGGGAATTGCCTAAACCGGGGTCAATACCAAAACGGGTCACCAGATTCAGACTCTCTTCACCGTTTTTATCCAACACGGCCATCGCAGCTAATTTAAACGTTGAACCCGTCTTTGCATCGCTAATAAAGCTAAACCCTTGTTTTTGAATACCGGCTTCAATATCTGCAGTTAACACCGCAGCAATTTTATTTTGCTGCTCTTTATCTAAACCAACAATGGCCATATCATCCTGCCAGCTAAACGTATCGTCGGGCTTAATTTGAATATGATTATCCACCGCTAAAACGGAAATCCTGGATAACTCATCCGGCTTCTGAAAAGCCGTAGATGTTTCTTCAACGGTGGTACAAGCCGCCAGTGAAATTAAAGCTGAAGCGAGGCCTGCCATCGCCGCCATTTTCAAATTAGCCATATTCCTGCCCTTTTATTTGTTGCGGTTCAATTCCTGCGGTGTCCTACCTAAATCCTTGACACTCAGAAAAGCCAGTGTACCAGTTTATTGCTGAAAACCGAGTAGCTTATACGCTTTGTTATGCCCTAATTTGAAGATTAAGAGAGATATTTCACACAACAGTTCCCCGCAGAGGAAAAAACATGGCAAAATTACCCACTTAAACTTACTTTGCACTCCAATTCCCTGCTGTTAAATAGAGACTGCCATGCAATACTGCCACAAAACCCTGCCCTTATTTTTTATTGTTTTCAGCCTGATTTTTAGTCAAATAAGCCTGGCTTATACCTATGAATTAACTGAAATAGAACTGCAGGAAAAACTCAATGACGAAATATTTGAACATAAAGACCCTCTACTAAGTGTCTCTATTACGTCCAGTAAAATCACCCTGATTGAAAAAGACAATCAGGTAAAGTTATCCGGTGATGTGAATATCTTGTTATTAGGCCAATTAGAAGGCAAAGGTTACACCTCGGTACAAGGGCGTTTGGAATACAATATAGAACAGGGCGCATTTTATTTTAAAGACGCAAAAATCATCGATTTAACCATTGATAATATCTCGCCCGAATATCTGCCGGTGATTAAAAAAGCCTTAGAAAAAGCGCTAAAAAAAGGCCTTAAAAACAAAGCTATTTATGTTTTGGACGATAATGACCTGAAACAAAAACTGGCTAAATCGCAGCTAAACTCGGTCAATATTAAAGGCAAATCGGTGGTCTTTGATTTCAGCCTGTTTTAAATACCTAAAATACTGTTTACCAAACATCGAAATAAAATGTGAAGTCAAAAAAGAGATTACCATGAGCCGTTTCTGGAGCCCCATTGTTGCAAAGCTAGACCCCTATGTACCCGGTGAACAACCCAAGGTTCTGGATCTGATCAAGCTCAATACCAATGAAAACCCCTACCCACCTTCACCCAAAGCCATTAAAGCCATGGTGGCAGAAACCGGGGATAACTTGCGCCTTTATTCTGACCCCAATGCCTCTGAGCTGAAGCATTGCCTGGCTAAACATTTTGATTTACAAGTGAATCAGATCTTTGTGGGTAATGGCTCCGATGAAGTACTGGCCCATACCTTTCAAGCGTTGTTAAAGCAGGATAAACCCTTGTTATTCCCGGATATCAGCTACAGTTTTTACCCGGTTTACTGCGGTTTATATGAAATAGAAGCCAAGAGAGTTGCCTTAAGTGAAGACTTCTCCATCATGGCTGAAGATTATGCCATGGATAACGGCGGTATTATTTTTCCCAATCCCAATGCACCTACCGGCAAGTTATTAGCCCTGGATAACATAGAAAAAATCTTAAACACCAACCCGAACACGGTGGTTGTGGTAGATGAAGCCTATATCGACTTTGGCGGTGAAACCGCTGCGGCATTGATTAATGATTATGATAATCTGTTGGTGATACAAACCCTGTCTAAATCGCGCTCATTAGCCGGTTTGCGGGTGGGGTTTGCGTTGGGCCATGCTGATTTAATCAATGGACTGGAGCGGGTTAAAAACAGTTTTAACTCCTATCCATTAGATAGGATTGCGATTAAAGGCGCAGTCGCGGCGATTGAAGATCAACAGCACTTCGAATCCACGCGCCAACGCATTATCAACAGCCGTGAAAAAATGCAGGAAAAACTCGCCACGTTAGGCTTTGAAAGCCTGCCTTCGGCCGCCAATTTTATCTTTACCAAACATCCATCCCTGGCTGCAAAAACCATTGCCGAACAGCTACGGGCCAACAACATCATCGTTCGTCACTTTGATAAACCGCGTATCGACCAATACCTGCGTATCACCGTGGGTTCTGAAGACGAGTGCCAGCAACTGCTGAACTGCCTGGATGGCATCATCAATCATAAATAAGCGGCGTTAAAGCGCTTTACCGATTTGATCGGCATACAGTTCCTTATGGCTGCCATCACAAAAAGGCGCTTTGCCTGTTTGCTTGCAACAACATAACCAGGCATCTTCGGTTTTTTCGGCGGTAAAACGCAGCGGTTTTAAGCTGGTAGTTTTATGTGAACCATCACAAAAAGGCTGTGCCGCCGAACGGCCGCAGGTACAAAAGGAATATTGCTCACCCGCCTGCAGTGAAACTTTAGCCGGTGAACCATCGGCGACAATCGCTTTATCATTATCAGACATGGATTTATCTCTTTTTTATGATGTGTTTGAAATTCTAGCAAGGCAGGAAGGTTTTGCGCTCCTGCATTCAACCTTTTTAATAAAAAATGGATTAATTGATTTAAAAGGCTTGCACTAAACTCAAATACCCTTATTATACGCGCCTCAGTCAGGGGGCGTTAGCTCAGTCGGTAGAGCAGTTGGCTTTTAACCAATTGGTCGTGCGTTCGAGTCGCACACGCCCCACCATATTCTAAAACCCTGATAGCAGTATTCTTCAAAGAATAATGCATCAGGGTTTTTTTATGCGCTCGGATAATACATCGGTAATGGAGTGTAATAGCGTCTGCAATTTAACCGGCTTGTGCAAATAGCGCGAGATGGCCAATTCTTTTAGATCAGACCCAGCGCTCATTTCGTTATAACCTGAAAGCAAAATTACCGGTAACTCAGCGTCGATCAAATGAATCTTCTGCACTAATTCCAGGCCAGTTAACTGTGGCATGGCTTGATCCGTCAATAATAAATCAAAGGTCTGAGGTGACTGCCTAAAAACCTCATAAGCTTCTGCACCATCGTGACAAATCGTTATTTTATAACCCAGAGGCTGCAGAAAATCCTTAAATAAATCAGTAATATGCTGCTCATCATCAACCACTAAAATATGGCCATTAGCCGCAACAGACGTCCTTTCTATAATAGTTTCTTGAGCCAGGGATTGCTCAGTAATAGGGAACGTGATAAAAAATGTGCAACCCTGCTGAGGTGCGCTTTCCAGGCTAATATCTGCATGATGCTGTTTAACCAAGCTGTAAACAATGGATAACCCCAAACCTGTGCCCTTACCCATCTCTTTGGTGGTATAGAAGGGGTCAAAAATACGTTCCTGCTCCGCTAATGCTATACCTGGGCCTGAATCTTTAATCATCAACACAATCTGCCCTTCCTCGCGCTGTACACAGATGTCAATGCTGCCACCGGTCTGCTCCATCGCATGATAGGCATTGGTACATAGATTGATAATAATTTGTTCGACTTTGTTTTTATCGGCCATGATATTAGGACAGTTGCTTAATAACTGCTGCTGAATATGAATATTAGTAGGGATGATGGGGCGAATCATTAAGATCGCTTCTGCAACAATCTCATTCAAATTCTGTGGCGATAATTCACTGCTGTCGGTGCGACTAAAAGCCAGAATCTGCTTCACCAGATTTGCAGCTTTATCGCTGGCACTTATAATACGCCGAATTTTTTCGTGGTAATCTTCAGGCAGAATCTCTAATAGCAACTCCGCCGTACCCATCGTAATCGCCAGCGTATTATTAAAATCATGTGCTATGCCACCGGCTAATGTGCCCAGCGCCTCTAATTTTTGAGATTGCTGCAATCTATCCTGAGTACTCCTTAATTCGCTGATATCCAATACCACCGATATAATCGCATTGGGTTTTCCATCATCCCCACAGATCGGCACATGCCAATCAATTAACGTCATGGCATCGCTGCGTCCAGGCAGAAGTATACTAAATTCACGATTTAAAATAGGCTGTCCGGTCGACATCACATTTTTCAATTCAGGAATAATCATCTCAGCCGCATGCGGTAAAACCTCAAGCAAGGTTTTGCCTAGATGATCATCAATAGACATGCCGTTGATATCCGCCAAATATTGATTAATTCTAAAATAACGGAAATCGTCTCCTTCTAATATCGCCACCCCCACCGGAAGATTTAACAACACCGTATCCAGATATTCGTTGATTTTTATGATGGACTTACGGTATTGCACCCTATCGGAAATATTGCGAATAATGCCGGAGAAGCCTCTGAAACCCTCGTAATTGATTTCGTTTACCGACAACTCTATTGGAAATAGAGTGCCATCTTTACGCTGCGCTTCAACTTCGATTTTTTGACCAATCACGGTTTTAATACCGGTTGTTAGGTAATGGTGTAAATAACCATCAAGCTCATCCTTAAAAGGCTGCGGCATTAACACCGAAATATTTTTATCGATCAGATCCCCGGCATGATATCCAAAGAGTTTTTCGGCACCGGGATTAAAGCTTGTGATCAACCCCTGCTCATTAATCGAGATAATGCCATCGGATGACGTATTGATGATGGCATCATAGTGGGCTATCGATTGATTATTGATGGCATTGGCACGCTGTAATTCTTGTTGTGCCAGTTGAATGCGGGTTTTGTCTAATGCAGCTTGGACTTTATTGCTAAGAATTGTCTCATTCACCGGCTTTCTTAAAAAATCAAAAGCCCCGTGTTTTAAACTTTCGGCAATCACGTCATCATCATTGATGGCGCTTATCATAATCACTTCAATCGATTTAAGTCGTGCATGTTTTTTGATGCTTTTTAACAGCGTCATGCCATCGATATCTGGCATATACAGATCCAGTAAAATAAGATCTATATCGTTTTTTTCCAGGTAGGCCATAACCTGAGTCGATTTTTGCACGTAATTTTGACTATAACCCAGCTCATTTAACAAGCTACTGTGATATTTCACCATCACATGGTCATCATCAACAATTAATATTTTATTCACCGTGCCTCTTCCCTGTGTTCAATGCCTAATAAACAGTCCATTTATCCGATTCAGTATAGGCTAAGGTCCAGAAAAATTGCCAGGCCACATAAATAGCGTTAAAAATATTCACTATTGATAATGGTAAGCCAGTTTCAAACCATAGGTTCTGGGTTCATTAATAGCACCCGCCACCGCTCCACCTTTGCCTGCCGCGGTGAATGAGATATCTTGAATGCCGGTGATATAAGCTTCATTGCCGAGGTTTTTTCCATAAAGCATCAGAGACCAGCTTGCGCCTGGGCTGGCCCAGGTCATATTGGCATTAACCAGGGTATAAGCCTGCTGGCTGGTTTGTGTATCGTTAAACTGGGTGAAATACACCGTATCCTGCCATTTTATTTCCAAGCGATAACGTAATTCCCCACCCGCCAAGCCATGGCGAAAATTATTGATTAAGCTCAGACTATATTCCGGCGCGTTGTTTAGAAGGTTATTGGAGACATCGATATCATCATTTGGGGCCGAAGTTCTGGCGGTGCTAAAATCATCATAGCGCGCATCTAACCAGGCCAGGCTGGCCGCCACATCCCAGAAATGGCTGATAAAAGCATTCAGCTCCACTTCCAAGCCCTGAATCGTTGCCGCCGCCGCATTTTCAATCACCGAACTGGGCGGAGAATCGGCATCGGCGGCAAAAAATTGCTGTACCTGTAAGTCTTCATATTGGTTATAGAAGATACTGGCATTGATACGCAGGCGATGCTGTAGAAGTTCACTCTTTATGCCAAATTCCAGCGCGCTAATCGTTTCCGGTTCAAATGAGGCCTTACCCTGAGCCAGATTAAAAAAGTTAAAACCACCACTCTTAAAACCGGTAGAGATCAACATAAACGTCATGGTATCGCTATCGATAAAATAATTGATGCCGATTCTGGGTGTGAATCGATTCCAGTTTTTTTGATCATCATTATTGACGGTGGGAATGATCACCCCACCTTTATCCAAATGACCTACCGAGCTAAATGTTTTTTCCTCCCAGCTGTAACGACTGCCGGCGATGATATCGATTTTTTCACTGAGGTGATAAGTCATATCCACATAGGCAGCAGCAGCCTGGGTCTCAGACTCACCATCAATAAACGTGGTGAAATTTTCCAGCATCAGCGCGTCTCTTTCGGTCTCTAACTGGGCCCAGAAGTTCATCTTATTCTGCTCTTCAAAATAATATAGACCACTCACCAACGAGAGCTGCGTATTAATCAATTTTAATACCAATTCCTGCGATAACTGTTCCTGCGCTTCTTTCACATTCGAGAACCGATTGGCGACCTCCGTGTAATCAATATCACCAAAGGTAAACATATCGAACTGGCGTTTGGCGGTGATGGAAGTGAATGCCCACTGTTCATTGATAGCCACATTGGCGGTGATATTGCCACCTTTGACATCCTGTATTAAGCCACCTTCATGTGGTGTATTTAAGGCCCAGAAGTCATTGATAACCACCACCGGTGTTAACACTGGCGTGCCATCAATATAGGTTAGCGAATTTTTATATTGGAATGATGCCTGATCTCTATCCAGGACATCGACATTAAATAAAACCTCCAGTGAATCCGAAGCTAAATAACGCAGGCCCAAACGGCCGCTGTCATAATCTTCACCCAGATGGTTTTCAGGGCCTGCAGGATTGAGTCCATCAACATAGCCATCACGCTGATGTGTGGTTAACGCCAGATTCGCACTGAATTGTGAGTTAATCGCCAGATTGGCATAGGCATTGATGTTTTGTTTATTAAAACTGCCACCCTCAACGGTGGCCATAAACTCTGTATTTTCATCCGGTTTTTTGGTGATGTAATTGATGGTGCCGCCGGTGGCATTGCGGCCATACAAGGTGCCCTGCGGACCACGTAATACTTCTACCTGTTGCAGATTAAGGTAATCGGTAAACACCATCGCGGGTCTTGCGATATACACACCATCTACGTGAATGGTGGAACTGGGATCACCACCAATAAAGATATTATTGGTGCCTACTCCTCGAATAAAAATCTGACCCCAGGCAGCATTCTGGGAAATGATTAAGTTAGGCACAAAAAATGACAAGTCTTTGATTTTATCGATGTTGGCAGCGCTGAGTTGAGATTGATCAAAAGCGGTGATGGCCATGGGGGTTCGCTGTAATCGGGTTTCACCGGTTCGGGTTGCGGTGACCAGAACTTCTTCTAAGGCTGACCTTTCGACGTGTGATTTATCGGCCAGACGTTCTTCTGTTTCAGCCTCGCGTTCTTCTGTTTCAGCCTCGCGTTCAATGCCAAATTCTTCCTCCCCCTCTTTGGTCTGAGCAAAAACATTCAGGCCATATAATCCAAAACATAAAACGAATAAGCAGAGTTTAACGGGAAAAGATGGCATAGAAAGCCCCTATAGAAATTAACCCACATTCAGTATAGACACTGAGACATAAACAGAGACTAAAACCCCTCAATTTCGGCGTATTCACTTGCCCCCCGAATCATTCCCAGCGTCTATACTCAATCGACATCATCACGCTTATAGCGAGGAGTAAAACGCTATTTTTATCCACCCGGCAATACACATGTTATTGTTTTTCTGCCTATTAATGCCGGGCATAACTTTTTCCGCAATGCATACAAACCTTAATTCCCCCCCGGCCTCCGTACTTATTATTCCAACCCCGATCTTTCAGCAGGCGATTTCAAAAGCCCCTGCATTCCACTTTGTAAAACAAACAGCCCATGCATCATTGGCAGATGTACTGGCCCTGCCTGCATCAGCATGGACCTCCACCGCAGGAGAAAACCCTAACTTTGGCCCCACCAAAGACGTTTACTGGTTTGAATTACCCATCTATTTCCAACACGATTTTTCCGGCATATTGCAGATAGACCGGCCTTATATGGATTATGTGGATGTCTATATTCTCGAAGCAGGCAAGGCGGTTAAAAAATTCTTGATGGGAGATAAACGCAGTTTTAACGATAGGCCTATCAAACATCCACTTTTCCTGGTGCCTATTGATGTCACTGCCGATACGCAGCTGCGGTTGTTGATACGAGTGGATAGCCAGGGCGCACCGTTGCAATTCCAGGCCAATTTGGCCGATCAACAAAGCTTCCAAAGCAGTGACCGTTTTGTATTATTTTTTCTTGCCTTTACGGTCGGTGCCATCATTGCACTGGCTTTGTATAATTTAATGCTAGGCATTTCCCTGAAGGAAGGCATGTATATTGCCTATGCTTTTTATGCGCTGTTAACCGTCGTTCTCTGGTTTTACATACATGGTTATGCCTCACAATTTATTGACCCAGAAAATTACGACAAGAGTAAAATGATTTTACCTCTGGTTTCTAGTACAGCAAGAGTATGTATCTTTGTTTTTACCCTTTTGTTTTTTAAATTATCCTCACGACATATTTACCTATTCAGGTTTTTACTGCTGCTGATCTGCGCTGAATTTTTTACAATCAGCCTAACTTTACTCGGTTACTCTCCGTTTCAAGTGATACCACGGATTTACACACTGCAGATGAATGCCAGTTATCCCATCGTGGTTTTATGTGCTTTATATCTGTGGATCAGGGGTGATAGGCAAGCCCGATTCTTTTCCCTAGCATGGGTTATTCATGTCTTAGCAAACCAACTCTATGTCTTAGCCGTTGCAGGTTTAGTCGTCTACAATCCACTGTTTTCGGATATTGGCATGGTAGGCATAATGAGTGAGATGGTGTTACTTGCCTTCGCACTGGCCGACCGCAGTAAAGCCAGTGAAGTTCAACTGCTACAAACCAAGGATCAGCTGCTGCAGAGCCAGCAACAGCAGAACAAGGCCGAGCAAGAAGCATTGCAGGCCCATGCCGCCAGCCAAGCCAAGAGTGATTTTTTGGCGGCCATGAGCCATGAAATTCGCACACCGATGAATGCTATTCTCGGTTATGCACAATTGATGGCGCTGGATAAAAGCCTTAGTAACGAGCAGCAACACAATTTAAAGGTGATTAACCGTAGCAGTGAACATCTGTTGGGCCTGATCAACGATGTGCTGGATATGGCCAAGATTGAAGCCGGGCGTACCTCACTTAATGCCAGCCAATGTAATGTCGCAGCCCTGCTCGATGATATCGTGTTGATGATGCAGGCCAGATGTGAACAAAAAAGCCTGGTATTAAAGCTGGATAAAACCTGCGATTTACCTGTCTTTGTGCTGATTGATGGCGCCAAATTACGCCAAATCCTGCTTAACCTGCTAGGCAACTCGCTGAAATTCACCTACCAAGGCGGCATCACCTTACGCTGCGACGCAAAACCTGCCGATAAAGAGCAGCAGCTTACGCTGGTATTTGAAGTCGAAGATACCGGCGATGGCATCGCCAAAGATCAGCAAGATAAAGTCTTCCAGAAATTTGAACAAACCGACAGTGGCATCAAGGGTGGAGGCAGCGGTTTAGGTTTATCCATCAGCCGTGAATTAGCCCGAAAAATGGGAGGGGATATACATTTTTTCAGTGAACGTGGACAGGGCGCTACATTTACAGCCACGGTTAAAGCCCGTCTATTGGATGTATCCCTGGAACAAGAGCAACGTGTACATCAAACCGTTATTGGCTTAAAACAAAACGCAGATTCAGCCAAAACTTATAGACTGCTGATTGTTGATGATGTTGCCACCAACCGGGATATTCTTGCCGCATTTTTACAACCTGTGGGCTTTGACTGTGAATTTGCAGCCAACGGCGAAGAAGCGCTGGCCCAATTTATTCAAAGGCCGCCCGATCTTATCTTTATGGATATTCGCATGCCTAAACTTGATGGCATCGCCACCATAGAGCGTATTCGCGCCACCAAGGCCGGAAAAATATTACCGATTATCGTTATCAGCGCCAGTGTATTTGAATCGGATAGAAAACGTATTATGGAAAAAGGGGCCGATGATTTTCTCTATAAACCGTTTAAAGCCTGGGAGGTTTTTAATGCGTTAGAAAAACTGCTGGATCTTGAATATATCTATGACTCAGCACCTGAAAAAACCCCCGCCCCTAAAACCCAAAAAAAGCATTCTACCACAACACAAAACATTAAATTATTGGTCGCCGAAGACAACGCCTGCAACCGCCTGTTAATACAAAAGCAATTAGAAAGCATAGGTTTAACCACCGAGATTGTTAATAACGGCGAGCAGGCCGTGGCTGCGGTAAAAGAGGCAGATAAAGCCGAATCCCCGTTTGATATCATTCTTATGGATTGTGAAATGCCAATTAAAAGTGGTTATGAAGCCACCATCAATATCCGCCAATGGGAACAACAAGAAGCCAAAGCCCCTACAAAAATCATCGCCTTAACCGCCCATCAACCTGGTGCTGAAACACAGCGGGCAATTGAATGTGGTATGGATGAAATATTGCAAAAACCGCTGTCTATCAATACCTTAAAAAACCTCTTCAACATGCAATAAACAGGCATTAAAAAAGGGGCCAAAGCCCCTTCTTATATCGTGCTGTACTTTAGAAGAACAAAAGCTTAGTGCTTTTGCTCAGTCTTTTGCTGCTGCTGTTGCAACGCTTGCTGATACAGCGCGTCAAAATTGATAGGCGCTAACATCAATGCTGGGAAGCTGCCTTTAGTCACTAAAGAATCTACCATCTCACGTGCGTATGGGAATAAGATATTCGGTGCTACCGTACCTAATACTTGGCGCAGCTGATCATCGGCCAGGCCTTTAGCCAGGAAAATACCCGCTTGCTGTACTTCAACCAGGAAGGCAGTTTTATCATCTTGCTTGGCGGTAATGGTTAACGTTAAAACCACCTCAAAAATATCGTCTTCGAGTTTTTCATTACGGGTATTCACGTCTAGGTGAATCTCTGGTTTCCACTGCTGCTTAAACATTTCAGAGCCGGCAGGGGTTTCAAAAGAAATATCTTTAATAAACAGACGTTGAATCGAAAACTGCTGTTCTGGCGTTTGTTGTTCTGGCGTTTTTGCTTCTGACATAATTAATCCTTATTAGAGGTAAAGCAACATGCTTATGTTATTGGTTTTTTAGAATTTTTAAACGCGATTATGCGTCTTCAAGTAACAATGTGTCCAGCTGAGCTGCACGCTCCAAATCCATCAATTCGGTGCAGCCACCTACATGTGTGCCGTTAACCCAAATCTGTGGCACGGTATGGGCACCGTTGGCTTTTTCCATCATCTGCTGACGCAGCTGCGGTTTACCATCAACGGCAATCTCGTTATATGTTAAACCTTTATGATCTAAAAGCTGCTTGGCTCTTACACAAAAAGGACAAAAACGGGTGGTATAAATGACAATATTATTCATGCTTATTCTTAACCGTTCACGACTGGCAAGTTTGCAGCCTTCCATTCCGTTAAACCACCACGTAATTTATACACCGCGGTAAAACCTTCTGCTTTTAAGCGTTTAGTCACACCGGTTGCAGTATGGCCCATATTACACACCACAATCACCGGTTTGTCTTTATGGCTGTTAAGCTCACTTATGTGTGCATCTAAACTTGTGGCGGCGATATTCGTAGAATTAGCAATATGGCCTTTTTTAAAGTCGCCACTGTCGCGAATATCCAGCACCAGGCCATCTTCACGATTAACCATGTTGGATAATTCCTGCGGACTCACTGCCTTGCCGGCCTTACTGGATTCATATTGAAAAAAGACCAGTATCATCGTGACTAATGCAGCCGCTAAAATCCACTGTTCGGTTAAAAATTCCAAAAAAAGTTCCATATTGTTCTCTTCAACCTGAAGTTGCTATCTAGGGATTATTATAAAAGATGGCGCATTATACACGCAGCTTGATCACAGGTGAAATAACCGAAGGAAAATAAGCTCACAACAGGAATGTTATGCCTAAGCTTAGGCATAACATTTACATCACTACAGCAGTTATTTTAAGCAAACACAGCGCAGGATTGAGGAGGTTGGGATTGTATCGCGGTCTCTGCAATAGTCGCATGTCTGGAGCTCATCACCAGGTTGAGATAATCCTGCTGCGCCAGTTTAAGCACATGACAATGGTCACCGGCCTCAAGATACACCGTATTTTCCTCTAACAAACCCTCATCAACAATCATCTGCATGCCATAACGGCTGCCCATACTCGGAGCCACACCGGCTTCACAATCCGCAAAAAACTCGGTCAGGCTCTGCTCATCCAGGATCTGGAAATCGCTATAGGTAAAGTCATTCAACGCCGAAACCAGCAATTTTTTATTTGCCGGTAATACTGCCATAACGGGGTGATTTAACGTGTTTTTTAACACCACCGCCTTGGCTAATTGAGCCGTGGGGATATGAGCCGCATGAGCGGTATTAATGGATGAATCTGTGTGTTTATGAGTCACGGTTTCAAAGCTAATGCCCTTGCTTTGTAAAAACGCCTGCATGGAAATTACACTGGCCATATTCCACCTCCAACATCATGGGATTAATGTAAACATTAATGGAATAAGTATAGTGCTTAACTGCCCGATTAGCCTGGCGCAGATGCAAGATTAATTGGATAAATTAAACTGTAACCCCAGCAATAAGGCATTCTCAGAATCTGTGCCATCGGCAACGCGGCCTTGATTATAGACAAATTCCAAATAAACCCTGTCTTGTTTATTTAAACGGTTATAGCTGTAATCATAAGACAGATAAAACTCTTCAATTTTATGTGCGCCGATATAGTCGTCATCATCGGGTTTCTGCCAGTTAAAACCAACACGGCTATGATGCCTGGGAGTAAAATTATAGCGGCTATAGAGCTCCCAACCGCGGGCATCATAATAAGTGCCAACATCATCGGTCACTTGATTAATACTTTGGCTCACCGTTGTCGCCCATAGCCAATCGGCATTCGTCCATTCAAAACCTACAACCATCACATCACTGCTGCCATCCCGCCCCAGTGTTAACATCTCCGACGTATATTTTTCAGGTACCGCACGGTTAATCGCCGCGCCAAACGAATAACCGTTGATGCTCTTCCACTTACCGGCAACACCGGC
>JABSRQ010000248.1 GCA_013215055.1 Pseudomonadales bacterium | reverse complement strand
AAATTACACGTATTACGTACAGACCCGAAGATGTGTCTAACATCTTCGGTATTTTTTTGTCTGAAGAATGTAGGCGGACATTAAATAGTAGGATAATGTGCAGTACTATATACACATCACAAAATTGATCCGCAATTTCTTTCAGCATCAAGCATGGTCATAAATCATACTGAACTTAATTATTCGGCCTGCTGAAACAAGAGGAATAACACCCGATGAACGTAATAGATCAATTAGGAAACAACAGAAGGCGTGATACGCTCGGGGACTAAAGCAGCCGAAGAGATTGTTAAGTGATAGTTTAACGGCTCACCTGATAGATGAGCCGCCCTGCTATATTAGCTAAAGACATGAATATATTTAGCTGATTAGAGTCGATGAGGAACTTGGCTAGCCAGAGCTAGCTAGGTCTTTGGTAATCCAGTCACTCTGACTGTAAACAATAAAATATAAAAAGAATTATCTATGAAAAAAATATTTGTTACTGTTGGTTTTTTTACTATTTTCAGTTGCTCTGCTATTGCCGCCGATATCGCTGCCGGAAAAGCTAAGGCAACCATGTGTGCAGCATGTCATGGCGCCACGGGTATCAGCAACATACCTATTTACCCCAATCTGGCAGGACAAAAGTCAGCCTATTTGGCCAAGCAGTTAAAAGACTTTAAAGCGGGTAACCGACAAGCCCCCGTGATGTCCTCTATGGCGATGACGTTATCGGATCTCGATATTGAAAATGTCTCGGCTTACTTCAGCAGTCTTAAGCCCTAGGCTGCGGTAGGGCTCTGTGAACTTACGTTATTTCGCCAGACTTTTACAGGGTTGTCCTACCCTGTAAAAAGCACTAGCTTATTGGTGTGAAAATTAAGAATTATAAGAGTATTGTTATTATTGCAATTTCCCATGAAATTACTTGTCACTCCCTCGTGGGGTTTTGGGGACTTCCCCTCCGGAAGCAACAAACTCTTCGTAAGTCTTTGATTTCTTGTTCTCAAAAGCATGATTATCGAAAAATATAAGCAGCCTTTGGAGCCTTTATGAAACGTGGGCTGTAGCGATAAGTGTCACTTTGGCAGGGATGTCCACAGAACCCAGATATCACGGTAGCTGAGTTTGTAAGCGACATACCAGCGCACGGCGATGAGGATTGTTGCTGATGGGAATTGTTTATTTGTAAAGCTGATGGCCATAGTGCATCCAAAATATCGATCATGATATGGACATAAGACCCGATATTTGGATGAAGTTCATCTAGTGACAGGGGCCAGGCGCTAGCTCTGGACCAAGTTGCGACAGAACCTAAATTTTTATTAGGAGGGGCTATTAGTTTTATTTAACATAATATACAAATATGCTTATTTCGTAATACCCTATAAAAATCACAGAGCTATTCGCAGGTAAGTCTTTAATTTATAACAGGTTATCAGTGGGTGACAAGATATTCTATGACAGCAGTGTCATAGAGCGACTTTCTGGCGAGTTCTATGATATTAGTTATTACGTCTTTCTTGCCTTTTCTCTATTCGGTTCTCTGTGCGATGTTCAATACGAGTATCTTGCCTTATCTCCTGTCTTTGCGATGCACTTGAGCATGCAGTAAAAGTTAATGGTAGGAGTATGCTTATAAGTGCAATTTTTTTCATAGTCTTTCCTATTGTAGGTCTTTTAAATTTTTATCTAATGTGTTTCTTACGAGAAATTATTATGTTTAGTAGTAGAGTGTCTATTGTAGGAATAAATACTGCTATGTTTAGAATTAGCCTGAGCTATATAACCGTCTAAAAATATGCTTCAGTCATTGGGAAAAGTAGCTGAAGGGTAACTTACAAAGTAAGCACTGAATATTGAACCTGCTAAGATTACTATTTTCATTATTTATCCGTAGTAAATTTTTGACGGCGAATACTATGTGCGTTACGCCTCCTTAGAAAGGCCATGTATTAAAATATATTTATTCTTTCTGCTCATTGTAATTTCGATGTAAATATGGTTGATTTAATTATAAGAGGCATTAAAGCGGAATCAGCGGCTAGCTTTAAAAAATTGTTAAGTGCTGATCAGGTATCCTTCCATGAGCGATTACACGGTAATCTCCCGAAAATTAACTGAGGTTTTAAGTAAAATACTCTCGTAAAATTTACGCAGGAGATTCTGCAAGAAAGAATCACGTTACTCAGACAGTCAAATCATCGCCATTCTTAAGCAAGCTGAGGCCGGTACGCTTGTACCTTCTCTAATTCCGAGAACACGGCATGATCTCTAGCGTTCTACAAATGGCGTAGTAAATATGGTTGTATAGACGCCTCCATGATAACTCGAATGGGTTTTGTCCTAACACCTATTACCAAATGAACTTCATCCAAATATCCGGTATTATGCCCTCGGCATGATCAATGTTTTGGATGCGCTATGGCCATCAGTTTTGCAAACAAACAATTCCCATCTGCAACAATCCTCATGGCCGTGCGCTGGTATGTCGCCTACAAACTCAGCTACCGTGATATCGAAGAACTCCTAGAAGAGCGCGGAATTGATGTCGATCACGCCACCATTCATCGATGGGTTCTGGAATATTCTCCCCAACTAGAAGCCGTTTTTCGGACTCGTAAAAAGCCCGTTTCAGGCTCTTGGCGAATGGATGAAACCTATCTAAAAGTTAAAGGAAAGTGGCAATACCTCTACCGAGCAGTCGATAAATATGGCGCTACCATTGACTTCATGCTGAGTAAAAAACGTGATGAACCGGCGGCTAGGGCCTTTTTTAACAAAGCGATTGACCAGCATGGGTTGCCTAAAAATGTGGTGATTGATAAAAGTGGAAGCAATGCAGCAGCGTTGAATACGCTCAACTGGCAGATTTGGGTTTTATGTTTATACGGCCGTTTGATTGAGGTTTTCCTATTTATTTGAACCATTTATAACAATGAAAGGCGGATACAGTACATTGAGATTGAACCAATTACGCGTTAATACTTCTTATACCTACAGAGGATATTGTTAGTTTTAATCCAGAATATTACTTATTTGATTGAACCATTTATACCAATGAAAGTACGAGAAATGGTACCTAGAGATTGAACCATTTACCCGTTAATCTTTCTTATACTCGCCCCTATCCTATGCTCTGGATACGCTTGTTTAATGCCCGAAATTGTTCCCGCAGCGGTACTGTGATCGCCGGAAAATAACAACGGTTTTTTATCTGAATGTTTTAACAGCAAGTCCCTAGTATTATCGGAAACCTCTTGCAAGCAAGTATTAATTTGTTCAAGAAAATGGGCAAACGGGGTTTCACTGCTGCTCTTGCACAATGCCTTGCTAGACACGATATTATCAATCACCACATCCCTTTCAAGTAGATTCAATAATTGTGAACCTCCGTAGGAAGCACCATCGATTCCACCACCCAGATCACTCTCCACCAACATGACAGTCAACTCGTCATTCACGCTCATTCCCTGCATCCCTGTTCCATTGCGTTTATCAAGCTATTCCCTAACAGCTTTCCTGCATAAATCATGAAAACCCTAACACACTATTATTACATCGCAACATCAGCCTCATAATACTTTATTTAAATGAGATTAATTAAGTATGTTAGATTGGTGAAAGGTATAAGAAGGATTAACGTGTAAATGGTTCAATCTCAATGTACAGATTTCGGCTTTCATTGCTATAAGCTCTGTAAGGCCTCTCACCACGATAAAAAACTGCGCATAACCTGACATTATACTGAAGAATCAGCGTTTTACGTTCATTAAATAAAAAGGCCACTAGCCGGATTCGTTCCATTTCTAAGTGGTATTCACTCTATCTAAGATCAAGTCCTTAAGCCTTTAACGACGAACCTGGATGTCAATATGAGTAATACAACTGAATTTAAGTTACATACGGGATCATATACCTGCAACGGATTCATTGGGTTCATTCGTGGGGTTTATGGTGTGTGCGCGCCTGATATCTGGCGAGGAATAGGTATAGGCGGAATAGTTTTTAATGATAATGGCCCTGGTAAATCGTTAAAACTGGTTTTAGAGAAACAAGATAATTCAAAAGAACCTGAATGGAGATTTTTTCAAATTTCGGTCCTTGATAATGCTGGTAATGCTCAAGGTGACTTTCGCTATCCACGTGAAGATTTTACATTGGTGGAAAATGCTGATGTTTGGAGGTGGGAAAGGAATACGAGCCTTCCTTTAATTAAGGATAGAGATTATTTGTGTTTGTGGGGCTAGCATATCCTGCCAACAAAGCTCATAGGAGGCTCTGCAGGGCCTGCTATCACAATACAAAGCTGCGCATAAACTGACGTTATGTTGAAAAATACCAGCTACTGACGCTCATTAAATCAAATGAGCTAGCAGGATTAGCTCCATTTCCAAGTTGTATTTACTTTGTCTAAGGTCAATTTTATAAGTCTTTAACGACGCTATAGGATATTACTATGCCTGATACAACTGAATATGAGTTACATGCCGAATCAGCTTTATTAGAAGGGGGCAGTTCAAAGAGGTAGCGTAATTCTCGTATATTTTCTTCCTGCTCCTCTAATGAGATCGGATAAGAACCGTAGCATTCATTTATAATTTCTGACATTTTATTTTTTTCTTCTTCTTTCAACGACTTTAACATCCGAGCTTTCCTTGTTGACTGATCAGAGACCCTGTTCAGCTGTAAATCCCCTTGAACTGTAGTTCATATATTAAAAAAACATCTATTATTGCCTAAGTATTTTGAAGTCGTTTACGTTAGATATACTCTCGGCCAGCAATTGCAGTCGTTTTTCTATCAGCTAATCCTGAATAAGGCGCTACAAGCCATTTTAAGCCCCATACACATAAGTCAAAGCTGCGCATAATCTGACGTTATGTTGAACAAAGACCGCGACTGACTGGAATCGATCCTCTTTCATATTGCACCTACGTTATCTAACATGCGGCCCAAGTTGTAGTCTTAAAAAGATGGATATGTGCAGCTTCATTAAGTTCAGGAAAGACAATATATGATAACCAGATGCAGGTAGCGGGAGTGATTCCTGCTGCGGTATTTCTGTGGAGGTTATTGGTAATAAGAGAAGTATATAATTTTTTCTATATATTATTTTTTTGGGAAAATGAAAACTTTTTAAATATTTTTAACCGCTAAATATCTAAAAATTACGTTCATATGACTTATGAAAATCATGAAGATCTATGGGTAATAAATACACATTATCAGGATTAAAACCGACAAGATGCCTTGTTAAAACATTAATTTCTAACAAGGCTGTACTGGCTGTGGAAATTCCTATTAGTTAAGGTCGTAATTTATATCCTATAAAGATTGTAGTACTTTCAGATATAAAAAATCTTCTTGACCAATTGCAGCTGCGAGACCGCAATTATCTTTAGTAGCTGAAATGTTTTCACCAGCGTTAGCATGAAAGCACTCCTTACTCTTAAGATCTCCATTAGATGCATTACGCTTACCTTGGATACGAAAGTGTCGTTCTCCTAATACCTTAGTCCATTTCCACATCTGACGTGGGTCTGTCCTGTTACATGATACTAAATTAACTGTTCGACCCACCCCCACACTGGCGGCACATAGTTCTTCCTCAGCATGTTTAAACAGATAGAGTGTGTCGGTGTCTGGATTCTCGGTAATAGCCTCTCCGCTATCAAGATCTACAAATTTCCAATGGAGCTTCGTGTTTTGTAAGTTACAGACTTCCCCAGCATTAAGTCTTAATGCTGTTGTTTTGTGGGTGACGCATGAAGCGTTCCCATAAAAGTTTTCAATGATAAAAAGATCCGCCGACGGTGGAGTACCGGGACAATTAAAACCCTCTTGACACCATTCGGGCGCATGAAATTTAGTCTTGGATTCTGAACAGTCTGTACCATTGACATTACCGTTACATTCGACCTCATAAAATCCAGCAGTGTAAACAGTAGAACTGCCAATGATTACCCAATCAAGCTGTGATGTAATATGACTGCGCCACAAAACCATATCTGAATTATAACTCGTTATTTGAACATCTAATTCCTCCCTGACATCTACATCTACATCAGTAACAGGGCTGTAAACGTTCACCCCAGTTACTTCTAGCTTATTGGTGAAACCTGTTGCAATATCCGTCGTAGTATGGCTGCATCTGTCGTAGTGACAGGTCCTGCTTGCATCATTCTCGGTGATATACCAGTAACCACTTTCGGCACAGTCGTAGAATATATTCGGTTGAGGGGGATAAACTACAGTGCTCGTCACATCGTCCTCCCAGGACATCCAAGCACGAACACTTAGATTTTCTCCTCCTGGGTAAAGAATATCTGTAAGCGATCATTTAACCCCATCTAGACTTTAGGTAATTCTTCTAACTCAACTTGCCAAGGCAACAATCTCTCAAAA
>JABSRQ010000247.1 GCA_013215055.1 Pseudomonadales bacterium | reverse complement strand
CCCCCATCCCCGATTCTTCTACAATCATTAGCTTTAAAGCCAAATTCTTCACTGCTACGACTGCATTGGCGCTGACTCTTTTAGGGCTACAGCCATTGCTGATAGCCACCATAGATGAATGCTTGATATTGCGTTCAATGCCTATGCTTAGTGACGCCGAGAGCAGTTGGAAAATGTATCGCTGGCAATATCGGCGAGCGAGTGTGGGTATAGAAGATATAGACGTCCCGCCCTAATTCGAGCTGGGTACTACCATCAACATAGGTAACACACAGTTCTCGGTGGTACGTTAAGAAAACTTCAATCGTTTATATAGGCCTGGATATTGATGGTGCTTAATATCACGGCTCTGCACTGGATAAAGAGACCGGCGAAGTCATAAAACTTTCAATGCAGACCTACTTTAAAAGGTCTGTTAAATCAGTTAAATAAACTGAAAAAATACTTTTCCAGCAGCTCAATCAAGCTCTGTTATGAAGCTTCCTATATTGGCTTTACCTTTCAGCGGGATCTCACTGCTAAAGGCTATCACTGCGACATTGTTCATCCCTCCAGCTTTTCAATTACCCAAAGCACAAGGCCCCTTCTGAAGTGTTTTTCTAGTTAATGTGACATCTAACTATGCAGGATTTTTTTAACCGGCAGGCTATTCCACGGGCAATACTCCCTGATTAAAACTTAAGGTTTTAACAGGGGATATTGTTAGTTTTAATACTGCAGATTTATATTCATTTGGACCGTTTATACCAATGAAAGACGGCTACAGTACATAGATATTGGACCATTTACCCGTTAATCCTTCTTATACCTAGTATATTTTATGAGCGCTGAAATTTTCAGTAATATCACGCGAGCTTACCCGGCCAGTAATTTGAGCACTTAAGAGGAAAACAAATTGGTCCCAGCGAGTGAACTTCCTGAATGCTTGACCTTCATGATATTCCTCTGCGAGTTTATTGAATGTTGCACGAGCAATAAGTCTAATAAATTGACTCAGTATGGTGTCTGAATGTGCCAAAGGCTTAAGTCTTAAGGTTTGTTTTGGTAAGTATTTTGTGGTGGAACTATTATACCAATATATTGATTATTAAACCTTTTTTAAACTACGGGGCAATAGTGATATCGAATCAATAAAAAATATTGGTCAGGTAAGCATGCACGAGTTCACTGTTGGATGTGACCACTTGTTTAGATGGAACATTTTAATCCGGGAATACTCTTAGTTTTAAGAGGGCAGATTTCTATTTATTTGAACCATTTATAACAATGAAAGCCTAAAACTGTACATAGAGATTGAGCCATATAGGCGTTAATGCTTCTTATACCTATCAATCGCAATTTTCGTCAATACCATTTTATGATCAGAACCGTCAGGAGAACGTTTTGTGCTGCGAGAACAAATCTGCCAGCCTTGCTGGCGAGACTTTAACCATAAATGATCGATCGCAATCATCGCAAATGTGGGCATGCGGCTCCCCTTCTGCAAGTTTGGCCAACTGACAACGGGAAAATGTGTAAAATCAGAAAAAATACGCCTATATCGAAGGCTGGCTGACGAAAGGTTAAAATCACCTATGATCAGCATGTCCTCAGATGAATGATTTTTTACAAGCTGCTCAATAAAACTAATCGCAGTATTACGACGCTGCCAACGTACGGCATTTCTAGGCGACGGGAGATGGGCTGTAATCAAAGATATTTGCTTATCATCTGATATCTGCCACAGGCCCATAATAATCTTCTCTGTATCAGGCGCTGGGTAAATCGACATACTCAGTAAAGGAGTACGACTAAGAATCATTTGATCAGACGCGGTGTTCATCCCGTTCATCCCTTTAAATTGATAGGGATATAGCTCAGCCAGTGATGATAAATTTTTTCTATGCATGGGCGAGACTTCCTGCATGACAACAAGATCTGCAGGTTCAGAATGGAGATAATCGATAAAGGCATCGATATTCATATTTTCATAGAACACGTTAAATTGAACAATCAATACTGTCGCTGAACAGAACTTTTCAGTGTTCACCGTGGCTGGCTCGGTCATAAAGGCATAGAACAGCATAATACACAGGCATGCTATACATGCCAGCCATTGATGAAAAAGCAACATAATGATCAATAGCATTGAATAATAAGCCAGGAATATGACAGGTATTGAAATAATATTCTCTACCCACCAGTTGATAGGGAAAAAATAAAAAGTACCCCATAACAACAATGGTAAAATGATAAACAACCACAGAAAAACTTGTATCAATATCATGGCTCTCTTGTACTATTTATCATGACTCAAGATTAAATTATCGAACACTCTTTGCTTTAATGCTGCCGCATTCAAAAATTTTGTTCATATACCCATCGGTAATCAAACTTAATGCTTCTTATTACCTAACAAACTCTACATTAAAAATTCTTATACACTGCATTCAACTTACTTATATTGCTTAATATATTTATAATATAGGACAAGGTATAAGAAGAATTAACGTGTAACTGGTTCAATCCCTATGTACCGTCTGAGGGTTTCAATGTAATAAATGGTTTCAATAAAGAGAAATCTGCCCGATTAAACCCCTGCATGGATAGATGTCACATTAACTACAAAAAAATCAGGTGGTGCCAGGGCCTCAGGTAGCTGAAAATATGGTCGGATGATATCGTTGATTAAATCTAAATGCGTTAAAATCTTATCGATCACCAACGGATCTTTAATAAGGTATAAGCAGCATTAACGCGTAAATGGTTCAATCTCAATGTACAGATTTAGGATTTAATTGGTATAAACGGGCCAAATAAAGAAAGCAGAGGGGCTTACATCACGCCTTCTCTGACTGCATCCTTTTTTCAAACTCAGCTGTCACTTTATTAAAAACTTCCAGCTTCGCGTCAAAAATATCTGGCCTGTCGAGTAACTTTTGTCCTCTTTCCTTTATTAGATCGATGAATTCCATCTGGATGATCTTTTATAGACTCCTCTAGTCCCGCCTTAGTCTCGGTATACGTCTCCAGATCGTCTGCCATCATATCCCTCACCACCAAGACTACTTTTTCATCTGGGCATTCCATCGAACATAGATCAGTCAGAGTTTTTTCATTAAAGGTTTGTTTGCGCTCATACTCTGTCTTAGCCAGCAAAATAGATGAATCTAATCTAGATACACCGTGATGAACCGTCTCCTTCATCCTTCGAAGAAAATCGCCTGACTGTTGTTGGGCGTACTCATGATCTCGCAGGAACAACATGTCGGAATGTTCAGATTCTCGACTGGACATCATATCCGTATGCCGCTGTGAGCCGCTGCAGCGGCCTTGTCGATCTTTTTTCCGTTTACCCAAACACCAAACCATGAAGAAATGCCACCGATCAAGACCGCAACTAGCGCAGATCCTGCCAGCAAGTAAGGAGAGGTCTGCGCGACTGTGGACCCTAAAGACTGAGAAGCGAACATTGAAGAAAAATGCATACTATCAACCTAACACTTTCAATTATACCGAGAAGATATAGATCTTAATGAGACTGTTAGTTCAATGCTTTAATCAAGGGGACTTATCCTCCATCATTGTTTTCATAATCCCGCACCAATACAGATTCTGGAAGCCTGTATCAGGGCGCGGTGTGGCTGTCAGTTGGCACTGCAGGCAATACACGTATGCAACGCCACTATGACTTTATAAATCAGTAACAATTGAACTAAACACAATCGCTGCTATCCAACATCAACTAACTGAGTTTATGGCGGGTTGTGAAAGTCGACTCCCACTCATTGAGAAAGATTTTTTGGAGGTAAACAATGAATGCACAAGGTCAGGGCCACCCGGTACTAAAAGCTGGAACAGTGATAGAAATGTTGAGTGATTTTGATGGGATCAGTGCGGGTATGAGGTTTCTGTTAGAGAGCGATACAGAGCCATCACCCACCAGTGGAGGATTTCACCAGATAGCCGGAATTCGAGGCAAAAATGGGATTAGGGGTATTGGGACAAGATACATGAAATTACTACTTCCTGCATAGCTGGCGCTTTGCTGGTAAGCGAGGAGCTAAGTACATTCACATCAATTATTCGTAATTAGGAATGCAGGGGGTTAAACGCCTACAGTATAAGGAAAGTCGAAGATGACGACAAAGGCATCAATAAAGGCGTTTTTAATACAAGATGAAGATATCTGCGATCACATGAGTAATCTTAATGGCACAAAAGCCCCCTGTGAGATTGTTGGCCTAGATGAAATGAAATGTGAATATTGCCCACTTGATAATGATCTGAAGGAAGTGATACGGGGTGATTCATCCTGATAAAACTCTTCGATTTAACTGAAAACCTTACCGGCTCTATCGCGCCACATAAAACCCCAGAGTCATATCATTTATGACACGTTCTTGGACTACTTGTGCTGCAGTCTGATATGGCCAGAAATAAATCTCTTAGAGATCATGGTGGTTTCCGCCCATGAACGTCAAACACATCTATATCACGCCACACATACCTTTCAGGGGGTATTGCTTTTCTCACTAAACTACAAAAAAGAGCCCATCAACATAAAATATCAATGATTTACTTCCGAATTATCGTTTTTGGGCGGAAAATCCCCTGCACTCCAGATAGCTTGTTTTAATTGGCAAGCCTGCCACATGACCACTCGCCTTAGTTATAAAAGATATGGGTAAGACAGGTATAAGAAGTATTAACGTGTAAATGGTTCAATCTCAATGTACCGATATCGGCTTGCATTGGTATAAACGGGCCAAATAAATAGGAAAATGCAGTATTAAAACTAACAATATGCCTGGTTATAATTTTCAGTTCTAACCAGGGAGTAGTGGCAGTAGAATAGCCTGCCGACTAAAAAACCTGCAGGATAAGTCACCTGACCTTGCTTGCTGAGGGATAAGCGTTTTTCGGATAACGCCCCTCTGGAAATATAACGGCACAAACGCTCCAATTTTTTGCGCTCTTTGGCCAGACACACCACGCCAGCATGTAGGGAAAATCCATTCACTTTTACTGCTGCTGAATAATTCTCCTCAACGATGGCTGGAATGGTTTGCAGGGTGAAGGTTTTTCGGCCCTGCAATGGTCCAACCGCAATGCGATAAGTAATGGCACTGCCTTGAATCTGTTGCATGCCGCTATCGTCGGTCTCTTCCAAATTTAGAAAAGGTTGTTCGACATCTTTTTCCAAATAGCCTGTTTTTTCGAGGAACCTCACAATGCGTCGGCTGATTCGATTTAAGACTACGGTTAATTCAGTTGCGGTGAAGGCTTTAACGAGAATGAATTTGGGCCTAACTCCTGTCTTTGTCTTTATATAGGGGCATCCAGAAATAGCATGTGATAATGGATATTCAGGTTTAAGGCGCTGCTAAAGCGCTGAATAAGTGTCACAGCACCAGTTTCAGCATCGCTGTGTGTAAGACCTGCCTTTTTGATGAGTGCCGAAGAAATGGCTCTTACCATAATTTTTAAGACAGGAGTAATGAGTTCTGGCTTTGCTGCGAGCAGGAACCGTAAGGGGAAAGGTAAACTGAGTACCCATTGCCTGACAGGCTGATGTGGGAAGATATGATCACTCAATAGAGCTGCGGTCTGCGCCATGCGGCTGGCCCCACAACTGGGACAGAAGCCCCATTTCTTACAGCTGAAAGCGTCCAATCGTTCATGATGGCAGTCTTCACATCGTACACGTAGGAAGCCGTTTTCGAGCTTCCCGCACTTCAAATAGGCATCAAATTCCCGTTTTACATAAGCTGGCAGGTATTTTCCTTGTTCTGAGAAATAGCGATGTAAATCGAGGTAATTATCGTGTACCAGTTGGTAGAGGGTGGTTTTATCAAGTTGGTGGCGTTAGGTATAAGAAGCATTAACGCGTAAATGGTTCAATCTCAATGTACAGTTTTCTGATCTAATTGTTATAAACGGGCCAAATAAATAGAAAGCTGCAGGATTAAAACTAACAATAGCCCCTGTTAAAACCTTAAGTTCTAACAAGGATGGATTGGCCGTGGAAAAGCCTGCCAGGTTAGCGGCTTTGATACCACCTCCCAGATTGAACTTAACGCGTTATCACGGCGTATTCGCCTCCAATAGCAAGCTTAGGCCTTTCATTACCAACCCTAAGAGAAAAAATGCTAGATCCTCTAAAAAGCAGAATCACAGCTTTCGTATGAGCTGGGCCGAGCGCTTAAAGCGTGTATTTAATATTGATATCGAAGTTTGCAATAAATGCGGTGGTAAGGTAAAAATCATTGCTTGTATCAAAGATCCGCTGATTATAGATAAAGTTTTAACGCATCTGGGTTTAAACGAAGAGATCATCCCACCCGTTTTTCAATTACCCGAAGCACAAGGCCCACCCTCAGAGTGTTTTTCTAGTTAATGTGAAGTGGTCTAATTACCCCGGACACTTCGTTAAGAGTTAAAATAACTCAACGAG
>JABSRQ010000246.1 GCA_013215055.1 Pseudomonadales bacterium | reverse complement strand
AGTAAAAACGGTGGATTGTCACCGATTGCGGCCGAAGAAAAACTTAATTTACTGTCCGGTATTAGTTGACCACTTCAGTATGATCGCTGGTTAATAGGCGGGAGCTTAAGTGCATGGGGGTTTGTAATAGGTGTTTATGCTTTAAATTTTCGCTCTGAGCAAACTGCTAGGCAGATTGATGAGGTAAAGTCTGCCAATGTTTTCAATAACTTTTTCACTCACAGGGCTGCTTTTCTCGAGTACACTCAAAGTGTTGAAGAAAAGAGAGGTAGTGAGCATTGGTCTGTGGTAATCGATGCATTCATGTTCTATCAAAAATATTTTGATAGAACATGGGGAGGGGCTTCATACAGTATTAGCCCTGAGTCTTACGGTATTACTTTAAAACTTTTTCGTGCTGTCATCAGGCATCAGAATGCATTTTTGGAAACTGGATCTCTGGATGAGCTTAAGGCATTAATTGATAAAATAGGAACTGTTGCATATTGGTCTGGAGTTGATGTCCTTGTTCCAGTAGATGAAGAGATGCAAGCTCTGAGCGATTATATTACGGAAGATACAAAGTTAATTTCAATATTTTCTAAATACGATGCTTATGATTCGATTCCTTTGAAGGATGGACTTCTGCTTGCGGAGACTGTATTTAGCGTTCTTTATACATTGATGGAGTTTGACAGCGACTTTTCGCAGCGAGAAGAGTTCAAGGAAGCTAGAAGTGGGCTTGACATTGATTCTATTGTTAATCATGCAGCTGTAGCGGGGGTGTCTTATGGGGATGTTATAGGTCTGTAAATTGATTCTGTTTGGTAGTAATTCTCAAGAGCATCTTTTGGGCGCCATTCTTATTGTTGATAATATGGGATACAGGGTCAGGTCTGAATGGCACTGCATTAAGCTTTTCCGCCTCTTGCACCCGTATTTTTTCTTTGTTTTGGAGGATGGCCTTTTCTCAAAATCGCAGCCCTTGCGATATGCCTTGGTACCATCAATAACGAATAAGATGAAGCTCTGCGTTTTTTTGCCCTGGGCTCTACACGACCGGGCCTTTTTCCCACTTGATGGCCGGCAATTAAAAATAAAAAGTCTTCAATCACCTCTGCTGCATTTTTAAACTTTGAAGAAATAGCGTTCCAAATTTGCAGGGTATTCTTGAAACTAATGCTTCTAATTTTCAGCTCGAATTTCTTAGCCGTTTGGGCCATTAATATACGTATTATATTGTTGGCTAAAAAATATACCCACATCTCTTTTTCGCACATTTCAGGCGACTTACAGCTCAGTGTAGACATGCCCATTGTTGTTTTTAAATTTCTAAAATCCACTTCGATATTCCAGCGACTTTTATACATATCTGAGATGTCTGCTTTACTGTGTTCATCAGGATCCATTAACGTCGTTATGATCGTCTTATGTTTGTCTCTAAGCTCTCTAAGTTCAATGCTTTTAGGGATGGTTTTATATTGCTCATCAGCCATCCACTTGGGTCTTTGTGGGCGATCATAACTAATTATATGATCGTATTTTCCTATTCTTTTTCCGGTTCTAAAATCTGTCTTTTTTGCCCGACCACCGCCTTGCTGAAATATGCCGTTAATACCGTGCATTTTCAAATACGCCAAAATCCAGTAACTGCTGTAGAGCGCGTCACCTATGACTAAATCACCTTTTTTGAAGGTGTCTAATATGGCTCTAAGCATCGAATGTTCATTCGCGCCCTTGCCTTTGTAGGCTGCCATTTTAGCATTTATAACAGCACCACTTTCTAAGCAGAAGATGCCTAAAGCTCGACAAATAGGAAACCCTAGCCCTGCTTTCTGAGTTGATTGCTGAGGATATTCGGCCTGATTTTCAATCGTGTCTGGCAGCGAAAATGTTGTTCCATCCACGAGGTAAATCCCCCCTTTAATATTATTGTGGTGAGGGGTTTTTTCCTTAATAGCTGCACCCGTATGCTGTACCAACTCTTTGATTAAGGCTAAAGGCAATTTTTTCCGGCTACGGCAATATGAGCCTGTGGATTTACTGATATTTTTAGGCAATACATTGATATTATCAATGATGAATTCGTTAACAGCATTTGCGCACGAGCGATCAAAATTAAGCGCTTGTTTAATAAACATCGAGAGAGCTTTAATCGGAGTGAAAATCCTTTCTCTGTGTGCTGGCGTATGCCTTTCAATAATTGATGCGATGCTGTCAGATTGTAATATGCTCAGAAAATCTGACTCTTGAAAAGATTGACGAGTTTTTGATGAGATTGAAGGCAGTTCAGTGTTAAAATAAATCATGCAGTTAGGAATTATCGTCTTGGTTTGTGGTGAATCTATTGTACGATTTTTCCTAACTGCTCTCTCCCCATATTATCTAACACTCAGATTATTTAGTTCAAAAAGCGCTTAATGCAGTGCCATTCGGGTCAGGTCTTGACTCGTTCTTTTTACGAGACGGAGTCAGTTCTGGTGTTGAAAGTCACAGGTCAAGACCTGACCCCATCAGCGTGTGACCCCATCAGCGTGCAGGACAAGACCTGACCCCATCAGCGTGACCCCATCAACGCCATCAGCGAGCTGTGACAACTAACAACATCTAAGAGCCACTTCATCGGGTGCTTCTGAGAATAGGGTTAAAACACAGGCATTGCGATTGCAGGCAATGCTTCTCGCCCGGAAAAGGCATATCACTGAATATTTGAAAACGCCGTCATTACTGCTCCATTTACATGCGCCGATGTTGAATGATTCAAAGCCATTAACTAACACTTTGACTAAGAATTTATTTTTCTTAAAAATATAGGCGTGAGCGGCATAAACGCCAGCCACAAGCCCATTCATAGAGTGAAAAAGGGAAGTAGGGCACTGCTGTATCAATCAACTACAGCGCTCAATAGCTGCCTTGCTAATATTAAAAATCAGCCCACATTGGTAAGCTCTTGCACCAGTACCTGCCTGGTATCAAAAGCAATCAAACCTTGCAGTATTTGCAAGCGTTCATCAAATTCATAAACGCGGGTATAACTCCAGGCAGCGTGTTTATACATTTGCCCAGGCATTCGTAAATCGTAATAATCGCTCACACCTTTTAGCGGGCACTCTGTATGCTTTTCGGCATCGGTGAAATACTGCATTTGCACATCGTCTTGTGCGAAATAGATCACCGGGGCATAAATATCATGTCCCACTTCCTGCACCCTGAATGCCCGATCGGAATAGGCCAGTTGCCTATGCCCTATCGTCGCAATGGCCGGATAAGTTAAAGCCTTAATCAACATAAAGTGCCGAGGTTCATCCGGGCGTTGTATGGGCTGTTCTTTTAACAATAAATTCGCCGCAGTTTTCATAAGATTATCCTCATCGGGCTATTGCAACAGTTTAGGCCATGGCTGCAGTTGAAACCCCCTCGGCGCGGCTTTTCACACCTTCTAGCGTATCAGGCAAGGAGGCGCGTAATTTTCTTTGCATGATCAAACCATGCATCAACTTGCCGAATAGACCAAAGCGCAAGTCGTAGCTTAGAACCACATTGAGCTCACATTGCTGATCACTCAGCGCGGTAATCCACCAACGGCTATTGGCATTATTTAACGGCCCTAAAGGTGACACGCTATACACAAAACCCTCGCCTTCCGACCAAAGTGTCACGTATTCATCGATTTCACCAAAGCCATCCAACGTGCAATGGCGCCCGGTACCCACACCCAATTCTTCTTTGCCGATGCTATAAGAGGATTTAACCCCGGGAGCCCAGCTGACATTGCCAAAATCCCGTAGAATCTGCCAAACCTGATCTACTGGTGCATTTATCTGAATAGTGGATTCCACCTGATGTTGGCCGTTTAGTTGCGGTGCTTTCATAGTTTTTCCTATTTAAAGTGCATTAAATTGATAAAATCAATTCTAGAGTGGATTTTTTCTTAACGTAACGCGTAATATTTGCATAAGACATGTGCATAAATGCACCACCCTAATGAGGCCTAAAAAAGCTACACTACAGCGGCCAACTATTTTAAGAATGAAGCCACTATGAACTGGGATGATTTAAAGTTTTTCCTCGCCGTCTGCCGCTGTGGCTCTATTCGCGGTGCCGCGGTAGAACTGGATGTGAACCACAGCACCGTTTCCAGGCGCATCAACAGCTTTGAGGAATCTTTAGGCGAGCGCCTGTTTGAACGCAGCGCCAAAGGCTACGCTTGCACCGCCATAGGCAATGAAATTTTTGAAGAGGCCACTCAGTTAGAACAGTGTCTAAAAACCGTAGAGCGACGAGTTGCAGGTAAAGACACCAGCATGATGGGTGATATCCGTATCACATTGCCCGATGTGCTAGCGCAGATACTGCTAATGCCGGATTTCGCCGACTTCTGCGCCGAATACCCCGAGATACATTTGGAAATCATCGATTCAACCAAACCGTTAAACCTGGCCAATCGCGAAGCCGATGTCGCCTTTCGCCTCTGTGAATCACCACCGGATTATCTGATAGGGCGCAAGCTCGCCAATATTCACCGCGCCTGCTATATCGCCAAAAAGTTTGAAGAAAAAATACATGATGAGAATTGGCTGGCCCAGCAAAACTGGATTGGCTGGACAGATAAACTACGCCGCCCGATCGGCAAGATTGCCAGAGACTACCCGCGGCTGAATTCCAAACACAAAATCATCAATGCCGCCTTGCAGGTAGAAGCCTGCAAACAAGGCATGGGCGTAGGCATTTTGCCGTGCTTCTGCGCCGATGAGGATCCGGGCCTGGTGCGTATTCCGCCCTATACCGCCGAAGCCAAATATGATTTATGGATATTGAGCCACCCGGATATGCGTAGCAATGCCAAGATACAGACCTTTGTTCGTTTTATGGTGCAGCGCATACAAGCCAAGCGTCCGCTGATTGAAGGTGAACTGTTTAATCCGAAAACCTAAGGTACTTCAAATAAACGGAACAGTTAACATCTAGTGTTTATGACCCAAGCTAGATCTGTCACAGAAAAATCAATATATCCATATTGATTGACAGGCGATATAAAAAACCAACCCGCACTGAGTGTTTGTACCCATACAATGCTTGAAAACGTTCAAGCCAGCTGGATGACCGATGCACACAGCGGATCAGTTAACACCGGAAACTTGGACCACCTCATCTAAAACACCCAGTTAATGCAAAACAAAAGCCGCATTGGGCCAACAGACAATGCCCGCTACAATTTCACAGGGCCCGGCATGGCGTTCATAAACCTCAACATCAAAACCTGCTTTTTTAAATGTGATCGCGGAACTTAAGCCTGCAATGCCAGCGCCTAATATCGCTATATTCATCGTTTATCGTCTACGTTGGCAATACATCAAACACCAAGCGCTGCAAAGCCGACAACGGATGAACCCTTATTCAAGGTATTCCTTTAAAGAACCCAATAAAAAATCCCACACCTGCGACTGCATAAGTTCATAAAGCTCTACTGATTGAATATTACTTTGCACCAGTGTGAGCAGCGTTTTTCCGCCCATGCTCTCCAGCGTGTAGTCCATCGAGATATAGTTTTCCGCTATACGTTCTGTACCATGATTATCACTCCAATACCGGTAACGGAATGTTCTAGGTGAATCGAGTTTTTCGATAATACCGTAATCAATAAAAGCAGCGCCATCAACGTCACCTTTGTAAAGAACTTCACTTCCCTCAACCCATCTGCTTTCTACCGAGCTTAACGGGTAAAACAGCGGAATCTCATCGCTGTTTGTCAGCGCCGAAAATACCCTTTCAGCTGCTGCCTCGATGAGGATTTCCTTTTTAACCGTGTATTTTTTCAAACGCTGTTTCCTGATGATATGAATGCATGAACACCAAGCAGCACGTCTGTGATAAACGCATCTGTTGATGTTGAGCTGGGTGAAGCAGGCAATAACTAAAACCGCCAAAGGGCCGAGAGGGCGGCATGGGTATCAGGGGTGTCGCTCACAATAGAGCTTTGCCTAATAGCATGACTATAAATCTCTACACCTGCCTGTGCCGCAATTTGTATACTGGCAGTTATGTTGTTGCGGTAAATGACATTAATACCGCTAGAGCGATAACCGCCCTCTAAATCGGTTTGCGCCAAGCCAGAAGCCGCAGCATCGGCATCCGTAACACCAAAATAATTATTCATATTATTTTCATCAGCAAAAGAAGAAAACAGCAGCATTTCTAAGCCCGTGCCATCTGACTTTTCACCAAATCGATGCCCTACAGAAATAAGGCCACGATAACCAAAACTGGCAGCGCCTGCTGAAAACCGCCCTGAAACCCAGTTTCGCCAACCCTCACCTAAAGCGTGCCTTGTTTCAATAAAGCCCAAAACATGTTGCTGAGCGTATCTAAAACAGTTTTCTGCCACCGAGCGCCCAGTTGCTACCGTGAAAAAATAAATTCTCCCCATATATGTTGACGCATTATACTCACACCCTCATAA
>JABSRQ010000245.1 GCA_013215055.1 Pseudomonadales bacterium | reverse complement strand
ATCGGATGCAGTAAGCTTTAAAGCCGGTGAAAGGGTGGTTGTAGATCAGGCGATGTCAGGTGATATCATCGGCCTACATAATCACGGCACGATTCAAATTGGTGATACATTCACGATGGGTGAAGATCTTAAATTTACAGGTATTCCTCATTTTGCTCCAGAGCTGTTCCGCCGTATACGTCTGGCAGACCCACTTAAGGCCAAGCAACTACAAAAAGGCTTGCAGCAATTATCAGAAGAAGGTTCTACCCAGGTTTTCTTCCCGCTCAATAGCAATGATATTATTGTTGGTGCGGTGGGTGTACTGCAGTTTGAAGTGGTTGCTTATCGCCTGAAGGATGAATATAAAGTGGATGCGATCTATGAAAACGTCAATATTTATACAGCCCATTGGATAGATGCAGAAGATGATAAGCAGATTCAGGAAATCAGGCGTAAACACGGTGATAACCTGGCGATTGATGGTGGAGGGCATCTAAGCTATTTAGCGCCAACAAGAGTCAATTTAGCTCTGGCTCAGGAGCGCTTTCCTGAAGTTCAGTTCCGCAATACACGCGAGCACTAAAGCAGGAGCTTCATCGTGTTGTATTATTTAGGTCTACCTTTGTGGAGCCACAAAGCTTGGCGTGGCAATTTTATTCCGGCGGCTACGGGATCATCTGATGCGCTGGGGCAATATGCCTCGGTTTTTAATAGCGTAGAAGGCAATACCAGTTTTTATGCCATGCCCAGTGTAGCTAATATAGATTTGTGGCAGCAGCAAAGCCCTGGGGGCTTTCGTTTTGTCTTTAAATTCCCCAGGCTGATCAGCCATGATGCACAGTTAAAACACAGTCAGAACCAATGTACGGCGTTCCTTAAGCGCATTCAGCCTTTAAAGGCCAAGTTAGGGCCTTTGATGTTGCAATTGCCCGCCTCGTTTGGCCCTGAGTCATTAAACGATTTAGAAGTTTTTATTCGTCAGCTGTCTATGGAGTATCAATATGCTGTAGAGGTACGCCATGGTGCATTTTTCTCGGGCGGTGATGCCCAGCAAGACTTGACGGCATTATTAGCTAAATACCGGATTGATAAGGTGGTTTTTGATAGCCGCGGACTTTTCTCGTCAACAAGTCAGGATGCTGCAACATTAGAGGCTAAACAGAAAAAGCCAAGCTTGCCTTTGGATTTACAGGTGACAGGCAATAACCCGATCATACGTTTTATTGCACATGAGAATTTGCAGGCAAACAATTTGATTTTTGATGCTTTAGCCGATCAGATCATAGCTTGGGGGCGGCAGGGTAAAACCCCTTATTTATTTGCCCACTTGGCCGATAATAGCCAGGTGCACTTGCTGGCAAAACATCTACATCAGCGCCTGCAGTTAAAGGCACCGTCTATTAAAGATTTACCCACCTGGCCAGTAGAGCGAGAGTGTGAAAGTGGGCAAATAGGTCTGTTCTAGGCTTTTAGTAATTTCTCAATCGCCTTTTTGATGCTTTGAGGTTTATCTTTTGGCGCAAAACGTTTTACCACATGGCCTTCTTTATCGACCAGAAACTTGGTGAAATTCCATTTGATGGAGGTGGTGCCAACAATGCCAGGCGCTGCTTTCTTTAAATGCTCAAACAATGGGTGTGCATCGTCACCATTGACATCAACTTTGCTAAACATCGGAAAACTGACGCCATAGTTTAATTGACAGAATTCTGAGATGTCAGCATCGGCACCGGGGTCTTGATGGCCAAATTGATTACAGGGGAAGCCAAGAATCACCAGGCCTTCCTGTTTAAGTTCTTCATACATGGCTTCCAGGTCTTTAAATTGCGGCGTGAAACCACATTTACTGGCAGTATTAACAATCAGTACAACCTTACCCTGATAATCTGAAAAGGCCTGCTCGACACCATTAATGCTGTTTGCGTTAAAAGCATAAAAATCATTATTCATGGTAAATCCCTTATTGTCATTCAGCTGTTAATCGTTAGGTCAATTAACATAAATCCGGCTGTGGAAAAGTATTTTACAAGCGCGCAGCATCAAAACAGTAACTTTGCGCGTCAGCTAATATAGAATCTATTTTGCTGGCGTCAAATAATAATTGCAGAAAAAACACATTGGCACTGATTTAGTGTTTTATTTGATCGATTTAGGCGCCGCATGACTTATTTTAGCCGCTGCCTTTTTCGAGGAGAATGTGGATAAGTCTGTGAATTGTGCCTGTGTGTAAAAGTTGATTTATACCGCTAGATAACGGCTTAACCGCGATAAAGTTTCAGCACTTTTTTGACATAATTTTGGGTTTCAGGGTAGGGTGGGATTTTATTACCATACTTCCTTACCGTCCCTTCACCGGCGTTATAAGCAGCTAAAACCAGTTTTAAATCGTTATTAAACATCTTCATCAAAACTTTAAGGTATTTCACCCCGCCTTCGATATTCTGCTCGGGATTCCTTCGATTAGTCACACCAAAACGTTTGGCTGTGGCTGGCATTAATTGCATTAGCCCAACAGCTCCTGCATGTGATTTAATTTTGGGATTATAATAACTTTCAGCATAGATGACCGCATGAATAAGCTTGGCATTGATGCCATGTCGACTCGCCGCATCGGCGATATAAGGGTGAAATAGTTTTTTATTTTTTGCATAGCTTTTAAAATATGTCACTTCTACCCAGCCTTTCCAGCTGTATTCTATAGGCACATATTTTTTGTTTAAGCGTTTATCACCGTAATGCAACTTACCGTTTTCATCCGTGTAACGATAAATATCAGCGTTAACGATATGTGCCGATAAAAGCACGGAGGATAATAGGCAGCGAATAATGATGTTATTCATAACATTATGCAGATTGATGAAGGTCGATAAACTGACCGTTTTCGGCTAACTGTAATACTTGTCCGGTTTCTATATGATAAACCCAGCCATGAATTTCAAGCTCACCTTTATCGACTCGTGCTTTTACCGCGGGATGGGTTAACAAATGCTCAAGTTGCTGTACCACGTTTTGTTCAATGAGTTCTGGCAGGAAATCTTCACTTAAATTTTCATGACAGTCACAGCCGTGGCGCTGCTGTATAACTTTAATTGCATCGTTGCTATGCGCAATCCACTCCTTGGTGTGAGGCAGACCTTCAAGTGCATCTGTATTTAAGGCGCCTTTCATGGCTCCACAATCGGTGTGCCCACAGACCACGATATGCTTCACGTGCAGAGCGGCAACGGCATATTCTATAGAGGAGGTTATGCCGCCACTTTTTGCAGGTTCGTAAACCGGTACAATATTACCGGCATTACGCGAGATAAAAAGCTCGCCAGGTTTAGTTTGCGTGATAAGGCAGGGATCTACACGTGAGTCTGAGCAGGTTATAAATAACACATCCGGATTTTGCCCGCTTGCCAGCTCATCAAATAATTTTTTATGTTTTGGGAAAATGTCCGTTTGAAAGCGCTTAACGCCAGCCACAATATTCTTCATGAAACAGCTCCTTTCTGCATACAGTTATGCAAAGCTTAAATTCTTATACTGGAATTTAAGGTTTTATGAGTGATAGCTCAATAGAAATTAATCGTTTTTTTTGAAAGCTAAAAGCTATCACTGAATTTTCTGCGTCTTCATCCAGGCAATAAAAAGCCCCTAACAATATAGAGGCCCTTATTACGTTATATTTCGGTGATCAATTAGCGAGCTTTAATCCCTGCATAATGTTTTTGCTATCAAGCAATACATGGGCAGACTCTTGTAAAAACGGATCTTTAACATCGATGCTGCTATCCAGGCCTTTTGCGGATTTTTCATCGGCCTCTTTAGTTAAAGCCTCTTCCATGGACGCGAAGGTTTTGTAAGTAGCCTCACCTTTGCCTTTTCTGCGTTTATTGATTAATACCAGGCTTTTTTCTTCGCTGCTGCGGGCTAATTTTTCACGCTTGTCTTTATTCAACGATAGAATTTCAGCATCCAGGCTTTTCTCAAAGGCGATTTTATCGTTAAAGTAGATGAAATCAGGGTCTTTAGCGGCGCGTTCATCGGTTTTTTTCTGTAGCTGCGATAAGATGCCCGTATAATCATTAAACTTGCGATTAATCGCAGGCGCTATTTGATCCCATTTCATGGCTTTATCTAGCGCGCTTTCACCTATTACTTCACGGTCATAAATGCCCGGCAGTTTCACATCGGGTAATACACCACGTTCCTGGGTACTGTCACCTGAGATACGGTAAAACTTGGACTCGGTGACTTTAAGCTTGCCATGACTCAGCGGGGTTAAAGACTGTACCGTGCCTTTACCGTACGAGCCACTACCGACAATGATGGCGCGGCCATAATCTTGTAAGGCACCGGCAAATATCTCAGAGGCGGAGGCGCTCATACGATTGATTAACACAATCACCGGGCCTTCATAATAGGGGCTGAATTGACGTTTGGCTTCTTGATAAACCCGCTGATCAGATAGTTTAATCTGTACGGAAGGGCCTTTATCGATAAATAAGCCGGTCAATTCATTAGCTTCTCGTAAAGAACCGCCGCCATTATTTCTTAAGTCGATGATAATGCCTTCGGCACCATCATTGACCAGCTCGGTGAGCAGTTTTGCGGTATCTCTGGTGGTGCTTTTATAGTTTGGGTCACGGTTACGCAGGGCTTCAAAGTCGATATAAAAGGCGGGAATGTCCAAGACCCCAATTTTACGTATCATGCCTTTTTCATCTTTAATATCCAACATGGCTTTTTGTACAGCCTGTTCTTCCAGTTTTACTTCATCACGCACGATGGAGATGATATTTCTGCTGTCATTATCTTTTGAATTGGCAGGAATCACTTCAAGGCGCACTATGCTGCCTTTTTTACCGCGAATAAGATTAACCACCTCATCTAAACGCCAGCCTATAACATCAACCATTTCGTCTTCATCCTGGGCGACACCCACAATTTTATCCGAAGGGCTTAACTGGCCTTGCTTGGCGGCAGGCCCTGCATGAATCAGACGTACAACCTGGGTGTATTCATCCTTCATGCGTAACATTGCACCGATACCTTCAAGCTTTAAACTCATAGAAATATCGAAGTTTTTTGAGTTGCTTGGAGAGAGATAGTTGGTATGTGGATCGTAAAGCGTCGTAAAGGCATTCATATACATCTGAAAGACATCTTCTGCATTCAACTTATTGATGCGTTTAAGCTGATTTTTATAACGTTTACTTAATAAATCTAAAATCTCATCGTCTTTTTTATCTTGCAGTTGCATGGATAAAACTGCCGATTTAAGGCGTTTATGCCACAGCAAGTCTATGGCGTCTTGATTTTTTGGCCAGGCCAGCTCGCTGCGATCAAGAATGAGGCTGTCATCTTTGTTAAAATCAAAGGTTTTAATTTGCTGTGGTAATGCTTCTATTTGCTGTTCTAGCCGGTTTACCAATTTATTTTGATAGCTGTTAAATATATCGAAGGCTGGATCAATTTTACCTTGAGTTAGAGAAGTAGCCATAGAGTTGGCAAAATGATTTTTAAACGTCTCTACTTCATTTTGAGTGAAAATTTGTTTATTACCATCAACCGATTGCATGTAGCTATCAAAAAACTCATAAGAAAGATTTTTGTTGATATCACGTTTTTCGTAATGCCTTTGCTGTAATTTCTTGGTGATTTCAATGCTGGCAACACGCTGCTCAGATTCAGGCTTTAACGTAAGGCTATAAGAGGGGGCGTTTACACCTAAAAGGAGACTGGCAACAACCAAGCCCAGACCTAGGCGAGAACGTAAAACTTGATGATATTGCATAATAACTGCTTGTTTAAAAGGCGAAAGCTCAATAATAGGGTTAGCCATGAAATATTGCTAGCAAAAAATAGTAAAGGCCTTACGGTGTAGCGTGTTAACAACACCGTAAGTTCTTATCTTATTTTATGCTGAGCGTTTATCCGCCTTATCAGAGGTTTTTAGTTCGTCAACAAATTGCTGGCGCGATTCATAAGGTTCAACAATTTGTTGACGGGTTTTTTCCATGACAGCACCAATCTCAGTGATGCCGGTTTTATAATCGCTGTAACAGTCTTTCATGCAGTCCATCGGTTTTTGATATAGGTCTGATGCGGCATCTGGTTGCTGGCTAAACAGGGTTTTATAACACTCATAATTCGCCATAATCATTTTATAGGAATATTCTTTAACCAGTTTGCTGATCTCTCCTGCTCCCACGGTTATGGGGCCAATAGATTCAAACAAAGCTCCAAGACTTAAGAATTCTGCAAGCGCAAACTCATTGGCAGCCTCTTCAAAATCTTCCCAGCGTTTTTGCACGGTCGCATTCAGGTTTTTATATTGAGTCTCTAAAATAGTGGCGAAATCTTGATCGTCACCGGCTTCCAGTTCTTGGGATAACTCCATAAATTCCCGTTCAGATAACAGTTCGAGCGCTAATGCGATCAGCTGCTGGCGTTCAATGGAGATATGAGATTCCAT
>JABSRQ010000244.1 GCA_013215055.1 Pseudomonadales bacterium | reverse complement strand
CCCATGGTTTCCGATGTGCCGGGTGATGAGTATTTGAGTGGTCGGACTATTTTACTTTACCTGTCGATTTTCCTTTGCCTACAGCGCCTTAAAAATGGCAGCGTCGTCGAAATACATCCGATTCAACTGCGTTTGGCTGAGATTCTCGGGCAAGAGACAAAGGCGTTTGCTGAAAAGTATTGCCAGAGCAACGACTACAAAACAGCTGTTGCAGAATCCCTACCGACTATTTATGAACGCGCTGTAGCTAGAATGGTTGGTAATCCTGTGGGCAAGGACAACGCATAACTTAAGCTGGTATCCCGTAGAAGATTAACGCCGTGTTCTTGCAGCAAGTGATGCTTGCTGAAGTGACATAGTTAATGTGCTCACGTCATGGGAGGTGTTAGAAAGCACATAATAAATACAGTGAAAACAAGGCTGCTCCTTTCGTGAAGCGGCTGAAGTAACGAGTGCTTGCAGGAAGATTAAATGGATTATAGTTTAAGGCTTTCAATAACAGTGCCGCAGCCTGAAGGGATCAACTAAAATTCTAGCCCGTTACTGTAAATTTTCTTTTAGTCACTCAAGCTTCTACGGCTTTCTCATTTACCCGGCTGACGTGGTAACTTTTGCATAAGCTGATTTTTTTCATGCGCTGTAAGCTTTCAAACATCAAATATAAAAGGAAAGAATCAAGACATCACACCTCTAACAAATCGCTATAAAAGCCTGTTTCCCCCCGTATAAAAGCTCCTTTTATAGAAAAACCCATAAGCCTAAACTAGAAAAAACCAGGCAGCACTTCTTCCCCATCACTTTGTGATGAAAAATATGGACTCTAATTCAACACAGCACACCATCGGCAGCGCCACTATCGATGCTTCCAACTAAGGGTGAGGCCAAAGCTGCGGGGGGCGCCATAGGAAACCAGCACTGAATCAAGCACATCGGTGATGCCTTTTTTATAACGCTCATTGCTGAGATTCTTCCCCCATAGCCATAGGCTCCAGCGTCGATCTTGGCTACTAAACTGTATGTGGCTATTGATCAAACCAAAGCCCTCTATTTCGGTTCTGTCATTATTATTATTATCCAAAAAATAATCGCCGGTATAGAAATAAGAAATATTCCAAAACCCATCCATATTAGCGCCTGCCAGGAATTGCCAATCACTACGCAGGGAAAGACTATGCTCGGGCGTTCTACGCAACTGATTGCCCTTTAGATTGGTGAAGGTAGGCATTAAACAATCACAACCGGGATCATAACTGAGATTGGTCTCTATCAAGTCGTCATTAATTTTCGAATACATATAGCTGTAATTGAAGGCGAGATTCAGGCGTTGAAAGAAGGTCTTCTGAGCACTGATATCAACCCCAGTAACGATAGCTTCACTGACATTGGCGATGACATTATCGGGGCTAATATTTTCGTCAAAGACCTGGAATTGCTGCGTCTGTAATTGATCGTATAATGTATAAAACAGGCTGATGGTCCTATACGATGAAGCATCGTCTGACTGATTATGCCAACCCCATTCAATATTATGCGCCAGCTCCTCATCATAGCTAACCAGCGCTTCTTGTGGGCTGGTAATGCCCTCATCATTCCAGCCACCGCTACGGAACCCTTGGGCATAACTCCAATACATATGCATATTATTGTTGCCCTGCCATTGCAGGATCAGACTTGGCGTTAACGCCTGCCAGTCATTTTTATCTTCGGCAAAAAAGTGATCGGTAGCATTGCCTTGCGCATCCATTAACGGCGCGCCCAAAGGGTCACCTTCAACCGCACGTTCTATGTGGTAAGATTTTTTATCGTAGTTATATTGCAGGCCCATAGCACTGCGCCATTGTGGGCTAATTTGATAGATGACTTCCCCACCTAGGATTAGGGTATAGTTATCGGATTCACTGCGGCTCAATTCCATACCCTGGCTATAAAACTGGCCAAAAACATATTCAGGGCTTTCTTCACGATCAACGTGTTCTGCCATCATTAAGGCAGTGATGCGATAGGCCAAGGGCGCCTCTTGATCACTGCTAAAGATAAACTCCTGCGAGAGCATGGAATAAGACTCTTGCTTATTATTAATAAAAAAATCGTCGTTAAACTGTGATGGATCGTAATCCGGGTGTGCAAAGTCTATACGGCCACTGTTGTGATCCAGAGGAATACGTGTGAAGTCGATATAGCTGCCGGCATCGTTATTACTGTGAAAAAAATCACCTTGGCGGTAACTGCTGGTTGCTGACAACTGCCATTCTGACCATTGCTTATCAATTTGAATATAGGCCCCATCCATATCGGCCTCACTAATACCGGAGAGATTATTCGGGCCGGCTCTAGCATCGGCATTTTTAAAGGCTTGGTTATTAGCAGATGGAATATTCATATCCACCCAGTGGCCATTATTCTTTTGTCGGCTGAGTTCTGCAAACGTTAAAATCCTGAGCTTATCAGCTCCCTGCCACAGCCACTGTAGCCGTATACTTTGCTGATCTACATCATCCATGCCTTGTTGCGTATGGGTATTGAAGGAATAGCCATCATTATTGCGAGAAAAAAACGATAACCTTATCTGACTGTTTTCTGACACCTCGCCATTTGTCATGCCCTGAATCAGCAGCTCCTCAAAGCTTGCGCGACTGATGGACAATTCAGATACGCTTTCTTTAACCGGCTTATGGGTAACAATATTAATCACGCCACCACTCACATTCTTTCCATAAAGAGCGCCCTGTGGGCCTTTAAGCATTTCAACATGAGAGACATCAAATAGCGGAAAGCTATAACCGCTGTTACGTGGAAGATAATGATTATCCTGATAGAAACCTATCGCCGCATTGGAGGTAGAGCTTTCAATATCACTGCCAGCACCACGTATAAATAGATTCGCCTCTAAAATATTATCTGGGTTATCCACGGCAGCAGGACTTTGCAAAATCAAATCATGCATACTGCCATTAAAAGCACTATTCAATGCTGATTGCTGAAAAATTAATACCGAGGCAGGGGTTTGAGCAATGGACTCTTCGCGCTTTCTAACACTGATAAGCACATTATTTAATTGCTCTAGATTCATGTCAAACAGGACGGAAATGTCAATTTCTTCAGCTTGCAGCATGGCTGAAAGAAAAAACGCTGGGAACACCAACAGTAGTCGTTTGTAGGATTCTGCAAGACATATAAAAGGCATAAATACACCCTGTATTTCTACCTTTTTAGCATAGTCTAAAACCCACCATTTTTAACTGCGGCTTTATATCACATCAATCTGGGTATGCCTTCTATTCTTAGGCCTCTCATCGGAGACTATGCTGTTGATATTAAAACCATTATTTATCATTCCTCTCTTCCCGGCTACTCTAAACTGAATGGCTAATATTTAAGGTACAACAAGCACTAGGCTTTCGACTCAACATGACGGCCATGCCTTTCATCGGCCTACTCAACGTGTTAAGCCCAGCCCTATACCAAGCCCCTCCCAGCCTCAGTCTCTATCTGCTACCCCTACACTCGGGCTTTTCTTTTTTCCTGTTCTACAATGCTGGATTTAAAACAACATTCGCTTAGGCAAGCGGCAATAAAGGTTCTGGTCTATTCCCTATATGCTGAGCCCTACCTTGCCTCTATCACATGGATATGCAGATTTATTGGATACTGGCATGGGTATTACTGGAACCGATAAAGCCTGGCTTAATCGTAGTCAGAATATAAAAGGACTTTATCGGGGATATTTAGCCTGGGCTAAATAGATGTGATCAATTGAATTGAAATCGTTGGAAAAAGCAAAGGGGCATACCTGCCCCATCATCCTAAAGCTTCATTAATCTTTTCAAGCTGCGATTCTCGTTGACTGATATCCCTATAAGAACGCTTATATACAGAACGTAAATGCTTTTTCAGCTGCTTCAGAACAAGCTTATTGTCGATACCTTTAAGCTGGCAAAACAAGGCCAAGGCATAAATACAGTGATTTTCCGATAGAGTAGCCTGGCGATTAGCCGCAGGGTTATAACAGCTGCCGCAGCCACCTTTGAAGGTATAAGCCGTATTAGCCATCAATAAGCCAAAGCCCATCATCACGGCAATGATCTCTGTAGCCTGAGTGACGTAGGTTTCTCCACCGGGCACCTCCAATTGCGATTGAAACAATTGATGCTGGGCTAATAAATGAGCAAAGCTTGCGGCCAGCGCATCGGGTTTATTGATCTGCTGAGGCTGATAACTCAGGTTCAGCGCATGATAATCCGAGCTATAGGCGGTTACTTGTGTATTTTCACCGCGTTTATTATGCATCAGCTGTGGCTGCAGAGTGACTGGCTGCATCTGGAATGACTCGGGCTCTACTAATTCAAAAGGCCAGTGTTGCAAACCTGAATAAGCCTTAACGCGTTCAAATATACCACTGGCCATCGCATGAACACTGTCAAAGGATCCTGGGAAAAAACGTTCATCCAGTAATATCAGTTCAGTATTGTGCTGAAAATACTGCGCATCAAAATTTTCCAACGCCCAAGAAAACGTCGAAAAAATCCAGTCGATACTTGCATCATCGATGGGCGCAGATCTTTTAAACATTCCAAGCATCTTATTCTCTCGTGTTATTGCAGCCCATCTGCGGTAGCCTCAACAGGACTCTCACTCCGTTCACTCTTTCAGTGTCAAATGTAAGACCTGACCCTAGCTCTCTTTGCCGCCCGAGAGAGGCAAGCGAGTTAAGCTTGTACCAATTGATCCAGACTCTTGTTGCTGTGCAAGGCCTGCAAGTCGCTATAACCGCCAATTAACTGGCCGTTGATGAAGATCATCGGGAAGGTCTGCCAGCCACTCCACATTTTCAGGGCGCCTCGACGACGCCAGTCTCCTAAGTAGCTGCCGTACTCCAGGTATTTAAACGGAATATCTAGCTCTTTCAGTAGCTTACAGGCTTTTTTAGGAAAAGGGTTTTGTGACATGCCCACCACCAGAACCTGATGCTGCAGCAGTGCGGCTTCAACCTCGGCTACACACTGCTGGCCCTCTGATTCACCTCCCAGCTTATCGGTGATGCTAGCGTGTACCTTCTCTGCGGCTAATATTTTACGGCTCATGTGAATAATCCCTGTTTTATCCCCTCTATAAACTAGAGAGTTTGTCTGGCTTTTATTCAAACATAAAAACGCCTGTACTGCATCTCAAAAAAGACCTTGCATTCGATCATTATTGGCGGCTTGATTTGCAGCCACACTGACGTTTTAAATAAGCAGACCCTCGCCTGCCTCCCTGTGGCATAGCAATCTACTGATATTAGGCATACAGCTGACTCACATCGTCATGTTGTACTTCACTGATTAATAGTATGTTCAAGTTAAGCCCTCTTACAGCGCTTAAAATGTGAAAAATTGAACTGAAATTACTGGAAAATGGGAAAGGAATAAGACCTACCCCGTCGCCCATAAGTTCAGGATATCAGCTGTTCCACCAACTGCTTTAACGGGTTGAGCTCATCCGCCATCGGCATCTCTAACAGGCTGATGCAATCATGCGGCTCTGCGTATCAGTATTGCCATGGGCATAGGCTGAGGCTTCTAACTCACATCAACCATGAAAGGAGAGAATCAAGACCTGCCCTCATATCTGCTCAACGCTCAAAATAGTGCAATGACGTTAGTAGCCTAGAGATTTATTGATTCAAAAAAATAACAATCATTGTCAGCACCGCGACGACAAAGAAGAATGCATTGCTGCTGTGGTTTTCCATCAATTCCACGATGATGCTTATGAGTGTTGGCATATTCTTATTCCAGAAAAACGCCCATCAGCACATAAAACCCAAGGGTTCACAACGCTTCGCATCGTGTAAGGGCAGCGCCGCCCATCCAATTGGCGCAGCCCTTACAACGCTTATATCTCTACAGCCTTTAGCGTGTTTTTGTCATTAGCTTTTGCCTTCTCATTATCTGCGCCTGGAAAATATTGGAAGGTATCAGTCCACTCACAAAACGCTTTAATGGCTTTATCGGTATCGTGTGGATAATAGTCTTGCTCAATAGGCTTACGATTATTCCAGACTGGCGCATCTTCCCTAGTCGCATTCCAGGAAAAAAATGCGCTGATTAGATCCTGAATTCTGGTGATTGGATTGTAGCTACGCTTGCCCATACCAATTTGAGTGAGCTTACAGTGTTTACCATCAATAACGGTAAGGAAGTTGCCTAGGTGAGCAACATTGCTGCCGGTTTTTGAGATGAGATAATCATTCAAGGGGCCTTCATAATAGGCCGTGACTTCAGCAACATTTCCTCTTGCAAGCGTTGAAAGCGGTTTCTGTACCTCCGTAGCCATTTTACAGGTTGCCTTGTGCCCTTCTGCTTCAAAATCACCTTCCTGTGTCACCTTGCCAAACATAGCGTGGGTAAACTCGAAGTGTCTAGGGTCTACGCCGTTATTCTGAGGAACAGCGGGATGGTGAAGTTC
>JABSRQ010000243.1 GCA_013215055.1 Pseudomonadales bacterium | reverse complement strand
TGGCCGCAGCGTTGGGTTGTGGGCAAAATACCATCGGCATGTTGGTGACGCGATCCCTGGCTGAAATGTCGCGTTATGCGGTAAAGCTAGGCGCAGACCCTATGACGTTTCTTGGTTTGGCCGGGGTAGGGGATTTGATTGTTACGTGTATGTCGCCATTGAGTCGTAATTATCGTGTCGGTTTTGCGTTGGGTGAAGGCAAAAAACTAGATGATATTATTGATGAGTTAGGCCAGGTTGCCGAAGGCATTAATACCCTGCAGCTGGTTAAGACGCAGGCTGAGCATCTGCAGGTTTATATGCCGTTGGTGAATGGTATGTACGATATTTTGCATAACGGCAAGAGTATTGAAGATGTTGTTGATAAGTTGATGCTGGGTGAGCAAAATGACGATGTTGAGTTTGCGATAAACAAGCCTTAATCCTATATTGGCAATCAAGAGGCTTGTAAATAGAAGCCATAAAAAGGACGTTGAGCTCATGCAAATCATGTTAAAGAACATTTGCAGCAGCGCAAAACAGGGTAATTGATGAAACTTTATATTTTACGACATGGTCAGGCTGAGGCAACTCAAACCTCTGATTTCGATCGTAGACTCACGTCTCAAGGTATTGCTGATGTTCAGGCTTTGGGCGCAAAGCTGAAGTCTGAAGGTGTAAAAATCACCAAGGCTTTTGTCAGCCCGTTTGTCCGTACGCAGCAAACCTTCCGCTCGTTAAAAAATCATGCCCGTTTTACCATCACTCCTGAAACGCTGGATATCTTAACCCCCGAAGGTGCGGTAGCGGATATCTTTAAGTTGATAGACAGCTTTGAAGATGAAGATGTGGTGTTATTGGTGACACATCAGCCTGTGGTCTCCAAGTTAGTGGCTTGTTTGGTGGAAGGCACCGTGAAGGCGGCCTATGACTTCCCGATGAATCCTGCAAGTTTTGCTGAAATTGATATCGATGGCCCCTTTCCGGGTAACGGAATTTTGCAGCGTTTGAGTTCGGCCCCTTATTTTGTTGATCAAGGCATGGGTGCGATTGAGCAGCCGGTTGTGAATGCGTCTTATGATGAAAAAGACATCCTGATTCGTGATGTGCGTTTAAGGGTTAAGTTATGGAATGAAGACTCTCCGATAAAAGTGATTGCATTACACGGCTGGCTCGATAATGCCGGTAGCTTTGATGTTTTGGCTCCTTTGCTTGAGGGCTGTGCGGTGGCTGCTATTGATCAGGCCGGGGTGGGTTTCAGTGATTTTCGCCCGCGATCGTCAACTTATCATTTATGGGATGACGTGCTGGATATATTGGATTTGGCCGATGCCTTAGGCTGGCAGGAGTTTATATTATTAGGTCATTCACGCGGTGCGATGTTATCCATTCTTATTGCCTCTAGTGAGCCTACCCGGGTTAAACAGCTAATGTTGATAGATGGATTATTGCCTATACCGGTTGACCCTAATCATGCGGCTAAACAGTTGGCGAACTATGTACATGATTATCGTCGTCCCAAAGGTTTACGCAAAAAACGTTTTGCTAACCGAGAAGAGGCCATAGCTTTGCGTATTAAGGCTGCAAATTTACCGGTAAGAGTGGCCTCTATATTGGCAGAACGCAATTTGAGAGAAGAAAATGGCGAATTTTTCTGGCATGTAGATGACAGGCTTAAAGCGGCTTCGGCGATTAAGCTTTGCCACGAACACAATGTCTCTTTTTTATCGGCAGTGAATTGTGCGGTGCATGTTGTTGTGGCGAATCAGGGTATGGGCGCTTATGATAAGTTTGCTGAAATGATGGCAACCTTCCCTTGGATTTACTGGCATCCTATGGATGGCCATCATCATCTGCATATGGATGATCAAGCACAGGAGATTGCAAATTTATGTTTAAAGCATTGGTAGGTCTTATTGCCGTAGTGGCTATGCAACTGGTTTATGCGCAGGCCGAGATTGCTGAGCAATATTTCCCCATTTATAGAAACGCTGTAATATCCAAGACTGAAACATTAAAGCATACCGCCTGGTATTTACCTTTAGCTAAATATCAGAAGATTAATGGTGTTTGGCAGTTCAGTAAGGCGCTGGATTTACAGGGTGATGTGACAAAGGTTACCTATTTAATTAAGACCCATGACCTTTATAATAATATTGCGACGTTTTATCAAACCTGGACCGGCACCCCCAGCATAGAGGTGTTGTTTAGCTGTAAAAATCGCGCCTGTGGTTCCAGTAATGAATGGGCCAATGGCCATTTTCATGCCAGAAATTTATATGGCATGCAAAATAAGCAGCGTTATTGGGCACTTAAAACGGCTACGGGTTATATTGCCATGTATTTAATTGAGCGTGGCAATGGGCAGAAATTCCTGCACATCGAGACGTTTACCTCGATAAAAACCACGAAAAAGCCGACATCATAGTCGGCTTTTTTAGTATTTAACGCCTGCAGTTTTAGTTGCTAATCAGCGAGAGAAACTCCAAACGTGTCGCCTGATTGGTTCTGAATGAACCCAACATGGCCGAGCTTTTCATCACCGAGTTTTGTTTCTCTACACCACGCATCATCATGCACATATGTTTGGCTTCAATGACAACACCCACGCCTTCGGCACCGGTCACGTCCTGAATCGTTTCGGCAATTTCGCGGCATAGGTTTTCTTGAATCTGTAATCTGCGTGCATACATGTCGACAATGCGAGCCACTTTAGAAAGGCCCAAGACTTTTCCGGTAGGAATATAGGCCACATGGACTTTGCCGGTAAAAGGCAGGAGATGATGTTCGCAGAGGCTATACAGTTCTATATCTTTAACCACGACCATTTCATCGCAATCCGATGGGAATAGTGCACCATTAACAACGGTGTCAATGTCTTGCTTATAACCTTGATTTAAAAACTCAAAAGCCTTGGCGGCACGTTTGGGAGTGTCTTCCAGGCCTGGGCGAGATAAGTCTTCCCCAATGCCTTCAATAATAGCCGCGTAAGCGTCTTTTAAGTCCATAATAAACTCGTCTTATTTTGCTAGCCGAGCAGTCTAGCAAAAAAAGTCCACAAAGCCTATTTGTCGTGATAATGCTGGCTTTTTTAATCAGATTGAGTAAATTGAAGGCCAGTACAGCAGCTGCAATAGCGCGGCAGTGAGCTAACTATTCATTCGAGGGGATATCGTGAATCAAGATAAAATTGTTGATGAACTATTTACGCTAAGAGATTATCTACGTTTTGGTTTAAGTTGTTTTCGCAAGGCCGGTATTTTTTATGGTCATGGTACCGATAACGCCTGGGATGAAGCTTTAGCGTTGATTATTCATGCCTTACATCTGCCTATGGATATGGATAAAGAAGTCCTGGATGCACGATTAACCCGTGATGAACGTTTGGCTGTATTGGATTTATTTGCTCAGCGCATCGAAAAAAGAGTACCTGTACCGTATTTAACCCAGCAGGCCTGGTTTTGTGGACTGGAGTTTTTTGTGGATGAGCGTGTTTTGATTCCTCGTTCCCCTATTAATGAAATGATTCAGGCAGGTTTTAAACCCTGGTATCAAGGTGACTACCCTGAGCGCATTCTGGATCTATGTACGGGTTCCGGCTGTATTGGCATTGCCTGTGCTTATGCCTTTGATGAAGCCGATATTGTGCTGGCGGATTTATCCAACGAGGCTTTAGAGGTGGCAGCCAAGAATATTGAAAAACATGATTTACAGGATCAGGTGCAAACCTGCCAGTCGGATTTATTTGCTGATATTGAAGGGCCGTTTGATTTAATTGTCTCAAACCCTCCCTATGTGGATGTTGAAGACTTTTCGTTAATGCCGGATGAATACCAACATGAGCCGGATATGGCCCTGGTATCGGGACAATTAGGTTTGCAACACCCTTTGCAAATTTTACAGCAGGGTAAAGATTATTTAACCGACGATGGCATCCTGGTTTTGGAATTAGGTAATTCCGGCCGTCATCTTGAAGCCTTATTGCCCGACGTTGATTTTAACTGGGTGGAGTTTGACGGTGGTGGGCACGGTGTCTTGGTGATCAGCAAGGTTGAACTTGAAATGATTGATGAACAGTTGCAGAGCGTGAGCTCATTCTAATTCTCACTGCTGCGATATAACAAAAGGCAGGATTTTTCTGTCTAAGCCACGTATAATCTGCCTATTCCCAGCACCTTTTCCGGTGCTTTTTTAATGCAATGAGAGTTTTATGTCAGGTAATACCATTGGCAAATTATTTGCCGTTACAACCTTCGGTGAGAGTCATGGCGAGGCCTTGGGTGCCATTGTTGATGGTTGCCCTCCAGGCTTAGCAATTACAGTAGAGGATTTACAGCTGGAATTGGATAGGCGCAAGCCTGGCACGTCACGGTTTACGACTCAGCGTCGTGAGGCCGATGAGGTGCGGATTTTATCCGGTGTCTTTGAAGGTAAAACCACAGGCACCTCGATTGGTTTATTGATTCAAAATACCGATCAGCGCTCTAAAGATTATTCCAAAATCAAAGATCAGTTTCGCCCAGCCCATGCTGATTACACTTATTTACATAAATACGGCACCCGTGATTATCGCGGTGGTGGCAGATCTTCAGCGCGTGAAACCGCGATGCGTGTGGCAGCTGGTGCAATTGCCAAGAAATATCTAAAAGATGTTCATGGCATAGAAATTAAAGGCTATTTATCCCAATTAGGCCCGATTAAGGTAGAGAAAATCGATTGGAGTATTGTTTATGACAATCCCTTTTTCTGCCCCGATGCCGATAAAATTCCTGAAATGGAAAAATTTATGGCAGCGCTGAATAAAGAGGGTAATTCTATTGGTGCCAAAATCACCATTGTGGCCAGCGGTGTAAAGCCAGGTTTAGGTGAGCCGGTATTTGATCGACTCGATGCCGATATCGCGCAGGCAATGATGGGTATTAATGCGGTTAAAGGCGTTGAAATAGGTGATGGCTTTGATGTGGTAGAGCAACGTGGCACCGAACACAGAGATGAACTTTCACCAGAAGGTTTTTATAGTAATCATGCGGGCGGCATTTTAGGTGGCATTTCCTCTGGCCAGGATATTATCGTGCATATAGCGTTAAAACCGACGTCATCGATTCATTTACCGGGTAAGAGTATCGATATCCACGGTCAGGAATCTGAAGTGATTACTACCGGGCGTCATGACCCCTGTGTAGGTATTCGAGCAACACCGATTGCCGAATCGATGCTGGCGATTGTATTGATGGATCATTTATTAAGAAACCGTGGCCAAAATGCCGATGTGCAGGTAGAAACCCCGGTTATTCCTGCTACACGCAACTGATGTTTAACCGCGCCAATATTCCTTATTGGCGCTTATCGTCGTTTTACTTTTTCTATTTTACCTTTTTAGGTGCCTGGGTGCCGTTCTGGAATCTCTATCTGGAGCGTGAACTGGCATTCTCGGCGCAGCAGATAGGCTCCATGACTGCGATCATGATGTGCAGCCGTATCTTGGGACCTTATTTGTGGGGCTGGCTGGCCGATTTCTTTGATCGGCGCATCAGTGTTATTCGCTGGGGGGCTTTTGCTGCAGGCCTTAGTTTTTTATTGGTGTTTATCGATCAGCAATATGCCTGGTTAATGTGTGCCGTGTTTCTTTATAGTTTTTTCTGGAATGCGATTCTTTCTCAATTTGAAGTGGTCACCTTGTCTCATTTGGGTGCAGATTCTCTCTTGTATTCACGTATCCGTTTATGGGGTTCAGTCGGCTTTATTATCGCCGTGCTGGGTTTGGGTCTTGTTTTTGATTATTTCTCTTTGGCTGTATTGCCGGAAATTTTATTGTTGCTGTTGGTCGCTATCTGGCTGGCCAGCTTAACCGTGGCAGAAAAAAGCAGGGCGCAAGGTCTATCGGCACAACAGCTTACGGTTGGTTTTTCAGCCTTTAAAAAACAGTTATTACGTAAGCCGGTTGTGGTTTTTATGTTGATCAGTTTCTTGATGCAGTTCTCTCATGGGCCTTATTACACCTTTTTTAGTATTTATTTAGAGCAATTATCCTATTCGCGCAGCATGATTGGAGGTTTGTGGGCGCTGGGTGTTGTTGCCGAGGTCTTGCTGTTTATTGTTATTCATCATCTTATGCGCCGCTTCAGTTTGCGTTTATTGCTGATGATAACGCTAATTTTATCGGCTATTCGATGGTTTATATTGGGTTTATGGGCTGATACTCTGGTTTTATTGTTATTTTCTCAGATTTTACATGCGGCAAGTTTTGCCAGTTTTCATGCTATATCAATGGAGTTTTTACACCGCAGTTTTGATGGGCGCAGCCATGGCCAGGGCCAGGCGACTTATAGTGCATTCAGTTATGGGGTGGGTGGTGCGTTGGGGGCGCTGGTCAGTGGCTGGTTATGGACAAAAGGTGCATCATACTTATTTGTTATTGCTGGTGTTGCCGTGTGTTTGGCTATTTCCCTGATGTTTTTTTACCGTGATAAGG
>JABSRQ010000242.1 GCA_013215055.1 Pseudomonadales bacterium | reverse complement strand
CACCTGAACCCGGGCACTGCCAAAGCTACCATCGAGAATTTTTTGGCCGTTAAATGAGGTTTGTGATGCAATTCGGGTAACTTCGGCTAAACGCTGTTGCACCTCCAGATCCAATGCATCACGGTCTGAGGACGAGTTGCTGGCATTGGCCGATTGCACGGCTAATTCACGTATACGTTGTAAGTTATTGGTTAATTCGTTTAATGCCGAATCGCCGGTTTGCGCGAGTGAGATACCATCATTAACATTGCGCACGGCCTGATCCATACCAAGGATTTGAGAGGTAAAACGTGTGGCGATGGCTAAGCCTGCCGCATCATCTTTGGCACTGTTAATACGAAGCCCTGTCGATAAACGCTGCATGGCTTCTTGCAGTGAATTTTGTGACGTATTCAAATTACGTTGAGTATTCAACGATGCCACATTGGTATTGATCACCAGAGCCATAACACTTTACCTCAAGGCTCTATGTTCTTTTATCCAGAGTTCAAACTGGGAAAAAAACGCATAGGGATGTTAACAAGCATAAACCCAGTTTTTTAAAAGCGCCATGTTAGCAAGCTGACTATTTTCACAATATAAAGTCGGCTAAAGACAAATCTTGCAGCCCATGTTTAGCCTTTAGGCTGATTCACACTTATTTGTTGCATCTGCGTATGATTAAAACTGCCAATGTGCGCTGAACTCCATTCCTCGGCCCGGCCATTGATTGTCATAATCACTGGCGGGATCTGGAGAAGGCGAATAAATATTCGCCATCAAAAATATGGTTAATACCGAAGCCCAATTCAAGGCTTTTGTTAATATTGGCCGTAAGATGCAAATTTGAGAGGTAAAAATGATAGGCATTAGCGGTTTGTTGAACGGCAGAGTCTTGCTGATAGTTTTCCGGCACATCACGATCACTGTAATAGATCACATCCCAATAGAGCATATAACGTCTGGAGATATGATAATTAAGTTACAGACTGGCGGTTAAATCTGACAGAAAAAGCAAATCAGTTTTTTCGGTATTGATCGCAGAGGGGCTGATAATTGTATGATCTAACGATCCTGGGTTTTCACTGGCCTCCAATAGATAAGAAAGAGAGCTGTTAAAACGTAAACGCTCAAGCACCTGCCAGGACCAGCTCAGTTCCACACCACTGATTTGAATTTCTTCAAAATTAAAACTGTATTCATCTCCACCATCACTATTAATTTCAATACCATCCACGGCATTAATATTCACCTCTTTAATAAAGTCCTGATATTGATTTAAATACCAAACCCATAAAATATCATGTTGCTGCAACGTAAAACTGACGGCCAATCTAGCCGCGAATCAGCCAGGGATTGAGTTAAGCACACGATAATACACACCTTGTGTTCCCTGCAGGCTTTGATAAAGCTCAAACTTAGAAACACACAACGTCAGATTCACAGGCATACACTCAAATAGCTGCACCCTCTTGGTTCTTGCCAAGGTGATATGAGGCAGAAAATCGGCCTCGCTAACCACATCCAATAAACCACTGTCTGCAACACAGGCTTTTATCTGTCGCTGCAGATACGTGAGTTCGGCATGTGGTGCTATGGTCACCGCCAGAATTCTTGAGCGGCAATGCGGAAATCCAGCGACATGCTCCAGGTTTAATTCCAATGGCCGCATCTGCACCTGTTGCCTCAGTATAAACTGCAAATAAGTGAGTTCTTCTACCGATTTCTGACCCAAGAACTGCAAGGTGATATGCAGATTTTTTAAACGACTCCAAGACAAATTTTTATCTCGATAAAAACATCCAAGCTTTAATAGGGCGTTAGCTTGTTGATGATTTAGTGGCATGGCTATAAACGTGCGCATGACTTTACTCCCCCCCTAAATCAAGTTAGCAATGAGACCATCAACAAACTGCTACTCTATTGAGTATAAACAATGCTGAAGATAACTAAAAAATAGCGCAGTAAGACATTTGTAAAAACCCCTTTTTTAAGCTAAATACACTATAGTTTTATCAGGAAAATACGGCTGCACAATATTTTAAGTTATAAGGGCCTTGGCCATGATCAAGACGATGGGCATATTTTTAACCAGCCTAAATGCTTTATTTTTTTGTGTTTTTTACTTTCAAAAAGATCAGGCTTTAAATGAACTGGGGTTTATCCTGGCCCTGATCGGTATCTGCAGTGCCATCTATCTTGTTGCTATCGGTGAGTTAGGCCAGAAATTTAAAATCAAAGATGAATATATCAATCTATGCTTAAGCACTGTCTCGGTTATATCCGGTGTAAGTACTTTTTTCGCATTTTGTGTATTAATCTACGGTAAAAACCCCAGCCTGATTGGCATCCCGGTTTTTTATAGTTTGTTCTATTTATTCACCGCATGGCGTATTGAATGGTGTATACGAGAACAACATAAATCGCCTACAGAGCATAAAAATTCAAAAGGATAACAACAACATTTAAAACCGTAGATCTAGGAACTTAATCATGCGCTTTGTTGATAGGGTGATAGAAATTTTAACCTCCGACATCTTGATTTTCTCCGCACCGGAAGATGAGGAGGATAGTGACGACTCTGCAGCGTTCATGCATGAAAAAGAGCTTGAGCCGATGTCTGAAAATCAGCCCAAGACAGAAAACACCCCCTCTACTCCTCAACTGGAAAAATCAACAGAAACGTTGTTATCGTCTACCCAGATCAAACAAGATTTTTACCAGAGTATTTTTCAAGCCAACTTAAATACACTTCGGGTATTACAGCCTCAGCGTCTGCATCTACATGAATTACTGGAAGAGCTGATCACAGACAAGCAAGCTCGCCGAAAATTTATGCCACAGTTGTCAGCGACAACACCTAAAGTGCTGCAATGTTTACGGGATGAATCCAGCTCTATTGAAAAAATCATTAAATTTATTCATAAAGATGCTTTTATCTCGGCTGCCGTTTTAAAAGCCTCTAACAGCATCTTATACAATCCGGGTAATCAACGCATAGACAGCTTTGAACGGGCCGTGGTGATTATAGGCCGTACGGGTTTAAAATCGATTGCCTGCACATCGATGTTAAAACCGGCGCCCCAGATCAATAAAGAAGATGGTTATTTTGAAGATGCTATCTACGCCCATTCTCAACGCACCGCGATAGCCGCCCAGCTGATTGCAGAGCCTCTGGGGTTGAATCCATTTATCGCCTATATGGCGGGTCTATTTCATAATATTGGTGAGGTTACGCTATACCATAGAATCAGCCAGGATCAATCGATAGCCCCGGAAAACAAAGCCTGCCATTTTTATTATCTACAGCCCTTTAATTTAAATAAACTCAGCGAAGAAATCATAAAACAATGGCAGCTTTCAGAAGAAATCAGCGATATATTTTCGAATAAAACCAGCGCCAAGATGCAGAAAGTTTTAGCCAAGGCCATCGTCTTATCTCAGGCGATCCATCTATGTAAGATGAACTTAATTGACGACGCAGCATTTAACCGAATAGCTTTAGCTTTATCGGTCAAACAGTCCCTGCTGGAGAAAATCATAGCGCTCAGTGACGACAGCATAAATGCCAAAAAACATTAAGCTTTTTAATTTTATTTTATTTTTTGGCGAATAAAAATAAACATGTACTGCCGATATTTATCACTTTTCTTCATTTTATTGATAACTTTATTAGGCAAGCTTCTCGAAAAGGCGTCAAGCCAGCTTTGTTAAATCCACCGGCGGCCGTTCTGTGATGGGCAGCAATGGTTTAAACAACTTTGGCTCTAATAGGCAAAACACCGATACCGGTATCAGCGTACACCTGCAGTACAATTATAAAAACCAGGGGGTAAACAGCAGCGGCGTTTGTTGTATACCCTTATTAAAAGGCTTATGGGATTTTCTCTATACTATCGTTCAACGGTAAACCGGATGTTGTCACTGTATACTCTTTGCCATCTAGCGTGCGTTTTATGTTTGCTGCATTGAGTTTTAAACCATAAAGGTTTGGATTGGTATTGGCGTTCGTATCAGGCTGATAATTAATATCACCACTGGCTGAATCTGAGCTGGGTTTATCTCTGGATTCGATACAGGCGTTGATCATAAGCGTAGATAATAAAAGCGTAACGCCATGTTTAATGTCCATCATGCTCTCCTATTCAAAAACGTAAGTTACGATAAATGCGGTGGCTCCGATATTCAGTTGATAGCCCGTTACAATCGGTAAATTCAAATAGCCGTTGTCGGTGATAAAGGCGCCTTGTGCAATTAATGTATCCGCAGCGCTTACGGTATGATCACCATCGACATCAACATAAACATTCACCTCGGCAATCAAGTAATCCAGACCACCACCTTGCGCTTCAAATGAAAAACTATCCAGTTCAATCACATGCGCCGTATTGATTTCAAAGGCTAATACAGGTCTGCCAAAACCTGCCGCGGCTTGTAATGCCACATCGGCGGATGTCTCATTTGATTGCTGGGTAAAACTAATCTGTGTATCCACCCGGCCCTGCCCCATCGTTAATGTCACGGCGGCATTGGCATTACCATCACTATCGTTTATGCCACCATCCACAACCTCGGCTAATAAACACCAATGTCCAGGGGTTAAACCCGGCTGATATTCATCGCTGCCTAGGCCTGGGCAAGATCCGGGTTCACCGGCTGCAGAATAGAGTTTATTATCGTTATCTTCGATGAAACTGGCCCAATCATCTTTTAATAACCTGACGATGGTATTTTCTGTGATCGCTGTATTTAACGGCAAGATTAGCGATGCGGTTTGCCCTGCAGTCGTTAAATCGGAAATCCTCAGATCGCTATAACCCGAGGCACTATGAAATTCATCTATTTCAATGCCTGGGGACAGCACCTGAATATCGGCCAAGGTAATTGTACTGGCTTGGCTCTCTAGCGCTATTGCCAAATCACCTAAACTGATGGAAGCTCCGGCATCGGTGCTGATAATATAAGCTTCATCTTCACCCTCTACCGATTGAATCAGATGGCTTTGACTTATACTGTCATTAATATCGGCAATACCGTCATTATCCGTATCCACCGCCTGTTCATTCACCGACACAATCACACTCCATTCTTTTTGCGTGAATTTGACCGGCTCACCATCATCAAACACCTGTAAAATTAAGCTATGAATGCCTTCGGATAAGTTCAAAGCATCAAAGATAATCTGTGAGCCATCAATCACAGTGGCGATATCCAAAAGGCCCTGTTCACTTAGGCTCCAATCATAAGTGTGTTTGTCCCCCGTATTGGCATCCTGAATTGATGCAGCAACAACAACCAAGCCTTGATCATTATTCACGGTAGATACATTTACATCTTTTTGCTGCATAAAGAAGCTGATGATGGGTGCTATATTATATTCGCTCAGCGTAATAGTATGCGTGTTTTTATGGCCTATCACAGCATTGTCAGCAGAGGTCATCGTGAAGATGATGCTTTCATTTTCTTCATTAAAATCATCATCCAAAGCGACTAAAACCGTTGCACAGGTTTTTAACGTAGGCGGTTCAGTGGCTGCAAAGATAAAATCAACAGGTTCAAAAACATAATCAACATCAGGCGTCGCCAGACCACTAACAACATAAGAAAGCTTAACCGGATAATTCGCAGCTTCACCATTTAGATAAGCACAAACAGAAACGGCAGTGCCTTCTGATGCCTGCTGGTCAATCAAAGCATCCCCTATCAACTGATCAATACCAAAATCAACCAGTGGTCTAACTTTAAGATTTTGAGTAACCGTAGCCGCGGTATTGCCTTTATTATCCTGGCAGGTCCAGGCAATCGTATGATTTCCGGGTGTAAATAAATCAGGCGCATCTGACGTAACATCGGGTGAAGGATCTAGGACATCCACACTGACGGCTGTGCCTAACATCACGGATGTTAACAAGCCTGTGGCATCCACTGTAATATCGTCAGGTGCAACACAGCTGGGTGCAACGGTATCCACCGATGGGTTTGTACCGGCTAAAAACTCCTCGACATTGCTGGCACCATCACCATCAAGATCGGCTGCCGCATCGCTGGCATCAAGAATATTAAAACTCCATAACAATTCAAAAGCATCCGCCATTTGATCGTTATCATCATCGTCATCAACATCATTTTTTAAGCCGTCGTTATCGGTATCTAACAAAAATGCATCCGAGATATCGGCAATGCCATCACCATCATCATCACTATCGATGAAGTTGATCACACCATCATTATCGGTATCTCTTAAAAATACGGATAACTCATCAACATCGAGTAAACCATCACCGTCGGCATCTAGATCCACAAGATCATCGATGCCATCGTTATCTAGATCACCGGCAATAAGAGGATTAAAATCATCGCTATCTTCCACATCCAAAACGCCATCATTATCATCATCGGCATCCACGGTATTAAGAATGCCATCACCATCTTCATCATCTTCCTCATCATCCTTATCTATCAACTCTTCATTAATGTCAACCATCTCCACTTCATCATCTTCATCATC
>JABSRQ010000241.1 GCA_013215055.1 Pseudomonadales bacterium | reverse complement strand
AGCAATAATATTTACAATTTAAACTAACGTAAATTTTATGGGTTAACCGCCTTTAAGCTTAAATGATCATAATAACCATCGTTATCATTGCCCTTCCATCTCACGCTATGAAGAAATACACGAATTCTTGTTGTGCCTTCAGGGGCAACCTTTGTATTACTTCTGAAATGCCAAACACGTGTTGATTTAACAGTGCCGGTGCTATATGTAGTTAAGACAGCTGTATCACTACGGTATTCAACCGTAATGCTAGCCGTATCATCGCTACTATAGCTAGCCAAATAACCACTGAACTTGAAGGCCTGCTCACCTCTATTGATTGCCGCAGCATAGGCAGTTACGTCAACTTCTTGATAGAGATCGGAACCAGCGCCACTATTTAAAACCGCACCCGGATGGAAAAATCCCGTGCCATGAATCGGCGCGAGCTCTGCACTACCCACATACCAATTGCCTCTGGCATTAACCCAGCCATTTTGTGTAAGTGGAGAGATATCACCACTCGCATTCTCAAGTAATTCATTTCCATATGATGTTGCTATTACTGTGATTACAACATCAGAGCTGTCTGTAGTTCCATCATTATCAGTAACGGTTAAGGTTAAGGTATGCACACCAACAGAGAAATCGGCTTTACTGAATCGGTCGCTACTGCTCAATACAACAGACTCTTCGGTCCAGCGATAGCTAGAAATCGAACCATCAGGGTCTGTGCTGGCACTGCCATCCAGTATCACCGTCGCGTCCTCGCGGATACTTTGATCATCACCGGCAATAGCTTTCGGCACAACGTTAGGGGGTATCACGGTAAGCTTTAACTGATTGCTTGCAGAGTTTGCCTCACTATTGCTTACCGTTAACGTTACGGTATGAATACCCGTGGTAAATGTAGAGCTGTTAAAAATCTTCTCGTGACTTAATACTGCGCCATCTTCGCTCCAGGCATAACTAACAATATCGTCGTTTACAGAGCTGCTAGCACTGGCATCTAGGGTGACTACATCGCCAAAGGCGACACTTTGATCGGCGCCAGCTACCGCTCGTAATTTTTGCATAGCGATGGTGGGGATATGAATATTTTGAAAGGGAGGTTGTATATATTGAGTGACCTTCGATGTATTCTCACCAAGACCACTATTTTCATTGCTGTAAATCACCAGGCGATTGATGGTCTCCTCACCAACGTCAGGGTTTGACGCATCGGCTGTTCCTGTATAAACAGGCTCTGCAGCTGGGTCGTCAGAATCATATAGCTTGAGTTCGATGATATTGGCCTCTGTTTTCCTGACCGATAGTGCGAGGGGTTTATTGAATAAATCGATGTCCGGATAAATACTCATAGAATCAGAAACCGACATACTCCCCATGCCTAGGCTATAAGAACCTGAATCAATGTCATAGCCTATATACAAACCAATGCCATACTTACCCGTATCAAACAAGTCTCCGTCTGTGAAGAGAACATAAAAAGCGCTTTCTTCGCCGGTCTTAAGACCATCAATCTTGAAATAAACAGCCTGTTCCAAATCGGTGAAGCTAAAAGAATCCTCCTCGGTAGCCGCAACATAGACAAGGTGTTCTTGCGTTGGTGATAATGCCGATAACTCTACGCCATCAGTTACAGGGGTAAATTTGGTACCATAGATATTCTCCGTCACCAATAGAGGGAGGTCTAACGCTTCATCTTGTTGTGGGTAATGACTTACCCCAGTGTAGGGTTTGGGTAGCCCCGCCAGTGAATTTAACTTGTTTAATACCGTAGTATTAAACAAGTTTCCGCTAAGGTCTATCCTGGCATCCTTATGATTTAAGCTAGTAATATCAGTGGCGATAGAGTTAAAGTTTAATCGATTATCCCTTAGGTAAAGCGTCTGCAGGTTTGTGCTCTGGCTAATATCAATTTCAGTTAACAGATTGTTATTCAGATTGAGAAAACTGAGTTGTTGATTATCATCTAACACGGCACTTTTAAGAGCGTTATTTGCCAAACTTAGATTAAGCAGTTTGTTAGCTTTGGAAACATCAATAGTGCGGATATTGTTATTATTTAGGTTCACATACAGCAATGCTGGATTGTTAGAAATATCCAGTTCTCTCAAAGTGTTAGAGCTTAGGCTAAGATGCGTTAATGACAGGTTGGCGGTCAGGTCCATCGCCGTCAACAGATTATCGGCAATGGTCAGCCGAGTTAAAGCCGTGTTGTATTCAATGTTAACCGCCTGCAGCTGATTAGACCTTAACGATAGCTGTTGAAGCAGGGTGTTATTCTTGACCTCAAGCGTTTGCAGCTGATTATTATTCAGGTGCAGTATTTGTAATTGCTTATTGGACGATGTATCGATGACCTGCAGTTGATTATGGTTAAGGTTAAGGGTGGTTAAACGGCTATTGTGACTGATATCGATGGAGCTTAAGTGATTCACTGCAAGGTATAATTCAGCTAATAGCGGGTTAGTACTCACATCAATTTCGCTTAAGTTATTATTGCCAATATGCAGTGATTGCAGTCGCGCAAAAGCCTGCAGACCACTTATCGTGGATATATCCATCTCAGGGCAATAGATATGAGTGACCTCATCAGCATAATCGATGCTAGTTAGGCTATCACTCAGACATTGTTGAAAATTAATATCACCACTGGCCTCGATAGCTTTAGCTAGGGGAACTCGATCCTTGCATTCTGTTGTTTGCCCGTCACCAAAATCTACCGTGCATAACTGCCCGTTGTATATGTAGTTGCTGTCGGCGTTTGCTTCGGAGGTTTTGTCGGTGTTATTTGGCGTGCCAATAGGAGTGTATGGAAGTTTATCCTGAGCGTTAGATAAACCATCGTTATCGATATCTGGATCACTATTATCACCCAGGCCATCATTATCTGTATCGTGGCTTTCCAAGGCATTGTCTGGGAACATGTCGGCATTATCACCAACACCATCTTTGTCCCTGTCGCTGCTTTCCAGCGGATTATGGGGGTGAGTATCGAGCGTGTCGATGACACCATCACCATCAGTATCAATGTTGCTATTTTGGTTGTCACTACAGCTAGCGAGGCTGGCCAATAATATCAAGGCTAAGAAAAATCGGGACATAGATACATCCTTATATGTTCTATCAAATCCATTTTGATGCGCATTCTATCGTAGTTTCTGTTAAAGCCACAAATGATATTGAAAGTGTTTTATTAATATTTACTTACTGTGTTAGTTGTAGCGGAAATGTTTGTAATAAAAGGTAGTTTTTTAACTCTTGTCGAGGGTGGACATAGAGGTATGAAATGTCTTAAAAGTTATATATGAGTGGGATAATATATAAATATTACAGCGCAAAAAAATGCTTTCAGCAACGGCGTTTATCGTTCTTTGATAGCCCCTGCAGCTGTGGGATTACAGCTGCCATGGGACGCATAAAAAGATAATCGTGTATCAGGTTAAGTTAGTAGCCTTTAAACTCTTCCCCTGGCTAAATATTCCTGTAGTCCTGCAGGATTTTTTAAGCCCGTTTACTATCTTGGAAATGGGCTACAGCCCCAGACATGGGCGTAGCCTTCATTGACCCTATAATTCATAGATTTCTGACGGGTTTACCCCTGCCGCTTTTCAGCTACCAGAGTCCCTAGGGCCGCCACCAGAGATACCCTTCTAAGATAAGAATACTAACCACATTGTATAGAAACAGCCTGTAGGGCATACGTTACCTAGCTTTTACCTGTTAGAGCCATGGGGTATTAACCGTGTATGGAGATAAATTTATTGCCATAATATTCTATTCTACTGAATTCTGTCATTACACTAAACAGCAGCGATATTTATTGCCTCAAGATTTAACCCTATTGGAGGGTAATCTCACTTATACCTGAATACTCCTGACAATTTGGCTGCTGGAATTGAAGGACTGCAATATCCTAAGAGCCGCTGTATAAGCGGCTGACCTCACTCTTAAATACGTCTTATCAAGTCAGGATTTGTAAATATATAGCCACATTACAATGTTCATCATCCCCACCAATAGAATTATTTATCTCTATTAATCGCGATTTTATTACTCTAGTAAATATCTAAAACATGCTCTTTATCTGCGATTCACCGGTTTAGTGAAATCCTCCTCACCCGCAAAATATTGCTGCAGATAATCCAGCAACACCTGAAGTTTTCTGGGCTTTTGTTTATGCGGAGGAAATAGCGCATAGAGAGCAGTTGTCGTGTTGCTGTACTCGGTAAACAAAGGGATAAGTGCGCCACTATCCAGCTCTTCCTGTATCAAATACTGGGGCAGATACGCAATGCCCCTGCCACTTAATACTGCAGCCTTTAGCGAAGGTAAATGATTGCAGTGAAAATTCCCTTGGACAGGTATGCTGATTATCTCGTCACTGCGTTGTCGTTGCAGCTGCCATTTTTTTAACACGCCGTGTTCCTCTGATTCCCATAGCAGGCAGTTATGCTGAGCCAGAGTCTCAGGCGTCGGGAGCGTATCAAGTTGATTCAAATAATCAGGTGCCGCACACATGATGGAGGTGATATCCGCCAGCTTCCTGGCAACTAGATCATTATACTGCGATGACATGACGCGGATAGTGATATCGAAACCCTGTTTGTTCAAATCCGGAATAGCATCCGAGACCTTCATATGAATGGTGATATCGGGATAGGCCTGCTGGAATTCCGGTAAGATATAACGATTAAAAAACTCACCCAGCGCGCTGGTAATATTGATGCATACCTTCCCAGATGGCAGCTCTTTGAGGCTTTCAACCTCATTCGACACCAGATCGCTGATCCCCGTTATGGCCTGGCACTGCCGATAAACACTTCTGCCTGCATCGGTAAGGCTGAGTTTTTTATGCTCCCGGTGCATGAGCTGCAACCCCAAGGCTCCCTCAAGACGCACCAGTTTCTTACTGACTGAAGATTTATTGCTGCCCAGGAATACGGCAGCCTCTGTCATAGAGCCCTGCTCAACAATCGCAGCAAAATTCAGTAAATCCTGAATATTCTTATCTATGCTCAAGTTGGTTTCCCTGCGTAAACAATAAGTTTCTTTTTAGCATCTTTAACTAAATATAAGAAACCTTAATATGGTGTTTATCCACTATCAACGCAAGGTATACATCATGACACAATGGCAACAGGCCCTTGATATCGCGGTATCGGGCAATATCGATGCCTCACTATTACCTCCACATATCGATTTTTTACACTTACCCATGCTAAGCCACTGGCATGGAAGGCGTGTTGAGATTAACTGGCAGGCAACAGAGGATATCTATCAGGGATCGGGCATGGTATTTGGGGGCTACCTATCGGCATTGGCTGATTATATTGCCGGGGCCGCCATGCTGACAGTTCTGAAAGATGGACAAAACTTTGCCACACGTCGTCTGTGCGTAGACTTTAAACGCCCCGTTAAGGCCGGCGAGGTGAAAATTATCGCTTGCATTGCCGATGAACGGGAAGATGGTGCTGATGTTGAAGTAGAGTTTATTGATAGCAGCGGCGTAATCTGTGCGACCGCACTGGTGAATCAGGTTTACATAGCCTAACAATATAACCATGCTTAATAGCAGCAAACATCAACTTAAGCGTATTGACTTAAACGCGATCCTGTAGCTTTAAAACTTAGCCTCCACTAAGGCAAGGCTGTATGGCTTGTTGCGCTGGTACGCTCCAAAAGGCACTGGTCTTCATGCATTCAGCCAATCGGTTGTGGGAACGGCTGTTGAGCGTATCAACAAACGTCGCCGCAAAATATTGGGATGTTAAACGGCAGCACAGACGATGAAGAAATCATTATCACGATATGCTGTTTAACAGAATGTCGCTCTTATTAGTTGAAGCCACGTGTATTTTCTATGCATGACTCTGGCTAAACACCCTTCTTACATTGCTAGTAGTTAAACCTATGCGCTCAGACATGAAAGCTTCTCTAACAGCAATAGTCACAAAGCCAGCCGCTATAAGGTATAATCAATCTATTTACTGCTGTGCCTGGACAAGACCATGAATGATGACGTCAATTACAAGAATAACCCGCTGCACGGTCTTAGTTTAAAAAACATGTTGATTGAAATCGAGGATCATTACGGTTTTGAGATTCTGTTTGCCTATTTAAATATCAATTGCTTTAAGACCAAGCCCAGTATTGATTCCAGTGTTAAATTCCTTAAAAAAACGGATTGGGCACGTGAAAAAGTTGAAGTGTTCTACCTATATGAATTTAAAAACCTGCCTAGAGCCTCTTCTGAGCAGTTTAAATTACCTCCAAGAGACAGGATTGTGCCCGAGGGGCAAGCAGCGGGTGAACCGGCTGAATTAGATCTGGAAGATGCCGAGCGCTTACGCGCAAAGCGCGCCAAGAAAGCCGCCGGGTATAATGCAGGTTCGGCGGCCGGTAAAAAGCACAGTATGGGCGGCGGCTATTCTAAAAAACGGGATAATGATAAACCCTGGAATCGTGATCGCTCATCGTCGAACAGCACTAGTGATAGCGATAATAATCCCTGGAAGCGTGATAACTCATCGTCG
>JABSRQ010000240.1 GCA_013215055.1 Pseudomonadales bacterium | reverse complement strand
AGATGCCAGTATGCGCTCTGTACGTGGCTGTGGTCCGGCGTTATTTATGACCACGATGATATTCAGTGCTGCCTGTTTTGGTAATTTATTATCTTCGTTAGAGCCATTTTTTAAGTTTGGTGTGAGCCTGGGTTTGATTACATTATTAGCCTTGTTAGTAGATCTGTTGGTAGCGCCGGCTTTATTGGTTTGTGTATTCCCCAATCGAGGAAAAGAAAAATCGGCTATGGAAAATACAGGTTTTGTGCTGGATAACAAACCGTTGGATAATTGATTATTTGCCCAGCCATTCTTGGCAGTTCTGCCATGCAAGTCAGTTGCATGGTAAGCAAGGCGTTGATGGATATTTTAAGGCTGCACGCTATGTGTTTTTAACGGTATGGGCTTTTTCTTTTTCTTGTTAAGGGCTAAAACTTTTTCTATAAAGGGATCTTTTATACTGGTAAAAAACAGATTATTGTAGGGCGCTTCAACTTTTATATCGGGTTTTATACCTGATTTTGGCAGTAATTTCCCCAGGCCATTGATGCCAAAACTTGTTGTTAGTTGATAACTTTTTCCGCAGTTTCCTTGCCAGGTATGGTTGCTGATTCGTTTGCCATAGGTATGGGTATTAGATAACACGGTTACGTCATCTCTATATTGCACGGCATTGGCGAATTGTTCGGAAGCGGAGAGTGAAGATGCATCCAGTAAAATATACGTGTGTTTATAGTGTGTGGGTATAGGCTTGCCATTGAGTGCTATGGGGGATTCATTCATCATGCCATTTTCACGCACAATCACGCTGAAGGGCTGCTCTTCATCTGGGAATAATGTGTTTAGCATATAGAGTAATAGTGAGTTAGAACCTCCACCATTGGCGCGTAAATCAATAATCAGGCTATCAGAAGGCTGGCTTGATAATTCAGTGAGTGTTGCATCAATATGCTCTTCAAAACCAGTTACAAATGAATCCAGTTTTAGGTAGTGAATAGTCTGATCATTATTCTTGAAGGTCTCTGTTATTAAGGTGTCTTCAATGGGTGCAGCTTCATCCTTAGCGATGGTGGTGACAATAAATATTTTGTCGCCTCTTTGTATTTTCCAATGAAATTTCTTATCGCCGGTTATGGCTTTAATCATTTCCGCATTCTGTTGCTCATCCGAGTGGATACCGACGGTGAAATCGTTAAAGCCTAGGATGATATCGCCCACCTTAATATCAATGCCTGCAGAGGCGACTTTTTTATGCAGCCTAAAAATAACCGCTTCACCTTGGGCATTGATTAACATCTTTGCGGGTAATCTGAAATGCAGGTCTTCATGTAAAATGGATTGGCTTATGGCGCTATCCCATACCATGGTCCAGTCATCTCTATTATCTATAAAGGTCTTAAAGAAAGATGCTCCGGTTTTGTAGTCAACATATGTCACCTGTAGGGGGATATCGTTTACATATAAATAGCTGGCTAGCATCCAGGTATGTAAGGTTTTAATTTCGTCTTGATGGTTGCACACACCCGTATCAGGGCCAGCATTATAAACTTTTTGATAATGATAAATCCCCAGTGCCTCAACAATACCGGTAGCCGCATCTTCCTTCATCCATTCTCCCAGCACAAAATAAAGCATCAAGGCCTTCTCAGCATCGGCAAAGGCAATGTCTGTAGAGTAAAGGGTATCGATAATCTCGGATTGGGGTAGGCCGTTCAGCTTAACCGGGGAACCATCGATGTTGATTTCAAGCGGCTGGTTTTTTAACACCTTATGTAAGGAGGCTTGCATGGTTTGCAGTTCAAGAAAGGCATTTTCATATGCTTCGTCGCAGGGGAATACATCCAGCGTGGCATCGTTTACTTGTGAACAATAGGTTACATGTTGAAGGCGTTTTAGCGTATTTATGGCTACGGTATTAACCAGGGTATCAAAAGAGATCTCCCCATGCTGCTCGGATAAAAATTTCCCGTCACGGCTTTGATGCCAGCTCTCCAAACCACCGCTGTCATCATAATCCATCACAAATGTTTGTTGCATGCAGGCGGGTAAAAGGGTGACTAACAAAATAATCGTGAATATTTTTTTTATCATTGGGCCCCCGTGAAATTATCAATAGTATCTATTCTATGGCTAAGCATGGCCATCTTTATCTGTTTTGCTTTATTGAGGCAGGGCTTGATTTGAGCATATTGTTGCTTTGGCTGTATCGTTGCGCAATGAGGAACGGGCTCCCTAATATGCTCATTTTCTTCTGCAGGTACCGTTTATCTAACACTGTAATATAAGGTTCTTTTTAAAGTGTTTACGGCACTTGCGAACTTTCAATATGTTGAATTGAAAGCTTGTTTTAAGTTATTTTCAATAATTCTGAGTTTAATGGACGTTAAAGTAATAAAATCAAATGGATAGGCCTTATTAAAAACATGGCTTTAGTGATTTTAGCAGCCTTTTTAATTGCGGGGTGCAATGAAGAAACGTTCTATTTATCTAATGTACCCAATCAAGATATCCAACTACAGCTGCAGCGTTTTAATATCGCTTATTACAATGAAGCTTCTAACCCAGAAGCCCAATCCAATACGCATTATCACAAAGATGATCATTGTCATGATCAACAAGATACTTGCACCACAAGTAATCCCGACATTAAGTATTACCACTGCGTGTTTATCAATGTGAGTTTATTGACTCAGAACGATGACGGTGTGGAAAAACATGTTGGCATCGCTGACACTGATCAGATTATTGCAGAGGTTACCCGAAGCGCATGCACCGCCAACAAGACTCAATACTTAACAGTGACCTTAGAAAACGCCTAACTTGAACATGCCTTACCGACATGCCCAGACAGCTTTGAGCATTAAAAATTTAATAGAAATAACCGATCTAACAGGTTAATCTCATATTCGATTACAGCCTATAAGCGTTGAGTTTTCATTGTAAGTAATGCAACTGTAGTCATACAAGGCATTCATAATGCACGATGAATCGCGGTTATATTGCTTATACTCTTATCTACCGCGATGAAATCTACGATGAAGATAGCCCCGACAAAGGCAAGGCGAAGATCATCCTCGGCAAACACCGTTCCGGTGAAACAGGCACCGTTCATTTAGTATTTATAGGGCGCTATACACGGTTTGATAATCTGGCACCGGAAATGTATCCAGACGAATATTAACAACGATTACGAGTTCCAAAGAAGAGAAATTACAACCCCAGAATCAAAACCTGAGATATTTTTCTAGCCTATACAACCCACACAGTACCAGCTAGGCCTTGTAGGGCATCCTTGACCCAGCGCTTTCCTGATAGACCATGCAAGATTAACAAGCATTCACAGCCAGAAATGTGGTTAACAACCCCGGAATGAACATAGGGCTGCTCCATGTACAAAATTAATTAACTGAATTGATGACTATAACACTTCGTATAGACGTTCCGATGTCAAAAACTAGAAGGAATGATAAGTCCCTACGCCTACATTAAAGATGTGTTAAATCGCCTGCCGACTCAGAAGGCCAGTATGATTGGAGAATTGTTACCACACAATTGTCAGGCAAGCGTCAATATGTAATGGCCAATATTATGATCAATTTCAACACGGATTTTAAAAGATCTCAGGAATACTAGTTTTTGCCCAACTTGTGAAGTATTCCTGTAATAAAATTGATCCATACTCAGAGGTATGGCCAGCATCTCGATGTAATGGAAGTCCATCTTTTATGTATGAACATTTGCTATCAGCACAAAAAACATCATTTTGCTCAAAAAACAAAATATTTGGATGTTGTTTTGAAATATTTTCAATTAGTGGTTTAAATTTAGTATAAAGTAACTCTCTCTCTTGAGGATCAAAAGAGCAATCAATTTTAGAGAAAATGTCAGCTCTGAAACAATCTTTTGGGTGAAACTTAGGTTTTATGTGAGGTGTGAAAATAATAGTCTTAATATTGTTAGATTCAAGGAGGTTAAGCCTTTCATTTAAACTTTTTATAGTTTTATCGGTAACATCTCTATTTAAGCCATCAATAATAACAAACTCTATACTAGGATTGGACTTAATAATATTATCAATGAATGATGCTTGATCATTCAGTCTTGAGCCAAAACATGGAGATGATATATCTTGAGATGGTTCTTCATCAACGCCGCAAGTACCTATAGAAAGAACAGTATGCCTTGATAAGGCTTTATTATTAATGAAGCCAGGATATAATTGATTGGCAAAGCTATTACCGAGTAAGAGAATAGTAGGATTAGAATCTTTATTTTGCATACAGAACCACCAGCTTAGCTCATTGATTTTTTCATACGGGTATCTATTTAAGCAAATATCATTGTTTGTATACTTCCAAATAGGCCCAGCTAACTGCTCTTGAACCTCTTTTGTGAATCCTATTCGTTCTAATGATTTTCTATGAGGTATGCCATTATTAATATAAGTAAAATTAACAAATGTAGCTATAAGAGCAATCACCCACAATGGTCTACATAGTAGTAAATTAACTGAGCCATCAAACTTATAACTTTCTATATACCTATGACTTAAATATCCAAGAATGATTGAAAGTGAAATGCCAATCACATACCAGTTAGGTGCATCAAAATAATAATCAAAAACAACTAATGGCCAATGCCATAGGTAAATAGAATATGACCATTTCCCTAAGTTTTGAGATACTATATTGTTTGTTAAAAAACCATCTTGTTTGTTTGCAAGAATGACAAGGTATGTCCCTACGACGGGTAATAGAGCAAAATATCCAGGCCAAGGAGTATTGGAGGATATGAAAAAATAAGTTAAAAAAATAAGAGATAAACCGAGTAATTCTGTTAATTTTTTATGCGAATCTTTCAATGTGATTGGATAAATATAAGCGATGCCACCAAACATCATCTCCCATGCTCGAGTGGGTAAAAGGTAGAAAGCACCTTCTGGCCATTTCATTGTAACAATTACATTAAGCCCAAATCCCCCAATAGTTCCTATAATTAGGAATTTTTTTATATTTTCTATTGATAAACACTTCTTCAATATCATCAATACAATTGGATAGATAATATAAAACTGCCACTCAACAGAAAGAGACCATGTATGTAAAAGCCATTTTTCATGTGAGCCAGCGTCAAAATAACCAGACTCTCTCATATAAATAACATTAGAGATAAACCCTACACTGCTGCCTATATGCTTACTTAGCATTGTGTAGTCAGCTGGGTTTAAGAAAAACCAACCAAACACAAAAAGCACTAAGCAAAGAGTAGCTAAAGCTGGAATAATTCGATTTGCACGAGCCACATAAAAAGCGAAGAGGTTAAAAGAGTTGTTCTCAAAGCCTCTAAAGATAACCCTTGTCATCAAAAATCCAGAGATCACAAAGAACACATCAACCCCTGCAAAACCGCCTGGTAACCAATCAGGATTGAAGTGGAATAACACCACTGCGATAACGGCAATAGCCCTGAGGCCATTTATGTCATATCTAAACTTCACAATGCATCACCTAAAAGAATGTTATTGGTTGTAAAAAAATCCATATTAACCAATAACACTAGGTAGTCATAGAGCCAATGTTAGACAAAATAAAGTATCAATTTTATTTATATAACTTGTGCGAAAATAGCTGTGTATATACTTATACATAAAATATTCAGGTTTCTTTGACCTGTAACTTGCTATGGAGTGCCCTTTCTCAAATAGTCCTCTTGCTCCATCTCATGTCATGATAACAAAAACCCTCAATGCCTAGAGGGTAACTATGAATAATCCAGTCATTTCTGTCATAATTCGTTGAAAACTTTGAGCGTAGTGATCTACCAGCAAATTAAGTTTCTCTTATGCAGAAGGGAGATATAATCATTTCTGGCTTTTGACTGGCATTTACACTTGAAAGGCAGAAGCTGACTTGGCCGAAATATTAGCACAGTTCAAGGATCTGAAGGTCGATGGTAAACAAGCGGTTATCAGTTATAGATAGCTATATGCCAGGACGCCAGATACAGGCCGACCTTTGGATTGTGGACGATTAGAAAATGGTTTTCTAAGAGTACGCTGCGATGATTGCTATCATGAACGAATCGTTGCTTTCAGTTGTAAAAAGCGTGGTTTCTACCCAAGTTGTGGTGCCAGCAGAATGGCACAAACTGCAGCCTTATTAACAGACCATATTCTGCCTCATCAGCCCATTCGACAATATGTTCTCAGCCTGCCTTTCCCTCTTCGATTTCTATTAGCAGCTAAACCAGAACTCATTAGGCCAACACTTAAAATCATCACACACAGTATCGAAAAGAAAAGGAGTCCATACACAACAAACTGCTCAAACAGGAGCGGTGACATTCATACAACGATTTGGCAGTGCTTTAAACCTGAATATACATGTTCACATGCTATTTTTGGATGGTGTCTATGTGATAAAAGATCCATCAAACGCATCTAAATTTATTTCTATTAAAGCGTTGACGACCACAGAACTAAATCAATTGCTTAGCACTATCATGGAAAAAATTATTCGCTACTTAGAAACATCGGGCTTTTTGGAGAAGGATGCCGAACAGCCTTATCTAAACTTGGCCGAAGAAGATGATACCGGCA